>JBMZAY010000010.1:0-133046 GCA_049611865.1 Crocinitomicaceae bacterium | reverse complement strand
AAAGTAGAGGTAAATGGTATACAACCTGATTTAGTCTCTTTTATAGGTGATACCTATAATGAGATCAATCACATACCATTTCAAACAGACTATGTAATCCTGTTTCCCATATTCGAACAGCCCTTAAAAACAAAAGGCAGAACGAATGCTATCAATGATCCTGAAATTTTAAAATTTTTCTTGGCCGAAACAAATAAAAAAGTGATAGCACTCGGAGGCATTAATAATGACCGTATTCATCAATGCGAAGCGTTAGGTTTTGATGGGTATGCTATGCTGGGCGCTATTTGGGAAAAATATTTTACGTTTATTGAGACGATACAATGAGGAACACGTACTGAAATGAGATGAGTAAAAGGACCGTAAATACTAAAGTTTCCAACCAAATCTATTTATTGATTAATCTGCTGCATTTATTGTTTGTTATTTACTTTGTTGTTCGCGAATTGAGATTCATTGACCCTGGCTTTTCGGATAGCGGTAGATTTTGGATATTATTGATAGGCTTTCTTATCGTATCAAATTTACTTGCTGTCTATGCCAAGCGTAAAGGGGGAGTCATAAATCCGGTCAAAGGGGTGCAATTAGCTCGAATATTGCAGACATCAGCCATTATTTTCTTTATGGCAGGCATTATTCTTCCGGCTTTATTCAGAATGGACTACCAATTTCGCTATGTATCGGCTTTATCGATTCCTCTTTATATTGCTGCTATTTTTTATGCACATAAGGACATGATTTCGGGAGACGATTCAGACCTGTTAGATGACTTTGAAATAGGAAATGACGGGGAGGAATAATCTAATTAAAATAAAAAGAGCTTCCAATCAATAATTAGAAGCTCTTTTTTTGGATCACATTAAGATCCACAATTTTGTATTACTGAATGATAATATGCGAAACGTAATGATCGTCTGAGCCGTGAAGCATCAGAACGTAAGTTCCAGGCATCATATCATTTAAATTGATCACATTTATTTGTTTGTTTAACGTTGCTTTTCTAACAACTTGACCTAGTGGATTAATCACGGTTAATGCCATGTTGTCATTTCCTGAAAGCTCAATGGTGAAAATTCCATTATTAGGATTCGGGAACACACGGAAGACCTCAGATTCATTCGATCCAATACCGACGTTGGAGATCACAACACAGTCAGAAGTGTCTGCACAATCAGCGTCTGTAATGATTACTGCATATTCGCCGTTTTCTGTTGCTGTGAATGTTTGATCCGTGGCACCGTCAATTGGTGTGTAATCAGGACATGTTACCCATTGGAAAGTAGTTGTTTCAACTGCAGGGTCTCCTCCAGTCATGGTAATAATATCATCAAATTCAATGCTAACGTCTATTTCAGGCAAAACTTCTAAGAATGTAACAACGGTGCTGTCACAACCACCTGTGCCTTCGATAATATCTTCGTATTCGCCAGTCTCAGAGTAGACTGATTCTCCTACGATTACTGATTCACCCGCACAAATGGTTAAATCTTGTTCAGTAAACAGTTCCTCTCTTATATCCAATGCTGTAAAGACAACACTATCACAACCTAAATCTGTTGTCAAGGTGTCAATATAATCCCCCGCAACGTCATATTCAGAGTCCCCAATTACGTAAGTTTCACCAAAGCAAATAGAAACCTCTTGTGAGTTTGTAATCAAATCTTCTACAATTAAGTTGGTTGTAACAATACTATCGCAAGCATCGATTGAAGGGATAGTGTCTATAAAGGTTCCTGTTTCATCATGGGAAATATCACCTACCAACAGTGTTTCACCAAAGCATATATTTACATCTTGCTCGACAAATGACACCGTACAAACCTCAGTGCTGAAGAAATATCCTGCCCCAGCGTCTTCGGAATATGCACCTCCCTCTTCATCAAAATCTTGTTGCCATGCACCAACAAAAATCGTGTGTTCTGATATAGCGACTGATTCTCCAAATAAATCAAGGTTATCTCTGTCGCTTTGAACAAGTTTTTGAATTTCTGTCCATTCACCTCCACCGTCAACTTCAAAAACATAAGCAGCTCCTGAGTTTGATAACGAGTCTACTTCGGGATCACCAAACTCATTCAAATCCTCTTGCTCCGCACCTATCACTAAGTAATTACCATCGATAGCAACATCTCTACCAAAATGATCCCCTGCAGTACGATCGCTGGCATCTAACTTTTGTGTTACCGTCCATGTACCAGAAATGTTCTCGAAAATATAAGCTCCTCCTGCATTCATCAATGGCTCTCCTTCGAATTCGCTTTCATCCTCCGCATATACACCTACAACAATAAGGTTTGAGTCAATATCAACAGCATATCCAAATCGATCCCATGCCTTATGAATAGTAGGAAGCAAGATTTGCATTTCCGACCAAGATCCACCAGAACGTTCAAAAACGTATGCTTTTCCTCTATTCCAAGCGTATCCTGTACCGATTCCGCCCAAACCATAATCATGGTTGTGAGCACCAACTACAATGTAGTCTCCCCAAATGGCAACACAGTTTCCAAATAAGTCTGATAGGTCCTCGTCAGTAGGGTCGGGTCTACCTTCCGGATAAACGTGATCATCGGTACGGTGCGAACCGACTATTTTTTGAGTCTGTGTCCATATCCCATCTTCACCAAGGTCATAGATGTATGAAGATCCCGCATTATATTCATAGCCCCCACCAACGGCATTGTGATCTTCGTGATGAGCGCCTACAACAATCGTGCTGTCATAGATGTCAACAGACCAGCCAAATTCGTCATCTTCTTGACGGTCTGATGCGACAAGCTTTTGCATTTCTGTCCATACACCATCTTCGCCGCGCTGAAAAACATAGGCAGATCCTGCTTTAGGAAGCGGAGCACCGTCATCAACATCATGATCCTCACCATAAGCCCCAACAATAGCCAAATCACCATGAATCGCAACGGCATATCCGAATCGGTCGTAATCATCCTGATCAGAACTGCTAATCTTTTGCACGAGCGTCCAATCATCAATTCCCGTTTTTTCGAATATGTATGCCGAACCCATATTTGGATCGAATTCGCCAAAATCATCCCCATAGGCACCAATAATGGCATAATTACCATTGATGTCCACTGAATAACCAAGTCGATCTTCATCCATTCGGTCATCCGCAACAGCTTTAAATACTTCGGTAAATGTTTGGCTATATCCAGCTAGAACAGCAAATCCAAGCACTAGAGTTAGTAGCGTTTTCATTCTTAGTTAAGTTTTAGACTTCGTCAATATGCCTGTAAATTGTAGGGGGCATCTTGTCGAAATCTTGGTTGACTGCAAATATAAGTAAGAACACTCAACGAATCAACCGTTTAACCGCTATAAATTATCGTTTCACAGAATTTTAGTTACGACTAAAGACCTAATACAATAAAAAATTAATAATTATTTAACCAAACGGAATTTACTGAATGACAATCCGCTTATTCTCGATGCCTTCTGGACTTGATATTTGGAGGATATAAACTCCTCTTGGAAGTATTCCTGTCTTTAGGTAATACGGAGAACTGATTCTATTTAATTGTTGTATTTCTTTACCACTCAGGTCAAATAATACAGCATAAACATTAGCGTTAAAAGTCAAGTTTATAACCTCTCCTTGTTGGGCTGGATTTGGATAGACTTGCAAATCATTTATATATTTGCTCACAATATTTAATGCATCAACATAAACACAGGATGAAGTGTCCGTGCATACACCTTCAGTTACAATAACTGCATATTCCCCAGTTGTTGGAGCAATATATGTTTGTTCGTTAGCACCTGCGCCTATAATCAACTCATAAGGGTTACACTTCATCCATTGGTATTCCGCATCATCAGAGCCTGCAGACAGGATGTTCATGTCTTGACTAATCGAATTGTCAATGGGTAATTGAACAGAAAGGTTTGTTGTAATAGTGCAATCGCACAAGGCCCAAGAAGTTAATATATCTGTGTAAACACCAGGTTCCGTATAAGTTGATGCACCAATTGTGAAGGATTCGCTCCAACAAATGGTTATGTCTTGCTCAACCGCATTTTCAGGACTAACAGTCAATATAGTTGTGACGAGACTGTCACATCCAGTTTCATCCGTTATCGTATCTGTATAAACACCTGACTCTGTATGTGAACTTCCGCCAATATCGTATGAATAACCAAAGCAGATTTCAACTTCTTGTGTTGAGGTAGGAGCCAGAATTATAGTTAAATCTGTTGTTACCGTGCTGTCACAACCTAACGCAGATGGAATAACATCAACATAGACTCCAGTTTCGTTGTGCACGTATGGACCAACTATAACCTCTTCTCCGGCACAAAGTGTAAAACTTTGACTGCTGAAACTTGGCTCACAATCTAAGATGCTGTAAAAATAGGCGGCTCCGCCATCAGGAATTTCTCCTAGACCATCTTCATCAAAATCTTGCTGGAATGCCCCAATAATGATTGTGCTTTCCGAGATGCCAACACTGATTCCCAACTGATCATCTGCTTGTCTATCAGATGCATCCATTTTATTAATCTGTATCCATTCACCGGTCATGACATCATACTCAAAAGCGTAGCCAGCCCCTGCATCAGGTAAAGAAGCTTCGTCGTCTTCGTCAGAATTGCAACGAGCAGCGCCAATGACCAAGTCATTACCTTCCATATTTACATCGACTCCAAAACGATCGCCGGTGCCCCTGTCGCTTGCAACAATTTTTTGATTTTCGGTCCAAACACCAAGATCGCGCTCAAAGAAATACGCGGATCCTGAGTTAGAAAGCGTTCCTGTACCTCCTTCGTTTTCATCCTCTTCATTTGCGCCAACAACGGCAAAATTATCTGAAATGGCAACTGAATACCCAAATTGATCTCCTGTCTCACGATCGCTACTTACAACTTTTTCAACTTCTGTCCATACACCACCTGATCGTTCAAAAATATAAGCCGCACCAGCTTCGCTCAGCGGGGAACCTCCTCCTGCATTTAAATCTTGTCCAAAGGCGCCAACAATTATATAATCTCCGTCAATCGCAACGCTATGACCGAATTGATCCGCTAGATCGGGGTCACTCGCATCGACGATGTCCTCAGCACGATCTGATGCAACAATTTTTTGTGATTGAGTCCATACCCCTCCCGATAAATCAAAAACATAAACTGAACCGGCGTTAAATAGGAAATTGCTACCTCCCGCATCATGGTCTTCGAAATGTGCTCCAATTATTGCAGTTGTACCAGAAATATCTAATGCCCATCCAAACTCATCGTCTTCAGCGCGGTCATCCGGAACTAGCTTTTGCATTTCAGACCAAACACCATCACCGCTTCTGTGGAATATGTATGCAGACCCGGCTTTTGCTAATGTCGCGCCATCCATCGCATCATGATCTTCACCATAAGCGCCAATTATTGCGTATTCTCCGTCGATCGCTACAGACCATCCAAAACGGTCATAGTCATCTTGATCGGAATTCGTAATTTTTTGAACAAACATCCAGTCAGCAACTCCAGTTTTTTCGAATATGTAAGCAGAGCCCATGTTTGGATCAAATGGACCAAAATCATCACCGTAAGCACCAACTATTGCATAGTCACCTGAAATGTCAACAGACCAACCTAAACGATCACCATCCGCACGGTCTGCGGCAACTGCTTTTTTTACTTCCGTGTAAATTTGACCATACGATGAAGTGGTTATCAACAGCAAAAAGAAAGATGATAGTTGTTTAGGGAGCCTCATAAATTATTTTCGATGTATTAAATGACTATCGCACTACAATTCTCAGTGTTTCTTGATTATCTGCTTGAAGCAAATAAATACCAGCATCTAACCGTCCAACTTCAAATTCATTCACATTCTTTGCCGTTAGCACTAATTGTCCTTGCATATTAAACAATTTGAAAGTAGCGTTCTTATTTAAGAAGACCATGTCAGATGAAGGGTTTGGATAGGCTTTCAATGGTGTAAGAATAAGAAGGTCTTCTTCTTGACTTGCTAGATCATTATTAGCAACAGGTGTAGGGTGTGTAAATTGTGAGAATGTCTCGCTTCCATTTGGATAACGACCATAAGACAAGTCTGTCGGTGTAATCGGATAACGAACATAATCCATCTCTTCTCCAGAAGGTGTCATTAAGAATACAGTGTCAACGGCATTGGTCAGTTTAAAGCTAACGTGATTTTTGCCTTGATAAGTTTCATTGTCATGCCAGAATAAGAGATAACCATCCGGAGGCATTACAAAACCATTCAGAATGGTCCAAATTCTACCGTCCCTCCTAAGTTCGCAACCAGAGATATTAACTGAATAGTCATTCGGGTTATACAATTCAAGCCAATCATCATTCTGACCAAAATTATCTTCCATAAAATCAGAGTTGGATAGCATAACTTCGTTGATCAAAATAGATTGAAAGTCAGGATCCTCCTCGAAAACGGCAGTGAATGTAGCATCTCCAAGTGGATCCCAGTATATGGTATCGGTGGTTTCACCAGTTTCAACCCATTCAACAAAACGATATCCAGGTAGAGGAACAGCAATCAAAGGCAATTGTACACCGTCGATATAATCTCCAACCCATGGGTACAACTCCGCTGATACACCGGGTAAGTTTTTATTGATTAGAATAGAGTTAACTTGTACGCGACCCATGCTAACGTCATTGACGTCCACCGTTAATTTGTTTGTGTCAGCATAACCCCATTTCTCCATGATGTGCTCACGAACTTTTCGCTGACGACGGGAAGCAAATATATGAAGCAACTCAAATAATTCATCCCAACGTTCGATCCCTGGTACTTCATCATGACGTTCTTCAATGCTTGCAGCAAAGGAAGGGTAGCGCCAACGCACGGCATTCTCATATACCTCAGGCGTGAGCATGTTATATATTGAATCAATTTTTTGATGGACAACAGAAGATTTGAACCATGAATTGGTTAAGTCACTCATTCGGTTGATAAACTTTGCTTTAAATTCATCACTTCCTAGTATACCTCTAAAGAAACGCGAGTAGGATGAGAACTCTCCTGATTCTATAGTTGCTGCAGCTAAGGTGTTTACTGTATAGTACGCAGCATTGCAAGCTCCTCCAAACGCACCATCCAAGTCGTAAAGAGCCCATCTAAATTTTCCATTATGACCAGCAGGTAGAGTGGGGTTAAATTCTCCCGTTCTTCTCCATATATTGACATTGGAATAAACCCAGTCTTCATTACTCAAGAAAATTTCAGCACACATGTAATCAATGTAGTTGTCAACATCCATGCGTTCCATTACATAATCGTAGTTGTATGGATCATTCATGTCATTCACGTCCACGAATAATTCTAGGTTCTTCATTTTGGCACTGTCGGCAGGTTGTCCATTTCCTTGAATATCATATTCCTGGTCAAGCAGTGTGATTTGATCGTCGTCTATACCATAGAGGTTCTGAATAAAATAATCATCCAATCTTTCTTTAATCGAGTGGATACCCCAATATTCTCCATTGATAAACACTATTACATGGCGGAAATGCTGTTGTTCAACATTAATACCTTTTGTAATCATATTACCTAAATCATCTCTTGGAAAACAATCTGGTCGATGCCCTCCTGCTTTCAGTAAAATTCGTTTAAACTTCTTCTGCTCAGTATCTTCGAAAAATGGAAATTTGAAGTTTTCAATATCACCCGTTTCAGCATAAATCCTAAACGTTTTTTTAGGAGCGTGTCTACTACCACCACCATGAATCCTTGTACGGCAATTTTGACTGACTGCTAATTCGCCGTTTTGATCAAAAAACTCAAAACTCATTATTCTTTCCCAGTCACTACCTTTTTGCTCGTAGTTTCCGTCTGGATGATTTCCGTATACGTAGATACCCTCCTCATCTGAAAAGATGTCCTGGTAATCCATTACTATCGAAACAATTGGCATCGAGTATTTTTCAGCACCCATTGGATCAATAAAATAGGTTTGCGTGACAGTTTCACTTGGTGCGTAACCAGGTTTAAAAGCTTTGAATCTAACTATATTAATCTTGAAACCATCTGCATATGGCGGCACCCAGCCCCTACTTGCTGCTCTTCCAGCGCTGTATGTGCCGTAAGGGTAGGTTAGCGAGGGATTTGTTGGGATGACTGAATAAACATCGGAGACACCACTGATAGTAGATAACGAAATTGGGCCTGTATACAGATTGTCAGCAACAGTAGGTTCTTCTCCATTCAAGGTGTAAAATATCGACACCCCGTCCAATACGTGATCCAATTCTAAGGTAATATCCTCAGTATAGATTCCCGACTCCATACTGGCGATCGGTACATCAAGATATTGAGCTTTGGCCTGAGAGATGGAGATTAACCCCAAAAGCGCAAAAATCATTTTTTTCATGGTCAGTTTTTTCTTTTTTTCAAACAGTTTGATACTCTTCTAAGTGATTTTTGATATCAAGTAAAAAGTCAATTTCATTTTCTACTTGATTACCAATGACCACAAGATCAGCCCCCGCATCAAAGGCCTGATCAATGTCTTCTATGTTTTTTATGCCGCCACCAACAATTAAGGGCACATCGATACTGCGACAGACGGATGAGATCATCTCGGATGTAACAGGGGTCTTTGCACCACTTCCAGCGTCTAAAAATATAGCTTTTAATCCCATCATTTCGCCCGCAATGGCAGTATGTGTAGCGATTTGAAATTGATCAGCCGGAATTGGGGAGGTCTGGCTGATGTAAGTGACTGTAGTGGGCTTTCCGCCATCAATCAAAATATAACCGGTTGGAATGATTTCCAAATCCATTTCTCTTAATAAGTGTGCCGATTCTACTTGGTGACCAATTAAATAATCAGGATTTCTTCCGGAGATGAGGGATAAAAATAAAATACCGTCTGCATCATTCGATATTTGCTGGTGAGAACCAGGAAAAAGGATGATAGGTATTTCAGATTCGTTTTTTAGGTTACGAATACAAACATCTAGGTCATTTCTTGTTACAGTACTTCCGCCTACGAACAAAAAAGAAGGCTTTAAAATGTTTATCTTTTCAGCTAACGCTTTGATTGCAGATTGATCCTTTGTTTTTTCAGGATCAATGAGAATCGCAAGTTTACGCTTCCCGTTTTTCAATATGTCGTAATAACGATTCATCAATTAATGAAAAACAATTTTTGTTTGATGAACAACGCCATTCACTGAAGCAACTTGTGCAAAATATACACCAGTTCCAATCTCGTTCTTGTCAATGATTAATTTCGAATCTGTAATTGGACGTTGATATACCAACTGTCCATCAATGCTCAATATACTCAATGATAAATTGAGAGCAGAAAGGTCCAGATTACCTGTCATTTTAATTGCCATCCAATCATTCGAAGGATTCGGGTATGCAGAGAATTCAAGGTTGTTTAAAACTTCTTCTTCGAGTGAAACGGTCGGAGCCCAAACCCATAAATCTTTCATGTTTGTACCGTCTGTTCCGCTACACAGATAAGCATTATTCTCAATAACAAAAGTAACCGCATAGCGTCTTTTCTGGCCGGTAAAATCTTCAACCTGTGTCCAAATGTCATTCTCAAAATCGTATTCCCAAATATCTCTGAAATCTGTACCAATGTTGTCGTTTCCTAGACCGATATATCCTTTCCCGTCGATACAGAATCCCATCGCGTCTTGACGGATTGATCCTCCAACACTTGCCAGTGTATCCCACTCATTCAAAGCGGGGTCATAAACGTAGAAATCGTTTAGTGCTTCTCCTACTTTGTGTCCAGTTCCAACATAGGCTTTGCTTTCGTATGTGAAACTAACGGCGGCGTTTCGAGGTTCGCCAGGGAAATCTGCAATTGGAGACCAAGTGTCGCTATCTGGGTCGTATTCAAAAAAATCCGTATGATAACCCAAGTGCGATTGACCAGTCCCGTAATACCCCAATCCGTTTATTGAAAACGCTACTGCTCCTCTTCTCGGTTCACCAGGCATGTCAGCCACAGCGAACCATGTGTTTACTTCAGGGACATATTTCCAGAAATCGTTTGTGTAATCGTCAGAAGAATTCTCTCCGCAGCCAACATAAGCCGCGTCATCAATAACAAAAGCGCTGGAATGGTAGCGTAAACCGCCTGCAAAATCTGCTATTTGTGTCCAACTGTTAGTTGCTGGATCGTACTCCCAAAAATCTCTGTATGTAATTTCTATTCCAGAATTGACATGGCCTCCACCAATATATCCTTTATTACCGATGGCAAAACTAACAACACGATGGCGTGCGTCGCCACCATGATTTGCTTTTTGATACCATGTTCTGGTAAAACCACTAGTCAGTATAAATATACCGCCTAGCAATAGTAGAGTAAGCGTGTGGTTCTTTGGTAGATACATAGAGTAAGTTGCTTGATTTCTATAACGTTATGAGTAAACATAAAGTTGACTCAAGCCGTAAGACATCAGTCTAACAAAAATATAAAAAAAATATGAAAAATACACTTAAAGATGACTGTCTATTTCGCAGTATGTCAGTAAGTAATCATCATAGATTAATCTTTGAAACTCAAAAGGAGTCCAGCCTTTGTTCGGAATTAATACATTAATGATGTTTTTTTTCCCTATTTGAAGAACATCCATTTCATTTTTAAAACTTAAACCTGGAGTTCCGATCATTTTGTAAACAGCTTCTTTGATGCTCCAAATAGTTGTAATTACTTGGTCGTCTATAATTTCAAGCTGTTTTTGCTCTTTTTTTGAAGAGAATTTTTGCAGTATGCGCCTGATTTTCGGGTTGTAGTGTTCCACATCAACTCCGACGTATTTACGTCTTCCGAAACTAATGGCTACTACATTTTTGGAGTGAGAGATGCTTAAAAATCCATTTTTAATTTGGGGTTTCCCATTTTCATTATATTCTATTTCTTGGTATGCATCAAAATGCTGCCATAAAATACGCGTGAAGAAAAATTCAGCTTTACGCTTTTCGCATCCCAGTTCATGAAACCGATTACGATCGCTATCATTCAATAATTTAGGGTTAAGACTCGCAATGTCTGCGTAAGAATAGGTTAGTGTTTTGATCTGGTTGTCCCCTCGAGCGAATATGTCTATAATTTCAAATTGCAAGGCTAATGCTTTAAAATGTGCAAATTAGAAACTTGTTTTGTACTTTTGTGCAATCATTTAAAGAAAAAAAAGAAAATAATGAGTGATACACAAGAACAAGTGAAGTACAAAGTTAAAGATATTAGCCTTGCTGATTGGGGAAGAAGAGAGATTAGATTAGCGGAGGCGGAGATGCCTGGCTTAATGTCGTTAAGAGAAGAGTATGGTGCTTCTAAGCCGCTAAAAGGTGCTCGAATTGCAGGTTGTTTGCATATGACTATCCAAACAGCAGTATTGATTGAAACCTTGGTTGAGTTAGGAGCAGAAGTGACATGGTCTTCGTGTAATATTTTCTCTACGCAAGATCAAGCAGCGGCTGCTATTGCAGCGGCTGGCATTCCAGTTTTTGCATGGAAAGGAATGAATGAAGAGGAGTTCGATTGGTGCATTGAGCAAACATTGCATGCTTTTGAGGGAGGTAAGCCGCTTAACATGATTTTAGATGACGGTGGAGATCTAACCAATATGGTATTTGATCGTTATCCAGAGTTAACAAAAGACATTAAAGGATTGTCAGAAGAAACGACAACGGGTGTTCACCGTCTTTACGAAAGAATGAAGAATGGTACATTAGTAATGCCTGCTATCAATGTTAACGACTCTGTAACGAAGTCAAAATTTGATAATAAATACGGTTGTAAAGAATCATTGGTTGATGCGATTCGTCGCGCAACTGATACAATGATGGCTGGAAAAGTTGCTGTTGTTGGTGGATACGGTGACGTAGGGAAAGGTTCTGCAGCTTCTTTGAGAGGTGCTGGTGCGCGTGTAATTGTGACAGAAATTGATCCGATCTGCGCACTTCAGGCTGCTATGGATGGTTTCGAAGTTAAGAAGATGATCGATGCGGTTGAAGAAGCAGACATCGTTGTAACAACTACAGGAAACAAAGATATCATTGTTGGTAAGCATTTCGAAAAAATGAAGGATAAGACAATTGTTTGTAATATTGGACATTTTGATAATGAAATTAATGTTGCTTGGTTGAATAATAACTTTGGTGACACCAAAGAAGAAATCAAACCTCAAGTAGATCTATACAATGTTAATGGTAATGACATTATTTTATTGGCAGAAGGTAGACTCGTTAACTTAGGTTGTGCAACTGGTCATCCTTCTTTCGTAATGTCAAATTCATTCACAAACCAAACGTTGGCTCAATTAGAGCTTTGGAACAATTCTGATAAGTACGAAAATGAAGTGTACATGCTACCAAAACATTTAGATGAAAAAGTTGCAAAGTTGCACTTAGCTAAAATTGGTGTTGAGTTGGATGAATTATCACAGGATCAAGCTGATTATATCGGTGTAAAAGTCGAAGGTCCATATAAACCAGAACACTATCGTTATTAATCAATATCATATTGAATGGAAAAAGGTCGCCCCACTTGAGGCGACCTTTTTTATTTGATCATATAATTTTTTGATTAGTTGAATATGTTTACTGTGTAAGCTCCATCCCAGTATGTATTATATCTTCTAAGGCCATACTGAGCTGGTCCGCTCATAACCACACCGCTTATAATGCTAAAAGTAGAGCCTGAACAAGTGTCTATTAGTTCAAAGCTATTGTCCGGGTTTACTTCAACAATGGCACACTCCTTGTGTGATTCATACGTAGAGTGGCGGTCCAGAGCAATAAACTCATCGAAGTTTCGATAGACAACAATTCCTCTGCTGCCTCCATTCACATACACATAGCCTCCTGGTGAGTTTAAAGGTGTGTATTGGGGTAGATCCAAGTTTATATTTTGGTTCACCGGAACGTTTGGAATAGGGTATTGCTCTTCCTTACACGACAAAAAGAAGAAAACGAAAAAAAGTTGTGAAAAGTAAATGTATCTTCTATATATTTGACTCATGAACATTAAACGCTTTAATATAATAACGAAAGTACTAATAATTATTGCACTAGCTTTTGCATGGCCTCAAGAAACATTCTCTCAAAACAAAGGGGCAAAAAGTGTAAAAAATGGTAGTGGTAAGAAAAAAACAAAGCGTGTAAAAAGTACGTACAAACGTCAAAAACGTACGAGAAAAAGACATTGGCGCAATCAAGACAAGGAAACCCGCAAAAGAATGAAGCGCGCAGCAAAGAACGCAAGACGTCGTCAAAAGGGTAAGCCGATGAAGAATAATAGACTCGTATAAAATTGTCTGAAATGGTCTTCTGAACCATTTTATAAGCCTTTCCATCTGTGTAAATTTGTAAGTGGGTTTGTTCCCGTGAATTTTTGTTGTTTATTTCTTGCTCGTTGATCTATAAATTACCTATATTTACGGGCTATTGTCTTTAGGATTTTTTAACAAACACGCTTACTTATGCTTAAAAAACTATTCTTTTTATTCTCATTCCTCTTACTTTCAGGGAGTTTCGGGTTTGCCCAGACCGGTACAGGTTCCGTGAAAGGGTCAGTTAAAGACAAAGAGACTGGTGAAGCGTTGCCTTTTGTGAAGGTGGTAGCTTTTCAGAATGGTCAACAAAAAGGTATTGCAACCACTGACTTTGATGGGAAGTATCTAATTAGTTCATTGGCTCCTGGTGAATACGATATTGAAGTTCGATTTGTGGGTTATACCAGTATTCGCCAAGAAGGTGTAATCGTCAATTCAGATCGACTGACAGTTTTACCTCTTGAACTTTCTGCATCTGATGAGATGTTAGATGTGGTAGAAGTAACGACTTATACAGTTCCTCTAATTGATAAAGATGGTGGTGCTTCAGGCGCAACTGTAACGCGTGAGGATATCTCAAAGATGCCTAGCCGTTCGGCAACGGCGATTGCATCCACTGTTGGTGGTGTTTATAGTCAAGAAGGTTCTGGCGGATTAAGTATTCGTGGAACACGTTCTGAGGATAGTTATTATTATATAGACGGTATTAAAGTTCGTGGTTCAACTAACTTGCCTAAGTCAGCAATCCAAGAGGTTGCCGTTATTACAGGGGGTGTGCCAGCGAACTATGGTGACTTAACCGGTGGTATTATCTCAATTACAACAAGAGGTCCTTCGGCAAGATACTTTGGGTCGTTTGAAGGTGTAACTTCTGGTTTCTACGTAAATGGGGCTGATCCGAACGGTTATGATGGGCGTGTTTTCGGTTTAGACAAATATGGGTACAACCTTGCAGAAGGTATGATTTCTGGACCATTATTAATGAAAAAGGATTCAACTGGTCAAAAAACAAATACTCCAATTTTAGGATTCTTCTTGTCAGCTAACTACACAGATGTGCTTGACGGCCGTCCATTGGCTAACGGAGGTTCTTGGAGAATTAAAAAAGATGTAAGGGATTCATTATTGGCAAATCCACTTCGTCCAACTGGTGAAGATGGAGGAGGGGTTTATTATAACGCAGAGTTCTTGCGTCATAATAATGATCCAGCATTGTCTGATTTTGAACAGACACGATGGAGAATGAATTCTCGTTCGAGATCTTTTTCTACTGCTGGGAAAATCGATGTAAACGCAGGTCCATCGATCAACTTAACTTTTGGAGGTAACTTAGCCTACAGCAACAACAGAAACTATAACTATGCTGGTTCGTTGTTTAACTTCGAAAACTTTGGGGTTACTAATTCTTATGACTGGAGGGTCTATGGACGTTTTACGCAGCGATTCAACAACAATCAAGAAGGTTCTACCTCTAAAATTAAATCAGCATTCTATTCATTAATGGTTGATTACTCTCAAACAAACTTTAAGGTTTGGGATGAAACGCATGAAGATCGTATCTTTAACTACGGACATGTTGGTAAATTTGATATCTACAGAGAAACCACTTATGAATTCAACCAAGATAATGACAGTTTGATTCACAATGGTTTCAACGACACATTAGTTGTATTTACACCATCTGCGAATAACGAGGCATTCGCAGCAATTACTAGTCAATATTTTGATATCTACGCTGGTAACCCAGAAGATAACTTTGAGAACTTATTTCAAATCCAACAAGGTAACGCATTGAGAAACGGTGACGTTCCTCAAAGTGTTTACGGAATTTGGAGTAACTTAGGTACGCCATTCGGTGGTTATGCTTTCGGACGTACTGAGCAGTTCCGTATTACAGGTTCTGGTACGATTAACTTGAACGACCACGCAATTTCATTAGGTTTTGAATATGAGCAAAGATGGGATAGACAATTCTCAGGATCGCCAATCGGAATCTGGCAAATTGCTCGTCAGTATATGAATAACCACATTCTTGAGCTTGATAGAAGCAACTATGAATTCGATTACTTCGGAACGTATCCAAGAATTACATACGAGCGTTTGAATGCATCTGAAGGTGAATTCGGAGGACAAGAAAATAATGATGCTCAGTATTTCTTCGATTACAACGTAAGACAGAAGTTAGGTGTTGATACTGACGGTACTGAATTTGTAAATATCGATGGTTTAGATCCGAACTTTTTCTCGCTTGACATGTTCAGTGCAGATGAATTATTAAACTCGGGTCAGACTTTGTTTACTTGGTT
The DNA here is from genome assembly GCA_049611865.1 of Crocinitomicaceae bacterium. GTDB lineage: Bacteria > Bacteroidota > Bacteroidia > Flavobacteriales_D > Crocinitomicaceae > Crocinitomix. The sequence continues at coordinate 117,441 of JBMZAY010000010.1, read as the reverse complement.
CGGATATGATCACACAGGACAAAAAGTTAGAGGAAACACTGATATTAACAAATACTTTAACGAGTTTAATGATGATCAAAACTATGCTCGTACAATCGGAGCTTTCCAACCAATTTACATGGCGGGATATGTCATGGATAAATTTGCATTCGATGATATCATCTTTAACGTTGGTGTTCGTGTAGATGTATTTGATGCAAACCAACCTGTATTGAAAGACCCTTATTTATTGTACGAAGCAAAAACAGTGCAGGAAGTTGATGCATTTGATAACGGTAACCCTATTGTTCACCCTGAAAACATGGGAGATGATTTCGTGGTATATGTTAATGATGTTGACAATCCATCTGCAATTAACGGTTACCGTAACGGAGATACTTGGTATGACGCACAAGGTGTTGAGGTTGCAGATCCTCAATTATTAGAAGGTTCTAAAGGTATTGCGCCTTGGTTACAGGATAACACTTTAACTGAGCCAACTGCGGATGCATTTGAAGATTACGAACCACAAGTGAACTTCATGCCACGTGTTGCATTCTCATTCCCGATCTCGGATGAGGCTTCATTCTTCGCTCACTATGATATCTTAACAAAACGACCTACCACTGGTAACCGTTTTAACCCAATCGATTATCAATTCTTAGAAGCGCGTAACGTTATTATTAATAACCCTAACTTACGTCCTGAGCGTACAATTGATTACGAATTAGGATTCCAGCAGGTATTAACGAAAACTTCATCATTGAAGATTTCAGCGTTCTATAAAGAACAACGTGATCAGGTACAGTTAATTAATGTTTTCTCTGCATATCCAAACACTTATCGTACGTATGGTAACAGAGACTTCGGCACAGTAAAAGGTTTAACAATCTCTTACGATTTAAGAAGAACTGGAAACATTCGTATGACAGCTGCATATACATTGCAGTTTGCAAACGGTACAGGTTCAGACGCTAACTCGGCATTGACACTAGTTAACTCGGGTGAGCCTAACTTGAGAACAATCTTCCCTTACAACTTCGATCAAAGACACGGGTTCAACATCGTATTGGATTACCGTTACGGAGAAGGCAAAGACTACAACGGTCCTGTTATTGGCGAGTTCAACGTTCTTGAGAACACAGGTTTGAACGTTGTAACACAAATTGGTTCAGGGACACCATATTCAGGATTTAAATTGGCTGCTGGTGAAGCATTGTTAGCTGGAGGAACATCTCAGTTAGATGGTTCATTAAACGGATCAAGAAAGCCTTGGCAGTATCGTGTTGATCTTCAGATCGACAGAAACTTTACGTTGGAATTTGGAGATGATGCAAACAAGAAGAAAGCGGCATATTTGAATGTTTATATGCGTGTAACGAATATGTTCAACATTATCAATGTATTGAATGTTTACCGTGCAACTGGTAACCCTGATGACGATGGTTACTTAACTGCATCTCAATTCCAGGTATCAATTCAGAATCAATTGGATGAGCAATCATTCAGAGATATGTACCAATTGAAAGTTCAGAATCCATTCAACTATGGTATTCCAAGAACAATTCGTTTAGGTGTTAAGTTTGATTTTTAAGAGTTAGACAGACTTTTTACAGATAGTAATAGATAGATTATGAAACAGTTATTATTAAGCATTTTTGTGTTGGGGATAGCAAACAGCTTGTTTGCATACAAGTTGGAGGGTTCTTATCGTCCAGAAGGAGGATCAGATGCAGAATCGCGAGCTGCTGGTTGTGCGCCGGCTAATGAGCGAATCTTTATGGAGTTCAACAACATTCGTGCGCTAGTAGAAACAGGTGGTTCATTATGGCAAGATCGAGCAAATAGCCGTTCTTCTTATGAATATCCAAAGGATAGTAGAAACCACGTTATTTACTCTGGAGCACTTTGGATGGGTGGTGAAGACATCAACGGTCAGTTGAAGTTGGCAGCGCACATGTTCCGTCAAGGAAATGACTTCTGGCCAGGTCCATTGGGTGATTTGATCCCGGGTACTGGTAACTATGATCCTTTCATTCCTCAGAATGCGGACGTTACCTTATTTAAGGATAACGGAGCAGCAGAGGTCTTTACAGCAACATGTACGCAATACGATAACTTCTTTACAATTCGTAAAACAGAAGTGTTACAATTCATCGCTTGGTGGAATTGTGAAAACGGTGTGACTGACCCTGCAGATTGTGAGGGTGTTGAAAGACCGGATGAAGAGGTTATGGACCGTATCATCGGTTGGCCTGCTCATGGTGATGAGTCGTTAGGACAAGATTTTTACCTTGCTCCTTTCTATGATAATGCTTTAGAAGGAGAAACTGGAAACGGAGTTTATCGTCCTTTAGAAGATGGTGATTATCCTTGGTATGATATCGAGGAGGAAATTGATTGTAGAAATGACCGTCGTGTAACATTATTTGGTGATGAAACGCACTGGTGGGTATTTAATGACAAAGGAAACATTCACACAGAATCAGGTGGAGATCCAATCGGTATGGAGATTCGTGCACAGGCTTTCTCTTTTGCAACTGATGATGAGATCAATGACATGACATTCTATAACTACGAGTTGATTAACCGTGGTACGCAGACATTATTTGAAACATACTTCGGACAATGGGTAGATGCTGATATCGGATACGGATTAAACGATGATGATTATGTTGGTTGTGACGTATCCAGAGGTTTAGGATATACTTACAATGGTGACTTGAATGATGAAGGTGGAGGAAACCAGCCTGGTTACGGTGAAAACCCGCCAGCTGTTGGTGTCGACTTCTTCGAAGGTCCTTATCAGGACAATGATGGTATCGATAACCCTTTAACTTCTGATGTAACTGTAGCACTTGCTCAAGGTGGTATTCCATACGGAGGTTTAGGTATTGGATATGGAGATGGTGTTGTGGATAACGAGCGTTTCGGTATGCAACGATTTGTATATCACGAGCGTGATCCAGGTCCTTACGGTGACCCGAGTTCAGCTGCTGACTACTATCGTTATTTAAGAGGTATCTGGAAAAATGGTCTTGTAATGCAGTTCGGAGGTAACGGTAACACAAGTGGATCAGGTATTGCAACTAAGTTTATGTACCCAGATGATTCAGATCCATTAGGATGGGGTACTTATCCAAATGCATTGCCTTCTACAGAGCCTTGGTCTGAGATTACAGTAAACAACCCTAAAGGTGACCGTCGATTCTTACAGTCTGCTGGGCCATTCGTCCTAAGACCAGGTGCGGTAAACAACATTACGGTTGGTGTAGTAATTGGACAAAGTAGTGAGTCTGATTTGGAAGCCCCATTGAGAGCTTTAAAGGCTGCCGATTCAAAAGCACAGGCTTTGTTTGACAACTGTTTCCAGTTGGTTGAACCACCTGTAGCTCCTGAGTTAAATATTCAAGAATTAGAAAACGAGTTAATTTTAATGTTAACTGATCCTCCGGGATATGACTTAGAAAGCTATTTCGAGCGTGATAAGATTAATATCATTACACCTGACGAATTGGTAGAAGAGGGAATTTTCTACGATGACACATTTAGATTCGAAGGTTTCCAGATTTATCAAATGGTTGATGAATTAGCATCTGTTGGTGATCTAGGAGATTTATCAAAGGCTCGATTGGTGGCTCAATCTGATGTTGCTAATGGCGTAGGTAAATTGGTTAATTACACTTACAATGAAGAATTGGATATTTCAATTCCTGCCGTTATGGTAGAAGAAGCTGCAGGTAGAGATTTGGACCAAGGTCTAGCACGTTCATTTAGAATTACTGAAGACCTTTTTGCAAGTGGTGATAGAACATTAGTTAACCACAAGAAATATTATTATTTGGCGGTTTCTTATGCGTATAACCAATACAAAGAATACGATCCAACTAATCCTGCATTATTAGATGGACAAAGACGTCCGTATTTACGTTCGCGTATTTCTGGAACAGGTGGAGGAATTGAGTCAGTGATCGGTATTCCACATGATCCGTCTCCTGAGGCAGATGGTCGAGTATTCACTACTAGTTATGGATTCCAACCTGAAATTACACAGATAGAGGGTATTGGTAATGGTGGTGCATTCGTCGAGTTAACGCAAACTACAGTTGATGATATTTTTGCCAATGGTTCGGTTAAACATCCTACATATGCAGCAGGAGCTGGACCTGTTGATGTAAAAGTTATAGATCCATTGAATCTAAAAGGTGGTGACTATACATTAGGTTTCGGAACTGACTCTTCATCAATCGCAGAAGATATTTGGTGGTTGGAAAGAAATGCAGACGGTGTTAGAGATACTGTTTGGTCAGATCAAACAATAGGTGTAGTGCGCGAACAGTTGATTACGGAATGGGGAATCTCAGTTCAAATCAACCAACAGTACTATGATGGATTTGGACCTAATATTTATACTGAGCCTATCGGAGCGTCTATTGAATTTGCTGATTCTTCGAAGCGTTGGTTAGCTTTTGTAGAAGATGATGATTCATTTTATCCGTCAAACTGGATTCGAGTAGGTAACAGTGAAGAAGCTGGTAATCACGCTACAGATCCAAATCCTGATTGTATTGCGACGAACTGGATTTTCCAACCTTGTCATTACGATGACTTCGGGTTAGATGCAGAAAACCAGTTGTACGAGCAAATGCTAGAGGGAGGTATTGCACCGTTTAAATTTGTTGGAAAAGGTCCTTATGGTAACCCATTCGGATTCCCAGGTGAGGATGAATCAACACCATGGTATGAAGTGAATACTTCTTGGTTTGGTCTTGCTGGTGCATTGCAGAACATCATCAGTTTAGAAGATCTGCACGATGTAGATATCATTATCACAGATGACAAGTCGAAATGGACAAGATGTCCGGTTATTGAGATTAATAATAATCCAACTCAAACTGAACACGGGGATGACATCTTAACATTGAGAAGTGATGCTTCAGTTGATAAGAATGGACTTTCAGTAGCAGAAGGCGGAAATGCTGGTGAAGCTGAGTTCATAGCTGGTACAGGTATGGGTTGGTTCCCTGGATATGCCTACGACGTTACTACAGGAGAGCGTTTAAATATGATTTTCTCAGAAAACTCATGGCTACCTGGAGATAATGGAGATGATATGATTTGGAACCCAACTTCAAACTATGCTGACAATACAGGTTCTCCGTTATTTGGTGGAATGCACTATGTATATGTTTTCTCTGGAAATGCTAGTAATGTAGGTTCATTTGATCATGGTGAGTTCTTGTATGAGCACTTAGAAGATGAGTCGAATACAAGCTACAGAGACGCATGGGAGAACTGTATGTGGGTAATGGAGCCAATGCTTGAAGATGATCAAGAATTATTGTCAAGTGATGTTAAAATCAGTGCTCGTATCAATAAGCCATACGTAGAGCGTGAAGTTGATGGTGAGAATGAAGGTTTCCCGCTTTATCAGTTTAGCTTTGATAATCCTTCTGTAACGGGTGATGCTGATCGTTTGATCTCAGTTATCGATAATATCAATATCGTACCTAACCCATACTATGCATACAGCGAGTATGAAACAGGTAAACGCGATAACCGAGTGAAAATTACTAACCTTCCAGAGCGTTGTGAGATTACTATCTTCAACATGCAAGGTGCATTAGTAAGAAACTTTATTAAAGATGATCCACTTACATCTATTGACTGGGATTTAAGAAACCATCAAGGTATTCCAATCGCGGGAGGAATGTATATCATCCATATAAAGATTGAAATTCCAGATGAAAATGGTAACATGGTAGAATACGAGAAGATCCTTAAATGGTTTGGCGCGTTACGACAAGCAGACCTAGACAACTTGTAAGATTAAGAACTTAAATTATTGAAGATGAAAATGAATAAATTCATAAAAAGAACGTTTTTAGTTACAATGGCGTTAGGTCTGTCAAGTACAGCTATGGCTGGAAATGGAGACCGTGTTGGTTCTGCAGGAGCGTCGGAATTATTGATCAATCCATGGGCACGTTCTGCTGCATGGGCTGATGCCGGAATTTCTTGTGCAAACGGTTTGGACGCTGTTCACACAAATATTGCCGGATTGGCGTTTACGGATAAGACACAAATTCGCTTCGACCGCACAAACTGGTTAGGTGGAGCTGGAATTAATATTAACACCGCAGGACTTGCACAGCGAGTAGGAGAGAGTAGTGTTATCTCTGTAGCCGTTATGGCCATGACTTTTGGTGATATTGATATTACCACTGTTGATTTACCAGAGCCTAGTAGCGGTAAATTCTCGCCAACATATTCTAATTTTAATGTAGGTTATGCGAGAGAGTTCTCAAACTCGATCTATGGTGGAATTAATTTCAAGGTAATAAACCAATCAATTGCAGATTTGCGCGGTACTGGAGTTGCTGTCGATGCTGGTATTCGTTATGTTACTGGCGAAGAAGACAATATTAAATTTGGAATTGCGCTGAAAAATATCGGGCCAACAATGGATTTCCAAGGTGACGGTATGTCGATTCAGGTAATGTATCCAAATTCAGGTGATTTGGCAACATTAGAGCAAAGATCAGCTACATTCGAATTACCATCGTTACTATCGATTGGTGGTTCTTATGACTTTATCTTTAGTGAGCAACATAAATTGACTACTGCCTTGGCATTTTCTGCAAATTCTTTTTCTAATGATCAATTCCGATTAGGATTGAATTATGGAATGACCGGTGGAAAAATGAATTTCAATATGATGGCTGGTTATGTATACGAAGAAGGTTTATTCTCTAATGAATTTGCTTTCGAGTCTCGCGTAACAGCGCTAAGTGGATTAACTGCAGGTATGTCAGTTGATGCATTGGTCGGTAAGAATAACAGCATGATTGGTATTCAATATGCATTCAGACAAACAGCATTGTTTAATGGTGTTCACTCAATTGGATTATCGATTGAAGTGAAGTAAGCTAAACAATAGTAAAGATAATAATTGGCCGTCTTTGATTATCGGAGACGGCTTTTTGTTTGTCCATTTATAGAATATATTTCATAACCACACGAGTCGAATATATTTTGTATATTTGAGTTCTCAAGAGAGTCTTAACGGGCTCTCTTGTTCTGTTAAAATTAGCACATTATGTCGAATATAAATTACTACACACAAGAAGGGCTTGATAAGTTAAAAGAGGAATTGCATCACATGAAATCTGTTGAAAGGCCAAGTATCTCTCAACAAATTGCTGAGGCAAGAGACAAAGGTGATTTATCTGAAAATGCTGAATATGATGCTGCTAAAGAAGCCCAGGGTTTATTAGAAGCAAAGATTAGCAAATTAGAAACTGTTATTTCAAACGCACGCGTTTTAGACGACTCAGAACTTGATACTTCGAAAGTATTAATTCTAAGTACCGCAAAGATCAAAAATGTCGCGAATGGTATGGAAATAACTTATACCCTTGTAGCTGAAAATGAAGCGAACCTGAAAGAGAAAAAAATCTCAGTTGACTCTCCGATCGGTAAAGGTCTTCTGGGCAAGGCTGTAGGTGATATTGCAAAAATACAAGTGCCTAATGGCACAATGGAATTTGAAATTCTTGAAATAACTCGATAATGGCTTCAATCTTCACACGAATCATTAATGGAGAGATACCGTCACATAAAATAGCGGAAAATGATAATTTTTACGCTTTTTTAGATATTTCTCCACTTCAAAAAGGACATACCTTAGTAATCCCTAAAAAGGAAGTAGATTATATCTTTGATGTTGAAGACGATCTTTTGGGTGAGATGATGATTTTTGCGAAAGAGGTAAGTAAGAAAATAAAGAAAGCCTTCCCTTGTAATCGCATTGGGGTTACGGTTATTGGCTTAGAGGTTCCTCATGCGCATATTCATTTGATTCCGATCAATTCCATGAATGACATGAATTTTGCGCAAGCCAAACTTGATCTGTCTCAGGATGAGCTTGCGGATATCGCTGAGCGCATAAGAACGGCGTAAATTAGGCGTCTGTATTACATTTTTAATAAGGACGTTAGCACCCCCTTTTTTAATCGAGATAATTTGACATCTAATCCATTAGACATCCTAATCAGGGCTTTCTGTTTCGAGTAATATTCAACGTGTTTTAGGTTAATCAGCCAGGATTTATGTGAACGAAAAAAATCGGGGTGATCGATCAACAAAGTTTCAAAATGTTTAAGGTTTTTACTAGCCATTTCTTTCCCTTCATTCAAATGAAGATGCGTATATGATTCATCTGATTCAAAAGCAATCACATCACTGAGAAGAATTTGCTCAGAGTCGTCGAGGTTTGTCAATTGTATGTGCGACAGAAAGTCATTACGAATATTCTCTTTCAAAGAATAATAATTCTGACGTATTTGACGCTGTTTGAAACGTTCCTTTAATCGATCAATTGCAGGTTTGAATTTATCAATGTTGATTGGCTTTAATAAGTAATCTACAGCGGATAATTCAAATGCCTTTAATGCAAAGTGATCATACGCTGTCACAAATACAATATCAAAATTTGGGTCTGGAAAAAATTCTAAAATTTCTAATCCAGAATAGCGTGGCATTTGAATATCTAGAAAAACGGCACTTGGTTTTGTTTGAGCAATTAATTTAGCCCCATCTTCCAGATTATGCGCAATACCTACAACGTCAATGCCCTCTGTGAATCGTTCTATCAATTTTGATAAAATGTCACATGCGCTTGGCTCGTCGTCTATTATTATCGCTGAAATGCAATCCATTTGTTTAAAAGTAGGAATAGTATAGTCAGCAATTTCTTTATTTTCAGGAATAGTGCAGATTGTTTCAGGAACAGCCTGATAATGCTTAATTAGTATGGAGTAATGAAAGGAATATTAATAACGACTGATGTTCCTGTAGGTTGACCCTCGTCATAATGATCAATATAATTAACGGCGAATATTCCTTCGTGTCGGTGAGAAAGTATTTCTAACCTTTTGTCAACCGCTTTACTCGCAAAGGATTTATGTTTCACAAATTGTCGTTGCCTAATCGCCTTGGATTCTTTTCTGCCTATACCATTATCCCAAATGGTGCATACAAGTGTATCTCCTAATTCAAAAGACATGGTTAGTTCTTTTTTACCTTCTTTGTGAAGTAAGCCATGTACAATGGCATTTTCCACGAAAGGTTGAATTAACATCGGAGGTATCATGACTTCTATGTTATTCTCATATTTAATTGTATAGGTGAAATTATCTTGAAAACGTAACTTTTCAAGTTCGAGATATACCTTAAGCGCTTCAATCTCCTCTTTAAAATCGACATACTCTTGATCCGACTGATTTAATGTGTTACGCACCAACACTGCAAATTTACTTATGTGGTTATAAGCTGCCTCTGCTTCGTTTTTTAATACTAAGTCTTGAATCGAGTTAAGTGCGTTAAAAATAAAATGCGGATTCATCTGTGCCTGAATAGCGACTAGTTTAGATTCCTGCAGTTCCTCTCTAAGTTTCGCACGCTTCTTCTGTCTTTTAAGGATGATGTTAAAAACAAGAAGGAAAATCGTACTCACAATAACTAAGATAGCCAGATAAAACCACCAGGTTTGCCAGAAATGTGGGCGTATTTCAAAAGCAAAGCTTTCAAGGTCACTGTCGTTATCCCTAAAACTGGCTTTCACTTGGAACTCATAATTACCGGGAGGAAGAGATTTATATTCTACATTATTGTCCCAAAAAGATGAAGTGATCCAGTCTTCTTCAAACCCGTTCAAACGATGCTGATATTCCAGCTCTCCACGATATTTTAACGTTTTAGACTTGAACTGGAACGACCATTTATTTTCTCCGTGTTCGAATTTATCTTGGGTCATATCTACTTCATGCCCATTGACATAAATTCCACTTAAATTGATTTCTGGTTTATAAGTGAGTTCACGATAGGATTTTAAATCAATTGACTGTATCAAATTCTGATATAGTACCCATAGAATATTATCTTTCACCACCATGTCAGTTGGCTTATTTTCATCTAAACCATCTGATTGCTTAAGACTCAATAGATTGTTTCCAAATTGATCAGTAACCATTATGCCGGACAATGTAGCGATGTATAGACGGCTGCTGTCACTTGTTATGGTCAAAATTGTATTTGAAGGAAGTTTACCGTTTTTTACTGTCCAGTGATCAATTTCATTACCGTTTTCATAAACAAATATTCCCTGGTCTTTGGAGGCAACAAACACTTTTCTGTCCAATTGTATCATCTCCTTGGCAATTATTTCGTGACCTTTGCTGGTGATCGATTTGGAACTTCCCGGCATAAGCTGCTTTAGACCGGTTAAGCTACCTACATAATATACCTGTTTGCCAATATCAAAGGCAATAGAATGCGCACGTTGATTATACAAACTGTTATTTTCGTCCCTTTGTGGCCAACTATCATCCAGAAGATTATCCTTTACAAAAGATTCTTTGCGAAATAATTTTACTCCAACATCGGTAGCAAATAAATACTCTCCCTGATGAATTTGTTTTGCGTCCTTAATGTTTCCTTGATTGGGATATATTATTTTATTGTTGTCCAAATCGAATAGAAAAGGTTTAGTGCAACCAACGACTAATTCATTTTCAATTGGCAGATACTCTAAAAGTTCGATATCACTGTTCACTTGATGCAATAACTCTAGCTTTCCATTAGGATAGATGCGACCAATATTTCCATTATTAGTGCCAAAAGCAATAGACGCATCGTCAGTTCCGGATATTTCCGAAATTTTCCCTAACTCACTCTTCAATTGGAATGTTTTGATTTTGGATTCTGGAATAACAATAATGCCATGACCGAAAGTTCCAAGAAGGATATTATTCTCATGATCGATACTAAAAGAAGATGTTTTGATGTTGGGAAAACAGATAACCCTGTTTTTTTCAGGATTTTCGATATCCGGAAAAAATGACAGCCCGACCTTATTGCTAGGTCCCCAGAAATATCCGCGTTGGTATGCAATGCGGCTCATAACCTTTTCACACTGGCTAACCGTCCGGATACTATCATCAATATATTCAAGAACTTCACCACTATTTCTTTGATACAAATACATTTTATCCTCCTGATAGATCAGATTTATAGGATCTATGTTTTTATTTTGTGAAATGCTGAGCAATTCTCGTTGGTGCTGATCCAGATTTTTACTGAAACTCATTTTTATCAAGGAGTCTCCATTGTAGCCAACCATTTGAATCTGATTTTTTCTTTCAAAAAATCCAAGTGAGAAGCGTACAGTATTCCCTAGGTATATTTCAACGATTTCCTGCTGTCTTATGCGAAATGTCTTACGCGAATGGATGAGTAAATCACCTTTAGGAGCAACATAAAGCTGGATCATTGGACCCAATAAAGAATCTGGTATCTGAAAATAAACTTCACAGTTTCTGTTATTATCCACTCTTATAATTTGTCCGCCAAGGTTATAGCAGTATAAATTACCCAATTCATCACTTCTTGGACTGAAAACTGAAGGTGAGAGTTGATCAGAACAAGTGATCGATTCGAAGTTATACCCATCATAATGGTACAGGCCATTGTTTGAAGCGATCCAATAATCCTTCTTTCCATCCTGATGGATGTCATAAATGTTAATTCCGGTAAACTCTTTTTTTCCGATTATGAAATGCGCAGGAGTCTGTGCAAAACTTGCAAAGCCAATGGATAAAAGTACGCCTATGAAAAATGTTTGCATCATAATGAGATGCTCGAATGTAAATAAAAATGCTTGATATTTTTACTGAAATATAGCTTTAGTCCAAGTAAATTGAGGAATGGAAAAGAGCGTAAATAAAAGCCCTGATTTTCCAATTAATTAAGAAAACCAGGGTAAATATTTTTGAAGATCTATTTTCTATTCGTTTTCGAGTTCTCCTTTTTCAATCTTTTTCACGATCAAGTGCTGTGTAGCATCATCAACATAAGCTACATAAATGATGTTTCGGTATTCATCCGAAGCAATGCATCTTGCTTTTTTTGCAGATAAATCCGTCACATCTCCCCAAACACCTTTTTTATTATTCTTCAAGAATTGAGGCATCCCTTTATCTGAAAGTGAAGTAAAGAAATAATATTCTGAGATGTTTAAATTATAATGTTTCTTGCCTAATTCGATTACCTTCTCGTCAGTTGCTTCTTCCATTACTTCCCATTTCTTCGCCATGTCTTCTAAGGTGATGATAACTGGGCCAAATTCATTGTGATAAGTTAAATAAGCTTTGTTTTCAACAAAAGTAAAGTCATCGATTCGGTCAACGTTTTCCACTTTATAATCTTTTGAAAGATCCTCCCATTCCTCCATTTGATCTACTTCCTGATCGATCATTTTAAAACTAAACCCTTGATTCGTATGAACCGCTAAGAAAACATCTCCACGATCATTTGCTGCTATTTTAAATGATTTAACACCTTCATTTGGCATTAAATCAAAATCATACCAAGATTCATCATAAAGAGAGAACATTCGAATAATCTCGTAGTCCTTGTCTTCATAAACAATAAATGGTTTTTCGCCGATAACAGAAAAGGTAGTGTTTTCTACACTTCCTTCGCCAAATGTTTCTTCACCAACGATTTCCCATTTGTCATCTATTGAACGAATTACTGTCATTTTTCCATCATATTGACAGAATACATAAGGCGTTGCACGATAAGCGAAAAGTTCCAATCGCTTCAGTTTAAATATGTCTTTAATTGGTGTTTGATCAAACTCCTCCCATTTTCCTCGGTAAAAGCGTCTAACAACAACTCGTCCCTCTTCCACTGATGCCACATGAATAGATCGACCAATTTCTTTCAAATCAATAATATCCATTACAGCATTCTCAGAGACTTTGCCACCACCATACTCTTCTACAACCTGCGCCGAAGCTCCAAATCCAAGGACTAAAGCAAAGAGACTTAATAATATCGTTTTCATTTTTTTCATTTTTTTTCGAAGATAATTAAAATAGCATTTTTACACACTGATATAGAACCAAATAATTTTCTAATCGCATGAATCCATCATGCTATTACAATTCGTGTACCAAAATACAAATGCAAGAATGCTAATTATTGAATGCTTGTTCGAAGTCTGCCTTTTTGTACTTCGAAACTTTCGAGTTTAAATCATCTGAAAGCACAAGCGTAAGATTTGATTTGGAATACGACTGAATAAAATCTAAATTAATCAACCATGATTTGTGCGTGCGAAAAAAACGAGGATGCTCTTGAAGCAAATTTTCAAAATGCTTCAGGTTTTTGCTGACCATGTATTTGCCATCCCGAGTATGGATAGATGTGTATGCTTCGCTTGCCTCGAAAGCTAATATATCTGCAGTTTGAATTACTTTTTGCTGTCCTTGATGAGGAATGATAACTCTTGAAAAAGACTCGTTTTCTAAATTTGATTTTAAGGCCTGGTAGGCTTTCTCCATACCATTTAAAGACTGTTTCTCCTTGAATTTGGAAATGGCTTTTCTTAATCGATCAATGTCAATAGGTTTTAGCAGATAGTCTACAGCGCTCATCTCAAAAGCTTTTATAGCATATTGATCAAAAGCGGTAATGAATATAATTTCAAAATCGATAGTGTCTATGAATTGAGTTATTTCATATCCCGCATAATTCGGCATTTCTACATCTAAAAAGACAAGATCTGGTTGGTGTTTTTTAATAGAAGCTACCCCGGATGGAAGGTCGTGTGCAGAGGAAATGACCTCAATTTCAGGAAAAAAACGATTAAGAAGTTGAGTTAATAAACTTCTTGCGCTTGCTTCGTCATCTATGATTATTGCTTTGAATTTCTCCATCCAACTTTATCCTTATTTATTCTTTTGACGGCTAGGGTTTTCGTTGAGAAATGCTTTCCAAGAACCAGACTTTGACTTGTTATGTTCCCCAATACCTCCTTGAAAATGATGACAAACGGCAGCGGCTAAACCATCCGTGGCATCAAGGTGTTTGGGTAATGTTTTAATTTGGAGCAACCGCTGTAACATAGAGGCAACTTGCTCCTTGGATGCATTTCCACTCCCTGTGATACTTTGTTTGATTTTTTTTGGCGTGTATTCCTCAAAAGGAAGATTTCGGTGGAGTGCCGCTGCTATTGAAACACCTTGCGCTCTACCCAGTTTAAGCATGGATTGAACATTTTTGCCAAAGAAAGGTGCTTCTATTGCCATTTCATCTGGTTTGTATTCCACGATTAATTGGTCGACTCGATCAAATATTCGTTTTAACTTATCAGGATGTGTATTCAATTTAGAAAGGTGAATGACCCCAAACGTAACCAGCTTTAAATCTTTGCGCTGAACATGAATTATTCCATATCCCATAATTGAGGTGCCCGGATCGATTCCGAGTATTACTTTATCTGTCTGTGCAATTGCCATTGATCTATTTCCCCTTGAGGTAGTTTAGAATGAACAAACGTCTGGCTCTATTATCCTTTCTATTGTGCCCGATCCAGCGCTGATCAACTCCCAGTTATCAAAGTTAAAACTAATTTCCACTAACATGGAAGTAGACATCAGCAGGTTTTCACAGGTGACCATATTTACAAAATCAGAGATACCATTGTTATGTCCAACGTATAAAACATTTTTTTCTTTCCCTTTAGCATTTATCGCTGCCATAATTTTCGAGGCAAAAGTTAAATAAAGTCTATCGTCATAAACAATGGGTGCCGGAATGAAATGACGCATAATGGTTGCTGTTTCTCGCGTTCGTTTTGCTCCTGACGCAATGACTTGATCAATGGAACAATTTTCTGCTCTCAAAATGTATCCAACTTGATTGACTTGAGCGACTCCTTTACGGTTTAACCGGCGATCAAAATCATCCAATCCTACCTTTGGCCTAACCGCTTTACCATGCCTGAGCACAAATAATTTTAGCATATTCAAAAAAAAAATAAAAATTCACCAACCCTAAATTACTAATTCCCGTTATTATAAGTGAGAAGTTTATCGCGGTTATGGGTTTGCTGCGATAAAGTGAATCAAACTACTTATTCAGGCCAGCTGGGTTTCACGACCCGGCTGGTTCTTTTGTAACGAAAAAGAATGTATGGTTGATCACGAAATAATAGAAGGCTGTCGCAGGAATGAACGACGAGCTCAAGAGAAGTTGTACGAATGGTGCTACGTTAAACTCATGCCTACATGTATGCGTTATCACCGGAATGAAGAAGATGCACGCTCTATTCTAAATCTCAGTTTCGTGAAGATTTGCAAAAATCTGGATAAGTTAAAAGAATCAACACCTTTCGAAGCTTGGGTTAGAAGAATTGTCATGAATACCATCATCGACGAATTCAGAAAGAACAAAAACTATCTCCAACTGGTTGATGCGAAAGAGACAGATCGTGAATTAGAAATTCATGTCACCTCCGTCGAGAATGCGGTTTGGTCTAAACTCGAAACGGATGTTTTAATGGGGCTTTTAAAGCGTCTCCCGGACATCTCAAGAAAAGTATTCAACTTGTACGTAATTGACGGATATACACATAAAGAAATAGGGAATCTTTTGGACATCTCTGACGGGACTTCCAAATGGCACCTCTCAAATGCGCGAAAGCAGCTTAGAGAGATGGTGAATAAATTGAGAAAATCAGAAAACCGCGAAATGTGGGCATAGTATGAGTGATGCGAATCGACATATGGATGAACAATTTCGCCGAATGAGCGAGGAGCTGCAGGCCAATTACAGGAAAGAGTATTGGGATGAAGTCTCACGTTTAATGGAGAATGATTCACTCGATAAAGCATTCCGAGAAGCTGCTTCTGCTTACACGGCAAATGAGGTAGACGGAGCAAAATTAGCTTCTGAATCTTTGGGTGATGCTTTTATGGATGACGCTTTCCGTGAGGCCGCTAGTAAGGTTTCGATACCATATCAATCTGCTTATTGGAATGAATTAGAGGCAAATCGTTCTGATATAGAGATGGATGAGGCCTTCCATCAAGCTTCCGGAGCGTTAAAAGCAAATTATAATCCAATTTTCTGGGGTGATGCTGATGCTGCATTAAAGGAGGAAGGGTTGCACTATGAGTATAAAAGTGCTTATTGGAACGAAGCGCGTGATTTGTTAGATAAAGCTGATCGCAGTTCATTTTTCTACCGATGGAGCGGAGTTGCGGCCTTGTTACTCTTAATTTCCTTTGTTGGATTAAATGAATTTGGCGTTGTTGAGTTCACACAAAACACAAAGGGTCTTGATGGAAACAAGGATTTAGCTTCTCAACTGGTTTACGGGAATCAAACAGAATTTAACGGGGTTATTGATGAGAATGAACCGTTAGTTGCAATTACAAACGAAGATGTAAATGATGCTAATAACCCTGCAGAATCGCAATTCATGAACGCAGATGATCGCGGTGAAGCATACGACCAAAATAATGATGAGAGAGTTGAATCAAGCATCGTGGAACAGGGAATTGAAAACGATCTTGTCGAAGAAAATGAAGAGGTGACAGAGGTTATCCTTCATGATGTTGTATATAACTCAGAAGAATTAGGAACTGATGAACAACTCGAAAACCTAGGATCAATTGGTGTAAGCGATAATAATCATCTAAACAACTCTACTGAAACAGATGAATTCGTATTCAATCAAATTCGTATAGAACCATTATCAGTAGGAGTTTCGAAAATTAATCAAAACTTTGTTCAGTCCATTTCATTCAGACCGCCGGTGATTGAAAAGCAGCCTAGTTTAACAAAACATAGCCTAGCAATTATAGGTAGAGTAGGTCTTGGAAATTCGTACGGATTCGAATCAATTACAACAACGCCAAGATACGCAGCCGGACTAGAGTATTCAGTAAATGGATCTGGATTGTTAAGAAACTTCGAATTTGGCATTAATACCATGCTAAATTACAGTACGCATGAGAACGTAAGAAAGGAAATTAAAGTGGATTCATTCTTGTTAGATGGATCCAGTAAGAACTATTGGGTCTCTTTGCGTGTTTTCGACTTGTTTTACGTTAATACAAACGCATTTATCAACTATAGAATTGGCTTAAAGCACAAAGTCAGATTTGGAATCGGAGTAGAGCGATTAGCATTAGTTCAGTCGAATATGTCATACAAGATTGGTGACGAAACAGGACTGGAAACGTTCAACAATAATTGGGGTGTTAAGAGAGGGATTGCTCAATGGGATTTGAGATGCTCCTTTGGATATGAATATCGATTAAATAAAAACCTGTCTATGAATGTGATCGGAGCTGTTGGCTTTGCGGATCGCACAGCTAATGATTTTTACAGTCTGGAACCGATTATGGACAGAGAAATGAATATAATGTTTGGGGTAAAATATAACCTCCTTACAAGAATTAGGTAGAGGAATGTTGAAGATGAATTATATGTGGACATTGGTATTAATTGGGTTCGTTATGATAACGAGTTGCAAAAAGCAGGAACTTCCTGAATTGCCTGAAGGTAATGATCCAATTTATAAAATGAGTGGAAATGTGAACGGGGAAATAGTTGATTTGTCTGTAGGAGAGAATTCTGTTGTCATGCGTCATGGAATCAGTTCGATGAACGGTGTAAAAGCATACTATGGAGAGATGGAGTCTTTGACTTCTGATGATAACCTACGAATTGAATTTGTAAGACCTGAAAAGGAATTTACAGGAATGAATTATACATTGTTCGAAGAGGGAGAATTGCCGTTTTTATTTCACAAAAAAGGAAAAGTAAAGTTTGATTTTGGAGGTGTTGGAAATGAACTTAATAACCTAAGAATTGCTGATGATAATGGGAATTTTGCGAATGTAACAACACATGAAATTCAACAATATGGATATAAGACCTTGCGCTTAAAATTCGATCAATATCAGGACAGCAATGAGGAGTTTAACATAATTCTTAAGCATGGTTTTGATGATGAATTGATGAATCCTGATTTTCATGTCCAAACGCAATTGGATACGGTGATCATCCAGCCCATTGTTTCTGATTATCATCACGAGTGGTATATTGATGGTGTCTTGGTTGGACGTGAAGTAATCTATACGAATGTTCTTGAGGATGGTATTCATCAAATCATACATATAGTCCGTGATGACAGTGGTAACGAAGCTTTCAAAACAGTTCTTATTCGTCAAAAGTGGAGTAAAGAATTTTGGCAAATGGATGTTAACTATACTGAAGAATACGAATTTTCTCCATACAACTACGGCCAAATGGTTGTATCCATGGAAAAAGCCGGTGAATGGTACCGTTCAGATTTGTCCATAGAAAATGAAATGGCTTCTTTCGACGTTAGTGATGTAACATTTATTCCTAATGCCTCTGGAGACCTTCCCTTGGTGTCTTTTCAGTTTAATTTTGATGCGGTGTTAGTGAATGCGGCCCATACCGATTCTTTAATTTTAACTGACATGACTGGTCGTTTTTTATTAGGTTTGGAGAACTAACACATTTATTCAATCACAATGATAAAATATTCCCTAATCCTACTTTCCTTCTTTTCTATTCAAATTGGGTTTAATCAAATTACCATTACAAGTTCTGATTTCCCAGACCCTGGGGACACAGTAACGGTATCTATTTCAGAAGATTTTGAGTTGGATTTTGAATCTACTGGTCCAGATTTCACGTGGGATTATTCGCTCCTGAATTATACCAGTCAGCGGATCGATACTTTTTTTGATGTTAGCGATGCGAGTATAACCTATCAATTGGCGTTCAATAATGGATGGTTAGACCCAGATTATGAAGCAGATTATTATACACCCTATCTTAATTTTGTACTACCAACATCAGATCTCTTTGAGTTACCCCTTTCAAACCCTGTCAACTTTACAAAAATTGAGTCAGATCGAGTTGAAATAGTAGGCGTTGGTGTTGAATTAAGTGGTTTGGAAATACCTTTAAAGAATGATCCTATTTATAAAGAGTACGGTCTTCCATTGAATTATGAAGATGAGTGGATCTCCAACTCATTTTTTGAGATCGATTTAAATCCAGTTTACGATGGTATTCTCCGTCGCTATCAAGAGCGAACAGCTGAGGTTGATGGATGGGGAACCGTAACTACACCTTATGGGACTTTTGATGTGATTCGAACAAAGGCTGTTGTTGATTTCACTGATTCCATGAAAATCGTTTTGGGAGAAACTGAAACATGGTTAGAATTACCAACACCTACGCAAATCATTTATTCTTGGTGGGCCAATGACCAAAAGATACCAGTCTTATCCGTTGTTGCACAGAGCTTTTTCGGTTCAGAGACGGTTACCAGTGTAGAATACAAAGATCGTGACTGGAGTGATTTATCTTTCGAAACGGATAATTTTGAATTATTAACTATCTATCCAAATCCAACAAATGATCTAATTCGAATAAATGCAAATCACCCCGTTGATAATATCCGAATTTATAATGCAGTTGGCCAATGCATCAAAGAAATGGCTGGTTCAAAAGAATTGTCCGTTGCAGATTATGATAACGGTTTGTATTTCATGCACGTAACCGTGCAAGGAACAACGTACGTTCTTCAATTCGTTAAACAGTAATTCAATATAACACCTATCTTTGCATCAGAAACGGTCCTGTCGCTCCCATAATAGTTGGGAGAGGAAAGTCCGGGCAACACAGAGCGGCATGCTTCCTAACGGGAAGGGTTCCGATTTTTTCGGGATACAGCTAGTGCAACAGAAAAAAACCGCCACCATTCGTGGTGGTAAGGGTGAAAAGGTGAGGTAAGAGCTCACCGGTATTAGTGGCAACATTGATAGCCGTGCAAACCTCATGCGTTGAAACATCATGTAAACCGAGGCTTGAGATCTGCTCGGTCGATCTCGGAGGGTAGATGGATAGACCCCTGGCGTGAGCTTTGGGCTAGATAAATGACAGGAGCTCCGAATTATCGGAGGACAGAACCCGGCTTATACGTTTTATCCCCTCAGCTTTGCGGAGGGGATTTTTTCATTTATGCAATTCAATTTCACGAATAGCTGTACCTTTGCAATTCAATATTTGAACATGAGCGAAAAGGATAAGGCACAGGAAAAGAAAATTAAAGGTCTACTAAAAGATTTGGAAACAAATGATGTTGACAAGCAATTGAAGGCCGTAAAAGCACTGAAAATTCATGGTAACGACGATGTTGTAGAGCCAATTTTACTTTTGTTGTCAAGATCCAAGAATGATGAAGTCAGAAAAGAGATTATCGACTTAATCAACACAACTAAGTCTAGTACAGTTCCTTCCGTAATTGCCAATGCGCTGGTCGATGCACGCTTTGCAAATATTCGACACGACCTTTTAATCTCAGTTTGGAGTTCAGGTTTGGATTATCGTCCTTATCTCAAAGAAATTGTAATTGCCGGAACTTCTGGAGAAATGATGGAGGCCTTAGAGTGCGTTACCATCGTTGAAAATATGGATGGAGGATTTAATGAAGACCAACTGTTTGATCCGATCATCGTTCTAAAGGAATATTTGGTAGCGAATAAATCTGAAACTTCTCCCAAAATGGATATGCTTAAAGAGGTTTTAGTTTATTTGCAGCAATTCAATAATCAGCTCTAAAGTCAGATGGGAAAGAATAAGCTGAAACGATTTGCCGACATGAAAACGATGGAATGCGTTTTTGAGCCGGATCATTCTATGATTGACAACAATAACTTTCCACTGAAAGGAAATTGGCATAAAGGGTATTTCAAAAATGAGAATCCTTTGGTTGTAGAATTGGGTTGCGGAAAAGGTGAATATACTGTTGGATTGGGTAAAAGATACCCGAATAAAAATTATATCGGTATTGACATTAAAGGTGCGAGAATTTGGGAGGGTGCCAATACCGTTAGAGAAGAAGGGTTAAAAAATATTGGGTGGGTAAGAACGCGAATTGAATTTGTTGATTCATTTTTTGCTAAAGATGAGGTGGATGAAATTTGGTTGACTTTCTCAGATCCTCAACCGAATAAGCCTCGAAAACGATTAAGTTCTAAACTATTCCTCGATCGTTATCGGAAATTCTTAAAACCAGGTGGGATTGTACATCTAAAGACTGACAATGATTTGCTCTATGCCTCAACCCTGCAGGAAGTAGAAGAAGTAGGTGGTACTATTGATGCATATACTTGGGATCTCTACGGAGAATTATCCGAGAATCTGGATCCGGAAACACAAGATATCCTTTCAATAAAGACGCACTATGAAAAACTTTTTTCTGAAAAAGGGTACAAAATAAAATATTGTAAGTTTCGGTTACCTAAATAATTTTCAAAAAAAACAAATGCAGGGGCAACGCCCTTGTTTCCGGAATCGTATAGTAAATAGGAAAAAGATTGAGTTTTGGAATTGAAGCGACATTATAACGACGATGATTTATCCCCAATTCGCTTTTCTTGTGCGGATGAAGCCATAGGAGAAATCAAGAATTTATTCTTTCGAGATCAACTCGAAGAGGAACAAATCATGTTTCATATTTTTTCAAAGAATAATGGAAATGGCCTAAAGGTTGATCTAAAAAGACTCAATATCGATCGCGTTTTTTCTAAGCGACAATTAAGAAAACGTTCACCTTTTAATCGTGGTAAACTGTTGGATGCTTCATTGATTCATATTGATTATTCTGTTAATACCATTCTTGGAATTAAGGAAGAACAGAAAAGATTAGGCGTAGAGTTTAAAAATTTTGTTGCGATAGTAACACCTGAAAAGAGAAAAAACAAAGAAACAGAACCACTTTTGTTCGCCAGCCTAGAAAATGATGTTTTTTATTTGCTTAACCCTTCAGTTCTAGAGCAATATCAACCTAAAAAACACTCACTTAAATCGATCCTAAATTGGATAAAAAACAGGATTTTTTCAGAGACGTCTATGCTGTAGTTGATCATATCCCAAAAGGAAGAGTGACAAGTTACGGGGCTATTGCACGCTACATAGGTGCAGTTCGTTCAAGCAGACTGGTCGGTTGGGCAATGAATAACGCACATTCGCTCGATAATCCAATTCCAGCTCATCGTGTAGTCAATCGAAATGGTGTTCTAACTGGAAAAATGCATTTTCCAACGCCAACTGCTATGCAAGAAAGTTTGGAGGCAGAAGATGTTCAAATCATTGAAGATCAAATCCAAAATTTTAAGAAGATCTTTTGGGATCCTTCAATAGAAATGGAAAAACTGATTTGATTGATAATCAATGAATCTCAAATAACATTACGATTTTTATTCTATCTTTGACTCGAATTTTGGTTTCCACCACTGGTGGGATTAAAAGGGAATCAGGTGAGTATCAAACAATTCCTGAACTGTTCCCGCAGCTGTAAGCTTCAAAACTTTACGCATAACCACTGTCACAAGACGGGAAGGGCGTAAAGCACGGAGTAAGTCAGAAGACCTGCCACTTTTCACAAACAACGCTTTCGGGATAAAAGCAAAGTTTAAGTTAAGGGTTTGCCCCTATTCTTATTCTGCGTTTCTATTCCTTTTTTATAAACGATTGGTCAGTTTATGACCGAAAAACTAAAAAGGATGAGAAAATTATTACTCACAAGTGCATTAGCAATTTTTGCGCTTTTTACATATGCGCAATTCACGACAGAAGATATTGTCTATTACGTTGGAGATGGACCAGATACAGCTTATTTGGTAATCGATTTCTTGGATGGAACTGAAGATTCTTGCTATGCATGGGGTTATCTATTTGATGATGCCGTTGATGTTACTGGAGGTGATATGTTAGCTGCCATTTCCGATGATGAAGAAATGCTAAATGCTGTCATTGCAGGTGTTTATTTGAGCGACATATACTATAATAATCACGCGGGTGTTATGGGTGAGCCTGGTTATTGGAATACATGGAGCAGAACGGAAGCGACAGAATGGGAGTCAAATGGAGGTCTCCCTACATTATTAGAAAATGGCGATTGGTTTGGTTGTTCGTATATTGAAATAGGTCCAGCTATTGCTCCTGCAGATCCACTGCCGGCGTATGAATCCTCAAAATACAAAAGTGATATGATTCAATTCTGGATTGGCGAAGGTCCAGATTCGGCCGTTTTTGTCGTTGATTTTGTGACAAGTGAGTTTGGCGAAGCTATGTCATACGCCTGGGGTTATGCCTTTGACGGGCCAACTGACGGTGCTACAATGTTAAATGACATTTCAGAAGCCGATGTAAATTTATCGGTTAACGCAGAAGCCTTTCTAAATGATATTCTTTTTAACGGTCTTGAAGGTCTCGCAGGTGATCCTTATTACTGGGGTACGTGGAGTGGAACAAATTTGACTGATTGGACAATGAATGCTGGTTTAGGTACTGTAGTGAATGATGGTGATTGGTTTGGATGTTCTTATGCAGCATGGCCACCAAGAAGACCGTTTTATCCTATTTCTGCTATTGATTCAGCCGCTTTCCCCATATATGATGTTGAATTCATTGACGGGATAGGGACGAACGAAGTTGTAGTCGTAATAGATTTTAATGAGTGGCTACCAGGTAAATCTTATGTCTATGGTTATCATTTTGATACAGAAACAATAACTGCTGAGGAAGTGTTGCTAGGGCTTCAAGAATCGGGAATATACGGACTCACATTTGATTTAGGCGGCGGATTCTTAAATAGCATAGAAAATGAGTTAACCGTGGATTTAGGAATAGGAGGGGCTCCAAATTATTGGTCAACCTGGTCTGCCAGTAATACGGGAGGATGGGAATTAAACTCAGGGATTGGTGAAGAAATGTCTGATGGTGATTGGTTTGCCTGTAGTTATACTGCCTGGGCCCCTGCAACGCCACCAAGCCTGCCTCAAAACGGAGTGTTTACATTTGGATTGAATGAAGGCAAAATATCTAATTTATCGATTTACCCAAATCCGTCTCGGGGAGCATTTCAAATAGTGGTTGAAGAGGATGTAAACATTACTTTAGTTAATATGCAGGGTAAAAGGTTGTTGTTTGACCAATTGAAAGAAGGAACGCACCAAATGAATTTGACCACTTTAGTACCGGGAACGTATCTGTTGATCGTTCAGAATGATGATTTATATCAATCTGAGGTGATCATCATAGATTAGTATAGAATATACATTAGGAGTGTTCATCAGATTAATCATATGTATGATTGCGTTCTGGGCGTCGTTAATCGGCATTGCCCAAGATACAACCCGTATGTTAAACCCCGTTCCAATTTATAGTGAAGGTGATACGATTGCAAAATGGGTTCAAATTCGATCTTCAACACCACATTTTCAGATTAATCAGAAACAAGTCGATGACTGGGGATTTGTCGATGTTGGTGAAGCACTTAAGATCCTGCCGGGAGTTCAAATAAAGGATTACGGTGGGATTGGGGGAGTCAAGACAATAACATACAGAAGTTTAGGCGGAGCGCATACAGGTGTTTTAGTTGATGGTTTTTCATTACCAGCAATAAGAACAGGATCCGTAAACCTATCTGATTTTGAATTGTTCGGATTAGATCATGTGTCCCTGTCATCTGGAAATCCAACTGACGCTTATGCCACCGCTGCTTCTTATGCTCAGGCTAATACGGTTGCTTTGCAATCTATCCTCTTAAAGGCGCCCAGAAAAGTTCGGCTTGGAATTTATTCGAATGCAACTACCATTAATGCTTACGAACATGGAGCTTACTTCCAAAAAAAGGTGGGCAAACATTTTTTTCTTGGTGGTCAAGGTATGTTTAGACATGGTTCAGGAAAATATTCGTTTGTTCATCCTGAACAAAAAGAAGGGCCTCTTCTTTGGCGAGACAATTCTGTAATGCTCAATTATCGATTAAGAATAGCTGGTGGCTTTTCAGATGAAAACACATTATGGAACGCAAGTGCTGCCTATTCGAACAGCAATCAAGAATTGCCAGGTGCGGCGGTACTTTTTAATAGTTCAAACGATCAAACCTTGCAGGTCGAAAACATGCGTTTACAATCTGTATTATCTCACAAGATCGATAAATGGGACCTAAGCATACATGGAGGTTATCAAAACGAATATTCAAGATTTTACGACCCCTATTATCAAAATCTGCAGGGTTTTATAGATGTTGATTTTACACAAGATAATCTGAACGCTGGTTTCATGATGAGAAGAACATTGAGGAATAGCAATGAAAAACTATTTTTCGGAACAGAACTCATTCAGGGAGCGCTTTCTGGAAATGAATTGATTCTCTCCCCAAAACGGATATCCAGTGTCACCGTAGTCGGCGGTAAAACAATTTTTGGCCGAGTTAAGTTTGAGGCAAATCTCACCGCACAAATCATTGCTGATCGGGAGATCAGCGTGGCAGAAAATCCGGATCGAAACTATCATCGATTTTCACCTTTTGTATCTGTCGCATATCTTCCTTTTAAAAAAGAGGCTTTCCGTATTCGCTCATTTTATCGACATGCCTTCCGTATGCCCTCTTTCAACGATCTATATTACAACTTCATTGGGAATATCAACCTCAATCCAGAAGATGCTCATTTGTTTAATATAGGAATTACCTACGGTAAAGCACATAAAAGAATTAATGTTGAGTTCACGGCAGATGCCTATTATAATCGTGTTGCAAACAAAATTGTTGCCATCCCAACAAAAGATCTTTTTAATTGGAGTATGCAGAATATCGGGGAAACAGAAATCAAAGGGATTGATATAGGTGGGTTATTTATTTACCAGTTCAAAAATTGGAAACTGGATCTAAATTTGAGTCATTCCTTTAATGAATCCATAGATATTACTAATCCCGAAAGCTTAACTTTTGGACATCAAATCCCCTACACACCTTATTATCACTCTCAGAGTTCGGTCAACGCCTCTCGAAATGGATATCGATTTGGTATTACTGCATTATTTACCGGCTTTAGGTATTCTCTCAATGAAAATATTTATGCAAATTATCTTCCTGGTTTTGCTGATATAAATCTTGGTTTGTCAAAACAACTCGATTGGGGTAAAGGCAATATTTTGATAGATGTAAAAGCAATGAACATACTCAATAATAATTATCAAGTTATTCGGAGTTTTCCAATGCCGGGTAGACATTACCAGTTAAGAATCAAATACCGCTTAGATAAATGAGAGCAGGAACAATTGTATTTTTGGTTTTAATCATAGGCGCATGTAATAAGAAGCCTGTTGAGCCCATTTCACCTGGACAGTATGATCATGGGGTGTTTGTTTTGAATGAAGGACTCTTTGAGCAAAATAATGCATCCATCAGCTTTTATGATGGTGCGGAGGATTATCAACTGATTTTTAAGTCTGAAAATGGTCGCGGTTTAGGAGATACAGCTAATGATTTTGAGGCCTATACCATTAATGGTCGTGATTACATAATTGTTGCTGTTGATGTTTCGAGTCAGGTTGAAATCATTGATCGATCAACGATGAGTTCAGTAGCTCAAATACCTATGTTTAATGATGGCGAGCCACGATCACCTCGTCGAATTTTAGTTGAAGGACCAAGAGCGTACGTGTGCAATTTTGACGGGACTGTTTCAGTGATCGATCTGATAACGAATACAGTAGTTGCGACTATAGAAGTAGGAGCCAATCCGGATACAATGGTTCTAATTGAAGAAGAATTGTTTGTTGCAAATTCGGGAGGGCTATTATTCCCGATTTATGATTCAACAATTTCTGTGATTAATACAGCGACTTACGAAGTAATCGAAACTATAGAAACACGAATAAATCCAACAGAAATGGTTGGTGATGATCATGGTGATATTTATATGATTTCAAGAGGTAATTATGATGATATACCAAGTGCACTCTTGAGAATTGATGTTGCTACAAGAACAGTGGTAGAAACAACGGAGAAGGCCATGTCGTCTCTCACGAAGATTGATGATTGGTTGTATTATTATGATCAAGATAATCAAGGGCTATACAGGTACAACATGACTACGGAAACATTCGAAGAAAGCGAGATTTTGAATTTAAGTGACTATGAGACATTTCTTGGTTTTCACTATGATCCTATCACGAACTTATTTTACGTAGTTGACGGAAACGGTTATGTGAACTCTTCGACAATACATGTTTATGATGACACCGGAATTGCTATAGATTCATTCACAGGTGGATTGAATTCAACCGATTTAATCTTTCAAAATTGATGAAAATGATACAAAGATTATCCTTGTTATTTTTGGTGCTGATTTCGGTGGTTGTTACTAACGCTCAATTTCCTCCTCCCCCGGGTGTTGATGGGACAACAGCGATTCATAAAGATTCTTCTGCAATTGTGGCATGGGCAACGGAGGTTTATGACTTTAATAGAGGGCCCCTTGATGCCGCAGATCCAGATGGAGGTTTGGCTTCGTATGGAATTGAGGAGGCTGCCTTGTATCAAGCAGAGGGAACATCAACAGACGTAGTTAGCTTGGGAGATGGTGGATCGATAACGCTTAGTTTTGATTTCAGCATCGAGAATTTGCCGGGACCAGATTTTGTTGTATTTGAAAATAGCTTTTCAGATGAGTACCTAGAATTGGCTCATATTGAGGTGAGCACTGATGGTCTTAAATTCGTACGTATTCCATCAATAGCTTATACTTCTATAGAAGAACAAACAGCCACCTACGAAAATACGGATCCAACTCAAATTCATAATCTTGCTGGTAAATATCGACAAGCGTACGGAACACCGTTTGATCTAGAAGACATCGCTGATTCGACAGGTTTAGATTTAATGGATATTAATTATATCCGAATAGTTGATGTTGTTGGATCCATTAACCCTGAATATGGAACTTATGATAGTGAAGGAAATATTATCAATGATCCGTATCCAACAGATTTTGAAAGCGGTGGTTTTGATTTAGATGCGGTAGGCGTAATTCACAGCACAGATCCGACTTTACATACAAATAAAATGTCGATGAGACCATTTGAGGTTTATCCAAATCCTTCGAACGGATTATTATCTTACAACTGCGATTTTAAGATAGTATCGTTTAATATAATTGATATGACAGGTAAAATCAATGCATTAAATGTTGACAATGACAGTCAAATAGACCTAACAAATTTTAGTTCAGGAATTTATGTTTTACTGGCACGTGATAGTGAAGGACGTCAGTATCAGACCAAACTTGTATTACAATAGTTATTGTTCATCGTGATTATTCCTCACCACAAAAAATGCATAAGCTAAGAATATGACAAATGCACCCCCGAGAATTTTCCAAATAAAATAATAAGTTTCCATCGGTTTGATTTCTCGTTAATCTACGGAAAATCAAATAAATAAGCAAGTGAAATTCGCAGTTGCTAAAAATTAAACTTCAAATCTTGCTCATCCATAATATCGAAAGAGATCTTGAATTGAATGTTTTTAGGTTGATCCTCGCTCGGTAAACTGAATTGATTATTGGCGACGCTGAAAACAACATAAGCCCCAAGCCTTAGTCTTCTCCTGAGTAACTTAAAAATCCGTTCTGCACCAAAGAAAGCCTCGGTGTAAAAATAGTTATTGTGCTCTGGCAAATAGATGAAACCTCCTCCTGCTGAACTGGTGATTCCGGTATGTTTCATAAAAGGAATTTTGTTTACAATCGATCCGTTAAAGTGATGGATGAAATGAGCTTCGATATAGAAATCCTCCGTTTCATAAGAAGAATCCAAATTTTGAAAATTATTGAGCGGATTTACAAAAAGGAATCGCAGGGGCGTCTCATTATCGTTTTCCATGAAGAACTTACGATCAATATAAAAGACACTATCTTGATTGACAAACTGACCGGTCTTGATGACATAATTTGATGTTCCCATCGTACGAATTTGAAATGATTGTTCAACACTTAAACTGAGGTAATCAAAGTCGACAGGTGAATTGAACGGACCGTTCCACCCTTTTTCCCAGTACAAAGAGAAAGTTGGCCATCTGCTTCCCAAAATGACTTTACGATTTGGCTCAGTCATGTATTTCTGGGCTGGAGTATATTGCAAATAAAAAGAAGTTCTAAAGGCATTGTAGGGATCAAATTCAATTGGCGGTCCATTTTCGAGTTCATCGTCAAACCAGGTTACAAATCGATAGTCAAGGCTAAAAGGTTCGCGATGCTCCAAAATTGCGCGCGCACCTAAATAGAGACCATTTACCAATTCAATATAATGCCAAAGTCTCGCCTGCGTATTCATGTAAAAGTTTTGACGATTGGACATGGCAAGTACATTATCGTTCCAATTGATCAAGAACGCTTCACGTTGGAAGGAAACACTGTATCGAGCTAACTTTTTTGGGTTGTATAGGTGATACGCTCTTGCACGTCCCCGAATATCAGCATTATTAAATCCGATTGTAAAGTCGGAATAGGTATCGATCCATTGCTCATTTTCCCATTTTTTGAAATAATTAAAGCCTGGCCCAAATCTTAACCCCCCAATTTCTAGAGGTTCAACAATATCGGCAACAGAAGATAAATACCATTGCTCTTTTTTATGCCGATCCCTATGCTCAATCCCAAACCATAAAACCTTTAAGGCAGTAATTTTATTGAAATTTGCATCAACAGAATCCAAGTACTCCTCCGAAGTGTATATGGCCTCGAGACTATCTTGAACGAATTTTTTGCGCCGTTCTTCCGGCTCAAGTGCAATAGGTCTAATTTCATCCCAATAAGTCGAATCTCGTTCATAGGCTTCTTTTGTAGTGATACCAACCTCGTTTGAAAAGAACTTTGGACCAAAATCAGGATTAATGATAAAATTCGAACAAACAACTTGGGTAACCCCTTTTACCGTTTCACGACCATACTTTGTACTGTATTCAAAAAGCTGTTTGTTCATGATCCACAAAGAATCTGTCTTTTCGAATTCTTGAACGATCCGAAAATCATCATATTTTTTCAAGTTCCCTTTGTGCATCGATACATCAACACCTGTTAATACCCATTCTTTTTTGGAGATGTAAAGCTTACCTTCCATTGTGCTGGTACCAACACTTCTTGGTTTTATTTCTACCGTGTAAATGGTGTCATCCTCGACTGGTTTGACCTCTATTAATTTGTACTTATACGACAAAATTCCGGCAGGATGCAAAGGGGAAACAATAGGTGTTAGGTGTAGGTCATCTTTCCGCATCAAGCTCTCATAGAAATTAAAGTCTCTGCTAACTGTTGATTGAAAATAGATTTGATCAGGCCTTCCTATTTTATCGTAGCCTGTTTTAACCTCTTTTATTTTATCGGGATATTCGAAATGTTTCGTCAGGTTTATTTCAACCATGTTCAATCGATTGTCTCCCTCAATTTTTTTTCTAATTTCTTCTTTTTGTTCAGCAAAAATATCGTTGGGTTCGCCTTCCTTTTCCTCGTCTTGTTGTCGTTTTTTCTTATCAAATGTTTCGACGCCCTTTATGTAAATATCGCAGGTATATGAATCGTATTGTTTGATCATTTCATCCTTATGTTGGATAACATTTTGAACGATTAACCAACCCATGTTCTTTTGTTTGACTTCAACCTCAACCTTGTTGAGTTCATTATTCATTTGTTTTAAGAAAACATTGTTAACGGTAGGCTGATTAGAGTTAACAGTAACCTTTGTTGTTAGTTCTTCAAATCCAACACAACGGTAAATGACCTCATAAGTGCCAAAATCGATGGGAATAAAATATTTGCCCTCTAAATCAGTAATGGAACCTTTATTAATAAAGCTTTTAACGTATACCTTTGTGTATGGAATAGGGTTATTGTCCTCATCATAGACAAAACCCGTAATGCTGCTTTGTCCAAAGCCAGCGACACCAATGAGCAGTATGCACAAGGTTATCAATCGTTTTAGGTTGTATTTGGCAATGAAGCGCATCTTTGCAAAGTTAGACACTTTTATAAACGAAATGTTACAACTAATGAATTCTGACAAAAATTGGATGCGTTTTAAAAATGGTCCACACTACTAATACAGAATAACTCAGAAGGTAACAAAATATTTTTCAAAGAGATTATCTTCTAATGCACCTCAAAAATGAAGCTTCGATAACGTTGGATTTGTTCCTTACGTTTTTTTGGTGCTTTTTGAGAAGGGTTAGGCAAAATGATATTTAAGCTATCAGAAAGCATATCCAAACTATTGGCAATGAACTCTGGTTTAAGGATATATGTAACCGCTTGCCTTTTCACATTCTTGGCTGTAATAATTCCCGATAATTCACCTTTATCATTAAAAACAGGTGATCCGCTATGTCCTGCATTAGAAGGAATTGTAGACTCGTAAAATAGGGAGTCGGAGTGATACCCTGTTTCAGAGCTCACGCTTCCAGGTGTAAATACAATATCTTTTTTTGGATAACCAAGCGCATAAATATCATCACCCAATTGAACAGATTCTTTTGCAATGCGGTATGGTGCTTGACCTATTTCTTCTTTTATTGTATATGAAGAGGCAAGTATTGCTAGATCCAAACTATCATTCACATAGACAACCTTAGCCTCAAATGATAAACTGCTGTTTTTGAGTTGAAGAATCACTTTTTCTAAATCCTCGACTAAATGATACGCTGTCAGAAAATGTCCATTATTATCAATTAAAAATGCTGTTCCGCGTGGATTATTCTCTTTAATACTGAGCTGATCTTTTAATTCGTCTTTATAATTTCCAGCAACTGAATCGGTGTAATTGAAATGGCATACCGGCAGGCTGTTGATGGTTTCATTGAAGGAGGTAACAATCGTGTTATACTTGCGACAGATGGAGACTTTAACATCGGTAAATCTTTGGGTGGTGAGTTGACCCGTTTGATCGAGTCAAAAAGAGATCTAGGTGTTTACCTGACGATACTTGGTTTTGGAATGGGCAACTACAAAGATGCACGCATGGAGTCTTTAACCAACCATGGAAACGGGAACTATTTCTATATCGATGAGATCGGTGAGAGCAATCACGTTTTGGTGGAAAATCTAGCGGGTACATTGATGACGATTGCAAAAGATGTAAAGATCCAGGTTGAGTTTAACTCGAATACGGTTGCAGAATACCGTTTAATTGGCTATGAGAATCGTATCATGAATGCTGAGGATTTTGAGGATGATAAAAAAGATGCCGGAGAATTAGGAGCAGGGCATACAGTTACGGCCATTTATGAAATTGTTCCGGGAAAAGCTGAATCAGGGAATTTAAAATATCAGACAAGTGCCAATGGAAATTCGAATGAATTAGGGACGGTAAAGTTGCGCTATAAAAACCGGATAAAGAGAAGAGTGTTGGTAAGGAAGTAAGTATTGGTAACGAGGATAACGATTGGGAGAAAGCATCTGACGATTTCCGGTTTTCAGCAGCGGTGGCATCTTTTTCGATGATTTTGAGAGAATCAAAATATTCAAATAATTTTCAGTTGACTGAAGTGGAAGCGTTAGCAAAAACAGCTGTAACCATAGATGATTCCGACCGATTAGAGTTCATTGGCCTTGTTCAAAAGGCAGTTTTTCTAGAAAAGCAATAAGATCAGTAGCTAGCAGATAGTATTGATGCAAATTGTAGTGTGATTCACCCGGGCCTGATTGATTAAATTGTTCTTGCTCGGGTGTTTTTAACACTTGTAGATGGAATCGTTTTCTTGAACAAATACTAATACATTGAGTGGCCTGAATATTTTTAAACCTATTATGGGATTTAACATTTATAAATATTAACTTTGTGCTCCTTTAAAACTGAGCATTATATGAAGTTGTCAGCATTTAATTTTGAATTACCAGAAGAGTTAATCGCTCAACATCCAGAGCCGAATCGAGACGAATCTCGTTTAATGGTATTGGATCGTGAGAAAAGAACAATTGAACATAAACAGTTCAAAGATGTCCTTGATTATTTTGATGAAGGTGATGTGCTGATCATGAATAATACTAAGGTTTTTCCAGCTCGTTTGTATGGGAATAAGGAAAAAACGGGAGCACGTATTGAGGTGTTCTTGTTAAGAGAGTTGAACCGTGACAGCTTATTGTGGGATGTTCTTGTTGATCCTGCACGAAAAATAAGAATCGGAAACAAATTATACTTTACAGAGGACGATACTTTGGTTGCTGAGGTTATTGATAATACAACTTCAAGAGGGCGTACCATTCGATTCCTTTTTGATGGTTCTTATGAAGAATTCAAGCAAAAAATCACTGAATTAGGTGAAACTCCGATTCCTCCGTACATCAGGAGTCAAAGAGATGTTGTTCCAGAAGATGAAGAGCGTTACCAAACAATTTATGCAAAAAATGAAGGTGCGGTTGCTGCGCCAACTGCAGGATTACATTTTAGCCGTGAATTGCTAAAGCGATTCGAAATAAAAGGAATTGAATTTGCTGAATTGACACTTCATGTTGGTTTAGGTACTTTCCGAAGTGTTGATGTTGAAGACTTAACGAAGCACAAAATGGATTCTGAGCAGGCCATTATCACCGAAGAAGTCGCTGAAATGGTAAATAAAGGCAAAAGAGAAAAAAGAAGGATTTGTGCGGTTGGTACCACCAGCATGCGAGCGATTGAATCAAGCGTTTCTACAGATGGATACCTGAAGCCATTTAATGGATGGACAAATAAGTTTATCTTCCCTCCGTATGATTTTTCGATTGCTAATGCAATGATTACGAACTTCCATACTCCACAGTCTACATTGATGATGATGGTTTCAGCTTTTGCTGATCTAGATTTTATCAAAGAAGCATACAATGAGGCTGTTAAAGAGAAGTATCGTTTCTACTCTTATGGAGATGCGATGCTAATCATCTAAGATTTTTTAGCTTACATCATGTCTTTTTCTTCCATTAAACATTCAGTAATCATTACTGCTGGGGGTACAGGAAAAAGAATGGGAGGAGCAATACCAAAGCAATTTCTTGAAATTGACGGTAAACCCATCATCATGCACACCATCGAGAAGTTTGTTGATTTTGATTCCGATATACAGGTTGTAGTCGTTATACCATCAGATCAAAAGGCAAACTGGAACAAGCTCTGTCAAAAACATAATTTTAGCATTAAACATGAAATTGTGGAAGGAGGCGTTGAACGCTTTTTTTCCGTAAAAAATGGACTTGCTATTGCTTCGGGTGAATTGATTGCTGTTCACGATGCGGTCCGTCCATTTGTGAGTAAAAAAGTTATTGAGAATTGCTTTTCATCAGCACAACAAAATGGGGCTGCTGTGCCAGTTATATCGTTAAAAGAGTCCATAAGAACAATTAATGGTCAAACCACGCGGGCTGTTTCTCGAAAGGATTTTGCATTGGTGCAAACACCACAATGTTTTCAATCGAAATTATTGAAAGCCGCATACCAATCAAGGTATAAAAACGAATTTATGGACGATGCTTCAGTAGTCGAATACGCCGGGGGAGAAATTACAGCAGTAGCGGGTAATGAAGAGAATATTAAAATCACATCCCCGATGGATTTGAAATGGGCAAAATGTATAATGGATCATGAATAAGGCGATTTATTTTAGAGGAGATCAATGCAGCGTGTGCTCGGTCCTTTATCCAAAGGTTAAAACACATATTGAAACACAGTATCCTGAATTGGATTTCCAGACGATGGAAGGAGAAGAGCTTGAAAAGATGGCTGCTCAATATGGCGTCTATACTGCACCTGTTTTACTAGTGTTTTTCGATGGGAAAGAGCACAGCCGATTTGTTAGAAACTTCTCAGGACGAGATATTGATGATAAAATCGGTCGTGTTTATGGCATTATGTTCAGATAAGGCTTATTTTTGGTTAAAACCAACTGACTAATGTTTCGTTTATATGCTCTCATCGCGATTTTGCTTGCCTTTTCGTGCAATAAAGCAAATGCGCAATTTTCATTTGGAGGTGGATATGAACTCTCGGCCATTTATTCGCAATCAGAATTTTTGAATTACTTGCAAGTTTACAATGAGAATGAGACATGGGATTTATATCGACTCAATCAAAATCTCGGCACCCTGGCTCAGGCTTTGAGTCTTCGCAGTTACGGTCGGCGCTTTGAAAAGGATGATAAATGGCAATTGGGTTACTCAATGGAATTGGGTTATCGATTTTTTAGGAGCACGGGTAACCTACTTTATCAAGGAAGCTCAACTAGTAACACCGACTCAAT
Organism: Crocinitomicaceae bacterium; assembly: GCA_049611865.1. GTDB lineage: Bacteria > Bacteroidota > Bacteroidia > Flavobacteriales_D > Crocinitomicaceae > Crocinitomix. The sequence continues at coordinate 82,448 of JBMZAY010000010.1, read as the reverse complement.
CGTTAATTTGTTCGGAGGATTAGAATATAAAGTGCGTTATCACGTGATTAACTTCACTCATTATTTCGATATTCATTACAATGCGTCTGAAAAGATTAAATTGAGTAACGCGATCGGAGTTGGTTTAAATGCTATTGTGCGCACAAATACTCCAGGTGCTGGGTTTGATGGAGCGATGGTTAGTCCAAACTATCCCGCTTTAGTTTTGAATTATCAACCTCAAATTACGGAAAAATACGATAGTTTTTATTTGTCCTGTTTTCTGAACTTGAATTTATTTCGCTACGCGCTTTTTACAAAACCGACGTCATTGTACGAACAACCGGATACGAGAACATGGTTAAGTGAGGTTAGAATGCATGGTCTTGGTATTCGTGTCGTACCAAGAATAAAGGCAAAGCCTCAGATAAATCAGGACTTGGAATAGATAGGCAATAAAAAAGATCACACCCTCATTCTTTTAAAAAGTGACATTCATTACCAATGCTTTAGATTAGATGATATTTCTTTGTAGCAAAGGCTTCAAATTGATACGGAGAAAAGTAGGATATCAACGACAAAACAGTATCTTTGCGGCCTCGTAAGGCCCCCTTCTTACGATTAAACATTTTTTATCGGTTTATTACAAAGATCAACAATGGCATTAGACAACGCTCCCATCGTCTGCACGATTACAGATGAAGCACCAGCATTAGCAACTCAATCTTTCTTACCAATTGTACAAGCATTTACCCGTTCTGCTGGGATTAACATCGAAACAAAAGATATTTCATTGGCAGGTAGAATTCTGGCTGCATTTCCTGATTATCTCACAAATGAGCAAAAGATATCAGACACACTTTCTGAACTTGGAGAATTAGCCAAACAGTCAGAAGCAAACATCATCAAATTACCAAATATTAGTGCCTCTGTACCTCAGTTATTAGAAGCAATTCAAGAGCTACAATCTAAAGAGTTTAATATTCCTGATTATCCTGAAGATCCAGAATCAGACGAAGAAAAAGAAATTCAATCGCGATACAATAAAGTCAAAGGTAGTGCTGTGAATCCAGTTTTACGTGAGGGTAATTCAGATAGGAGAGCACCAAGAGCTGTGAAAAATTATGCGAAAGCAAATCCGCATCGAATGGATGCGTGGTCGGCTGTTTCTAAAACCCACGTGTCAACGATGTCATCAGGTGATTTTCGATCAAATGAAAAATCGTACACGATGCCACGCGAAGGTAAAGTAAGCATCGAATTTGTGTCCAAGGCTGGTGAAAAAGAAGTTTTAAAAACATTGAATCTGCTGGAAGGTGAGATTATCGATGCTACCTATATGAGCGTTAAACAGTTGGTTACATTTTTAGAAGAGCAAGTTGCTGACGCGAGAGATAAAGGTGTATTGTTTTCAATCCATATGAAAGCTACCATGATGAAGGTGTCTGATCCTATCATTTTTGGTTATGCAGTAAAAGCGTATTTCAAAGCGATTTGGGAGAAACATGGAAAAACGTTAGATGACTTAGGAGTAGAGGAAAGAAATGGATTCGGTGATTTGATTACAAAAATTGAGACTGCTCCAAATAAAGTGCGTTTTTCAACTCATCAGAAATATCAAGATCGTGAATGGCATCTTTCATGAGCTTTAACCACTCCTCTTTTGCTTCTGGCGTAATGGCATGGGGCATATGTCTCATGCGCATTCGAGGATGACCATATTTTTCCGAATATCTGGACGGTCCTCCTAATAACTGTGTCAAAAATCGGTATTGTTTATCTTTGATTGCGTCGGCATTGGTTTCGTTAAATAATGGTCCAATAATCGGACTTTTGAAAACTCTGGCATAAAAACTGTTAATTAGTTTTTGTAGCTGTTTGTCACCAAGGTGTTCGTATAATGTTTTAACGTTCTCCATGCAGTTGCAAGCATAATTAAATAATTTTGTAAAATTAAAGTATCTTTACTTCATAATGAGTAACAACATAAAATATCTCTGCTTACTGAGTATTTTATTTGCAACCTTGTCCTGGGGACAGGGGTTTAAAATGCATTTCTCCAATTCATTTGCTGATTGTTTTGGGGCAGTAGAAGTTTTTGACTTCAACCAGCCTTCTCGTGTTCAGTTCCCTGGAAACTGGGGAGTGAGAGACGATTTTATTGAATTGGACGAAGATTTTCATGAAGTAAATTCTGTTTGGTTACGACTTGAGCCTAGGGTTGAAGGGAGTTTTGAATTTGTTATTTCGACCGAAAATAACGTTGATTTTAGCTACTACCTGTTTCGTGCCAATGACAACTCCTTTTGTGAGAAATTGGAAGCTGATCGTGTTTCATCACTATTGTTTCAAAGCACCTCGTATCACACTAAAGGTGCAACGGATTATGGCGGAGAAGGGTTTAAAGGTTCGGTTGAGTGTAAAGTGGATGATATTTTCTACTTAATGATTCATACCAATTCAACATACAAAGGCCATGTAACCGTTCAATACAAACGAATTGGAAAGCTTGAAAGAACACGAATTGTTGTGCAAGATTTTAGAAGAAATAAAAACGGTAAATTCTTGCGCGTTCGAATACGAGACAAAGAAACTGGAGAGCCGGTAGAAGCAAACATGATCATTAATGGTGTAAAACGCGACAATGATTTGTTTATGGGGACTGATTTTTTGTTTGATGCAACAACAGAAAAAGAGATGCACATCGAGTCCAATACGAAAGGTTATTTCTTGTTTGTGAAAGATTTTGAAACGAAGGATGCGAGAGGACAAAATATGGAAATATTGTTGGAGTTGGAGCGATTATCTCCCGGCAAAAAACTCGCGCTACAAAATATTAAATTCGAACAGGATTCAGATGATTTTTTACCGATAGCATATCCAGCCTTAAAACGACTCTTAGACTTCATGGCGCTGAACAGTGAGATTAGAATAGAAATTCAGGGACACGTTAATGCACCCGGCATGGAAAATGAAGGTCGCATCAAATCCTTGTCTGAGAAAAGAGCAAAAGCCGTAAAATCTTTCCTCAAGGACAATGGTATAGATGGAGACCGAATAGAAGTGAGAGGTTACGGAAATACAAAAATGATCTTTCCAGAGCCTAAATCAATCAAAGAAGAAGAGGCCAATCGTCGTGTAGAAATCAAAATTATTGATTAATGGGATTAATTCTGTCACTAGAAACAGCAACGCGTACATGCTCCGTCGCTCTCGGTAAAAACGGTCAGCTACTGGCCTATAAAGATTTTCATTTGGAACAGTATTCACACGCAGAGAAGTTGAATACGATGATCATTGATTTATTAGAAGACGAAGGAGTTGATTGGAATGATATCGATGCGATTGCAGTAAGCGAAGGACCGGGTTCATATACGGGATTACGAATAGGTGTTTCAACGGCAAAAGGTTTGTGCTATGCTAGAAATTTACCATTGATTGCCATCAATTCATTGGCTTCACTTGCAAATCGCGCAGCATCTAATGCACATGACTACAGATGTCCCATGTTCGATGCACGCAGAATGGAAGTTTATGCGGCGGTTTATGATCAGAACAATAAAGAGGTCAAATCAACAGAGCCGGTTATCATAGATGAATTTTCATTCAAAGATTTGTTAGAAAACGGATCAGTTCTTTTTATGGGGCCTGGAGCAGAAAAATGTCAGGATGTAATTGTGCATCCCAATACGAATTTCGATTTAACAACCAATGTCAGCGCAAGAGGAATGGTTAAGCTTGCTGAACAAAACTTTCAAGAAAAGAACTTTGTAGATGTTGCTTATTTCGAGCCAAATTACCTTAAAAGTTTCATTGCAGGGCAACCAAAGAAATTGCTCTAGCGATTTATTAAACTACTCCCGGTCATTTCTGAAGGTTGTTGAATCTGCATTAAATCAAGAATTGTAGGTGCAACATCTCTTAAAGTTCCATTTTTGACTTGCTTTACATCTTTATCCAGGACTATGACTGGCACAGGATTCATGGAGTGAGCTGTGTTTGGACTCCCATCAGGGTTGATTGCATAATCGGAATTTCCGTGATCCGCAATAATGATGAAGGAATAATCCAATGACTGGCCAGTCTTAACAACTTCTTCAACACAGCCATCTACCGTTTCGGCAGCTGTTAAGATTGCTTCATAAACTCCTGTATGCCCAACCATATCAGTATTCGCAAAGTTTAAGCAAATAAATTCTGGTTGATTGGTTTTCATTTCCTCGCAAATGGCGTCTCTAATTTCAAGCGCACTCATCTCTGGTTTTAAATCATATGTGGCAACGGATGGAGAGGGTATAAGGATTCGCTTTTCTCCACGAAACTCCTGCTCTTGGCCACCCGAGAAAAAGAAACTAACATGCGGATATTTTTCTGTTTCCGCAATGCGTATCTGATTGAAACCCTCACGAGCAACGACTTCGCCTAATGTGTTTTTTAAATTTTCTTTTTCAAAAACAACGTGAACATTTTTAAAGGTCTTGTCATAATTGGACATGGTAACATAATGCAGATCAAGTGACCGCATACTGTGTTCAGGGATGTCTTTTTGAGTTAACGCTATACTGATTTCACGACAACGATCCGTTCGGAAATTAAAACAGATCACGATATCACCCGCTTTAATTTGTGCAATTGGTCGTCCGTTTTCTTTTAAAACAACGGGTTTAATAAACTCATCAGTGGCTTCTGTACCGTATGAATTCTTTATCGCTTCTTCAGCTGATATTGCTTCAACTCCTTTTCCGTTTACCATGGCATCATAGGCTAGTTGTATGCGTTCCCATCGATTATCCCGATCCATTGCATAATACCGCCCGGAAATGGTCGCAATTTTGCCAACGCTATTCTGTAAATGTTTTTCTAAAGCAACAATATGACCTGCTCCCGTCGTGGGATTACAATCACGTCCATCTGTGAATGCATGAATAAAAACATCCGCTAAACCCTGGTCTTTGGCTAGATCACATAAAGCATATAAGTGTTCTGCTGAAGCGTGTACGCCGCCATCAGATACCAAGCCGATGAGGTGAACTGCTTTACTCTTTTCTTTTGCAAGTCGATAAGCTTCAATCAAAACTTGATTGTTTTGAAATTCGCCATCTTTGATTGATTTATTAATGCGTGTTAATTCCTGATAAACGATACGCCCAGCTCCGACGTTTAGGTGACCAACCTCTGAATTTCCCATTTGCCCTTCAGGCAAACCAACATGCTCACCATGAGTTAGCAATTCTGCATTGGCAGATTCCTTTTCCAAACCATCCATAAAAGGAGTTTTGGCATGATAAATTCCATCAGATTTGCTATGGTCTCCATGACCCCAGCCATCTAGTATTAGCAAGGCTACTTTTTTCATTTTTTAAATAATCTTATTTCTGCAATCAACCCTTTTGGTTTATTCTCCCGAAAGCGAATCTCTCCATTGTGTTGTTCTATCAAATATCTTGTGATGTAAAGTCCTAGTCCAGTTCCTTTTGATTTACGCGTCATTTCATTTTCCTCACGATAGAATTTTTGAAACACTTTATCGCGCTTATCTTCTGGCAAACCAATTCCTTGGTCCTTAATCTCCAGCGATATATGTTTCAATTCCTCTTTCAAAAAAATGGTGATAATAGATCCAGCAGGGCTGTATTTTGCGGCATTTTCGAGCAAGTTAACTAATACGCGTTCAAAACCTATCAGATCAATTGGAAATGAGACAGGGGTTAGTTCGAATTCGACCTGATGTGCTTTTAAAATGGTCTTTTCTAAAACCTCTACTCGATCTCTAATAAAAGCACTCAATTCAGCTGGTTGCCGATCAATAAAATAATTATCATTTTCAATTGAACGTGTTAATAGGATATTGTTCACCAAGTCATTGAGTCGATTCATTTCAGTAAGCGAACGCTCATAAATTTCTTCTTTTTTCTCTTCGTTTAATGCACGTTTTTTTAATGTTTGAAGAAATAGCTTTACGGAAGCAATTGGTGTTTTTAACTCATGACTAACGGAGAGAATAAAGTTCTCTTGTTGTTTGATCAAATCTCTCTCTCTACGATAACTTCTTACTATGAAATAAACACCAATCAACAAAATGATCATAAACACACTTCCTTCACCGATCAGCATCAATGTTTTGCTTTTTAACGTTGCAGCGTCTTTGTACGTTTCAGTGTAGAGGCTATAAATCAGATAGAGCCACCAGCTAAATTGAAGCGTGATGTAGATTACAAGGACGTAAATCAGAAAAACAGGATTTTTCAACCTTTTGCTCGCCATGGTTCTACAAAGTTAAAATAAAAAACGCCGTCGAAGTTGATCCGACGGCGCTAAAGTGCTTTTCATGGAAGCATTAATGTTTGACTATTAGTTTTTTGGTTATCGTTTGTCCATCTAATACCAGATTTACAAAATAAGTACCAGGAGCAAAGCCTCCAGTATTTAATTCTTCAACTGTTCCGTTTGCATTTACTCGACCAACTTCTTGTCCCAAAAGGTTAACAATTCTGATCATTGTACCTGGAACAACACCGCTTACTGTAACATGTGCATTTGCAGGATTTGGATATACTTCAATTTTAGATTCTAATTCTCCGATGCTAGCATCAGTTATATCTACTACGAATTCGATAGAGTCAGTATTACAAGGTCCATAGGCGTAAAACCAAACATTGTATGCTCCCAACTCTGTATAACCATGTGAAGGATTCATGTCAGTGGACCCAGGAGATCCGTCTCCAAAGTCCCAGAAAACAGAGTCTTCGTTGGTAGGTGTACCCATAAATTCAGCAGTCAAACCAGTGCTAGTGAAGCTTCCAGCTGCAATCGTTGAATCTAATACAAGTACATTTTGAGTCACTTCAACTGCGCATGAAGAATCGGCGAAGACATAGCGTCTTAAAGTATCAATTAGTGTTGTTGTAAACGATCCTGAAGCTTCATAGGTATGACATAAAGAAGCTAAGTCATCATTTTGGAAGCCATCTCCCCAATCCCAACGAATATCTTGTAAAGGATCATCCCAGTTGCCGTTATAGTGACGGTCAGAGAAATTAGGAACTTGCACATATTCAACACAAGTGGCGCTCACAATATTTGGGCAAACTTCATCGCCTGTCAAGGTGAAGCCATCGTGTAATTGAAATTCAACGCGCGGGTTAATCAAGTAATCGATATCATAAGCAGGTCCAAATACCGGTAAAGTAGCATACCAACCTGTAAAACTTGGAGCTGCTGGATTTTCATAATAAGCAAATGAAACACCTTCACCGTCTCCATCACCACCCGGATCATTTGTAATGATTTTTAGAGAATCATTTGTGTAGGTATAAAGTGCAACTACATAGTCTTCAGTAACCAACACCGGCTCATCAAAAAAGCTGTTCACTTCAAGGTCTGGCAATAAGGGTGTAAATTCAGTGTGTAATACCCATACCGTATCCCTAGCCATTTCAACTCCAATTGAATCAAGTGCCTCATCATAATCGTATAATACAGTAACAACAGGTAAGGAGTCTAATGTCTCATTGGTTTGGAAGCTATAAAACTGCATTCCGCTTACTTCAATGGGTTGATTGGCATGAAAACGTTGTGCTCTTCCTGAGTAAGGGGTGAAGTCAGAACCATCCCCCGTTCTTAATTCTTCAAAGAAAAGGTTTGAAGTTTTGGATAAACCTACATAATTATTGAAGTATGGGCCACAAGTATCAACAGCTGTCTTTGATAGTTTAGTGAAATTTGGATTGTTTGTCAGGTAGTTGCTTACCGGAGCGTTTGGTTCTGCTTCTTGCGAAATACCGGTTAAGGTAAAAGCAACGAATAAAAGTAATGTGTGTAGTTTCTTCATGTGTGGGTGTTTAATATTATAAACGGAGAATCTCACTAAACCGTTGTGGATATTATCTTAAAACCAATTAATTTTAGACCAATGCTCGATATAAGCCTACGAATTATGACTAAACAGATATCGATCATGTTTTAATTTTTAGAAATATAATAAGAAATAATAAATATGAAAGTTCAAATATTACACAATAACAGGTGTTCGAAAAGTAGACAAGCGCTAAGTCTTTTGACGGAGAATGGAATTGAGCCAGAAATTATAAAGTACCTCGATGAGCCATTGTCAAAAACTCATTTGCAGGAATTGTTGAAAAAACTAAATGTTCCAGCAACTGCAATTTTAAGAAAAGGTGAAAAAGACTACAAAGAAAACTTCAAAGGCAAAGAGTTGTCTGAAGATGAGTGGATCGATGCGATGGTGAAATATCCAAAATTAATCGAGCGACCGATTGTCATCAAGGGCAACAAGGCAATTGTGGGGAGACCGCCAGAAAATGTTTTGAATTTAGTTTGAGAGAGATAAACAAAAAAAAGACTGCTCAACTGAGCAGTCTTTTTTGTATGAATATTTTCGAAGGACTAAGCTTCAGCTTCTTCCTCTTCTACTAATCTTTTTGGTCTTAACATGTGCATCGCACCGATTGTTAACCACATTGGAACAGCAAATCCAAGAACAAAAGCAAGTGTCCAAAATGCCATCAAACCAACTAAAAGAAATAGAGCAAAACCGAGTGCAATCATGATTTTAAGTATTATTTTTGTATCAAATTTACGCCGTAAAGTTAATATTAATTCTTAGAAAAAGAAAGAAAAATGAGCTTCAGAATAGAAAAAGATACAATTGGAGAAGTAAAAGTGCCAGCTGATAAATATTGGGGCGCTCAAACTGAGAGATCACGTAACAATTTTAAGATTGGTCCTGCTGGCTCAATGCCGTTGGAAGTTGTATATGGTTTTGCTTACTTAAAGAAGGCAGCTGCTTACACAAATTGCGAGTTGGGTGTATTAACTGAAGAAAAACGAGACCTAATTGGTCAAGTTTGTGATGAAATATTGGCGGGTAAGTTAGATGATCAATTTCCATTGGTGATTTGGCAAACGGGTTCTGGAACCCAATCGAACATGAATGTAAATGAAGTCATTGCAAATCGTGGACATGAATTAGCAGGTAATAAAATTGGAGAAGGTGAAAAAACTTTGCAACCAAACGATGATGTAAACAAATCACAATCGTCAAATGACACTTTCCCGACTGGGATGCACATTGCGTGTTACAAAATGATTGTCGAAAAAACGATTCCTGGCATTGAACGATTGAGAGATACACTAAAGGCAAAGTCAGAGGCTTTTAAAGATGTTGTAAAAATCGGAAGAACACACTTAATGGATGCGACACCATTGACGCTTGGACAGGAATTCTCAGGATATGTTTCACAATTGGATCATGGATTAAAAGCAGTGAACAACACGTTGGATCATTTATCAGAATTAGCCTTGGGTGGTACAGCGGTTGGTACAGGGCTTAATACCCCGAAAGGGTATGATGTTTTAGTTGCTAAGTACATCGCTGAATTTACAAAATTACCTTTCCGTACAGCTGAAAATAAGTTCGAAGCACTTGCTGCTCACGACGCAATTGTTGAAACGCATGGAGCGCTGAAACAATTAGCTGTTTCTTTGAATAAAATAGGAAATGATATTCGTTTGATGGCTTCTGGACCTCGCTCTGGAATTGGAGAAATCACGATTCCAGCAAATGAGCCTGGGTCATCAATTATGCCGGGTAAGGTTAACCCTACTCAAGCAGAGGCATTGACAATGGTTTGCGCTCAGGTAATTGGAAATGATGTTGCAATTGCAGTTGGAGGCACTCAAGGGCATTATGAATTAAACGTATTTAAGCCAATGATGGCTTATAACTTGTTGCAATCAGCAGAATTGATCGGTGATGCTTGCGCTTCGTTTGATGAGAACTGTGCGAAAGGGATTGAGCCTAATCAAAAACGCATTGATGAACTATTGAACAACTCATTGATGTTGGTGACAGCACTTAATACAAAAATTGGATACTATAAAGCCGCAGAGATTGCCAATACGGCTCATGAAAACGGAACAACGCTAAGAGAAGAGGCAGTTCGGTTGGGTTATGTGCCAGCTGAGAAATATGATGAATGGGTGGATCCTTCAAAAATGATTGGATCATTGGATTCGTAATTAACGTTTTTAAACTTTTAGACGCCTGTAGCAATTTTATTTAGTTATGCTTCAGGCGTTTTTTTCATAATTAACGCATGGAAAAACGGACAGAATTAGATAAACTCGGGGAATTTGGTTTGATTGATCAATTGACTAGCACTTTTAAAACCAATCACAAAACTACAATTCTTGGAGTTGGTGATGATGCAGCGGTGATCGATTGTGGTGATCAGTATCAAGTTGTTTCTACGGATATGTTAGTTGAAGGTGTTCATTTCAACTTGGCTTATGTGCCTTTAAAACATCTCGGTTACAAAGCAGTTATTGTTAATCTTTCCGATATTTATGCGATGAATGCTGAGGCGGAACAAATTACAGTGTCTATAGCTGTTTCCAATCGTTTTTCAGTAGAGGCAATAGAGGAGATATACAGTGGAATAAAAAAAGCATGTGATCTTTATCAAGTTGATTTAGTCGGAGGAGACACAACCTCTTCATTGAGTGGTCTTCTTATTTCTGTTACAGCAATTGGCCGTGTAGACAAAGACAAAATAACCTACCGCAAAGGGGCGCAGGAAAATGATTTATTGGTATTAACTGGAGATGTGGGAGCTGCTTACATGGGCTTGCAAATGCTAGAAAGAGAGCATCAAATATTCCTAGAAAATCCAGAAATTCAGCCTGATCTAGCCGGTGTAGATTATATTCTCGAAAGACAATTAAAGCCAGAAGCACGCAAAGACGTTGTTCACTATTTGCATGATTTAGGTGTTGTTCCATCGGCGATGATTGATGTTTCTGATGGTGTTGTCTCAGAAACTATGCATTTGGCCAAACACAGTGAAATGGGTTGCTTAATCTATGATGAGAAATTGCCAATTGATCAGGAAACACATCGTGTTGCAAGAGATTATAATATAGACCCAAGCACTTGTGCGCTTAACGGTGGAGAGGATTATGAATTGCTGTTTGCGATTCGTCAGTCTGATTATGACAAGATTAAAGACAGCGAGCACATGACAGTGATCGGACACTTTACCGAAAAAGGAGGAAGTCTAAATATTGTTCAACGAGACGGAAGCTTAATTCCAATGCAGGCGCAGGGATGGAATCATTTTAACGAATAAGTTTAATGGTAATATTGAGTAATTCGAAGTAGTGTTTTGTCGATTGGTCGAAGTTTTTTAACTGGTTATCAGAATATTACTATGTTAGAAGATTAAACTGTTAATACAGTTAATACAGTGCTATGTATAGGAGAATAAGACATCTTTTATTTTTGTTCTTTTTGTTGTCTGCTTTTGGCAGTCAGGCGTCTATCATTACTGCAGTTGCTGATGGTGATTGGAACGATAATTCAACTTGGGATAATACACATCCAGGTTGTTATGACTCAATTGTTATTCCCGAGGGCATCACTGTAACGATTAAATCTACTTAAGATTTAACAGCCTGCGGACCGATTCTTATTTTTGTTTACGGCGAGCTTTCCTTTCAAACAGGAAAAAAACTGGACTTACCATGCGGTGAAAGTGCGGTGATTATTCAACCAACGGGATCATTGACTGCCGGTGGAGGTGGAGGGATGTCCAACTTTATTAAAATATGCGGAACAACGGTTTTGAGCGCAGCTGATGGTGACATCATTGGAGGAATTATTGTTTTACCAATTGAGCTCTGTTGTTTTTCTGGATATGTAGATGATAACGGTTATGTAAAGCTCAAATGGGAAAACTTATCCGAACTGAATAATAGGGGTTTTTGGATCGAAAAAAGTATTGATGGTGTTGCGTGGGAAGAAATTCATTTCGTTAGTGGGGCTGGTGCAATTAGCACAAGACAATACTATAATTATACCGATTCCACACAAATTAGATCAGTAGTTTATTATCGGCTGAAACAAACTGACTTTGATGGTAAAGTGGAAATATTTGAACCTATTGCAGTCAATGGCTCATTTGTAATTGCAAGTAATGAATTGTATGTTTTTCCTAATCCGGTGAATCAGGAGGAAATTACGGTTTATGTTAATAGCTTGGAACGTCAAGAATTAACTTGTAATATCTTAGATATGAATGGAAATCTTATTTTTTCTGAACTTGTCCCTGTTGTAAATAACGAGTATTGCAAAGTAATTTTACCTTTCGATACTGCTAGCGGCAATTACCTATTGAAAATTGGAAGCGCGGTTTCGAAGCTCGTTGTTTTGCGCTAAATTTAATAGTTGATTAGAATCACATTGACTCCTTGCTCCATTTCAAAAAGGAGATGAACTGTAGCGTATTTTTCATTATTTCTTGAAACACATCATAAATGTGACAGTGTCAGAATTAGACCAATGTGCACAAATTTTCACAGGGGAAATAATTACAATAATATCCTTTAGTGAAAATCGATATTTTAAAATCCCTATCAAATCAAATTTCCTGTCTAGCCACTTCAAAGTACCCAATAACACCTGTGGAGTCAAGATAGTCTATGAGGGCCACCTCCGAACCACGAAGTGACCTATTGTAGCAATTTAAATAAAGCGATGATACATTTTGGTTTTTGATTGACACAGCATGCAATGATAGAACCCATCGGTATATCCGATTAGATTTTCTTACAAAAATACAATGCCAAAATTGGTCAGGAGGAAGATCAGATAAGTTTTAGCTTTAATCATATAAATGCAACAAAAAAACGACCTCACTTATTGAGCGAGGCCGTTTAGTATCAATCTATCTTCTTCTATTTCTATTTAGATATGGTCACAGTACCCTGACCTTCCAACACGGTGCTGTTATCTGAGATTGCTCGATACGTATAGAAATATACACCATCTGTGCACGGATCACCATTCATATCGGTACCATCCCAACCATCGTTTATGTCATTAATTTCACCTACTTGGATTCCCCATCGGTTTACGATGACACAACTGAATTCGGAGATTGACTTCGCGTAGAAATCAAATCTGAATTCGTCATTGACACCATCCCCGTTCGGACTGAAGATATTGACATTTGTTAATGAGATCGGTTCGAAAATGGTCAGTGTTTTACACTCTGTATCCTGACAGCCATTCTTGTTGAAAGCAGTTAAACAAACCACAACTTCGTATGATTCACCTTTAGCCTTATAAACCGTGTCTGGTGCTAAGAAATAATCATCAGTCACCCAATAATCAGTATTCAGTGTGTCCAGATTCCAGAAGAATGTGGTGTCCGCTAATGGGTTTTTAGGGTTTGCGAAATACAATGAAGTATTTGTGAAGATTGCAGCAACATCAGCTGTACCCATTAAATCTTCATTCAATTCATCAGATGTTACAGTGAAATCAGCAATCGGGTTCAAAGAGTCTACAACTACCGTATCTCTAAACTCACATCCATTATCATCTTCAGCAATGATTACATAAGTGCCCGGATTTAATCCTCCCCAAGTAGTATTGTCATTGGTTTCGAAAGTTTCCATGTTCATCCATTCGTAAGTGATTGATCCTGTACCTCCGGCTGCTGAAGCATAAACTTCACCGTTACCATTCTGGTATCCATATAATCTACAGTAAGCTGGGTGATAACCCAATTCTGTCCAATACATCGAATCTGGATATTCAATTTCAAAATCAATGACCTGAGAACATCCGTTTTCGTCATTAATGGTTAATGTGTATTCACCTTCTCCGAGTTTGTTAATCGTGTTTGCACCAATTCCATTTTCCCCAACTGGATTCGGAGCCCAGAAATAACTGATTTGATCATACTCCCCTTGGAAATTATAAACGGTGTCAACGGTGACGCTTCCCGTCGATAATCCATAACACAATGGTTGTGTAATAATTAAATCTGCATCAATAACTCCCGGTTCATCTAAGAATACAGAACCACTTGCGGTACAACCATTTTCATCGATCACTTCAACGAAATATGTTCCTGTAGGAACCGTATTGATCGTGTTTGAATTGTCAACATTTAAGACATCACCTGCTTCATTGGTCATAATGTATGTTTCTCCACCATTCCCTCCTGATGTAAGCACGGTTACTGATCCATCAGAGAAACCATTACATGTTGGCTCATTGAAGATAATGTCAATCGTCAATTCTTCTGGTTCAAAGATTTCGAATGAATAAGACCATGCACAACCGAAATCATCGGTAATGGTTACTGTATAAATCCCACCAGGTAAGTTGTCGATCTCTGCATCTCCACCATCCGCAATGCCTGTTTCTGTGTCAAATACACCCAATTCATTTGTCCAAATCGCGTTGAAAGGTTCTGAAATTCCACCTGAAATGTCATATACATAAGCACCTCCGTCATTGGCACCAAAACAAGACACGTCTCGTAGGCTATCTGCTTCCCACATCGCCGTTACTTCGTTTTCACCAAGTCCAACCGTAATAACTGTGTCCAAAGTACAACCGAATTCATCTGTTATGGTAAGGATATAATCAATACCACCTGAGAGGTCTTCAAAAATACCGCTATCCTGAGGATCGACATATCCAACTAATTCATAAGTCCAATCTGGTCTATCCGGATCCACGATAATCGATCCAAGTGTAGCATCAGGAACACCAGGACAATCAACAGCATCAATTACTGTGATATCATCCAAAACAACTTCTCCAAATTCAATCAATACTGAGTCGATTGCAAATCCGCAGCCGTCCCATACCGTCAGCACTTGGTACCCTTCCTCATCAGGGGTTATAGTAATGTCTTCAGTTATATCTCCTGAAGGAGACCAATCATAAGTTACCTCTGTCGGATCATACGGGTCAATGACGGTTGCATCTATAAAGACTTCACTGCCAGGACATATTGTGAATTCTGTTTCTGCAAATGTGATTGAAACATCCGAAGCCGGATCGTAAATAACATTTACGGTGCCTGTGGCTGATTCACCACACACGTCTGTTACTTCTACTGTGTATGTTGTTGTGCCTTCTATGTCTCCCGGCACCCATTCTTCCACTTCCGTACCACCGGAACTCCAGTCAATATCAAGCGGATCAACCCCTGTGGTTTCAAAAGTTATCATGACGGAATCCTCAGCACATTCAATGAGAACATCTTCCGTTGTGACTTCGATTTCATATGGATCAATAATTTCGATCGTTGCGTCTGTTGTAATTGTGTCTCCACATTCGTTAATGATCTCAACAGTGATGATCACATCCTCAGTTCCTTCAACCAATCCATCATCTTCTGGTACGATCCATTTTTTCACAGTATCAACACCAATTGGAAAAGTAACTGTTTCATCAAGGAGTGGGTAGTCAACTCCATTTATCGCTGAGCCACCAATTGTATAATCTACAACCAGTTCAACGGTGTCAGAGTCTTCAGGACGAATGAAGCATACCTGCGCAGAATCACATCCTTCTATCAAAGCTTCTTCACCTAGAACTGATGTAATCTCCACTGTTACACCGTTCGATGAGAAAGAACTTGCTTCTAAAAACACGCCAGAATCAAGCGCTGTATCGCCTGCATCACCAATGGCAATTTTAATGTGATAGGTTTCACCACACTCAACAGAAGCACTTGCCGTTAAAACCGTCGTATAGCCGTCATATTGTACAGCAGTTCCTCCGTCGTTGTTAACGTAATATTCTGGATAATCTTCGTCATTAAGGTTGTCAATGGTTACCGGGATTGCCGTTCCAGGAATGGTAGCGATATTTTCGGCTCCAAATTCATAAGGGCCTGTAAAGCCAGGTCCACTAATAAAAAATCCGAATACGTCGTTAAACCCAGCGTCCACAAATTCTAAATATTCTTCAGATCCAAAAATGTAATTGAAAACAACTGAATCACCTGATGGAATAAAGTCAAACTCCAAAACAGCTTCGTTGTTAATTGTTGCTGTTCCAATTGCATCTAAGTCAATGTCATTTGGATCAACAGCGACACCCTCGTTGTCTGTTGCTCCACCAGTATCATTTGGTCCTTCAGCAAGGCGAACATGTCCAGAAGCCAAGATCAAACCCTCTTCGATTGGGAAATCCGTTCCTGAAGCATCAAAATATCCGGCCATTGTTTGCACCACCCCAGCCAAAGGCACTGAGTGATTGAACTCTATGTTAGAGACAATTACACCTTCACCTACAAGTACATCGTTTACCAGTTCTTCAGGTGTTTGTGTATTAGTTACAGTAATTTGAGAAAGGCCCTGATTTGCGGCAATGGCCATTACTGTAAATGTGGCGAGCTTTAAAAATCGCATATTATCAAAATTAAATTTTTAATTTACTTATATGGTAGACTGATGATTGTCCTGATTTGTTGCACAAAGGTCTTGATTTTTTTCCGAATTCGCTTCTAGTGGTCTGACAAACTATTGCTAAATTTGTGTTCCTATCAAAAAAACCACATGATTAACGACTACATACAATCGAACAAAGACAGATTTCTAAACGAACTTATTGAATTACTAAAAATCCCTTCTGTTAGTGCCGATCCGGCATACAAGGGTGATATGATTAAAACAGCAGAATTTTTGAAGAATCAATTCGAAAAAATGGGTGTAGATCGAGTTGAGGTAATGCCTACTGCTGGTCATCCTGTTGTTTACGCAGAGAAAATAATAGATAAAGACTTGCCTACGGTTTTGGTTTATGGACATTATGATGTTCAGCCCGCAGATCCCATTGAACTATGGGAGTCAGGACCATTTGAACCCGTTATCAAGAAAACAGATATTCACCCGGA
Organism: Crocinitomicaceae bacterium; assembly: GCA_049611865.1. Classification (GTDB taxonomy): domain Bacteria; phylum Bacteroidota; class Bacteroidia; order Flavobacteriales_D; family Crocinitomicaceae; genus Crocinitomix. The sequence goes on along the minus strand of JBMZAY010000010.1, from coordinate 65,742 downwards.
AGGAGCGATTTTTGCACGTGGAGCTTGTGATGATAAAGGGCAAATGTACATGCATTTGAAGGCGTTTGAAGCCATGTTAGAAACCAATACTTTAGCTTGTAATGCAAAATTTATTATTGAAGGAGAAGAAGAGGTTGGTTCAGAGAACTTGGAGCCTTTTATCAAGGAGCACAAGGAGATGCTAGAAGCCGATGTGATTCTTGTGTCAGACACTGGAATGATTGCGCCGGATGTACCTTCAATTACAACGGGGTTAAGAGGTTTGAGTTATGTAGAGGTTGAGGTTGTTGGCCCAAATAGGGATTTACATTCTGGTTTATATGGTGGTGCAGTGGCCAATCCTATAAATGTTTTGTCTAATATGATCGCGTCATTACAAGATGAGAACAAGCACATTACCATTCCAGGTTTTTACGATGACGTCCTAGAAATATCTACTGAGGAAAGAGCGGAAATGGCGAAGGCACCATTTTCAGAGGAGGCTTATTGCAAAGCAATAGACATTAAGCAATCGGAGGGAGAGGCTGGATTCTCAACGATGGAACGCGCAACTATCCGTCCTACTTTGGATGTAAATGGAATTTGGGGAGGTTACATTGGAGAAGGAGCGAAAACTGTTTTGCCGTCTAAAGCCAATGCAAAAATTTCTATGCGTTTGGTGCCAAATCAAGATCCAGATAAGATCACAGAGCTCTTTCAAAAACATTTTGAATCAATCGCACCCGATTCGGTACGCGTGAAAGTCACCCCGCATCATGGTGGAGAACCTGCCTTGACACCAATTGATTCGGATGAATACAGAGCAGCGAGTCTAGCAATGGAAGAAAGTTTTGGTAAAAAACCAATCCCAGTTCGAAGTGGAGGTTCCATTCCGATCATATCCATGTTTGAAAGAGAGTTAGGATTAAAATCGATTCTTTTAGGCTTCGGTTTGGATTCAGATGCGATTCACTCGCCAAATGAGCACTATGGGGTATATAACTACTTCAAAGGAATCGAATCCATACCGCTTTACTACAAGCACTACAGTCAAATCAAAAAGTAATGAAAACAATAATTCTTTCCGTTTTCTTGATGTTTGCAAGTGTTGCAAATGCAGGATTTTGGTATAAGGATTTAGAATTTTACGCTTTGGAGAATTTCTCGGTGCAGAAAAAGGATGGGAATTTCTACGTTGGGTTTGATTATGTGATCAAAAATCCCAATTGTTATGCTATCGTGATTAAGCCTTCAATGCTTCGTTTGGAAGTGGCAGGAGAGGATTGCGGTTTGGTTAAAATTGAAGAAAAAATTCGACTAAAAAGAAAAACGAAGGCCAGTTACCCTTTTGTTTTAAAGGGCGATGGTTCCAAGTTTGTCAAAAGTGCTTTCTCTTCAATATGGTCATTGATGAAAGGGGATGGAATTGATTTTACAATAAAAGGTAAGCTCAAAGCAGGTGTTGCTTTGTTTAAGATGAGATGGAAAATGGACTACACCTACAGCATGTCTTTTGAAGAGTTTCTCTCACTTTTCTAGCCTTTTTCTGTTAATATCTTTCACAAGACACTATTTTCATCAGGGTATTCTTTTCCTACATTCGTGATGAACATATTTAAGGTTTTAAATCCTTTATAATAGCATTCAAGGCGCATGAAAAAGAAGGTCGCTATTGTGTATGGAGGGTATTCTTCAGAACACAAAATATCAGAGAAAAGTGCAAGAACCATTTATGATGCACTGGACAGGGAATTATTTCAGCCATTTATGGTTGAGGTTTCTCGAAAGAGTTGGCATGTTGTTTTAAAAGGAGGTAGCGTTTCTCCAATTGATAAGAATAAGTTTACCTTCTTGTGGAATGATGCCTTAACGAATTTTGATCTGGCAATCATAACCATCCATGGTACGCCGGGTGAAGATGGGAAAATGCAGTCATATTTTGATATGCTTCAAATTCCTTACATCAATTCACCAGTATTTGGATCGGCGATTACATTTAATAAGTGGGCTTGTAACAGTTTTTTACGCGCTTTTGGAATTGCTACCGGAAAAGCAATATTGATAAGAAAAGGAGAATCGCCTAATCCAATCGAATTGGCAGATGAAATTGGTTTTCCTTGTTTTATAAAACCAAACGGTGCAGGATCGAGCTTTGGTATTTCTAAAGTTAAAACATTGATGGAAATGCCAGAAGCAATTGCAAAGGCATTTACAGAGGATGACGAGGTTGTAGTTGAAGCAGCAGTTCTCGGTAGAGAGATAACTTGCGGTCTTTATTTAAATTCCAATGAATTGATTGCTTTACCGCCCACTGAGATCATCTCACACAACGAGTTTTTTGATTATGAGGCGAAATACAATGGTGCGTCTGCAGAAATAACACCTGCTGAAATAAGCGAACAATTAACAAAGAAAATTCAAGACACATCCAAGGCGATATACCGCAGACTTGGTTTGAGGGGATTGGCTCGAATTGACTTTATCGTTAAGGAGAATGATACGCCAGTTTTAATTGAGGTGAATACCACTCCCGGAATGTCGGAGCAAAGTATTGTTCCACAGCAAATTGCAGCTGCAGGAAAAAAGCTTCAAGATGTCTTGACAGAAATCATAAATACAGTCGTTTAAGCTCTTTACAGGCATGATTTTATTTCGTACATTTGTGCGCGATGAAACAGCTTAACCTTCTTATACTTCTATTGTTAGCAAATGCTTATGCATTTGGTCAAACTTATTTACCCAACCGATACCAAGAACAGGTCTATCCTGATGTTGTCAGTTTATCAGATGTAAAATATGGTGAAGCGCCTCAGTGGGTTTGGCCATATTGGGATATAGATCTTTATTGTGATGTCTACATGCCTGATGGAGACGATAATCCGAAACGTCCATTAATTATATTTGCTCATGCAGGAGGTTTTATCAATGGATCAAAGGATGTGGACAATATGGTGGCGATTTGCGACAGCTTTGCTCAAAAAGGCTATGTTACTGCATCATTAGATTATAGAAAAGGGTTTGATCCCCTGGACGGTGAAAGTGCCGAAAGGGCCGTTTATAGAGGTGTTCAAGATGGGAAAGCAGCTGTGCGTTATTTCAAGGAGAATGCCAGTTTACACGATATCGACACCAACTATGTTTTCTTTGGAGGAATGTCAGCCGGTGGGTTTATGGCGCTTCATGTAGCATATATGGACAAGGAAACAGAACGTCCTGCTAGTACCTATGGAGGAGGTTTGGTTAATGATCTAGAATGTCTGGATTGTGCAGGTAATGATTATGATCATACCTCTGAGGTCATGGCAATTCTTGACTTTTGGGGCGCTGTCAATGATACGACTATTTTAGAAGAAGGAGATGTTCCTGCGCTAGTTATGCATGGTGAAAATGATGAAACGGTGCCTTTTGAATATGGTCATCCTTTTGGTTTGTTTACGCTTCCCGAAACTTACGGTGGACTGCCAATTACGGAAAGAATGAATAATGTCGGTATTGAGAATGACTTTTTCACTTCTGAAGGACCTTTACACATGCTTGATGGATCAGATAATGGAACTTTTGAAGGGGCAGCACCGAATAGTTTTTGGAGTGATACGCTTTTACCGGAAACAACCCGTTTTTTATATGAACTCATTAAGCCGAGAACAGAGAGAATTTCAGAAGAAGAGCAAGAAGTTTGTTTTGGAGCCTCAGTCAGTTTTATGGTGAGTGATTCTATCAGTTCACATTATGTATGGTCATACGTCGAAGATGGAATAGAAGTCGTTTCAGATGACAATTCAGGGACGCTCAACCTCATGTTTACAGAAGCCGGTGAATACGAAATTCATGTGGTTGAATACAATGAAATTCTTTGTCCAGGTGATACCATTTCATTTTTTGTAACGGTTACAGACGAAATTGTTGCAGATTTCTATGAAATCATAACTGATTTTAATTCGGTTGAATTTGTGAATGAGTCAACAGGAGGAATCTCTTATTTCTGGGATTTTGATGATGGTGAAACATCGGATGAATTTGCACCAACGCACACATACGCGGATAACGGTTCTTATGATGTGACGCTGGAAGTTACCAACGAAATTGACTGTTCGCAGATCTTTGAAAAAGTGTTGCTTATTGATGGCCTTGGCTTGGATGAGTCGAAGTATTTGATTTCAGTATATCCTAATCCAGCCGCAGAAATATTAAATATACAGTCCGCTGTAAACCTTTCAAAGTTAACTTTGGTGGATCCGAGTGGGGCTGTGGTTTATTCAACTGAAGCCTACACTGCCAATGAGATGATTCAGATTGATCTCAGTGAATATGCTTCGGGAATTTATATTTTGACAGCTATCTCGTTTGATGGCCTAACGCATATCACAAAGGTTATTCATTAAACCGGGTTTTTAGTCTTCTTTTAATGGGGTTTAATTGGCTTCATTAAGACCATTGTTTGTTTCCATTCTAGGTACATGAATGTTCAAAAAATGACTACCTTTAAGGCTATTAATTACCTCAGTTTTATTGATCATTATAGAAATAATATAGTATGAAAACGTACCAAAATTACGCTTATGGAGAATGGGTGAGCGGAGAAGGATCTGAAACAGATTTATATAATGCCATTAGTGGTGAGCAAATCGGAACTTGTTCTTCCGCTGGGCTCGACTATGCCAAGATGATGGATTTTGCGAGAGAAAAAGGTGGTCGCACACTTCGCAAAATGACTTTCCCACAGCGTGGTTTAATGCTTAAGGAACTGGCTTTATTTCTGCTTAAAAATAAACGTAAATATTACGAATTAAGTGCTGCTACAGGTGCAACGCGAATGGATTCTTGGATTGATATCGAAGGCGGTATTGGAAACCTTTTCGCTAATGCGTCATTAAGACGTCAATTTCCAGATCTACCGTATTATGTGGATGGTGATGCAGTGCCGCTGTCAAAAGGTGGTTCTTTTATTGGTCACCATATTATGGTTCCAAAAGAAGGAGTAGCGATTCACATCAATGCATTTAACTTTCCAATTTGGGGAATGCTTGAAAAGATTGCGGTTAACTTATTAGCAGGTGTTCCAGCCATCGTCAAACCTTCAGAATATACATGTTATTTAACGGAGTTAATGGTGCGTGATATCATTGATTCTAAAATATTGCCGGAGGGAGCACTTCAATTGGTTGTTGGTTTAGGCCGCGGAATTTTAGATCATGTAACAAATGTGGATGTGGTAACATTCACTGGGTCCGCAGCTACAGGGAAAATATTAAAAAACTTGCCAAGTATTGTTGAAAACTCAGTACCTTTTAACTTAGAAGCAGATTCATTAAATGCAGCGATATTAGGTAGAGATGCAGTGCCGGGAACACCTGAGTTTGACATCTTTATCAAAGAAGTTCAACGCGAAATAACAGTTAAGGCGGGTCAAAAATGTACCGCTGTCAGACGAATTATCGTTCCAGAAGATCTAATGGATGATGTGCAAGATGCATTGGCTAAAAGGTTAGCAAAAAACACCATTGGTGATCCTTCAGACAAAACTGTAAGAATGGGATCACTCGCCACTAAACTGCAGGTGGAAAGAGTCAGAGCAAATGTTGAATTGCTCATGGAAGAACAGGATATTGTTATTGGTGATTTAGATAACTTTGATGTTATTGGCGCTGATAAGGAAGCAGGAGCATTTTTCTCTCCAATTGTATTCAGAAATGAAGATCCACACAACAAAGAAGGAGTTCATAATATTGAGTGTTTCGGACCAGTTTCAACCATCATGCCTTACAAGGATATTGAAGATGCTGTGGCAATTGCCAAAAAAGGAAAAGGTTCATTGGTATCTTCGATTGTAACGGCGGATGATTCCATTGCGACGGATTATGTGATCAATGCAGCTTCTATGCACGGACGTATTCTCGTTTTAAACGAAAGATGTGCGAAAGAAAGCACTGGTCACGGTTCACCGATGCCAATGTTGACACATGGTGGTCCAGGAAGAGCCGGAGGCGGAGAAGAAATGGGCGGTAAAAGAGGTGTTCTTCATTATTTGCAAAGAACAGCGATTCAGGGCCACCCTCAAACGATTACAGCTTTAACGAAACAATTCCAAATTGGAGCAGATCAACCAGAAGCAAACCCGCATGTTTTCCGAAAGCATTTCGAGGAGTTAACTGTTGGGGAAACCGTTTTTACGCATAAACACACTGTCACTGAAACTGATATTGTGAACTTTGCTAACGTTAGCGGTGATAATTTCTATGCACATATGGATATTACATCATTGGATGAAACCATCTTTGAGCAAAGAGTAGCGCACGGTTATTTCCTACTTTCAAAGGCGGCTGGATTATTTGTAGAACCAAAGAAAGGACCTGTTTTGTTAAATTATGGTATTGATGAGTGCCGATTTACGAAGCCGGTTTATCTAGGCACTACAATAGGTGTCCGTTTCACGGTTAAGGAAAAAATTGATCAAGAAAAACGAAATGACGCCGACATTGCTAAAGGTATCGTTAAATTCCTTGTTGATATTTATGATGAGACAGGGGAAACAGTTGGAATTGCAACCATTTTGACGATGGTCAAGAAGCTGGATCAGAGCAAATAAAGGTAAATAACTAATCACTAACTACTAATCACTAACTACTAAAATGAGCGCAATAAATCAAGGACACGTAAATTTTGAAATCAACGATAAGGGAATCGCGACAATTGAATTTGGACACCCATTAAGCAATTCTTTACCGGGTAAAATATTAAATAAACTGGCTAAAACAATTACCGATGTTGGCGCAAAGAGTGAAGTTAAAATCATCGTATTAAAGTCTGCAGGTGATCGTGCCTTTTGTGCAGGAGCAAGTTTTGATGAGCTGATCTCAATTAATGACCTTGATACTGGAAAAGTATTCTTTTCTGGATTCGCAAACGTCATTAATGCATGTAGAAAATGTCCAAAATTAATTATCGGTCGTGTGCAAGGAAAAGCAGTTGGTGGAGGAGTTGGCGTTGCTTCAGCGGTAGATTATTGCTTGGCGACTAAGCACGCAGCTGTTAAGTTGTCTGAGTTGGCTGTAGGTATAGGTCCATTTGTAGTTGGTCCTGCCGTTCAGCGTAAAATAGGTATGTCAGCGATGTCGCAATTAGCCATTAACGCAACAGAATGGAAGTCGGCTGAATGGGCTAGAGAAAAAGGGTTGTATGCTGAAATTTATGACACAGCTGAGGAGCTTGATCAAGGTGTTGAGGAATTAGCGAATAAGTTGGCTAGCTCTAATCCAGATGCAATGCGCATGTTAAAAGAAATATTCTGGGACGGAACTCAAAACTGGGATAATTTATTGAAGGTTCGTGCGGCAATGAGTGGTGAATTAGTGCTGTCCGATTTCACGAAGAATGCCATAAACGCATTCAAAAAGAAATAAGTGCACACCATAAGGAAATACTTGACTGAGATTTCGAATCAGCAATTAAGAATTTGGATTATTTCCATTGAAACTTTCTGGGTGCTCATTGTTTCGCTTTTCTTTTTGTTGGATAAAACACAGTTCGTTAATTTCTTGATCGTTGTCCTGCTGTTTCACCTCCTGACATTGCTTGGAGTCCGAAATACAATTAGGAAAAATAAAAGAGAGGATACACTCCTTGATGATCAGCCCAATGGAATCTTGTATAGTAGACGTGATCGCTGGCAACAAGTGACTATTGGTTATTACATACTTACCAATATAATTCTGATGATTGTATTTGTAATCGTTGTTTTCATTTTAAAAGAAAAGATGATTTGGGTGGTGTAAACATTATCCGATTAGAGATGTTTACAAGATGAGTATTATATATCTTTGTAATTAGTTATGACAGATCAAAATATTACACCAGATAGAATAAAAGAAGCCTTAAAGAAGGTCATTGAACCAGATTTAAAAAAGGATATAATCACGTTAGATTTGGTTTCAGACATCAAAGTAGAAAACAACCAAATCAGCTTTCAAGTGAAAGTATACAATCCGGCGATGCATGCTAAAAAAAGAATGCAAGAAGCACTGGAGTTTGCGCTTGAACGAGCATTCGGCAAAGACGTTGACGCTAACATCTCTTTAGTTCCAATACCAAAGGAAAAGGTGCCTGAAGTACGAGCCATATTGTCCGATGTCAAGCATGTGATAGCCGTTGCCAGTGGTAAAGGAGGTGTCGGTAAATCTACCGTTACTGCGAATTTAGCAGCAGGTTTAGCAAGGCAAGGTTATAAGGTTGGATTAGTCGACGCAGATATTTACGGTCCTTCAATGCCAACGATGTTTGATCTTGTAGGTCAACGACCACAAGGGATCGAAAAAGATGGAAAGACGCTAATTCAACCCATTGAATCACATGGCGTTAAAATACTTTCGATCGGTTTTTTCTCAGATCCTGATCAGGCAGTTGTTTGGAGAGGTCCAATGGCAACCAAGGCGCTAAATCAGATGTTTAAAGATGCTGATTGGGGTGAGCTGGATTTTATGATTGTTGACCTTCCTCCGGGAACCGGTGATGTGCATTTGACATTAGTTCAAAACGTTCCATTAACCGGAGTTGTGATTGTGAGTACTCCGCAAGAGGTGGCGCTGGCAGATGCTAGAAAAGGAATTAATATGTTTAGAATGGACTCTTTGAAAGTCCCTGTTTTAGGAGTTGTTGAGAATATGGCTTATTTCACTCCAGAAGAATTGCCGGATAACAAATATTATATTTTTGGTCGTGATGGAGCGAAGAATTTAGCGGAACAAATGAATGTACCGCTTTTAGCACAACTGCCATTGATTGAAAGTGTAAGAGAGGCAGGAGATGTTGGTAGACCAGCAGTTTTACAGGATAATACTGTTTCGGCAAAGGTTTTTGACGATTTTGTTCGTAAATTTGTCGAACAGCTTGAAAATGAATAGCATGGACGCTCACGAAAAAATAGAGATTGCGCTACAATCCATTCGACCGTTTTTGCAAAAAGATGGTGGGGATGTCGAGTTTGTAGAACTCACGGACGAACAAGTGGTAAGAGTGAGGCTAATCGGGGCTTGCGAGACCTGTGCAATGAGTCAAATGACCCTTAAAGCAGGAATAGAAGAGTCCATCAAAAATGCAATTCCCGAAATTTCGCACGTAGAAGCAGTCTAATATGACTGTGCTCATGTATTGAATGAACATAGCTCAGTATTGAGATGTGATTTATTCCTTATTTTTGCAGCCAAAAGCTTTAGAACTTTGTTCTAATCATATTTAGTAAGCGAAATGATAGAGACAGATATTGTTATCATCGGTGCCGGGCCAGTAGGATTATTTACCGTGTTCGAGGCGGGATTATTAAAGTTAAGATGTCACCTCATTGATTCTCTGCCGCAACCAGGTGGTCAGTTAACTGAAATTTATCCCAAGAAACCAATTTACGATATCCCAGGTTATCCCACGGTTGATGCTGGTGAATTGATTGATAAATTAATGGAGCAAATTGATCCATTTAAACCACAATTTACGCTTGGAGAATCAGCGGTAACTATCGACGAAACGGAGGGTGATCAATTCATCGTAACTACCGATAAAGGAACCAAACATAAAGCACCAGTTGTTATGATAGCTGGTGGGCTTGGCGTTTTTCAACCGCGTAAACCACCTATCGAAAATTTGGAGAGCTACGAAGATAAAGGTGTTGAATACATTATTAAAGACCCTAATTTCTATCAAGATAAAAAAGTGGTCGTCGCAGGAGGTGGTGATTCTGCGCTTGATTGGTCCATTTATTTGGTAAAGAATAATATTGCTTCAGAAGTTTCTCTCGTGCACAGAAGAAGTTCGTTCAGGGGTCACTTAGACTCAGTTCAGCAAGTAATGGATCTGGCAGAGAAGGGACAGATAAATTTAATTACAGAAGCTGAGGTTGTTGGTATTGGTGGAAATGGACATGTAGAGAATGTAACAATCAAACATAAAACTGAAGGTGAATTTACAAAAGAGGCAAATCATTTTGTGCCATTGTTTGGATTAAAACCCACATTAGGTCCAATTGGAGATTGGGGCTTAGAGATCGAGAAGAATGCTATTAAAGTGGATACACGCGATTACTCAACAAACCGACCAGGAATCTACGCCATCGGAGATGTCAATACGTATGAGGGTAAGTTGAAGTTGATTCTTTGTGGTTTTCACGAAGGAACAATTGCCGTGCAATCAGCCTTTGCTCGAATTCACCCAGACAAAAAGAATGTACTGAAGTACACGACAGTCAATGGGGTGAACGGCTTCTAAGAAGTCTATCCTTTTAGTATTAAACACTGATTTTCTACGACAAAACATTGTTTTTTATCGATTAAGCAGTGTTTTTTTGTTTTTGTGATTCATAGATTTATAGCGTCTAAAGCCCATGAAACCAGCAGTTGGAGTATAATCTGGATTAATGGGTTTTTAAGAGTGCCTATTTTTTTTACGTTTAGGATAGTGGTAGAAAGAATCTTTTGAATTAAATTGCGCATACCTCAAAGAACCAAACTAAACCTTGAACCTCTAAAAACCAGTGTTTTATCGCTGTGTTTTTCAAAAATCTATTACTTCATAGTTTTTAGAATACTTGTCATGCGGTAAGTCGTTATGGGCTTTTGTTGGAATTAATTAACGATTAAACCTTACCAATGATAACTAACAAGTTCAAATTTATTTATGCCGCATTGGTTTTGTTGATGCCTTCTTTTGGCTATTCACAAATCATCGGTGCCAGTGGATATTTAATAGGTGACTACGTAGAGATCGGTTTTAATGACGCGGAACATATACCTTAACCATAACAGATGCAAATGGCTGTGTCTTTGTATTTACCTTCGAAGTAGGTAGCCAATTGAGTTTAGAGGATTTAGGGATTGACTTATTTGTTGTTTATCCTAACCCCACAAATGACCAATTAACCATTGCGAAGAAAAGTGATATGAACATTGATGAAATTAGACTATATAATGCCGCAGGTCAATTGGTTTATGAGCAAACGCCAGAGCCATATCAGGATCAAATGATAGATGTTTCAATTTTTGCGAATGGACTCTATTATCTTGTCTTAAATGTCGAGGGTACCTATGCAAAAACAAAAGTTATGATACAGCATTAAGCTTTTTCCATACCGCTTACGAGAAAATACTCACTATTCCGAAAGGAGCGGAGGGTGTTTTTTTTTGTTTTTAATAGGAATGATATTTCTGTTCATAAACTGATCAATTTCACCTAAATTTGCAGAAAATTTAGATCCTTATGGCAGACAATATGATAACCATCCACATCATAGACCGTGAAGGTGTTCAGCACGATCTTGAAGCTCCAACAGACATGAACATGAACGTGATGGAGGTTTGTCGTTCTTATGAACTACCCGTTGAAGGTCGTTGTGGAGGCATGGCGATGTGTGCTACATGTCAATGCTATCTCGAATCGGATACAGATCTGCCTGAACAATCAGACGCTGAATTAGATATGCTCGATGAAGCTTTTTTTGTGGAAGACAATAGCCGATTAGGTTGCCAAATTCAAATTTCGGATGAAATCGACGGAATAGTACTTCGTTTAGCCCCCGAAGGAAATTAATTCTTAAAATTTCTTAAATCGTTTTGATTTATTGGCATCCTCAGAACAAATAAAACCGTCTGAGGGTTAGTACTTGAACAAAAAGCTTCCATGAAAAAAACAACGATACTCTTTTGTGTCCTCCTTTTTGCTGCCGTAAACTCCAACGCACAAACGGTCGTAAACCTTTTTAATACTGCTACTGACGAAGCTGAGCTGGGTCTTGTCGATACTTATTCTTTATTGTCCGTTAATGATGATGCATGGGAAGAAATTTTGACAAATCATCCATCACGAATTTCACTAAGCATACCTTATGGTGATACGGATCTGAATTTAACCCTTCGGAAAACGGAGCTGTTTAGAGAAGATTTCCAAGTAAGAACCGCATCAGGTGATACATTAGTATGGAACGAAATATCGAGAAGTGTATATTATCATGGAACTTTTACCGGACATGCGGGATCACATTTTGCATTGAGTGTGCTTAATAATGAGATAATAGGAGTGGGTTCTATTCCTGCCATTAGCGATGTCAATTTAGGGAAATTAAAAGATCAAGATGAATATGTTTTTTATGCTGAAAATGCATTAGATGGTATAAATGACTTTCACTGTGAAACAAGAGGTGAGCCAACAGTTTCATATAACCCGCGACACGAAGGTTCCGATGATCGACGCGTATGGTCAGCTTGCTCAGGGATGTATTTCGAAGTTGATTATGATATTTATCTCGATAAAGGGGGATTGGTAGGGGCAACGGATTATATCACCGCCTTGTTCAATGAGGTCGCCTATCTTTTTGAACTTGCCGACATGGGGATTTTTCTCGAAGATATGCTAGTTTGGGACATCGAAAGTCCTTACTATGAAATCAGCGATACAGGAGTGTTGCTGGATTTATTTGGAACAACTACGACTGAATGGGATGGAGATCTGGGGCATTTTGTGAATTATGCTGCCGGTGGTGGTTTGGCTTGGGTAGATGTGTTTTGTCATCCAAATCAAGCGATTCGAAAAGCAGTAAGTGGTATTGCTCCAACATTTGCAGAAGTTCCTGTTTACTCATGGTCTGTTGAGGTAATTTCGCATGAAATGGGACATAACTTTGGGTCTCCACATACACATGCTTGTTTTTGGAATGGTGATGATACCGCTATTGATGGTTGCGGACCTGAAGCAGGGTTTCCAGAAGGTTGTGATGCCTTTATTCCACCACTCGGCGGAACCGTTATGAGTTATTGCCATTTGCTGCCTGTTGGAATCAATTTAGGTTTAGGTTTTGGTCTACAGCCTGGCACTCATATTCGAAACAGGATGGCAAGTTCTGATTGTCTTGTTGGATGTGATCTGACCATAATGGATGTCGAAGTGCTCAGCGGTACGATTTCTGAAACATGTGAAAATGGACCAATTGACATGACCTTTGGTTTTACGAACAACGGTAACGAACCCTTAAATAATTTCAGAGTGGAGCTCTATATCGATGGTGAATTATTCGATTTTTATGATTGGGGAGGAGAAGTGTTGGAAGAAGATACCAGCGTATTTTCGTTTCCTGAAATCACCTTGCCTGCAGGTTCATATACTATCGTGATGCTAATAACATCGCCTAATGGTTATATTGATGACAGTGAGATGGATAATTCGTTTACATTCAATGTGGATGTTACACCTTATCCGGTTGCAAACTTCACTGCAACACCTGATGAATTAAATTCGCTTAACGCAGAAACTAAAATGGACAATCTTACTGAAGGAGCTTCGACCTATGAATGGGATTTTGGAGACGGATCAGAAGGTAGCACCAATGTTCATCCAACACATACATTCCCGTTTGAGCGAGGAGGTAATTACAGAATCACACTAATTGCACGCTCTGAATTTGGTTGTCAGGATACAGCCTACGGCAATGTCTTTGTAAAAGGGGAAAATATCTTCTACATCGAAAATGCATTTACCCCAGACGGTGATTTGTTCAATGAAAACTTTAAACCAATTTTCTCTGCAGGTCTGGATATCTATGATTATCATCTCGTGATATATAACCGATGGGGTGAAATCGTTTTTGAATCGTATGATGCCTCTAAAGGTTGGGACGGCTCCTATGGAGGCACAAGACCTGCTCCTTCTGGAACGTATGTTTGGTCAATCGATTTTGGGGATCTGTCGAGCGATAAAAAACACTCCTACACAGGTCATGTGAACCTGATCAGATAATTAATTCCTATCGAAAATCGTCCGGAATTTCGCAAACTGGAATAGGCAACATCTTGTGCTTATTCGCACGATTAAACGAACGGTAGATTTTTAAAACCTCGCGTTGGCGTTTGTCTAAATGTTCTTCAGTCGCGTTTGGGTCATTATCAAATACCATTGCCCATTCTAGTTCAGGATATGTTGCGCCCAATTGACCTTCATCCGTGCGCTCATCTTTCCATAAGCCATCTGTTGGGGCAGCTTCTTGTATCGATTGAACCACACCTAGGGTTTTAGCAACACCATAAACTTCTGTTTTAGTTAAATCGGCAATTGGGCTTAGATCTACACCACCATCACCATATTTTGTATAGAAACCAACACCAAAATCTTCCACTTTATTTCCTGTTCCGGCAACCAAAAGCCCTTTAGATTGTCCAATGGCGTAGAGTGTTACCATTCGAAGGCGTGATCGTGTATTTGCCATTGATAAACCATGTTTGTTGGTTTCATCGGGCAGCGCAGCTCGCATGGTTTCAAAACTATCCGTTAAGTTGATGGATAAATGGCTAACATTTGTAAACTTGCTTTCAAGAATTGCAATGTGCTCCAACCCGCGATTCACTTCATCAGGGTTTTGATGGATCCCCATCTCCAAACAAAGCACATCCAATCCTGTTTTTGCGCATAAAAAAGAAGTAACGGCGGAATCAATTCCGCCGCTAACACCTACTATAAATCCATTAACTCCTGCGTTTTCAGCGTAAGCCTTTAGCCACTTGGTAATGTGATCAATTACTTTGTCGTAGTTCATTGTTTAGAACAACAATCCAATTTTCAACTCAATGATGTGTTGTGGGTTGTTTTTAATATCCAATTGAGAATAGTTGTATGTTCCAGGGTTTGAAGTGTCTTCAACCTTATCAACCAAGTGACTTGATCTTTGATAAAGTGCAGGCGTAATTCCGTAGTTAAATCCAATCTCTGAATAAAGGAAAGTATTACCTGTGAAGTTCCATTCTGCTCCACCATAGATTCCAATACCCGTTCTTACCAATGCTAAGCCTTTTTTGACAGCAACGGGTTTCATGTTTTCCATCGTCAATGTATTGGTGTTGATACGCTCGAACGTTCCAGCATCTGGATCATAATCTGCTTGGTATCCCGTGTCATCCATACGAACACCGGCTAGGAAGCTAGTGCGTAAACCAAACTTACCGTAATATTTAAATTGCCCAATCATGTTGGTTTGGAACTTTAAGAATAACGGAATAGTCACATATTTCGCTCTGAATTTTCGCGTTTGTAAAGAGAAGGCTGTAGTATCCGTGAAATCCTCTACGCGTCCAGATTCTTCGTCAAATTTTTGAATATCGGTATCTGCAAATGCATAAAAGACATCACCCAAAGCCGTGTTGGTTGAAGAACCATAATTCAATGAGAAAGACTCTAAGTCAAACTGTATACCCGAAGCGAGGCCAATGTTATCATCGAAAAGATAATTTCCCCCAACTCCTATCGTGAAACCGTTTCCGATTCCGTTTCGCTCGATTTTATTGGTTTGAATTTTTGTCCAATTAAATGTAGGTCCAAAAACCAATCCCATTTGAAATTTTTTATCTTGAGCTTGAGCGCCAAAAGTGATTACAGCAATTAAAAGCAACGAAAGTAACTTTTTCATAATTTTGCAATTATTAATTATACATTTAGATATAACAATTATAAGAAAATATCGCCAATGAAGGACGCAATCCGTATAATAATATTAATGACTTTCGTCCTAGTGTCTTGTCAAGGCGATAAACTGGATGTAGATGTATCATCAATTGACTACGAAACCGAATTTTACCGTTTTGATCAACGTCTATTTCAAGCCACTTCTTCAGCGGACTTGATTGATATTAATAAGGCCTTGATAGAGGATGGAGGAGAGCTTTACGAGTTTTATGTATATGACGCATTAAGATCAGGATCAGTTTATGCAGATTCAATAAATGAATACCTCTGGTATTTTGTTCAGGACAGTATGATGCAATTACTCTACGCGGATATTCAGCAAGAGTTTAGTGATATTGAAGACGTGCAAAACCAATTCATAGACATGTTCAAGCATCAAAAATATCATTTGCCAAACGAAAAGACACCGGCAGCTTTTTACATTTACAACAGCGCTTTTAGCTATGGGGTTATCTCAACTGACTCAGTTATGGGGATAGGATTAGATATGTATTTGGGTCCGGAAAATAGAATAGTAAAGGAAGTACGCTTTCCACTTTACATGAAGGAAAAAATGCACAAAGACTACTTGCCAGTTGATGTTGCTCACAGTTGGTTGATCACAAATGTGATAGGTGAGGATAGAGGTGAGACATTCCTTTCGAGTATGATTTATTTCGGCAAATTGCGTTATGTGATGGAGGCGATGTTGCCGGATCTACCTGAACATCGAATCATTCGATATTCACAGGAAGAATATGAATTTGCCCTCGCAAGCGAATATGAAATTTGGCAGTACATCGTTGATATGAATTGGATTTATTCAATTGAAATGAAAGTGAAATTGCGCTATTTCGAGGAAGCACCAGAAACTGTTGGGATCGATGGATCGCCAGGACGTATAGGTCAATTTATGGGTTGGCAAATGGTGCGTAGTTTTATGGAACAAAATGACGAACTGACTGTTGAGGACTTAATCAATCACGCGACAGAAACTGAAATATTAAAAGCATATAAACCAGAAAAGAATGAGTGATTTAAAAAAATCAATAATTGAGATTGAAGTATTGACCAATGAAAATAATGTGCCCGAAAAAATGAATTGGTCGGCAAAAGAGGGAGGGGTAGAAGATGCGGCAGCAAAAGCGCTCATTCTTTCATTGTGGGATGAAAAGGACGAAACAGCTATGCGTATTGATCTTTGGAATAAAGATATGACAGTTGATGAAATGAAAAAGTTTATGCATCAAACACTTTTGACGCTAGCAGACACCTTTGAGCGCGCAACGGGTGAAAAGAATATGGCTGAAGATCTACGCGACTACTGTCATCACTTTGGTGATAAGATGGGTATTCTTCCTCCTCTAAACTAGAAGTCTAGCGTTTCGTTGATTTCGGCGATGTAATTGAGAATTTCTTCTTTCCCTTCTCCAGTTTCAGATGAGGTTAAAAAGTGAGGAGGCATCTCCTCCCAACGTTTGAGTATCTCCCGTTTATAACGCGCAATCACTTTGTGTTTGTCATTACTTTTGAGCTTGTCAAATTTGGTAAAAACAATTGAAAAAGGGATGCCTCTGACACCGAGCCACTCTATAAAGTCTAGATCGATCGCCTGTGCTTCGTGTCTACTGTCTACTAAAACAAAAACATTGATAAGGTTTTCTCGTGTTTCCATGTACCGAGAAATTAACTTTTGAAATTTATCACGTTGTTGGTGAGGCACCTTAGCATAGCCATATCCAGGTAAATCAACTAAATACCATTCATCATTGATAAGGAAATGATTGATTAGCTGTGTTTTCCCCGGTTTACTTGAAATCTTAGCCAAATTTTTATTGTTCGCCAACATATTGATCAATGATGACTTTCCAACATTTGAACGTCCAATAAAAGCATACTCTGCACGATCTGGTGCTGGACACTTTCGAACATCTGTATTGCTAATGATAAATTTGGCTTGTTTGATTTCCATGGTGCAAATTTAGTGAAAAGGGAATAGCTATCTTTGAATATTCCAAATTAATCAATCGCTTCGTAAGACGCCACAATTCCTCTAATCAGTGCAGAACTAAAACCATTGTGTTCCATTTCATTCAGACCTTTAATCGTGCATCCTTTTGGAGTCGTCACTTTGTCGATTTCATATTCGGGATGTTGCTTGTTTTGGTCTAAAAGTTCAGCAGCTCCTTTGACGGTTTGTGTAACGATAGCGCTCGCTGTTTTGGCATCAAATCCAATTTGAATTCCTCCTTGAATCATGCCGCGAATAAAACGCATCACATAGGCAATGCCACACGCCCCCAGAACAGTTGCTGCGTCCATCAAACCTTCGTCAATAACAATCGTTTCTCCGATTGCATTGAATGTGTCTTTAATCAAGGAAATCTCTTGGGTGTTTTTTGAGATAGAACAAATACAAGTCATGGAATTCTCTACATCCGCAGCTGTATTGGGCATCGCTCTAAAAACAGGTAAGTCTACTGGAACTATTTTAGCGATTTCAGAAACAGAAATACCGGTTGCCAGAGAAACAAGCAAATGTTTTTTAGGATCTAAAACAGGACTGATGTTTTCAATAACTTTTAGGATATTATATGGCTTCAGAGCGATAATAATAATTTCAGAATTCTCGACCGCTTTAACATTATCATCAGTAACAAAAACTCCTTTCGATTCATAGCTCAAAATTGATGCTATGTTTCGCTTTGTTACAGCTATGTTTGACGGATCAACCGACTCATTGTCCAACAGTCCATTCAGGATGGATAAACCAAGATTGCCGCACCCAATGATCGCTACTTTTATGTTTTTCATTGCTCAAAGTATAGATTGCGGCGCAAATGTAGCGTATCCAATTGATTCAATTGGCGTTTTATGCAAACATTTCGGGATGAAATATTGCTACAATCCCCCATGCCATTAAATTTATGCCGAATACCAGAAAAACAAGCGTAAGAATTTTCTTCCAAGTGGGTAATGATCCCTTGATAAGGACTTCAACCGAATGGATAGGAATGCTTTTCTGAAAAAAGCGGACTAATCTAAGCATCGAATTTTTCAAAATCAAATCTTCAGAGTTTTGAAAGCGAACTGTGTATTCACCTACATCTTCCAAATGGAAATAGCAGAATTCCACGCCGACACCCGAATTTTTGAAAAACTGTGGCTTCAACAAAATCTCTTTTGTTTCAATGATTAGATTTTTTGGCTTGTAAATGATTTCAAATCCGAAATTGCCATCTGCTTTGGCAGTTCTGGCCTCATAAAAACACAACGCATAATCGCCTGGTTCTGCAATGTCGAAAGTCATTTGACCTTTTTGAAGAGGGAATTGCACAATTGTTTTCGCTCTAATCCATCTCAATCTCCAAATGGTTGAAAGAATAATTAACGCCAGGCCAAGTAAACCAAGCGCTATTAAACTAAATTGTATCAAAAGTCTTTAGTGATTAAAACAACCCGTTAATCTCCGCATCAATCGCATGAATAATCTTTCCAAGATCATCTGCATTTTCGTGGAAGTTATTGTCGTCCACATCAATAACAATCAATTTACCTTTGTCGTAGGTTGAAATCCAAGCTTCATAGCGTTCGTTCAATCTTTTTAGATAATCCAATCGAATACTTTCTTCGTAGTCTCTTCCGCGTTTCTGAATTTGGTTGACTAGCGTTGGCACGCTTGCTTTAAGGTATATAAGAACATCAGGTGCTGAGATGAAAGACTCAAGTAGGTTAAAAAGAGAAAAATAATTTTCAAAATCACGAGTGGTCATCAAACCCATTGAATGCAAGTTGGGAGCGAAAATGTAAGCGTCTTCATAGATCGTTCGATCCTGAATGACATTATCTGTTTGCGATTTGATTTCCTGTATTTGAGTAAAGCGACTGTTGAGGTAATAAATTTGCAAATTGAATGACCAACGCTGCATGTCTTCATAAAAGTCATTCAAGTATGGATTTTGTTCAACATCTTCAAAATGAGTGTCCCACCCATAATGTTTTGCCAATAATTTTGTTAAAGTTGTTTTACCAGATCCAATATTTCCTGCTACCGCTATATGCATACTCAAGGTTTTAATTTAGCGTCATAAAAGTAGAAATAATATTCATTTAACTAAGGTCAAATTTAATTCTTTTGAAAAAAAATCCGCACCTCGATAAAAGGCCGTAATTTTGCACAATGACCAACGAAAAACGCTCTTGGCTACTGCTAATAAGCCTCGCTTTAATTTGGGGGAGTTCTTTTATCTTGATGGATAGAAGTATGCATCCAATAACAGCGGATGAAAGGGTGATGGGGCCATTTCAAGTAGGAAGTTTGCGTGTAATAATTGCAGCTTTCGCCCTAATGCCTTTTGCATGGCGCCACCTTAAAATATTAGGCACAAAGAAGTTTTGGTGGTTAATGATCGTTGGTGTATGCGGTAATTTTTTGCCGGCCTTTTTATTCACAGTCGCTGAAACAAGAATTGCCCCATCTCTTGCTGGTATACTCAATATGGGAACCTCTTTTTTTGTTGTGATTCTTGGTGTGATTATTTATCATGTTAAGCCAACTTGGAAACAATTGCTGGGTATGGCAATAGGTGTAATCGGATTGTATGGTGTATTAAACGCAAAACTTGCTTTTGAATGGGAAGATGTCCAATATGCATTACTCGTATTATTAGCTACGCTCTGTTATGCAATTAGCCTTACCACAATTAAGTTTAAATTAGCTGATGTGAAACCGCATGTTATCACCTCGCTTTCATTCTTTATTATTTTCTTTCCCGGAATAATCGTTGCCGTGAGTGTTGATGCATTTCATCCTATTACAAATCATCCAGACGGTTTGAAGTCAATATTTTATCTTGCAATTCTCAGTATAGTAGGTACGGCTTTCGCCGTTTTTATTTTTACAAAACTCGTGAGTATCGCAAATCATATTTTTGCCTCTGCGGTGACTTATTTAATACCCGCAGTAGCTGTTATTATTGGCTTTTTTACCGAGTCGAAATTTGAGATAGAAGCGGTAATTTGGATGTTAATAATACTCGTTGGTGTGTATTTCATGAACAAAAAAGGGAAAGGAACCGTAAATAAAGCTGCGCAATAGTGATTGTTTAAAATTAAATCACTACTTTTGTCGTCCGATTTAAAAATTAATAGAAAATTTGTTATGTACGCAATTGTAGAAATAGCAGGCCAACAATTTAAAGTTGAGAAAGACCAGCAGATTTTCGTTCATAGATTGAAAGAAGACGAAGGATCAAAAGTTGATTTTGATAATGTACTTCTTATTGATAATGACGGAAAAGTGAATGTGGGCGCCCCAGCTATCCAAGGAGCTAAAGTTTCAGCTTCGGTCGTTAGACACTTAAAAGGAGACAAAGTAATCGTTTTCAAGAAGAAAAGAAGAAAAGGTTACAAGAAGAAAAATGGTCACAGACAGTATTTAACTGAGATCAAGATCGAAAACATTAAAGGTTAAGAATTGAAAGTTTCTTCCGAGAAATTTTAAACACATAAAATTATGGCACATAAGAAAGGAGTCGGATCATCGAAGAACGGTAGAGAGTCAGAATCGAAACGCCTTGGGGTTAAAATCTTTGGTGGACAAGCGGCTATTGCCGGTAACATTATTGTTAGACAAAGAGGAACGAAGCATCACCCAGGTGATAATGTAGGAATGGGAAAAGACCATACCTTATTTGCTTTGACTGATGGTCTAGTAAAATTCGTAAAGAAAGCAAACAATAGATCTTTTGTTTCTATCGTACCTTTCGAAGAAAACGTAACAGTAGAACCAAAAGCTCCTAAAGCTAAGGCGGCTCCAAAGGCAGCTCCTAAAGCAGGGGTAAAAGAAGAAGTTCCAGTAGCTGAAGCTCCTGCAAAAGAGGAAGCACCGGCAGCAGAAGGTACAGATTATTCAAAAATGACCGTAGCTGAGCTTAAGGAAGCAGCAAAAGAAAAAGGTCTTTCAGGTTACTCATCAATGAAAAAGGCAGAATTAATTGCAGCGTTGAGCGAATAATCTTTTTGAAACAGATATTAAAACTCCTTCAGCTCTGCTGCAAGGAGTTTTTTTTTGCTTTAGACTCGTATCCAGATTACTATTTTTATTTTTACAGAAAATAAATTATCCATGTTGGAAATAACACAAATCAGAGAAAACAGGGAAGCTATAATTGAACGCTTGAAGGTCCGAAATATGGACGCTACCGAACAATTGAATCGCATTTTCGAATTGGATGCACAATGGAGAGCAGAAAAACAAGCCCTTGAGGCAGTTTCGGCTGAACAAAATAAGGTGTCCAAATCAATTGGTCAACTCTTTAAAGAAGGGAAGCAAGAAGAAGCGCAAGCTGCTAAGGCAAAAGGAACTGAATTGAAAGAGCAGGAAAAATCAATTGTAGATGGCGTTAATAAATTGGCTGATGAAATCCAGCAACTATTGTATGAAATTCCAAATATTCCGCACCCATCGGTTCCAGCAGGTAATACGGATGAAGACAATGAAGTAGTCTTTGAGTCAGGTGAAATTCCAACGGTAGGTGACAACTGGAAACCACATTGGGATTTAGCAAAGGAATTTGATTTAATCGATTTCGAATTGGGTGTAAAGGTAACCGGAGCCGGTTTCCCTTTTTATAAAGGTAAAGGAGCAAGACTTCAAAGAGCATTAATTAATTTCTTTTTGGATGAGGCCAGAGATGCTGGATACAAAGAAATTATACCACCTTTTGTCGTTAACGAGGCATCAGGGTACGGTACAGGACAATTACCGGATAAAGAAGGGCAAATGTACCATGTAACAAGTGAGGATTTGTATTTAATTCCAACTGCCGAAGTGCCTTTGACCAATATTTTTAGAGATGAAATGTTAAAAGAAGAGGATCTGCCTGTATGTCTAACAGGGTATACACCTTGTTTCAGAAGAGAAGCTGGTTCTTATGGCAAAGATGTACGTGGATTAAACCGTTTGCATCAATTTGATAAAGTAGAAATTGTGCGCGTGGAACACCCTGCTCAATCATATGCAGTGTTGGATCAAATGGTCGTTTATGTACAAGGATTATTGACTAAATTAGAGTTGCCGTTCAGAACGCTGAGGTTATGCGGTGGAGATCTTGGGTTTACTTCTGCTCTGACGTTTGATTTAGAAGTTTATTCAGCTGCTCAAGACAAGTGGTTAGAGGTAAGTTCAATTTCCAACTTTGAAACGTATCAGGCGAATCGTTTGAAATTACGTTTTAAAGATGCAAACAAGAAAAAGCAATTGGCTCATACAATGAATGGAAGTGCGCTAGCATTACCAAGAATTTTAGCCGCGCTTTTAGAGAATAACCAAGATGGAAATGGAATTAATATTCCTGAAGTATTAGTGCCATACACTGGTTTTAACAGAATTGATTAATAATTTTTAAAGTTGATCGAATAAAATGAAAAAAATGAAAGTTTTTTTTGCAGGCTTATTAACGGTTTTTCTAGGTTTTTCAATGGCTTCATGTGATCCAGCAGAAGCATATAAAACGGAGCTTACTGAAATTGATTCTTGCCTCAAGCGAATCGATACACTAGAAACTTTATTCGATGGAATAGATTTTGATACGTTACAAATAATGGTTGATCACGTTATCGCTAACGAGAAAACGATTAAGGAAATTTATCAACCCGACACTTTGGATGTAACCTTTGGCAGACATGTGAATGATTCGAAAATTATTCGAAAGACGCTAACCAACTTAGGAAATAAACAGTTAAGTTATAGCGATGAACTGAATGCGATAAAGAATCAGTTTATGGATTTAGAAGATGATATTCGTAACGGAGTTTTAACGGAAGATCAAATAAAAACTTATTTGAATACGGAAAAAGAAGCGCTGCGGAAGGTGGATTTAATTGTGATTGATTTTTACGAGACACAAAAGCGGGAAAAAGAACGGTATTACTATGCCGTTCCTTATGTGGATGATTATATTGAAAAATTAAAAACTTCAGTTGAAGCAGAAGAGTAAAGGATATCAAATTTTATTGTCAGTTTTCTTGCTGATTTTTGCATCCAATGTTTGGTCGCAACCACAGGATAATGACACAAAACTAGCTGCACATTATTTTGGTAAAGGGCAGTATGAAAAAGCTGAGCTTTATTATAAAAAGGCTTATAATAAATACGAATCACAATTGTATTTTGAGCGCTATTTTCAATGCCTCTTTTTACAACAGAAGTACGATGAGAGTGAGACTCTAGTTCAAAAACGAATTCGAAAAAATCCCTATACCATTGAGAACCAGTTTATGTTGGCTGACGTCTACAAAGAAACAGGTCGTGAAAAAGAGGCAGATCAATTGTACAAAAATCTGATTAAGAATCTAGAACCTATTCAAAGTAGAATCGAGTCTTTGGGAGAGTTATTCCAGAACAAAGGCATGTATGATTATGCGCTAGAAACTTTCCTTAAAGGACGTAGTTTAATCAGAAAAGGATATCAATTTCAGTTTGAATTAGCATCACTCTATTCGTTGTTGGACCGACCATCGGATATGTTAGATGAGTATCTAAATCTTCTCGAATATAGTCCAGTCTATTTAAGAACGGTGCAGAAGTATCTGTCCCGTGCCATCGACTTTGAAACGGACAAAGAACTGGTCGAACTATTGCGTCAAGAAATCTTGGTTAAAGTTCAGAAGTATCCGAATGAGGAAGTTTATAATGAAATGTTCATCTGGTACTATTTGCAGAAGAAAGAATTTATTGGCGCTGTCATGCAGACCAAAGCTTTAGATCGTAAAAAGGGGGAGAAAGGAAAAAGATTGTTGGAGATTGGTCAAGTTTGTCAAATGAATAAGGCATACTCAGAAGCGATCAAAGCATACGATTATGTCATCGAACAGGGCGATCGTTTTCCATATTATCACAAGGCTTTTGAAAGTAAACTACAAGTTCAATTCGATCAGGTTACCAGTCAGGCGACTTATGATCGTTCAGAAGTCGTTCAAGTTGCGGCTGATTTCGAAAAAGCACTCGATAAAATGGGGCGAAATCAAAACAGTTTAGGTTCTATGATCCAGCTCGCTAAAATTTACGCATTTCACTTAAATGAGACAGCTAAAGGGATGACTTTGGTTGATCAGGCAATGGGTTTTCCGCAAAGTGGTAAGCAAGAGGCTGAACTGAAAATACTCAAAGCCGACATTTATGTGGTACAAAATGACATCTGGGAAGCATCATTGTTATATATGCAGGTTGAGAAAGCATTTAGTGAAGAAGTTATCGGACACGAAGCTAAATTTAAAAACGCAAAAATATTCTATTACGACGGTGAATTTGAGTACGCTAAAGCACAATTAGATGTGTTAAAAGCCTCAACGAGTAAACTCATTGCTAATGATGCTATGCAGTTGTCATTACTTTTGCAGGATAATCTAGGAATGGATACCACAACAGCTCCTGTTCAATTATTTGCGAATGCTGATTTACTCTTGGCGCAGCATCGTTACGATGAAGCAATCATTCTTTTGGATAGTTTAGAAAGAAGATTTCCATTCCACGCAATGGTCGATGAGGTACTATTTAAGAAGGCTCAAATATATGAAGGCCAGCGGAATTGGGAACTTGCAATCGACTATTACAGTCAGGTGGTTGAATCCTATTCGCATGATATTTTAGGTGACGATGCTGCCTTTCATTTGGCAAAAATTTATGATGAAAAATTGGGTGATCGTCAAAAGGCCGGAGAATACTGCAAGATGATTCTTTTTGATTTTGGAGGAAGTCTGTACACTGCTGAGGCTCGTGAAAAGTATCGCGAAATTGTCGCTGAATTCAATTAAACCCTAAATTCGCAGTTAAGTAAGCGAAAGTAAATCATATGCAAGTAATATATAACGTTACCGTTTCTGTAGATATAGAAGTAAGTCAAGAATGGCTAGACTGGATGCAGGAGGTTCATATACCTGATGTAATGAATACTGGAATCTTCTTAGAATCTAAGATTTCTCGTGTTTTAGGTCACGAAGAAGGCGGGATTACCTATGCAGTTCAATATTTATGTCCAAGCATGGCAGAATATGAACGTTATCAAGCTGAATTTGCACCCGCTTTGCAACGAGATCACATGAAACGATTTGGAAGATTCACAGCAGCTTTTAGAACTTTATTAGAAGTGCACAAGGACTTTAAGCATGAGCGTTAGGGCTAAAAAACATCTTGGACAACATTTCTTAAAAGATTTAACAGTCTGTGAGCGCATTGTTACAAGCTTAAATGAAGAGAAAAATAATTTTAATAAAGTCCTTGAGATAGGGCCTGGAATGGGAGCCTTAACGCAATTTTTGTTAAGGGAAGACGACTATCAAATCGCTGTAATCGAGATAGATAAAGAGTCTGTAGTGTATCTACAGGAGCACTATCCAAAACTGGATAATGCCATTTTTGATGCCGATTTTTTGAAAATGGATTTACGCGATACAATGAGTGATGATCCATTTGCACTGGTTGGAAATTTTCCGTACAATATTTCCTCTCAAATTCTATTTAAGGCACTTGATTATCGTCAGCAGATTCCTGTAATCGTTGGAATGTTTCAGAAAGAGGTTGCTGAGCGAGTGGCGGAGAAACCTGGATCAAAGAAGTATGGAATTCTCAGTGTCTTATTACAAGCATATTACGATATTGAATATGTATTTACTATACCGCCTTCAGCGTTTAACCCCCCGCCGAAAGTAGATTCAGGTGTCATTAAATTGGTTAGAAATCAAGTGCAAAACTTGAATTGTGATGAGAAGCGTTTTGTACAGGTTGTTAAAATGGCATTTAATCAACGGCGCAAAACATTACGTAATTCGCTAAAGCCTATGATCATTGATAAGGGCTTGGATTTCGGTGAACATGCAGCACTTTTTCAAAACCGCCCAGAGCAACTTGGTGTGGATAAGTTTGTAGAGTTGACGAACTTATTAGCGCCTTAAACGTTCAAGTTGAGGAATAACACGAATTTTCTTATATTTGTTTGTAACAGAACGATAGTATTTTGTCGTACACTATGCGGATGAAAAGAGGCTTACTGACTTTAACTTTACTACTCTCTGCTTGGTTTGTCTATGGACAAGCATGGAAATCTGTGCGCCATGAAGTGTATGCAGGAGTTGGTGCTTCTAACTTTCTTGGGGATCTTGGTGGAGCTAAAGGTGTTGGTACACATGGTATCAAAGATTTGCGACTTAGACATACACGTTCGGCAATGATGATGGGTTATAAGTATATGCTTAGCCCATATTTTTCAGTCCGCGGAAATGTGCTTTGGGCGCTACTCAGTGGGGATGACGCACATACGAAAAACTTTGTCCGAAACAATAGAAACTTAAGTTTCCGCTCGCATCTCGGAGAGATTGCTGCATATGCTGAGTATTTCCCTTATGCCGATAAAGTACATCCTAGGTATAAATTACGTGGAGTAATAGGGAACAAAGCGTTCTCTTTAACACCTTATTTTTATGCAGGGGTTGGACTTACATTCTTTAATCCAAAGGCTAATTATAATGGCGATTGGATAGCGCTTCAACCCCTTGGTACAGAAGGTCAAGGATTAGCAGGACGTCCAGATCCTTACAAAAGATATACATTGGCTATTCCCCTCGGTGCCGGCGTTAAATATCGTATTGACAAACAAATGGCTATCAGCTTTGAATTGAGTCTGCGCTATACGATGTCTGATTATATTGATGATGTAAGCACTTCCTACTATTTAAAGGATGAAATCGCTGCAAATTATGGTGATATTGCAGCAGCGCTTTCAGATCGTTCTTTGGACTCTGATTTGAACGGTGTCATTCAATATGTTGATGGTCGAAATAATTATTTACAAAGAGGTGATCCCAGATGGAATGATGCGTATATGTTTGGAGTTTTCTCTTTTCATTATCGATTCATGAAGGGTCAAGTATATATTCCGAAGTTTTAATTTGCATGCGATCGTTAATTCTTGCATTGTGCTTTATATCAGTGAATTTGGTTTCGGCTCAAGGTTTCAAAACTTGCGCGGAAATGGGTTTTTTTGGAGGAGGTTCTTATTATGTCGGAGATCTAAATAGAACACGCCATTTCGTTGATAGTAAACTAGCAGGTGGTCTTATTTTTCGATATAATTTATCAACACGTCATTCGCTCAGATTTACAGCTAATTACGGAAATGTTTTTGCCTTTGACGCAGAGAGCAAAAGCAGCGATCAAGTTAATCGAAATTTGAGTTTTAAATCAAGAATCATTGAATTAGCTGCGGGGTTCGAAATTGACATCTTAAAATATCGAATAAATGATATGAAGTATCCGTTTACACCTTATTTCTTTTATCAACTTGCCTATACTCGAATTAATCCGAAAGCCGAGATTAATGGTAATGAAGTAGCTTTACAACCGTTGGGTACGGAAGGTCAAGGTACAGGTATTCCGGGTACAAAGTCTAGACGCTATAATTTAAATCAATTTACCGTTCCACTTGGTATTGGCTTTAAGTTTAATTTGCGAAAGCGTGTAGCAATATCTATAGAGTATGGCATCCGAAAAACATTCACAGATTATTTAGATGATGTATCAGGAAACTACCTTGATCCCGATATTTTAGCCGCGTCTAACGGGCCTCTTTCCGCAGATTTAGCAGATCGTAGTTTAAATGGAATGGGGACCGCAGGCATGAATAGAGGAAATTCTGGGAATAAAGATTGGTATTCATTTTATGGCATCATGCTGACCTTTAAACCTTTCAAAAAGAATATTTGTGATATGAGAGGCTGGTAAATCCTCTTATTTTTTTACAATATCTCTATAATCTCACCGTTATTACACCATGTTACGTGGGTTGGTATTAGGCACAATGTGTTGGTGTGCAACAATGGTGTATGGGCAAGCTTATAAAACTTGCACTGAAATTGGTTTTTTCGGAGGAGGTTCATATTATATTGGGGATATGAATCCAGGTTCTCATTTCAGGTTCAGCAAACCTGGAGCTGGGCTTGTTTATCGCTATAACCCATCTAAGCGACATAATATTCGGGCTACTGCTTTTTATGGTTCAGTTTATGGTGATGATTCCAGGGATAATGATCCGACATTGCAGAACCGAAACCTCAATTTTCAATCGCAGATCATGGAATTGGCAATAGGTTATGAGATTGATTTGTTTAATTACAATATCAATAATATGAAACATCCTATAACACCTTATTTCTTTTATCAATTGGCTTATATGCGGATGAATCCTACGACCAATTACAATGGAAATGATCTTGAGTTACAACCATTGGGTACCGAAGGACAAGGTACGTCTCTCAAAAGAAAGAATAATTATTCCCTCAACCAATTAACTGTTCCGTTAGGTGTTGGCGTTAAAATCAACATTAAGGATCGATTAGCTGTGTCAGTTGAATACGGTATTCGAAAAACTTTCACAGATTATATCGATGACATTTCTGGAAATTATGTTGATCCAGATCTACTCCGTGCTCAAAATGGTCCACTAGCGGCAGAATTATCTGATAAAAGAATAGATGTAGCTGATGGCGCTAATCGTGGTAATCCTGGTAACAAAGACTGGTACAGCTTCTACGGTGTAATGATTACCTTTAATCCTTTTAAACGTAGTCCCTGTGAGATGCGAGGTTGGTAGATTATCCGTAAAATGGGCTAATCATCAAATAAACTACGACACCAGAAACAGCAACGTACAACCAGATTGGGAAAGTAACCTTAGCCCACTTTCGGTGAGATTCCAAGTTGTCTGCCCATCCTTTCAAGTAAGTTTGCATCACCAAAGGAATAACCCCAATGCTAAGTATGATGTGCGAAGCAAGAATAAAATAATATACATAGGCCCCTGAACTTAACTGAGCGGTCTCGTTAACAGATAACGTCCCATTATGATCCAGATCACCGTATAAAGTCGTATCAGAAGTTAAATGATAGGCCACGTAGCCAACTAAGAATAAGAGGGAACATAATACAGCTGAGAGCATTAATCGTTGATGCACAATGCGTTTTCCTTTTTTGATGCTGATAACAGCAGCAACCAAAAGAACGGCCGTCAATGCGTTGATGCTTGCGTAAATAGGCGGTAAGAAACTTAGGTCGACACCTTCAACTTTTGGCATGCCAAACAAGAGTGCCACCACCAACGGGATGACAATCGACAATAAAATTACCAGCGGCTTGTATCGCTTTTCGATATCTGAAATATTACTTTGTTTTGAGGCCATATTCAATTTTTAATAGTTTTCGAATGTCTTTTTCTAGGCGATCAACTTCAACGGTTTGGGTTCCGTCGTATAAACCACGAATATGACCTTCTCGATCAATCAATACAAAATGTTCTGAGTGCAAGAAACCACCTTCTGCAGCTTCGTCTTCCATTGCATTGATCATATATCCGTTTTCGCCAAGATCATACACGATCTCGCGTTCACCATATAGGAAATACCAATTATGCGTATCAATTTCTTTCTCATTTATATACCAGTTCAGTCGCGGAATTGAATCGCGCTCAGGATCTATGGTGTGCGATAAGAAAACGATCTCTTCAATATCTGAAGTGTTTCCTTGTAGGCGTTTCATTTGTTCAATCATAGCCGGGCATATAGCAGGACAACTTGTGAAAAAGAAGTTTGCGACGTGGACCTTGCCTTCAAACATATCTTGCGTTACTATTGAGCTATCTTGAGCCATTAAGGAAAATTCTGGCACAGTATGGTAAATGGTATCAACTCCATAGTCATGAAAACCGAGATGTGGTAAACCAGAATGTTTCGGTTCAGTGTTTTGAACATCTCCCTCAGAGCTGCCATTGCAAGCAAAAAATAGTGATGCAAAAAATATATATAAGAATATGCGCATTGCGTTTTATTTGGTGTACAAAGTTACTACTTTTTAGAGTAGTTGAGCTCAGGAGCGTTTGAAAATAATGCAGAAAAGTTGACAGACAGAAAAATCAAAAATGGGTACTTACCTATTCGGTCTCGGCGACATCTTCAGTGGGCCGAATTTCATCAAATTCCTGCTTTTTAAGCAGTTTTACCATATCGAAGAAGTTTCTGATATCTGTATCTGACTTTGCGCCTGTCACAGCGCGGATATGCCCTTCGGTATCAATTAATACAAGACTGTTCGTGAAAGCTTTTTCACCTATTTCGCCATCTTTATTCGAAGCGGGTTGGTTAATGAATTTTTTACCGTAATAATCAAAGTTGTAAAATGGAGAAACATCGCCAGTTGCAAACCACCAGATTCCAGTAGTATCGTAGGCAATTAATTCTTCTCTCAGTTCAGGTGCAATGCTATCAATTGGATTTCCATTAAGGTCTGTGAGGATTGATAATACCCTTACGTTCCAATAATTGTCTTGATTTTTCACCAATTTATGAAAAAAGATCTCGTCAAAGTGAAAGATACTCATGCCACATGATTTCAAATCAGGGCAACTGTTCTGAATCGTAGATAATACAATGACTTTGTTCTCGATCGAATCTCTAGTTATTGGTTCACCGTTAAAACTGGTTAAAGTGAAATCTGGAACTTGATAAGCTGTGGAGTCCAACTTATTTCCACTTGAATCCAAGGTATACTCCCATCCTAAGTACGGTAAGCGAATAAAATGATTATTCACTGTTTTAGAAATAAAATAGATGACAAGGCCAGGCCCAAGTAGTACGAGTGCCATTAATATCAGGCGTTTCCCTGATTTCATAGGGTGAAATTTAATTGGCGAATACCAAGATTAATGCAGTGTGTCCCAAGTTCCTTTGATGTATGAAGCTTCCATCAAAATGATGAAGATCAAATAAAGGATAAAGATAATATATGGAACAAGTACCATGTAACGTAATGACTTTCGCTCATCACCAAGGTGCATAAAAACTTGAACGATGTATCCAGCTTTAACTATTGTTAGTAAGATATATCCGTATTTGATCAATGCCCAAGCAACCCCGCTTACCTCGTCTTTAGGGAACATTGCTCCAACTGCAACTTCTAGTATCGTAACGATCGAAAGGATCGCAGTTACTTTCCAAATTTTCTTTCTGATCTTAACACCTTCTTCTTCTGAGTGGTGCGTGTCTAACGAATATTCTATAATGTCGTCTCTTACCATTTTCTTTCGTTTAAATCAATTTCTTAATACCTGAAAGGTACTTACACCAAATAATAGAATGTGAATACAAATACCCATACAAGGTCAACGAAGTGCCAATACAAACCAACTTTTTCAACCATTTCATAATGGCCACGTTTGTGATAAACCCCTCGAATTACATTTCTAAGTACCAAACCGTTAAAAACCACTCCTGTAAATACGTGGAATCCGTGGAAACCAGTGATAAAGAAGAAGAAATTAGCATATAAAGTAGGGCCATAAGGATTGTGTGCAAGTGTTGCGTTGTCTGCCCATGTAGACAAGTCTCCATCAGGACCAGCGATAAAAGTGCTCCACTCCCAAACTTGAGATCCTAAGAAAATCAAACCACCAACGACTGTCCATAACAACCATTTAATGACTCCTTTTTTGTCCATTCTATGACCCGCTTCAACGGCAAGAACCATCGTTACCGATGATACAATCAAAATGAAAGTCATGAATGCCACATACAACAATGGAAGTGTTGCGTGTGTTCCTGGGAAGTGAAAGAAAACGCTCTCACCTGAAGGCCATGTCATAGCTGTTTCAGGGTTTGAGAATTTAGCGTATCCCAAAGCAGTTAATAATCCTCCAAAAGTCAAACCGTCTGAAACTAAGAAAAACCACATCATGATTTTTCCATAACTCACTCTTAACGGTGACTCTTTTCCATCCCAAAGTTTTGATTGATCGATTTCTTGCGTAGCAGATGCCATAAAAGATAATTTTCGTTGTGCAAGTTTAATGAATAAAAATTAAAAATGCATATAAATAAAGCCACAATATGCCTAGAAAATGCCAGTAAATAGAGCCCAGTGTTAATCCAAGATAGTTATTGGCTGTGTACTTTAAGCGTAACCCCTTGATAAACAAAACTAAAAGAGCGAATACACCACCTAGCCAGTGCAAGAAATGCATTCCTGTAAAAGCATAGATGTATGAACTAGCTGTATTTTTTTGAGCATTCAGGTCATTTACTTTCTTTTTCGAAAGGGGCTCTCCTTTCCAGTAAAACTGTCTGTTCTTATATTCTAACGCTTCACTGTCGTAATAAATGATGTAATCTTCTCCGTATTTTCCTTTCATGATAAAGTCTCCCTTGTCATTGGCGATATTGTCTGCGAAATGATAAAGCCTATCATGTTGTACATCAGACAGTAAAGAGCCGTTCGACTTAATCGATTTGTTTTCGTAAGTCAATAGGTTATTGGAGAAACGAATAGCAAATTTAGTACCGTAATCGGTCAGTTGGTATTCTTTGTTTTCTGATTGCGATCCATCAATCAAGGACTGAGCAAATGTTTTCATCTCTGTCGCTAATTCCTCTGAAATGATTTCGCCTTTTATGTAAAAATCATAGCCGTCAAAACTGATTTCTTTTCCTTCGTAGATTAAAGTGAAGTATTTTCCATATTTCCCCCTAATATTTATGATTTCTCCAGAAAGCACATTGCCATTTTCGGTTAATTGCGTCCATCCAATGAATTGTGAAACTCCAAAAGTTGCACCCAGAAAAAAGGCTAGACCCAACGAAAGCTTTAAAACAGTTGATTTGCTGTTCTTGACTGCCCATCGCGCTTTTAAAAGAAATCCACTACTTA
The DNA here is from genome assembly GCA_049611865.1 of Crocinitomicaceae bacterium. Classification (GTDB taxonomy): domain Bacteria; phylum Bacteroidota; class Bacteroidia; order Flavobacteriales_D; family Crocinitomicaceae; genus Crocinitomix. The sequence continues at coordinate 32,555 of JBMZAY010000010.1, read as the reverse complement.
AAAGAATGGATGCAGTACTAATTTGAAATGCCGTTGGCATACTGATACTTACCCAAAAATTCCCCCCTCTAGAGACAAGGTAACCACTCGTTAATCCTGCAAAAATCATCACCACCGCAAAGATGAAAATCCAAAGGAGATTCTTCTTCATCTTAGCATTTAATTCCGGCGATATCTCCTGATTCTTCTCGATTTTGTCCACAATTTTTAAATTTTATTAAATACGTACAAAAATTGGATAATGGGTAAGTAAATGAATGAGGCAAACATGAGTTTTCGGGCAGATTTATCATCCAAACGGATGTAGAGCATATATGCTTTTACAAAGAACCACATTCCCGCCAATGTTGCGACGATTAATGTGATATCAGATGTCCATTCGAGTGTCCAAGGTAAAATGCTGACAGGCACCATAAGTAGGGTGTATGTCATGATGTGAAATGCGGATCGTTTTGACTTTCTTTTTTTACTTGGTAATAGCGAGAAACCAGCTTTGGCATAGTCATCGTCAAGTACCCATGCAATTGCCCAAAAATGCGGGAATTGCCATACAAATTGGATGAAAAATAAAAGGCCAGCGATTAATCCGTTCTCTCCTTGAAACGTCCCTGTAACTGCTAAAACACCCAACATAGGTGGAATGGCGCCTGGAAATGCACCAACAAAAACAGCCCACGGGGTTATGCGTTTCAACGGCGTGTAAATGAATACATACATAACAAAAGCCAATAATCCCAGTATTCCGGCAAAATAATTAATCTGGAACAATAGGAATGTCCCGATTATTCCAGAAGTCGTTGACACGATGAATGCCTCGTTAATGCTCATTCTTCCTGAAGGAATAGGTCGATTGGATGTGCGATTCATCATCTTATCTAAGTCACGCTCAATAATTTGGTTAAATCCATTGGATGCGCCGGTTATAAGAAAACCACCAATAATCAGATAAACAAAATTCAAATTGAAATCACCTCCTACAAAAAGATACCCCGATAAAGCAGAGAGAACCACTAGAAATGCCAAGCGAAGCTTAAGAAGCAAAGCATAGTCTTTAATTTTCGAGGTGGATTGCGTTTTTTCTGCCACAGTATCTTCAGCTACCATTACTCATTGTGAATTGGTAATGCAAATTTAATAAAAAGGTAGCATTTTAAGAGATGTTTTTATTCAGAATCATTCTAAAATAGGCCAAAAGCGTTCAACGTTCTAGAAATCAGTATAACTATTCCAAATTCTAGATCGAATTCCTATTTGAAATTGCTGCTGAAAATAGCTGTCTTGGGCAATTGTTGCAAAGCGCATTTGGTAACTGAAAAATGCCATTAATTCTACAGATTTTAATAGTGGCATCTCTACCGTTAGATTGTTAATGAAAACATTGTGCTTCAGTCCCTGCATGATAAAATGATCATACTCTTGTTCACGGTTTGTGTAAGGCTCAAATATGTTCTGACCATAGCTCGTTTGGGATGTATCCATACCATAACCACTGTAAGTCATTTTATTGGTTAATCTAAAATTTCCAATCGGTTTGGAAACGATATTCAATGCTTCCCAAAAATTCGCTCCTACAGGATGTGTTACAGAAGCGTTGAGGTGACCATAAGATGGAGTAGAGGTCCGGTGTGAAAAGGTGAACGGACGTACCACATTAATTTCTGTTTGAAAATAAAGGTCGTCCACCTCAGCAAAATCGGACGATTTATAACCAAATTGAAAACCGTATTTATTTGCCCACCACCTCGAACGTGCACGAATTTCTTTGAGTAAAAAGTCGTCTAATATGATTTGTGTGTAAAGGCAGTTTGATCGATCAATTTTGTACGATAAATTTGCCCCTAAGAGTACATTATCCGCTGATCCGTTTCCGTATTCAACAGGGCGATAAAACACGATTGGATTCAGATAGTTTGGATCAAAACCTCTATTAACTAAGGTGTCATTTGCTTGCCAAACTATTGTCTCAAAAACACTTACGTTGAATTCTCCCGTTACATTCCAGCTGATGTAATGCATCGCCGCATATTTTGGACGATCTAAACTCCGATCAAATGGATCAACGGTATTGTCTTTCCAAGCTTGATAAAGATTGACATATTTAATGTCTCCAAATTGCGTTTCGATTTTGAAAAATGGATTGCCCGTTGCATTATCAGAAAGCAAGAGAGAACGATACCCTTCTCCAAAGAAATTGCGACCATATCCTCCCAAAAAAGTAAAGAATTTATTGGGTTTGTAGCCAATCAATAACTCACTAAAATGATAGGTTTGGTTTGCTATACTTCTACTTGCCCCTGGAAACATATCAAAGCTTCTTTGCGTCGAGTCCGATATATAAGCCGCATTCGCATAAAAAGGCAGAAATTTCCCAGTTAAAAAAAGTTTGGAAGCGCTGTAGTCCATTCCTAATCCTGCGCCGAGATTAAAAACCGCGCCTGGGTTGTTTGCATTGAGATCATATCCTCCTGTCAAATTAGCTAGAGGGTAAATTCTTAAATGACTGTTTTTGCGCTTAATTATGGGGACTTTATCAACGCCTATTTTTCGATTATAATTGTTTGTAATAAGAGGTAAAATGCCTGAATGAATTGATTGATTGTCTTCAAAATAAAGTGAGTCATTGTTAATCCGAGTACGGTAGTGAAGTGGCTCAACGGATAATTGTGCCAGTCCAGCGTGTGAAATGAGCAGCAAGGCTAATATGAAAAGTAATATCTTATTCACTCTCGTCAGTATGCTTTTTTTTCTTTCCGGCGAAAACTATGACAATGAACAAAGCTGCGAAGCCCAGACTTACAAGGAAGCTGAAATTAGGATTTTCGAACTGAATAAAAAAAGCTTGCGCCATCATGCATAAGTTGAAAATGTAAATGATGAGCACGGTTTTCTTATGTCCAAATCCACGATCTTGTAAACGATGATGCAAATGTGTTCGGTCAGCGCTTAAAGGTGATTTTCCTCTGGATGTACGAATGATAAACACCCGCAAGGTGTCTAGCAAAGGATAGGCCAGTATAGCCATGGCCATCACTGGTGTAGAAATGAGTTGATAACCTTCTGGCAGTTGATCTACAGGTGACTCAATCAGCTGGATCGCTAAGACGCTAATGACCGCTCCAATAATTAATGATCCAGAATCGCCCATAAATATACGAGCTGGATTAAAGTTAAATATCAAAAAGCCCAGCAAAGCACCACTTAATGAAAATGATACCACAGCCCAATGCATTTGGTCGTAATGCGCAAACCATATTCCAAATACACAAGTGGAAAGTAAGCCGATCCCACTAGCAAGTCCGTCAACACCGTCAATTAAGTTGATTGAGTTTACTACTACTATATAGATAAATATCGAGAGCAAGATACTCGCGTAATCTGGAAGGATAATGTCCATTCCTAATATCCCATGAAAACTGGTTATTTTTATACCTCCCATTACCACGAGAATAAAGCCCACCATAACATGTGAAATCAACTTTTTCATTGGCGACATACCGATGATATCGTCTTTTACCCCGACAAAGAAAAGGAGGATTAGACTGGCCATTAAAAACATGAATTGTTCCAGTCCTTCGATAACACCCTGGTCGTTGACGGGCAGCCAAAGAAATGACGAAAAGATAAACGCACTAAATATGATTACTCCACCAATAGTAGGGATACTTGTTGTATGTTTTTTTCGAGCTTCGCTTGGTTCATCAACCAAGTGCTTTAACTTCGCTACTTTTATCAAAGCGGGAGTAGCCAGCAACACAACACTAAATGCAGTGATAAAGGATAATATGAGGTGATAATCTTTCATGGTTTGCTAAAAGTCTCTGTATTTATTCTTCAACTCAGTACGCACGCCTATATACGCATAATTCGTTAACGGGTTATCAGATGGGGCATTCTGATTGCGATACAAGTGTCCTAAAAAGAATTGTAAATTATTTGTTTTGTTAAAGTGATAACCGATTTCGAGTTGGTTGTAAAGGAAGATTCCGCGATGTGTATTTGCTGACTTGTTCTCTGTCAATGGGTCCAGGATCGTGTTGTATACAGGCAAGCTGTCTTGGTATGTTCGTTGCGAATAATTTAGGCTATTCCTAACAAAAAAACGATTGTGTTGATATTCTAATCTCACCACCAATTCCTGAAAATCATTGACAAATGGATGAGCGATCGGTAAATTGTTGTGACTGTAATTATACCGTTCATTTTCATTCAAATAGGTGTTGGCAAATACTTGGTTGTATTCGACGCCCAGGTCCAGCTGATCGATCAATAAATCGTAATATTTTAACCCAAATTGATAGCCGCCGAGTTTACCATTGCTAACAACGATTTGAGAATAAGCTGAGAGTTGGTGAATATTGCCTGCCAGATTAAATCCCATAACTGAACAAAATCCAGTGCTATCATTTTGTTTGATGATCGTGTTGATAAAAGGTATTGGATTGATAAAAAGGTAATCTGGACTGTGAGAACCTAAAGAGTCGACTAAACGCCAATGATTTCCTTCAAAAATTCCCAGTTGTATATGTTTGTTGATAGCAAAGTCAAGGTAGTGGTAGGTGCCAATTTTACGCTCATAAGTCGCTTCGGGAGTGGTGTATGCAACCAGTCGATATGGGTTTTGATGTAACGAATAAATCGTATTGTATTGAATGCGATCTTCCCAGAGGTTTGTTTCGAGTTTAAGGAAAGGATAATTGGTCGTGAAATCGGATAGCAACAGTGATCGGTAGCCGTTACCGATGAAATGGTTTCCATTACCGAGCTGAATATTGAAGTGTTTCGAAGGGATATAGTTCACGTATCCTTCAGCAAATCCAAAATCATACCCGTTAGTTTTAAAAGACTTTGTGCGCGCATAACCTGGAATTATGGCATTGTTTTGTTGGTATTGGGTTAAGATGCTGTTCGGGAAAAATTCACCGTGGTCATCAGCATAAGTGCGCTGGTAATGAGGTAGAATCGCTTGATTCTCATAAATGACTGTTGAAAAACCTACTTGGTCAAAGAATCGACCTTGTATTCTTATTCCTCTGGTGTTCCAATATAATCGTTCAAGACTGTCTGCGGAAAAATCACTGCCTAATTCGAGATCCAAAATAGGATCAATGCTGCACCAATAGTCTTCTCCTTCAAAGACAATAAAGTTCTCTTTGAAAATTTTTTGAGTGATCCAATAATAATGTTTGCCTTCGCTGTTATAGATTTTTTCTGGGTAAGTTTTCTTATCCAAAATGGGTTTCATGCTTCTATGAGAGCCGGCAATACTTGAGACACTATCCCTCAAAAAATGTCGTTCTGCTTCATTTTGATAATAATTATTGAGTGGTAAATACAGCTGGCCATTCGCATCCGTATAAAAGAAGCAAGTCAACAAGAAGAGATAAATTCCAAGCTGTTTATTCACATCTTAAAATACGTGGTCGTTCGACTATTGGTTTCCAAATTAATGGATTATTCGACCAGCCTGCCATTTTCAAGTGCCAACTGATATGTTTTTCGGATGCCTTCTTCCAATGAAATCGCTGCTTTCCAACCTAATTGATTGATGTTTGAGACATCCATTAATTTGCGTGGTGTGCCGTCTGGTTTATCTGTGTTAAAAATAAGGTCTCCATCATATCCAACAATATCCTTGATAAGTCTCGCTAATTCGGCTATGGTGATATCTTTACCTGTACCAACATTAACAAATTGCTTTTCATTGTAATTCTCCATCAAGAACAAGCATGCGTCAGCAAGGTCGTCTGCATGTAAAAATTCACGCATTGGTTTTCCAGATCCCCAAATTTCTACATGTGACTCATTATTGATTTTCGCTAGATGAAACTTGCGCAATAATGCAGGTAAAACATGGGAGTTTTCAGGGTGATAGTTGTCATTAGGACCGTAGAGATTGGTAGGCATCGCTGAAATAAAAGCATCGCCGTATTGGTCGCGATAGGTCTCGCACAACTTGATTCCAGCTATTTTGGCAATAGCATATGGCTCGTTAGTCGATTCGAGTGATCCGGTTAGCAGGTAATCTTCCTTCAAAGGTTGTTCAGCTAGTTTGGGATAAATACAAGAAGACCCCAGAAATAGAAGTTTTTTTACTTCTGCCTTATGTGCAGCATGAATAATATTACTAGCGATCATCAAGTTGTCATAAAGAAACTCCGCTCTATAAATATTATTAGCATGAATCCCGCCTACTTTCGCAGCCGCAAGGAAAACATAGTTCGGCTTTTCCTCTTCAAAGAATAGATTTACTGCATGTTGATCTCTTAAATCTAGTTCTGTAGAGGTTCGGACGGTAATATTGTGATAGCCTTGTTCTTCTAATTTGCGTAGAATCGCCGATCCAACCACACCACGATGGCCGGCTATATAGATTTTAGCTTGCTTTTCCAAGGGGTTATTCTTTTTGATGATAAATTTTATGTCCACCTTCAAGAAGGTATTTATCCCTTTTGAATAAGGCTAAATCGGCATCGACCATCTCGTTAACCAATTCATTGAAAGAGTAGGTCGGCTCCCATCCCAATTCTCTTTTCGCTTTTGCTGGATTTCCGAGTAAGAGATCAACCTCGGTAGGACGGAAATATTTCGGGTCTACTTCTATCAATACTTTGCCTGTTTCAATATCGATTCCTTTCTCATCAACACCTTCTCCTTCCCATCGAATCTTAATGTCAACTCTTGCAAATGATTTTTCAACAAACTCACGAACCGGATGAGTTTCTCCTGTAGCTAATACATAATCATCAGCTTTGTCTTGTTGCATTATGAGGTACATGCCATAAACATAATCTTTCGCATGTCCCCAGTCACGCTGAGCGTCAAGGTTTCCAAGGAATAATTTATCTTGTAAGCCGAGCTTTATTTTTGCTGCTGCCCGAGTGATCTTTCGGGTAACAAACGTTTCACCTCTTAAAGGACTTTCATGGTTAAACAGGATGCCGTTACATGCGTATATGTCATAAGCTTCACGGTAATTTTTGATGATCCAGAAAGCGTATAGTTTGGCAACACCGTATGGACTTCTTGGGTAAAATGGTGTTTCTTCTGTTTGCGGTGTCTCCACAACCTTTCCGTAAAGCTCTGAAGTTGAAGCTTGGTATAACTTCACTTCTTTTTCCATTTTTAAAATACGAATCGCTTCGAGCATACGGAGTGTGCCGAGTGCATCGGTGTTTGCAGTGTACTCTGGCGTGTCAAAAGAAACCTTAACATGAGACATTGCTGCTAAATTGTATATCTCATCTGGAGCTATTTCCTGAACAAGACGAATAAGATTTGTAGCATCAGTTAAGTCGCCATAGTGTAAAAAGAATCGAACGTCAGATTCATGCTGATCTTTATATAAATGATCTATTCGATCGGTATTAAATAAAGAAGAACGTCTTTTTATACCGTGTACAACATATCCCTTTTCGAGAAGTAGTTCGGCAAGATAAGCACCATCCTGTCCTGTGATTCCTGTAATTAAGGCAACTTTGCGCATAGCGTATTATTGTTTCAAATGTTTATTTCGTGCTATAAAATAAGGATTATAGAGGTTTTCCTTATTGTATTTCAACGGTTCAAATTTAGTAAAATCAACTACTTCACCACCAACAGATCGGTAAATAGCGTCACCAGCAGCAATATCCCATTCCATGGTTGGGGCCAATCGAGGGTATAAGTCCGCTTTTCCAAGACATAGATCTACGAATTTTAAAGCACTTCCTTTTTTTATAAATTCAACTTCTCCGTAACGCTTTTCGGTTTCTCGAATAAAGTTTTTTGTCTTTTCAGAAAAATGGGATCGTGAATGAGCGATGACTTTTTTTGGGTTTGTAATTAACTGCTCTACTTCATAGGTTGGATCCTGAAAACCATCTTCGTTGAAAGGGAAATAAAAAGCTCCGTATTGTTCTCCTCCGGCTAAGATCATTTTTTTTACGGGATTAGCTAATATCCCAAAAACAGGTTTGGATTTGTAAATGAGCGCAATGCAAACGCAAAATTCGTCGTTTTGGCGAATGAACTCTTTTGTGCCATCTAATGGATCCACTATCCACACCCAATCCAACTGACAACGCTCTTCAAAATGCGGAATATTTTCCTCTTCTGAGATAACAGTAATCTTGGTCTTGTTCAGATTTTCTAGAATAATTTTGCTAGAAGTTTTATCCGCAATCGTTACAGGTGAATGATCTGCTTTAATTTCGATGTCAATATTCGATCGATAGAATTTTTCAATTACATTAGAAGCTTCAATGGCAGCATTAAGCGAATTCTTTAACCAAGAATGAGGAATTTCGTAATCCATCGTCAAGCAGTTTTATAAGCTTCGATTAACGCATCGTAGAGTGAGCTTGCTCCAATACGAAACAGGTTCGGATTTTGCCAATCCGAGCCTAATATGTCTCCAACAATGTCGAAATAGGCGATTGCATCTTGATAAGTGCGAATTCCACCTGATGGCTTTATGCCAATTTTTTTTCCTGTTTCCTGATGATGGTCGCGAATTACTTCGCACATCCACTTCACTGCTTCAAAACTTGCACCTGTAGCGGTTTTACCCGTGGAGGTTTTTATAAAGTCAGCTCCGGCATCAATACTGATTTTTGCCATGGTTTTGATTCGTTCTTCAGTATTTAGATCACCAGTTTCCAAGATTACCTTGAGGTGTTTCGATCCTATAGCAGAGCGAATCTTACTGATCTCCTCAAAAATCGTATCATCATTTTTTGCTAAAGCATCCCCTCGATTAATAACAATGTCCAGTTCGTCAATATTGGTTTGTGCAATTAATTGAGCTTCATGAATTTTAGCCGCGCTAAGCGTTTGACCAGAAGGAAAGCAAGAGCCAACTACAGCAGTCTTCATGGAGGGGTTTAGTGCTGCTCTTACATCGTTCCCAAAATTAGAAAAGACACAAACTGCTGCTGGATTTATACCTTGAAACCCAGCATTGGCCTTATGTACCAATTTCATTACAGAAGCATGATTGTCGGTATCAGCTAACGTGGTAAGATCAATACATTGAATAAGTTGTAGTATGGTATTTTTTTTTGTCATTAAGCAGAAGTCCAAATATAAAAAATCCGTCCCCAAAAATGGAGACGGATTTCGATAGTTTTATCAGAAGTGGGTTATCCCAATTTAAATTTAATTGGAATCGTGTAACGAACACGTACTGGTTTTCCAGCCTGTTCACCCGGTTTCCAACGAGGCATATTGCCTACAACTCGTTTTGCTTCTTTATCTAAGGCATCTGAAACACCTTTTAATACCTTCGTTTGCTCAATAGAACCGTTTTTGTTCACTACGAATTGAACGTAAACTGTTCCTTGCTCTCCCATCTCACGAGAAAGCTCAGGATATTCTACATTCTCTTGAATCCACTTAGCCATTTCAGCAGGTCCGCCTGGAAATTCAGGCTCGACTTCTGCGATGTCCAAAATTGCTTCCGCAACAATTTCTGGCTCTTCTTCAGGAACTTCTTCAATTTCATCATCGATGAATCCAAGGTCAATTTCCTCAACCTCTTCGTCATCCTCCACAACCTCAATTTCTTCAATCACCGGTGGAGGTGGTGCCTGCTCAGGTGGTGGCGGTGGTGGTTCCTCTTCTGGTGGAATATCAAATAATAGATCTTCCGTCTCTGTTTCGTGCTCTACTTCCGCTACCTTATCATCTGGGATAAATTCACGGAAATTGAATGCCATCAACACTAGTGCTGATATCATCACAAGACCAACAAAGAAAAAGCCTGCTCGCTTGTTCTCTAAATTCGCCTCTCTTGATTTTTTGAGTTCCATAGTTCTGTCAATTTGAACGTTGCTAAGTTAATAATAAAATAGTCAACTTAGCGGTTAATAATACCTATTTTTCTAGCAGTCCATTTAAAGGTAATTGCACCAAAAATTGTTCCAAAAAGGTTGGCCACTATATCAGCTACATCAAAATGCCTCCGATAAATGAGTGTTCCCTGAGCAATTTCGATGAGTGTACCCAAAACGATCCCTGCTATTATCACCCCTCCGTACAATCGAATATCAGATCGGTTCATTTTTTTTTCACGTATTCCAAAACCCAACAATAAAAACCATGATAAAATGGTGTACATGATGAGATGGGCCAACGTATCCGGAGATATCCAATCAAGAGTTAAATCTGGTAATTGATCGCCTGGTGTTAAACTTAAAACCAAGATGATCAGGGTCCATAAAACCCAGGGAATGTGATAGCGGTTTTTCTTAACCAATGAGGTCTTTGTACTCATCTGCTGATAAAAGATTGTCCAATTCGGAAGCATCCGATAGCGCAACTTTTATCATCCAACCTTCTCCGTATGGATCAGAGTTTACAACCTCCGGGTTTGATTCTAATTCTTCATTGAATGCAGTAACTTCACCACTTACAGGCATAAACAAGTCAGAAACTGTCTTTACAGCTTCAATCGAACCAAAAACTTCTTCTTGGTCTAGGGTCTCTCCTTCAGTCTCAACCTCTACATATACGATATCACCCAATTCACTTTGAGCGAAATCAGTTACACCGATAATGGCTGTGTCGCCATCTACTTTTACCCATTCGTGGTCTTTTGTGTACTTTAAATCAGCAGGTACATTCATTTGTGTTCTCTTTAATAATAGTTTTACACAAATTTAGAATAATATTACAATTGATGAACTAGGTATTGAATAACTTCATTTACTGTTAATAAGTTCTGACAGGATTGTATAGATGAATCAGATTCTCAATCGCATTTATTCCGTGCTATTTTCGATGAAAAACGAAAAAAAAATATAATTTTTGCAACATGGTGACACAGGATCAAATAAAAGATTTCGAGCGAAGAATTGATGAACTTCATAGTTATTTAAAGATTGAAGAAAAACGCGTTGATGTTCAAGAGGATAATCTTAAGTCACAAGATCCAACTTTTTGGGATGATCCAAAAAAAGCGGAACGCATTCTTAAATCAATGCGCGGCAAAAAGTTTTGGATCGATGCCTACGAATCGGTTAAAACCGATCTTGAAGATTTAAAAGTGCTTATTGAGTTCTATGAGATGGGGGAGTCGGAAGAATCTGAGATTGAAAAACATTTTGAAAAATCGATCGAGAAATTAGAGGAGCTTGAGTTCAAAAATATGCTCAGTGCAGAAGAGGATAGTTTAAAGGCTGTGATGCAAATTACTGCCGGTGCTGGAGGAACAGAAAGCTGCGATTGGGCATCCATGCTCATGCGGATGTACATTATGTGGGGAGAGAAGAATGGTATGAAAATAAAAGAGTTGAATTACCAAGCTGGGGATGTTGCAGGTGTCAAAACGGTTACTTTAGAATTTGATGGAGAGTTTGCCTTCGGTTACTTAAAAGGAGAAAACGGTGTGCATCGATTAGTTCGGATTTCGCCATTCGACTCGAATGCAAAAAGACATACATCTTTTGTTTCAGTCTATGTATACCCTTTAGTTGATGACTCAATAGAAATTAATATTAATCCCGCCGATATTACTTGGGAGACATTTCGAGCTGGCGGTGCTGGTGGTCAGAACGTAAACAAGGTTGAAACTGCGGTTCGACTTAGACATGCACCATCGGGAATTATAATAGAAAATTCAGAATCTAGATCTCAATTGTCAAATAAAGAAAAAGCAATGCAGTTGCTGAAATCTCAATTATACGAGTTAGAACTGCGTGAGCGAATGGCAAAACAAAACGAAATTGAGGCAAATAAGATGAAGATCGAATGGGGTTCCCAGATACGAAATTACGTCATGCAGCCCTATAAATTGGTGAAAGATGTCAGAACCGGGTATGAGACCTCAAATGTTGATGCGGTGATGAATGGCGATATCGATGAGTTCTTAAAGGCTTTCTTAATGGGAAATCAAGCTTAGTTAAAGCTATTGAAATCCAAGTATGAGTTGGTTTTAGGCATGGAAATTGCCTAAACTCAAGTATGTAAAGCATGTCAAATCGAATATTTGACTTAATTTTGCACCACATTTTTAATCAACATGTTGATACAAGTACTAAAATCAAAGATTCACCGGGTAAAAGTTACTGAGGCAGACTTAAACTATATTGGAAGTATAACCATTGACCCTGATTTGCTGGAGGCAGCGAATATGATTGAAGGGGAGCGTGTTCAAATCGTCAATGTAAATAATGGTGAGCGTATAGAGACGTACATTATTGAAGGTGAACGAGGAAGTGGTGAGATTTGCTTAAATGGTCCTGCGGCAAGACGTGTGGCGGTAGGAGACATCGTCATTATCATCAGTTACGGTTTCATGGATATGGAAAAAGCCCGCGATTTCAAACCAAGTTTGGTTTTTCCGAATACAGAGACAAATCGTTTGGACTAGACAATTCTTGGTCATAATAAACGTTATCTTACCTTTACAGAAACTATTCGCATTTCATGCAATCAAAAATTATATCTGCTTTAAAAATAATCCTTCCATTAGGGTTTGGCGTATTCTTAATTTGGTTATTCTATGATGCGCTTTGTGAAGATCAGAAGAAAGATTTGTTTGCAGCTTTTGGCAAAGCAAATTATATCTGGGTTTTTATTGCATTGATTTTTGCATTCCTTAGTCACTTGAGTAGGGCTTATCGCTGGAGATATTTGCTGTCTCCGATGGGGTACAAGGTTGGTTTTTGGAATGCGTATCACGCTTTAATGATTGGCTACATCATTAATATTGTCTTTCCAAGAGCGGGTGAGGCAAGCCGGGCAGGAGTGCTTTCGCGAACGGAGAAGGTGCCTTTCCATAAAGGTTTTGGGACGATTTTAGCTGAACGAGCTGTTGATGTATTTATGCTCGGGATCGTATCTTTAATTGCACTTGGTTTACAATATGACAAAATAGACCTATTTCAACATAAGATCAAGACTTTCAATGAAGGTATGTCGCAGTGTGGGAATGGTGCCATATTCGACGTACTTGGTGCTATAGTGAAATATACGATTATCATTGGTTTCATTGGGGCAATCGTTTTGTTTATAGGTAAAAAGTCTTTCCGAAAGAAAATTATCGACTTTGTAAAGGGATTGTTCGAAGGAGTGTTTTCAATATTCAAGACGGATCAAAAACTACCTTTTATAGGGCATACGGTTTTTGTGTGGCTGATGTATGTAGCCAATTTTACAGCCTGTCTCTATGCTTTAGATTCTACCGCCTCCTTAGGTTGGGATGCGATTTTGGCTGGATTTGTGGCTGGTACATTGGGTATGATTCTCGTTCAAGGGGGTATTGGTGTTTATCCTGCCTTTGTTGGTCTAATTTTAACTATTTATATGGCTAGTCCTGACTACAGCGGAATTCTACCTGATACTTTGGCTATCGGGTGGATCAATTGGACGGCGCAAACCCTAATGATGATTTTATTAGGTTTAATTTCTTTAGCTGCAAATGGTAAAAATGTAAAAATTCAAAGTGATGGGGCATCTTAATAAGTTAGAGGAGAAATTGACTGCTTTTAAGGATTTGGCTGTTAAGGTCAAGAAATATCGCGATGAGGGAAAAAAGATTGTCTTTACGAATGGTTGTTTTGATATTTTGCACAAGGGCCATGTTTTATATTTAGCTTCAGCCGCAGAGCAGGGAGATGTTTTAATTCTTGGTCTGAATAGTGACGCATCTGTCAGACGTCAAGGAAAAGGAGATGAACGTCCAATCAATTCATACGAGGCTCGTGCTACAGTTTTGGCGGGTTTGGGGTATGTCAACTTGATCGTTGAATTTGATGAAGACACACCGATTCGATTAATCGAAGTTGTTGTTCCGGATGTGCTTGTTAAGGGTGGTGATTACAATCCAAAGGAAAGTGATCGAAATAATAAGTCGTATATCGTTGGTCGAGAGTTGGTACTAAATAATGGTGGAGAAGTTGCGACCATTCCGCTTATTCAAGGATTTTCTACGACAGGAATTATAAAGAAATTAAGAAATGACAATTAGAGAAGCACAAGAACTGGTTGACAATTGGATTAAAACGTATGGGGTTCGTTATTTTAATGAATTAACCAATATGGCGCAGTTAACTGAAGAGGTTGGTGAGGTTGCTAGAATCATTGCGCGTAGGTACGGAGAGCAATCCGAAAAGGAATCGGATAAGGCAAAGGACCTTGGTGATGAAATGGCTGATGTATTGTGGGTTTTAATTTGCTTGGCCAATCAAACAGGTATTGATTTAGAAGAAGCGCTGCAAAAGAATCTTGATAAAAAGACAAAACGAGATAATATACGGCATCACGAAAACGAGAAACTCAAGTAATTCGTTGAGCTGTTGTTCTAAATCGAAAAGAGCCACTCACCTGCAGATGAACGACTCTTTTCTTCCTTTTGGTAGAAGTAAAACCTTTAAGGAATTGTAATTTTATATCGGGTACTTCTTCTTTTTATTTTGCTACCTCTTCTTCTAATACTTCTTCGTCTGTTCCTTTTATTCTAGCAATAATTTTTTGCTCTAATTCTTCCATTAGTTCAGGATTGTCCTTGATCAAGGCTTTTACTGCATCGCGTCCTTGTCCTAATTTAGTGTCACCATAACTGAACCATGATCCACTTTTCTTAATAATACCATGGTCAACGCCAAGGTCAAGAATTTCACCAACTTTGGAAACACCTTCTCCATACATGATATCGAATTCTGCTTTCTTAAATGGTGGAGCAACTTTATTTTTTACAATTTTAACTTTTGTTCTGTTTCCAATAACTTCGTCTCCATCTTTGATCTGACTTGAGCGACGGATGTCAACTCTAATTGAAGAGTAAAACTTTAATGCGTTACCCCCAGTTGTTGTTTCTGGGTTACCAAACATTACCCCAATCTTCTCTCTTAACTGGTTGATGAAGATGCAACAGGTATTAGCCTTGTTGATTGAGCTCGTTAATTTTCTGAGCGCCTTAGACATCAATCTAGCCTGTAATCCCATTTGTGAATCGCCCATTTCTCCTTCAATTTCAGCACGTGGCGTCAAAGCAGCAACCGAATCGACAATAAGAATATCAACTGCGCCCGAACGAATTAAGTTGTCTGCAATCTCCAATGCTTGTTCTCCATTATCAGGTTGTGATACCAACAAGTTCTCCGTATCTATCCCTAATGATTCAGCATAATAACGGTCGAAAGCGTGCTCAGCATCAACGAATGCTGCGATACCGCCTTGCTTTTGACACTCTGCTATTGCATGTAATGCTAAGGTCGTTTTACCTGATGATTCAGGTCCGTAGATTTCAATAATTCTACCTTTTGGAAATCCATTTACACCTAATGCTAAGTCCAACGTTAATGATCCAGAAGGAATAACCTCTATATCCTCAATTGCATTATCGCCAAGTTTCATAACAGTTCCTTTACCGTATGTTTTTTCTAACTTGTCGAGCGTCAATTGTAACGCTTTTAATTTTTCATTTTTTACTTCTGCCATAATTCTAATTTTAATACAAAGGAATGGGGGTAAAACGTAATCTATTTACGTTCTACAATAATTTTTTCTTTTTTTCGCAGTTTGCTACCAAATCAATACTGCTTCGTGCTATTAACCCTCTAGTTCTTCCAATATTTGCTCTGCGTGAGCTTTTGTTTTTACTTTCTTAAAAATTGCTTCAATTTTTCCTTCTCCATCAATCACAAAAGTGGTACGGTGTATTCCGTCAAATTCTCTACCCATGAATTTTTTCGGTCCCCAAACACCATAAGATTCAATTACTTCCTTTTCTGTATCAGCTAATAGACTAAAAGGTAGCTCATGTTTCTCAATAAACTTTGTGTGACGTCCTTCGTCATCAGCACTAACTCCTAAAACTTCAAATCCCTTTTCTAAAAGAATATCGTAATTGTCTCTTAAATTACATGACTCAGTTGTACATCCTGGTGTCATGTCTTTTGGATAGAAATAAAGAATTAAGCGCTTTCCAGCAAAATCACTAAGTTTAATTTCTTCTCCTTTTTCATTCTTTCCGCTAAATGCTGGAGCTTGATCTCCTACTGATAAATGTGTCATAGACGAATAATTAATCATTGTTCGACACAAAATTAATCAAAAAACTAATATTGTTGTCGAAAAAATTAGAATTTCTTTTGTTAAAATCCCGTAAGCCTTTCAAATATTATGCTTCCGAGTCCATTAAATAAATACTACCTTTAAGGCATTCAAACCTAATTATGACCAGCTTTCTTAAAAGTGTAATAACTAAAATCTTCGAATCCGACGATTTCACGACGGACAATGTGGCCATAATTATCCCAAATAAAAGGGCCGCGGTTTATATTCATACCTTCCTTTCTAACATGAAAGGTAATGCATTGTTCGCACCTGAAATTGTTACTATTAATGAATGGGTTGATCGGAATACCGCTAAGCGCATCATTTCGCAAACCGAATTGTTATTCTTGCTCTACGAAGTGCATAAAGAAATTGAAAAGGATAAAGCTGAATCATTTAATGATTTTATCAAATGGGGAAAAATAATGCTGTCTGATTTTGATGAAATTGACCGATATCTGCTTGATGCTTCCCTTGTATTCCGGGATCTTCGTCAGATTAAGGATATTGAAGATTGGAGTTTTGATTCAGATGAACTTTCAGCAGGGCAAAAAGAGTTTATGCGATTGTGGGATAAGCTGCCTCGTTACTATAATATTCTATCACGCAGACTTGAGGACAACAGCGAAACTTATCAAGGGGCTGCCTATCGCAGTTTATACGAAAGGTTAAATGCGAAGGATAAAACGCTTCAATTGAAGGAGCATTATTATTTTATCGGTTTTAATGCGTTATCTAAATCCGAATCAGAAATAATTGATGTGCTCAGGAAGGATAAAAAAGCGTCGATCTATTTTGATGTGGATCGTTTTTATGTTGAAAACGAAGCGCATGAAGCAGGACATTTCTACCGGAAGTTGATCAGGAGATGGCGACCTGACAATTCGGTTGGTTCAGTATTCAATGCGCAGCCAAAGAGGATCGAAATTATTGAAACAGCTCAACAGATTGCGCAAACAAAAATTGCCGGTAGCGTTGTTGAAGACATTGTCAAAGCAAATGGTAATGCAAATAATACGGCAATTGTGCTCGCTGACGAGTCAATGCTTATTCCACTGATGCAGTCCTTGCCAGAATCTGTAGGTAAGGCAAATATCACGATGGGCTATCCAATAAAGTTCTCACATCTGAAAGGCTTGATCGATATTGTTTTTGAGATACAGTTTAATTTTCAAAAATTTAATGCCAAGGATATTTATCATAAATCGCTTTTGAACTACTTGGATCATCCCTATTTTCAGATAATAATGGGTGATACGGAGCGGATAAAAGCTTTTGAGTCTGATATCGTAAAACACAACAAAATATTTATTTCACAAAATGAACTGGTTGATGCTTTCTCTATTTTAAATGGCTTGTCCATGGTTTTTAAGCCCTGGGAAGATTCCATTAAAGATGGATTTACAGCGTTTAACCAGTTGGTAGAAATATTGTATCGTACACTAACAAATCAGAATAGGTCCTATGAAATTGATCTCGAAATCTTGTATCATTTTACAAAGGGTTTTCAGCGTTTCGAATCCATTTCTAACAAATATCCGCATGAGCTAAACCTCAGATCGTTTAAGCAATTGTTTTATCAATTTTGGCAAGCAGAGTCGTTGTCCTTTTTAGGGAATCCGATCGAAGGATTGCAAGTAATGGGTATTCTTGAAACACGAACGATTGATTTTAAAAATCTAATCATTCTGGGCATAAATGAAGGTAACTTGCCAAAGACAAATGTTGTAAATTCATTCATTCCCTACGATCTTAAAAAACACCACGATTTGCCGGTCGAAGAGGATCGTCAAGCTATTTTTGCCCATCATTTTTATCGTCTTTTACATCGTGCTGAGAATATCTGGATGACTTATAATTCATCAGGTGAGGGGATGAGCGGTACTGAAAAAAGCAGATTTATCACGCAATTAGAAAATGAAATTGATATCGATAAAGGACATTCTATAAAGTATTCGACTTATGCATCGAAAGACGAATCAACTGGAGTCGGAATTGTTGGGTATGAGGTTTCGGATCCGATTAAGGAGAAACTCAGAGATTACATGCTAAATGGTGTTTCACCTTCTGCTCTGAATAAATTGGTGCGTTGTCCTTTAGATTTTTATTACCGATATGTTTTGGGTATTAAGGAAGGGGATCAAGTAGAGGAGAATGTTGAATCGTCAACCTTTGGTACAAAAATTCACGATGTACTAGAAAGGATATTTAAAGAAGCATTTCTCGAAAAGAATAGGGCTTTGGATGTTCAGATATTAAAACAGGAATTGAAAAACGTTGAGTCCTATTTATGGGATGCTTATCTAAAGGATTTTTCGAAAACGGATATGAGTTATGGACAGAATAAATTGTCTTTTGAGGTTTCTTTGAAGTTTTTGGATCAGTTCATGAGAGCACAAATCGAAGAGGTGAAAAAAGCACCCGGGCCAATTTATATACTTCATCTTGAAAAGACGATTGCCGTAGATTATCAGTGGGAGATGGAGGGAGAATTAGTTCATGTGCGACTGGAGGGAAATGCTGACCGAATAGATCAGTATGGATCGCAATACCGCATTATTGACTATAAATCTGGTAAGTGTGATGAGGATAAAGTTTCCTTGAACATGAAAATCTTGCAAGATGGCCAAATGCGCAAGTTTCTGGAAAAGGATGACAAGGGCTATGCTCGTCAATTGTTGATGTATGCTTTGATGTTCAAAGCTACTTTTCCAGAATATAAAAAGTTCACTGCGGGTATCATATCAATGGTTAACATTGGGGAGTGGGTACAAAGCATCAAACAGAACAAGAAACCAATCGTTTTATCTGAAGAGTTATTGGATGCGTTTGAAGATGAATTGCGCATGTATTTAACAGAACTTTTTGAAGATGGTTATACATTCAAACACAATGAGGATTCAAAATATTGCGAGCACTGTGAGGTTTAAAGATTAGACCTTTCCCGCTTCAATTGCTTTACGAACACTACCGTGTTCCAGCAATAATTTTTGTGCTTGGTCGTATCCGATCTTTAGCGTTTCCATCACCATTTTTGTTCCGCGATCGACCAGTTTGTCGTTGCTCAATTGCATGTCAACCATGCGATTACCTTTCACTCTCCCCAGGCCAATCATGACACTAGTAGAAATCATGTTCAGTACTAATTTTTGAGCCGTACCGGATTTCATCCGTGTACTTCCTGTAACAAACTCAGGTCCGACCACTGGAGTTATAGGGTATTGCGCTAGGTCAGCTAATGGACTACCCGGGTTCGATGTTATACCTGCCGTTAATATGCCGTTTTTGTTTGCTGTTTCTAACGCACCCAATACATATGGAGTTGTTCCAGAGGCTGCGATTCCGACTAGGCTGTCGTTTTGGTTGATTTCAAATGCAAGAAGATCATTCCATCCCTGTTTTGTGTCGTCTTCAGCAAACTCTACTGCTTTGCGCATAGCTTTATCTCCGCCAGCCATTAAACCAATTACCAATCCGTGATCAACGCCAAAAGTAGGAGGGCATTCTGATGCGTCTACAATTCCAAGACGACCGCTTGTGCCTGCGCCGATGTAGAATAATCGACCACCAGCTTGCATGCGATCAATGACTCCCTCGACAAAAGGCGTTATTTGGGGAATGCACGCTTCTACTGCAAATGCAACTTTTTGATCTTCTTGATTTATCTTGGTGAGCAATGGTTCAACGCTCATTTTTTCCAAATTATCATGAAGCGAAGCTTGTTCTGTTATTCTCTTATCCGTTTTCATATTTTGATTATTCAAGGATCATCTCGGCTAACTCTTTTCCCACCAACGATCCGATTGCAACTCCCATTCCGCCCAATCTAACTGCTGCATATTGATTCGCAGCAAGCTTTTTGATAATTGGTGATTTGGTTTTACCCACACCCATTATGCCGGCCCATTTTTGTTCTATTTCAAAATCATGGTGCGGAAAGATTTTGGCCTTGAGCAATTCTTCTAAATGATCTGTAATAGCGGCCGTAGTTTCTACTTTAGTGGTGTTTTCACCTGTGAAATCTTGGTTTCGGCCACCGCCGAACAAGATGCGGTCTCCAACATTGCGGAAATAATAATAACCGGCATCAAAATGATAGATTCCTCTAATCTCGAGGTTTTTAATTGGTTTGGTGATTAATACTTGAGCACGTGCTGGTTCAATGTCCTCATTAGGGATTAATTGACGTGCAAATCCGTTGGTACAAATTGCCAATTTTTTAAATCGAATCACACCAAATATAGTCTCAACACGATCAGGAAAAATGCTTGAGACTTCAATTCCATTTAGAATCTTAACTCCACTAGCTATAGCTTTTTGATACAAAGCAAACATCATTTTTCCCGTGTCGATTTGTCCTTCTGCATGATGCTGAATTGCCTCAGAAAATCCAGAAAACTTGTTTTTTTGAATGATCTCTTTTTGCGTTTCAAAAACCGTTGGCATGCCGGTGATATCCTGCATCATTTTATTAAGATACGGCAATTTTTGAAGACATTTTTCATAGACGGCCATTTGATGCTCATCAAATAATTCATGAGAACCGAGCGACAGATAACCAATTGCATCTTCACCTAACAATGTTTTCAGATAAAGCAATCCTTGCCACCTTTTTTTTATGGTTTGATAAACCGTATCCTCCGGCATGGAATCTAGATCGTCCAGGATTTCAGAGGGACTTCCAATACAGACAAAACCTGCGTTTTTTGTGCTTGCGCCAAAAGGTAAATAGGATCGTTCGAGCACTAATACCCGTTTGGCTGGAGCTGACAATTTGAGATGGATAGCAGTACTTAAACCAACAATACCCGAACCAAGTACAATAACATCGGCATGATTCATGTAGGTTTCTTTTTCCCAATAACTGAGTTGATCAAAGTCTAACATAGGGTGGAAAATTGGTGAAAACCTGCATGGAGTCGCTTTTTTTTCAGATATTTGTTTATTGTACTTACACCAAATTTAAGAATGGTGATGTGTTTGAGGGCACCTGTGGTTTGAAAGTTGCAAACAGCATGCTGTTGAACCAGAAAAAGTCACTTTTTGAGAATTGTAACATTATTAAAAGATTGCGTTCATAAAATATTGAACCTTTCTGCATAAAAGTGGTATAAAGAATTAGATGAGACTGGTTGTATTTCTTTTCGGATTATTTCTGAGCCTTGGCGTTTTTTCCCAAGGTACAGTAATCGAATTGCGACCTGCCGTTAGGGATGATGATAACGGTAAGGTATTGAGCGGTGCGGTTATTGAGGTTTACAAGGGAGGTTCACTCTTTGCGTCTGAAACGTCTGCTGGAAGTGGTAAGGTTAAACCTATTGAATTACCAGTTTGTATCGGTTGTACTTACACCATCAAGATTAAAAAAGACGGGTATGTGACAAAAACGGCAATCGTCGATGGTCACACCGATTACCCAGAAGAAATGCCTCCTGGGACTGTTACACAGAAATTCGAAGTTTCCATATTCCAAAGTCTAGAGGGGATTGATTTTTCATTTTTGGATCGTGAACCAATGGTGGAGTTTGCTATAGATGCTTATGGTATTGTCTCCTTTGATCAGGATAAGATTAAGGTCATGAAGAAGAAAATTGAAGACCTGAAACGAAAAATGCAAGAGCAAAAGGAGCAGCTAGAAAAGGAAGCCGCCGAAAAAGAAAAAATGGAGGCGGATTTTAATGCCTATGTCGCAGCCGGTGATGCTGCAATGAAGCAGCAAGACTACGAAAAAGCAATTGGCCAATATGAATTAGCACTTGGCATCAAGCCTGACGATCAGCCGACAAAAGATAAAATCCAGGATGCGAAAATAAAATTAGAGAAACAACGCGCAAAAGAACAAGCTGATAAGGAGTTTGGTGAGAAAATGGCTGCTGGTAAGCAAGCTTATAAGGAAGAGAAACTCGAGGAAGCATTGGCGTTATATAAGGAAGCATCGGGTATCAAGCCTAATGAGCAATTACCGAAAGATTTAATAAAAGAGATCGAGGGTAAAATAGCTGCGCGCCAGCAAAATCAAGCTGCGTTTGATAAATTGGTTAAGGAAGGTGATAACGCTATGAGCTCCGAAGATTATGGTGAGGCCATGACAAAGTATGAGCAGGCGTTGGATTTAATTGATGATATTCCTGTTCAGGAAAAATGGGATGAAGCGAAAAGAAAAAAGGAAGAGCAGGATAAGGAATTGGCAGCAGAAGAAGAAAAGCGTCAAAAGTATGAGGATCTAATGGCGACTGCGGATGCTGCTTTTGATACAGAAGATTTTGATAAAGCAAAAACGAATTATCAAGCAGCATCTGATTTGATTCCGGATGAGCAACGACCTAAAGATAGACTTCAAGAAATCGATAAAATTCTAAAAGATCGTGCGGATGAGCAGGCGGCCAAGGAAAAATTGGAAGCGGATTACAAGCGTTTAATGGATGAGGGAAAAGAAAAAATCAATCAACGTACCTATCCAGAGGCGAAGGCAAAATTCGAAGAAGCACTGAAGTTAAAACCTAACGATCCTGACGCCTTAGCGCAAATTGACTTAGTAAATAAGGAAATGGAAAAGGAGGCTGCTCAGTCTAAATTAAATGAAGCGTATAATGCCGTGCTTTCAGCAGCTAATGCTTTGTTTGAACAGAAAAAATACGAGGAAGCAAAATCGAAATACAACGAAGCGCTAGGTATCAAATCGGATGAACAAGAACCAAAAGATAAAATTGCTGAGATTGATCGAATTTTAGCTGATGCAGAGAAAGCGGCAGAGCAGGAAGCCAAGTACAATGAGTTTATTCAGCAAGGAGATGCGGCGAAAAATCGCAAAGAATACACTGCTGCATTGGATCAATATAGAAAAGCACTTGATGTCAAGCCAGGTGATGCTGCAGCTCAAGGTAAAATAGATGCAGTGAACGAATTGCTAGCCGAGGAAAAGCGTAAAAAGGAAGAGCAGGAGAAATTTGATGCTTTTGTGGCGGACGCAGAGCGTGCATTTAATGCACAGGATTATGATAATGCAAAGCTGAATTATAACAATGCCTTGGAAATCAAGGATAATCAAGGATTAAGGGATAAAATAGCTGAGATTGATGCCTTGATTGCAAAGAACCAAAGCGAGGCAGAGACGCAAGCGAAATATGATGCGGCGATTAAAGAAGCAGATGATTTCTATGCTGCTAATGATTATGAGCAGGCTATTGCAAAATATAAAGCAGCGCTTTCAATTAAGGATGATGCATATCCAAAAGGTAAAATTTCAGAATTGGAGCAAAAGTTAGCTGATCAAAAAGCCGCTGAAGAGAAAGAGCAAGAATTCAATCGATATGTTTCTGAAGGTGATGTGGCATATCAAAATGAAGATTATGCGAAGGCATTAGATAATTATAAAGAGGCTATAAAAGTTAGAACCGATCCAAAAATTACACAACGTATTGGTGAACTAACGACGAAACTGGCAGAGCTGGAGCAAGATGCTGAGAAACAAGGACAGTATGATGCGAAAATAGCAGAAGCAGACGCTGCATTTAATGATGAGAATTGGGAAACTTCACGATCATTGTACAAAGGAGCGGGATTAATTCTTCCTTCGAAAACATATCCCGATGAGCAAATCGCAAAGATCGAAAAGAGGATGGAAGAGGAGGCTGCTGCTGAGGTAGAACGCAATTATCAAAAGATAATAAAAAAGGCTGATGGTCTAATGAATGATGACGATTTGGATCAGGCTAAATCATATTACGAAAGAGCATTGAGTTTCAAACCTTCTGATCCGTATCCAACTGAACAAATCGCAAAAATTGAGCAAATCAAAAGGGATCGTGCTGCAGCTGAAGCGGATGCGAAAAAATTAGAAGATCAATACCAGGCGCTAATTACTGATGGAGATCGCGCTTTTAATGCGAGCAATTGGACAGAATCACTTGCGAAATTTGAGGAAGCCTCACGTCTAAAACCGGATGAATCGTATCCGAAGACGAAGATTGCTTTAATCAAAACAAAACTTGATGCTGACGCTGAGGCCAAAGCAACAAGAGATCGATATGACCGCATTATTGCTGAGGCAGACGAAGCGTTCAATGATCAGAATTACCAAGGAGCCATTAATAAGTACCGCGAAGCCTTAACTGTTATTCCTGATGAGCGATATCCTAAAGATAGAATTTTGACGGCAGAAGATATGATGAAGCGCCAGACAGAAAATGAAGAGGAAGCAGCTTATCAGAAAATCTTGAAAATTGCGCAGGAAAAATTCGATGGTAAAGATTATGAAAAGGCTTTGGACTTGTATTTACGAGCGAAAACAATGAAGCCTTCTGATCCGATGCCGCAACAACGAATTGATGAAATCAATCAAATCATCAACAAACAAAAGGATCAAGAAAAACTAGAAGCTGATTATGATGCGCTGATCGATAAAGGAGATAACCTTTTCGAAAAAGGAGAATGGAAAGCTGCAAAAGAAGCATTTACGAGCGCTTACAATATTTTTAATCGTGAATATCCAGAACGAAAAATTGCCGAGTGTGAGGCAAATATGCGTAAGACAACCGACGAGACAGTTGAAAGGAATTACCAAAAAATCATTGCAAAAGCGGATGAGCATTTTAATAACCAGGCATACGAAAAGGCAAAAAAAATGTATAAACGCGCCCTGGGTCTGAAACCAAGTGATCAGTATCCAAAAGAACAGTTAAAAGAGATTGAACGCATCTTGAATCCAGGTATTTTGACACAGAACAAAACGAATCTGAAAAATTGGGGTGATCCTAACCGTAATGTGAATGCAATTGATGTTGATGCCATGTTGGCGAATGCCGAGGCACAACGTGAATATGTTAGATCGCAAAAAGCGGAACAACAGGAATTGGATGCGATTGAAGCAGAGGCGATAGCAGATAGTGCACAGATTGATGCCATTCACTTTGCACGAAATGAGACAGAATCCATGCGCACCGATATCGAAGAGGCAGATGAAGCAGCGGAAGAAAAACGATCGGAAGCGAATATCTATGTAGATGATATGCAAGTTAATTTGAGTGATCTAGATCGCGATCGTGTGGTAATGAATGAGAACGACGTGCAATTACAGAACCAAGTCGTAAACAATATCGCCATTGAATTAGAAGAACGTGACGATGAAAGTGATTTGCCGAGAGAAGAATATCTAGCAGATGTAGAATATATCCGCACAGAGCTAGTAGTCGAGAGTAAGATTGAGGACAATGCTCAAACATACGCAACGTTCGAACAAAAGGATTATGTAGAAAATTACGTTGAAAATCGAATTGAAACTGATCCAAATATGGATGTAGATCGCAAAAATATGGAGGTTTACATAGAAGACTATAACGTAACGCTAATCAACGAAAAGAATAGCAATACTTGGGATCAAGAAGATGAGGTGATGGAGGTGAAGAATGAAGTGGAATATGAATATGATCGCAGGTTAGCAAATGATCTCAATAATGATATTCCAAGAGCTGAAATGGAAGGGCACATTGAAAATGTAAACCTTGAAAGGGTAGGTGTTGAGTTAGGATATCAAGACGATCAATACAATGTTAACATTGATCAAAAGAAATACACAGAGAATCTGATAACGGAAATTGATTTAGCTAATATCGGTAATGATCAAGGCAGGTTGGACATGGAGGTGTTTGCGGAAAAACAACAGCTCGAAAATAAATCAGCCGTGCAGGAATTAACCATTGATCAGAATAATGAACTATTCGGCACAGAGGATTATGTGGAGGATATGGAACTGGATCAAGAAAATAATCGCATCGCGGATGATAAAAATCGCGAAGGTTATGAGCGTAATGTTGAATCAATTAAAGAGGATAAAGATGGTTTCCTCGATGAAAATAACGCGCAAGCACAAAACGAATCATTTTCTACGGTTGATTATTTAGAAGGTAAACAAACTGAGCGAAGTAATCGGGATAAAGCGGCAGACGATAAAGCAACAGACAATATTGACAACACCCATGACATGGCAGAAGAAATTGTTGAAGAGAACGGTGTATGGGATGAAAAAAACAAAGAGGAATTGGCTGAGGCAGAAGATTACGTAGAATCTCTTAAAGATATTAAAGTGGATGAGATTGATGAAAAGGCACAAAATGCTTTAGGGAAACAATTTCCAGAGGGTGTAACTGAAGAGATTTTCACGATTAACGATGAAGACGGACTAATTTCATCTTATGTTGTAAGAAGAGTTGTCGTTAGAAACGGAGTAGGTAATGTTTACGAGAAAGTGCAAACACGCTTCGGAACGGTCTCTTATTCATGTAACGGAAACGGAATCTCGGAATACGATTGGCAAGATCAAACTGAGTCTGCTGATCTCGTGCGCAACTAATATCCTTATTCACAATTTCTTCAGAACTGCTTTAGAGTTTCGAAAAAGAGATACCTTTGTTCCATGTTAAAGCGAGGATCATTAGGAAAGTTTCTACCAGTTTTTATCTTTTTAATCGGTTGTGGATCAAACACTGATTCGGGCGAAAATACTCATAGTATATTGAACGATGAGGCAAAACCTGTCGAGTTTTATGGCAATACGCAAGGAACAACCTATGCCGTTATTTGCAATGATCCAATACAGCTTGCTCATGAAGAAATTGACAAAGAATTACGAAAGTTTGACTTGGCTTTAAGCACATACATCCCCGAATCCGTTATATCAAAACTGAATAATCGTGGTGCCGGAGTTTATAGTTATACGGACTCGAGTGATTTTTTTAATCGTTGTTACGCTTTAGCGCAAGAAACTTATCAAAAGACCAAAGGCGCATTTGATCCGACCATTTACCCCTTAGTGGATGGTTGGGGTTTTATGAAGGACGAGGTATTTGTCCCGGATTCAGGAACAGTTGATTCGCTCCGTGCATTATTGGGTTTTGCAAATGGTTATCATTTTACACTCGACCCGAGCCAATTGAATGTTGATAGTTTAGAAAATTTTCAAATTACCAAGCATACTCCCGCAGCCAAATTAGATTTTAATGCCATTGCACAAGGATTAGCTGTGGATGTTTTAGCAGAACTGATCGAAGCAAAAGGAGGTGAAAATTACTTTGTTGAAATTGGAGGTGAAATTCGTGTAAAAGGGGTGAATAGTGAAGGGTTGGTTTGGAAGATTGGTATTGATAAACCCATCGAAAATTCCAATGCTGATGATCGCGTCATTCAAGAGGTAGTTGAGTTAAAAAACAAAAGCATTGCCACCTCTGGATCGTACCGGAAATTTTACGAAAAGAATGGCATTAAGTATTCGCATACAATCGATCCACGAACTGGATATCCGGTTCAACATTCCTTGATCAGTGTTACCGTTGCTGCGGATAATTGTGCAACGGCAGATGCAATGGCAACAGCGTTCATGGTCATGGGTGTTGAAAAGTCAAAAACATGGTTAGAGAATAATCCCAAGGAGAAAATAGAATCTTATTTCATATTCATCAATGATTATGATGAATATGAAGTTTATTACACACCCGCTTTCGGGAAGATGATTTTATTGTAAAATCGCTATTTCTTGCTTCTAGTTTTGCGTCTACCGGTTTCTTTATTTTTGACGTAAATAAGCTTATAACGGGTATTCGATCCTTCACGCTGTTCTAGTTCGAATTTACCAGTAGATTGGATCAGCGGAGTTAATTTGGCAAATCCATAGTTTCTCGAATCAAAATTTGGACGTTTCTTTTGCAATAAACTACCGACATCTCCTAAAAATGCCCAACCATCATCGTCAGATAAATCATCGATTGAACTGGCAATGAGTTTGATCTCTTTTGCTGTGATTTTATCTACATTCGGACTAGCCGTTCCTGATGCAGTGCTAGCTTTTTCATTCTTAGGTTGTAGAATCTCGAGGTAAATGAATTTATCACAAGCAACGATAAAAGGTTTTGGCGTTTTCTTTTCGCCTATTCCTATAACCTGCATACCAGCTTCTCTTAATCGAGTTGCTAATCGCGTGAAATCACTATCACTCGAAACCAAACAAAAGCCATTTACCTTACCTGAATAAAGTAGATCCATGGCATCGATTATCATGGCCGAGTCCGTGGCATTTTTGCCCACTGTATAAGCATATTGCTGTACGGGAGTAATGGCGTTTTCGAGTAACACTTGTTTCCACTTTGTGAGATGAGGTTTAGTCCAATCACCATAAATTCTTTTGATGGTTGGATTACCGTATTTGGTAATCTCCTCCATCATTTCTTCGATATACTTGACCGGAATGTTGTCCGCATCAATTAAAACAGCCAGATTATTCATAATTCCTTTAAAGTTATTGAATAATCTGGCTTAGTATGGAATATTCTAAGAAAGTTGCACTTATCCGATATTAATTCGGATGAATTAGTTGGGGATCAACTCTGTCTCAATGACATTTTCCAAAGCTGACTTAGGCAAAGCACCCGCTTGCATCATCGGTTGTTTGTCCATTGGGATAAACAAAATACTCGGAATACTTCTAATGCGAAATACAGCGGACAACTCTTGTTCAACTTCTGCATCAACTTTATAAATGGTTACTTTATCTTGATATGTTTCAGAAAGTTCTTCTAAGACAGGAGCGACCATCTGACACGGTCCACACCAGTCTGCATAAAAATCGATGATAGCAGGTTGGTTTCCCTTAAACTTCCATTCTTTCTCGGTTGTATAGTCGAAGATCTCTTCTTTAAAGCGATCTGCTGTTAATTTTACTGTAGGCATAATTTATTTTTTTAACAAAGGTACGTCTTTATTTGCCGGGATTCAGTGAGTTCTGTCACAGATGTACTGTCTTAAAATCGAATCATTACTTTTGTAGAAAATGTCTTTATGGGATTTAAGAAAATCAATCAAGAAGTAGAACAGGTGTTGATCAAACATAATTGGCAGGAGCCAATTGAGAAGCAAAAAGCATTTTTTTCTGCCTTAAAAAGTGGCGGTAATGTAATTTACCGAGATGAAAAGGGTAAAGGGAAATCAACCGGGTTACTAATTGCGGCAATGCATCAGCTTAAAATGCAACCCGAAGGTGATAATGCACGCTTGTTGATATTTGCACCCGATAAAGATGCCGTCATCAAGCTCGTAGAAAAGTACCAAGAATTTGCGGATATACACGATTTAAGGATTTTCCCTGTCTTTGAAGGCCCTTCTTTGAACAAACAACGTGATTTGATTTATCCCGGAGCAGATGTCGTTATCGGTACGCCAAAAGCGGTCGTTAAATTGTATTTTCACAACGGTCTCAATTTGATGTCTTGTAAAATGGTTGCTGTTGAGGATGCAGATCTAATGACCAGTTTAAATTGGCATACAGAAGTGCAACGTATTATGGAAAGTCTTCCGAAAGCACAACGTATTCTTATCGAGGAGAAGCCAACGGTTAAAACCAAACAGCTGGTGACGGACTGCTTTGAGGTTAAACAAGTGATCTAGCAAGACCTATGTTTTGTAACCGTTTTTAATCCTCCGAGTTATGTTTTTAGCAAGGAATTTAAAAACATCGGTTATGAGCAGAGGAATTAAGCAGATTTTATTGGTGATAGGGTTCTTTTTTGTCAATTCAGCTTTGGCGCACCCCATTCAAGATTTTTACAAAAAACACAAGAACGATAAAGTAATGGAGGCGCAAATTGTTCCTCCAAAAATAGCTGCTATGTGGATCGACGAGGACTATCAAGAAGCAATCGATATTTTGAAGTCCATGTCAACGTTGAAATACTTAAATTTTCAAGGTGATAAGTCCGCCATTAGTCAGTACGCAAAAAAAGCAATTGTATCACAAGGAGGCTATGAGTTATTGCTAACGGATCAGGATAAACGTGGCAAGATTAATATCTTTGGAGAGCGCAAAAAAGGCTTTGTTAGAAAACTATTTACGGTCGTTGAAACCGCCAATGAATTTGTGCTGGTAATTGGAAAAGGAAAGTTGACTAACGATCAGGTTGCGGCGTTGCCAGCGCTTGCCCGCGAGATATAAAAGTGAGTTTTCCTAGCGTCTTTCAAAAAAATATCCGTTTTAAGAATCAACTATGAATTTTTTCTTAAATTTGCCCTCCGCAATTGGGAATTCGATCCCGCTGAAATTGCAACTATTGAGTTTCACCAGAAACCAATGCCCGAGTGGCGGAACTGGTAGACGCGCACGACTCAAACTCGTGTTCCATTGGAGTGCCGGTTCGATTCCGGCCTCGGGTACAAAATAAGCCTTGTAGTCCATTGATTACAAGGCTTTTGTGTTTTTTTGGGTAACAAAATAGTAACACAACTTCCTCAATCACCGGACAAATCAACAATTACTTTATGCCACTTCAAGCGGATCAATATTTAATATTGGCCTCGATTCCTCAGCCCAAGATGTAGAATAAGTACCTTTGAATGATCCTGAATACCTGTCTGTCAACATTGACAAGAGTGGATCGAATTCAAGCGCTATTCGTGTCTACAACAGAAGAGCATTGGCCACCAAGTCGAGAATTAAAATTCGACAATGTAAATACTTGAACAATATTGTAGAACAAGATCATCGCTTTATCAAAAAGCGGATAGTTCAAGGTTTAGGATTTAAGGAGTTTGAGTCAGCCCGAAGGACGTTAGTGGGAATAGAAATAGTTCACATGTTAAGGAAGAATCAAATGATAGGTCAAGATGAAACTATGTTTGATTCATTCAGATCTTTAGCTTCATGAAGCAATAGAAATTTAACTATTCCGGACTTTTGGTTTAATAGATGCGACAGAACCTTTTTTATCGCTTAATCCCGTTTACAAATCATCATTGTTCTCTACCTTTTCACCAGTTGTGGAAAAATAGTCACTCTCTTCTTTTTCAGAAACATATTTACTTTGTATATTTCCATTATAGTAATAGGTTTCTCCAAATATCTGTTTGCCTTCGGCGTCGAATTCTTGTTTGCTTTTCATATTTCCATTTTTCCAATACTGTATTTCCGTTGATACTTTGTTGTCCTTGTCTTGATGCCTTTCTATTTGTTGTACGATTTGCTCATTCCAATCAAATCTAATCTCTTTTATTCTATAGCCATCTTTAAACTCTGCGTATTGGCTAAGCCATGGGTCAATGCCTTTTTCAATTTCATATTTGTTCAGGATCGTTAGGATACCTTCTTTGTATTGCGCTACCTCTTCAACAAAATATTTGTCTGCATCACATATGTTACCAGTAAATAGTTCATCATTGTAATAGCACTTGTCCGTTTCGTAATCATATCGAATTAACGGGTCATCCCCGAAGCAATCACAACTTTCAGTATCCAACTTTTCATATGGAAACGCTTCTTCACTTTGAGATGAACAAGACTCTAATTGAACGGTCAATAAAAATCCAAGAGTTAGGATTAACAGTTTTCGTTTCTTCATAATTTTAAACTTTACTCAAGCAAATCAAAACAAAATAAATCACAAGCCGAAATAATAATGAGGTAATTAAGTAAATACACCTAAATACACCTATTTTGTTATTCTTTGATTTTCTATATTTGAAGATGCAATCTAAACAGCTATTTTTTGGCCTATTACTTTTATTTTTCTTTCTGAAAGGGTTTTCTCAAAATCCCAACCCGATTGATACCTTCAAAATCCATCAACAGATTAAATCCTTCGGCGTAGATGATAATTTATCGAACTTTACAAGCGATTTTTTTAAAAGTATTCTATTTAAAAATGACTCCACCTTAATCTATAATCCCAACGGGACACTTCATTTATTCGAGATTAAGTTGGATACGGTACCTTCAGTAGTAAAACTTTCTAACAGTCAACACCACGGACATAATTTTAAAAGAATATTGTTCCTTTATAATGATGTTATATATAGCTATGGTGGGGAGGGTTTGTTTAATTTTTTTACTAAACTCATCTATTTCAATCCAAAATTAAATGGTTGGGATGAACAAAAAATAACGAATTACCCTTTTGATGCAAGAAAAGTGGTTCACGCATGGAATTTTGAGAATAAACTAATGGTTTTATTAAATCATCATTCAAAATATGATCCTGATTCAGAATATAATTACGTTCATTATTCTTTTGGAGAAATTGATTTAAGCAATTTTGAGTACAAAAATCTTTTCGAATTTAAAAGCAATGATAATTATGGATTAGGATTATCTAGAGGAGATTACATTTATGAATCTAACAAATATATATTGATAGGGCACAAAACAGATGCTCAGAAAAGCCGATATGAAATATTTGATAAGCTAACGGGAAAACTATTGAAAACAAATCTCTTCGAAAACATGGAATTTCCTAACGGTCTTTCATACGTTTATCTAAATGATTCTACACTTTATCATAGAAATGTTTTTGGTACTGTTGATTCGATTGATATAAAATCACTAACAATAACAGATGAAAAGAACTTCATACAATATTACCGCTCAAAAGTAAATTCAAACATCAATTTTTTCTTGATTTGTTCAATAGGAATAATTTCATTACTATTCATTTTATTTTTGAAATTGAAGACGCTTCAGTGCCAACATCATCAGAGAGCAAAGC
>JBMZAY010000009.1:0-145782 GCA_049611865.1 Crocinitomicaceae bacterium | reverse complement strand
AGAAAAACAGCCGTCCAAAGCTTATTTTTATAGTCATTGTAGAATGGATATAGTTGCGCAAACAAGAGGCCTTGAAAAATTAGAAAAGCCGTATAAATAAAAACCTCATTACCGGTAAATTCATTGAAAAAATTGGTCTGAAATAATTGATCTAAATAGCCAATCGTGAATTCATCCACCAATGCTAGGGATATAAAAGCCAAAATATTCCATACAAGAAAAACCTTCCCTTTAATTCTGTAATTCAAGAAGTAAAAGATCACGCTTGTCGCTACTAAGATGATTTTAGAATACAGAAAAGGTGTCACAAAACCACCATTGACAAAAAGAGAGTTTAAACCAAAAATCACGTACACTAAAACAATCGTGATGACTATTTTCAGCTCTCTATACATTTTACTTTTGCCCCAAGGCTTCGTATATGTAATCGAATGTCGATAATATTACTGGTTCTCCATTCACTACTGCCACGTCATGCTCAAAATGAGCTGACGGCTTATCATCAGCTGTCAAAATTGTCCAACCATCATTGAGTTGTTTAATCTTCTCTGTCCCCATATTTATCATCGGTTCAATGGCAATCGTAAGGCCCTCTTTAATTTTTTTTCCTCGCCCTCTTTTGCCATAGTTTGGAACTTGTGGTTCTTCGTGTAACTTAGTTCCTAAACCGTGTCCGACTAGTTCACGTACAACGCCGTAACCGTGTTTTTCAGCATGTTGCTGTATTGCAAAACCGATATCTGATATTCTGTTACCTACACGAGTTGCTTCAATACCTTTGTACAAGCATTCCTTGGTTACCTTGAGCAACGCTTTTGTTTCAGGAGCTACTTCACCTACTTCAAAAGTATAAGCATGATCTCCAAAGTATCCATCTAAAATAGCTCCGCAATCTACTGAAACAATATCCCCGTCTTTGAAAGGCTTTTTATTCGGAATGCCGTGAACCACCTCTGTATTAGGTGAAATACAAAGTGTATTTGGAAAATCATACATCCCTAAAAAAGCAGGTGTTGCACCATGGTCTCGAATACACTCCTCTGCAATACGGTCTAACTCTAAGCCCGTGATTCCAGGTTTAAGTATGCGAGCTACTTCTCCTAATGTCTTGGAGACAACTAGGGCAGCTCTTCGCATTTTTTCGATTTCCTCTGCGGTTTTGTAATGAATCATACGATAAAAGTAATTATTCCTTTATAATGGTGATAAAAAAAACTGCACCTCAAAAGAGATGCAGTTATATCATTCAATTATGAAAATTCTAACCAAGTACTTCTGACACTATATCTGCAGCTTCTTGAAGAAGAACCGCTGAGTGCACATTTAGTCCAGACTCATCGATTAATTTCTTCGCTTCTTCAGCGTTTGTACCTTGAAGTCTAACGATAATTGGAACAGGAATTTCACCCATATTCTTGTATGCATCAACAATACCTTGTGCTACACGATCACATCTTACAATACCACCAAAAATATTAACAAGGATTGCTTTAACGTTTGGATCTTTCAAAATAATTCTGAATGCTTTCTCAACACGCTCCGCATCTGCTGTTCCCCCAACATCTAAGAAGTTTGCAGGATTACCACCTGATAATTTGATGATATCCATCGTCGCCATAGCAAGTCCAGCTCCGTTTACCATACATCCAACATTACCCTCTAGGTGTACATAGTTCAAACCTGCTTCTCCAGCCTCTACTTCAGTCGGATCTTCTTCAGTTTTGTCACGCATTTCAGCATAGTCTTTGTGACGAAATAGTGAATTCGCATCCAACGTAACTTTCGAATCTACTGCAATGATTTTGTTATCTGAAGTTTTCAAAACTGGGTTAATCTCAAACATTGAAGCATCACATCCTTCGTATGCACTGTAAAGCGCATAAACAAATTTTACCATTTGTTTGAATGCTTGTCCGCTCAATCCTAAATTAAAAGCCACTCTTCTGGCCTGAAAACCTTGAAGTCCAACTCTTGGATCAATCTCTTCTTTAAAAATTAAATGAGGGGTTTCCTCTGCTACCGTCTCAATATCCATTCCACCCTCAGTAGAATACATGATAATATTGCGTTCTTTTTCACGATCCAATAAAACCGACATATAGAATTCAGAAGGCTCAGATTCTCCCGGATAGTATACATCTTCAGCGATTAAAACTTTGTTCACCTTTTTTCCTTCAGCACTTGTCTGCTTGGTTACTAGATGACCTCCTAAAATACCTTTAACTTTCTCCTCAACTAAGTCAATTCCCTTTGCCAAAACAACACCATTAGACTGAGTTTCAGTTACTATTCCTTTA
Source organism: Crocinitomicaceae bacterium (assembly GCA_049611865.1). GTDB lineage: Bacteria > Bacteroidota > Bacteroidia > Flavobacteriales_D > Crocinitomicaceae > Crocinitomix. Next base: position 143,485 of record JBMZAY010000009.1, on the reverse strand, counting down.
CCACGTCCACCTGCGTGGATTTGTGCTTTTACAACAAACCACTCAGTGCCAGTTGCTTGATTAAGTTCTTTTGCTTTGTTTACGGCATCTTCAACCTTGTCAACCACTACACCTCTTTGTATTGCAACTCCGTAACTTTCTAATATTGATTTTCCTTGATATTCGTGTAAATTCATTTGAAGTTTTTTTATCGTACGTAAAAGTAATTTTAATCTTTGAAATAACAATGTGATTTGGTGACTTTTGAGTCAAATTAAGGCATGTATTCGAGTAGGTAGTTGCCGATGTAATTTCTTTCGGCACGTCCTCCAATTCGACTGAAAAGTTCTAATTACTACTTTCAAAAATCGAGAACTTATTATTATCTTTATTACCTAAACCAAATAAAAAATTAAATCAAAATGGTATATTACAAAACTATCGACGGTGTAAAATACGATGGAGAATTGATTGAATTAGCCGACAAGTTAACATCAGGTGCGGGTGACGGACGTTTATCAAAAGATGACGCTTGTCAGATCTATGATGCGGTAAGAGATGGAGATACGTATACTGACATCGAAAAAGATACGGTGAAATATTTACGCGACAACTATAAGTGGACTGATGCCGATGATGAGTGGTTCAGAACTGAAATCAGAAAATGGGCTGCGACTAAATAGTCTTAAAGCTTTTGAATTTATTGATCCCTTCTTGTTCCAAACAGGAAGGGATTTTTTATTTATGAAAGTCTCATAAATAACCCATTAGCCAATAAACCAAATAACCTACCCATTCATGATTAAAGCGTTTCCAGTCCGTAATATTGCTGAAGTTGGGTATTAGAATCTGATCCCAAGAATAACCTCGAGTTTTCCCAGTATAGTGGTCAGTTGTAAAGGTGCCCAAATTTTGAAACCCCACCTTTTCAAAACAAGCTTTTGAGCGGGGCATGTGAAGCGCTGATGTGACCAACAAAACTTCTTTCAAATCTGGATACTGATCGAGTACCCGCTTTGACTCAACCGCGTTTTGATAGGTGTTTTTTGACAAAGAATCAATCAAAATGTCCTCGTTTGGAATACCGAAATCATGTAAAACAGACTTAAATCGTATCGATTCTTTTAATCCATCGTCAAAAACGAACCCGCTATCTCCAGACAATAAAATCTTATCGACTTTTCCCAAGTAGTAGAGATGCATCGCTTGCCATAATCGATCTCCACCTCTCCTAATACTCAGGCGGTCAAGATTATTGTCGTACTCTGCCATACCTCCAAGAACAATAGCAACATCGTAGTGACCAATCTCCTCTATTTTTTCACCTTCTGGTTCCCAAAGTCGAACAAACTCGGAAAAAATGACTGTGTTAGTGAAAACAACTAATAAACCAGCTGTGATCCACCTCGTCCATCTTTTCAATTTTTGACGTTTCGTAAATCTTGATATTAAAAAGGTGGATAATACCCAAACTAAGGGATGAATCAGAAAAGCCAATATTTTGGACAAAATGAAAAACATTACAGTATTATTATCAACTGACTAACAAAGATAATGCATTATCTTTGCGAATGAAAAAAGTAAAAGTTATGGAAGAAGCAATAGAAACAACAGGTAATGCTGTTCAACAAGGAGCTGCAAACGCTGACCAATGGGTTTTTAGTTGGGATAATGTTATCAATAAAGGAATAGAATATGGGTTAAACCTGGTCATTGCGGTGGCGGTTTTGATCATTGGTATGATGATCGCAAAACGTCTATCGAAAATGATTAGCAAGGTTCTTAATAAGAAAGAATACGACGAATCATTGCAAGGGTTTTTAGTTAGTCTTGTTTCGATTTCATTGCGGATTTTGGTTGTTCTTACCGCCCTCAGTCAACTGGGCGTAGAAATGACCTCTTTTGTTGCTTTACTCGGTGCCGCTGGTTTAGCGATTGGTATGGCCTTTTCAGGTACTCTTGGAAATTTTGCCGGTGGAGTAATGATCCTAATTTTCCGCCCCTACAAAGTAGGAGATTTAATCGAAGCACAGGGCGAATTCGGTACTGTCGAGCAAATTCAAATTTTTAACACCATCTTATTAACCATGGACAATAAAACCGTTATCATACCGAACGGAGCCATGGCGAATGGTAACATTACCAATTTCACGTATCAACAAAAAAGACGTGTAGATTTTAAAGTTGGAATTGCATACGGGGATGATTTGCATGCTGCAAAAAACTTGCTCCAACGGTTTATTGATGAGGATGATAAAATCTTGAAAGAAGGTAATAACTTTATTGGTTTGGTGGAGTTAGGAGATAGCTCAGTAAACCTCACATTGCGTGTTTGGTGCATGACGGAAGATTATTGGGGTGTTTATTTCAGGATGAATGAGCGCATCTACAATGAGTTTGGTGATTCAGGGCTCAACATTCCTTTCCAGCAAATGGATGTGCACGTACACAATGCGTAATTAAGAAATATTACTATTAAAAGCCGTTTCTCTTTTTGCAGAAGCGGCTTTTTTTATACTTCCCCACGTTCTAATTTTCTTATATATTTCAATTGATCCAATGGACTTTGTATATTTTTTGGGCCGTCAATTCGGTCTAAAAGTATATTTACCTGTTCGTAAATGGGTTCATTTTTTATTCCTTGATCTCTGAAAAAATGTACTCCCTTTAAGATCTTAAAAGCATCAAACCATTGAAAAAACCGCTTTTTGAAAGATATTGACGTTGTCGAGTTATTGCGTATTTCTGACAAGACCTTATCAAAATTAATGGAGTTCAAAAAATCAAATAAAAGTCGTTTGTTTTGCTCTTCTATATCAAGTTTGCAATCTGACAATTCCTTATCCTGCAGTGCAGGTATAAGATGAACAAATTTTCTGATTATCTCAAAACTATTAAAAGCATAAGTGTAAAATATGTCCTCACTAGCTTGAATCCAATCCCCTATCGCCTTGCCTGTTCCAAAAGGGACGCGATCTGATGTTCGTGGTGATGGAATAACCATAGCGGACTTCAACTCCGTAAAGTTTCCAAGACCGATAATTTTGTGGATAAAATAAAAGTCTTCACCTGCTTTCCGCTTGTTCATTCCTCCTTGCTTTTGATAAGCTGATGATCGCACAGCCATACTCGATCCGACTGTATGAAAAGCATATGGTAATCCCGCATAACGCATGCATTGATTATAGTATCGAAGATGTAATTCATAATTGATTATGCCTTCGTAAATCGAGTTTTCATATTCCTCACCTGATGTTGGATGCTCATAGTGAATAGAACAGCCTGGTGTTTCAGCATGCTTTTCAAAATGCTCAAAAATCGATGTGATGTAATTTGTTGAGCATACAGCGTCCGCATCAAAACACACAATGATTCCGTCTTTATCAATTTGGTGGAACCGCGCTACTGCTTCATCCATGCCTATCTTTCGAGCTAATCCAACACCTGCATGCTTCTTAGGAAGGTCTTCTTCCATTAGAAAGTGAAATTTGAGCCTTTCCTTCTGGTGTTTTTTGGACCAAGCCAAATTCTCCTCATAGGTTTGACGGTTGTGGTCCTTAATTGCTTGTGAATGATGCACTCCGGCATTGATAACGGTAATCACTTCAACTGATATATCCTCGGGAATTGAACAATTGTATAAGGCCTCCAACGAAGCTGTTAAATCCGGCTCGTAAAAACAAGGGATAACGACAATAATAGATAGGTTTTTCGAAGGTGCAGCCGTAATTTTTGGCTCCTGAAAACCATATCGATCAAGGTAAAAATTCATTCAGTCTAAGGAGCTATTCGGAAAATATCCCATTCGTTATCCGACTTTTTTTCGAAGCAAATTCGATCATGCAAACGCCCTAATCTACCCTGCCAAAACTCTACATATTCAGGTTTTAAAATAAAACCTCCCCAATGTGGTGGTCTTGGCACTTCATTTGGGAACTTTTCCTCAAAATATTTCACTCGAGCTTCTAATTCTTCTCTTGAATCTATCCGTCTGCTTTGATTCGAGGCCCATGCTCCAATTTTGCTAATTCGGGGTCTACCGCTAAAATAATCGTCTGATAATTGTGGATCAACTTTCTCTACCTTACCTTCAACTCTTACCTGTCTTTCTACACAATCCCAATAAAACAATGCAGAAACATTTGGATTATCGGATATCTGTGTACCCTTTCGACTTTCGTAATTAGTATAAAAAACAAAACCTTCCTCCACTAAATTTCGCAGGTATACGATTCTAGAAGAAGGTCTATTATCAACAGCTGTGCTTATGACCATAGCATGTGGGTCAGCACAATTTTTCTCAGAAGCTTCTTGATACCAAGTACTAAACATTTTCATGGGTTCGTCAGACAATGCTCCTTCGAGCCTGCCTTTCAAAAAGTCACTTCTGTCGATATGCTTTTTCCCTCCACCCATTTATTCTTCTTCACTTGCGTTAAATGCTACGTTGATATTAGGAGATACGATCTCTTCCTCTGGTTGCGGAGCCATTGCACCACCTCCGTTATACTCATCTTCTTCCATAGGTCCAGGTTGGAAAGGAAATATCTCTACAAGCGGTGTCAATGCGATTGTAGGAATTTCAAAGGTTACCATCAATCCTTTTAAGCTCTCCTCCATACGCTCGTATGCCTCTTTTACGTTGTGAGCAGAAACTAAGAAGTTATTATTGATTTTCTTTTCTTTACCTGAATCAGCGTCCTCCGTCACATAGGTCACCTTACACTTATACCAATCTTCAGCTTCTTCATAATGGAAAATATCGGCATAGTCTGTTTTTGAGATAGAAGTTACAAGAAATTCACCTCTTACAAATTCACCCACCTCTTGATAAATTCTTGCTTCTGCCTCAGTAAATGATAGCGAACTAACCAAATAAGGCTCCGTAACTCGCTTTAATGTTCCGTCCTGAAATTCTTTTGTAAATTTTACTTTGACCGTATACCAATTATTCATTTTCTCATTTTTTTACAAAAATAAGGGTTTCATTGGTATAGGAATATGAATTGATAAGAATTAAGACCAGTTGTTAATAAGTCTTTCCGATTCTAAAAGTCGTATTTTTTGCCGTTCCACCAAACGGTATAATTGGTTGGTCCAAACTTCATCAGAATGGTGGAACCATGTAATCTAAATTCTTCAACTCTTTGACGTGTAATTTCAATTTCTTTTCCTCGAACAAAGGCACTTACACCACCCCACTTATTCGCATAAGCCATAATTCCCCCATCAATTTGCGGATTGGTAACGTTCTCGTTGAAAATCTGATACACTTCTTCATTATACCAAATTTTATCCGCTCCTACATCGCGAAATAACACAATACTATCGTTTACTACGATATCTTGGAGATCATACCCCAACTCTGTAACACGTTCCTCTCTGTACACTTTGTGAATACCGGCATTATCAACATAATAAATAAAATTGTCTCCGCATTGGTATCGCTGACAGTGTTGCGGTTCAGCATCCAAAATATATCCGTTATCAAAAACGGCAAATGTTCCGTTCACTGGATCATTGAAGGCAACAACTTCTTGTCCGGCTTGATAGTTAACAGGAAGGTTAGTACTTAATAAATCGTAAAACTGTCCACGCCAGAAAACGGATGCGCTTCCTGTGTTGTCCTTATAAACAAATACATTTGACCCGATCTCTCCTTGTCCTATGGGATAATCCCCTACAACCATTGCTATCTCCCTTACTTCATCCTGATAATAGTATTTCACATATCCACCTATTGCATCCTGGAAAACCACTAAACTGTCACCGTAACCATATGCTGTAGCATTAGAAGTTAAGATATGTTTGATTCCACGATCAAAAATGCGAATTACATTAGCGGTGCGCATCACCAATAAATTATCTGTTGTATGCAATTCATTGTATGTTTGGCCGAGCATGATTTGCTGTCCATCGCGATAAACGAAAATATCACCTTTCGAATCGACATAACAAACAAAATCGCTACCTAAAATTATATCTCCTGTCTGCTGATAATAAATCTGTACAAAAGCGCCAGCATCGAACATATACAGACGATTATTTGGATCGGTAAAGTGATTAATGTCTTGCGCTTTCAGACTCATGAGTGAGCCAATAAAAAAAACGAGTACTAGGAGACGTTTCATGATTTGTTCGTTTAATGTATTGCGAATCTAAGTAAAAACTGTAGGTCTGCTTATTTTGTTCAATATTTTATAGCGTATAATGCAAAAAAAATGCCACCCGTCTGTGACGGATGGCATTAATAACGTTTACCAGTATATTTTATTTCCCAGCAGCTTTTTCTTCAGCTAATTGAACTGCGTTGTATACGTTTACAATTCCATCTGTTGCACAAAGTTCTGCAAATGGAACTTCAACAGTATCGCCAGGCAATGGTGTTGTTCTGTCGATTGTTTGAACTGACTCGAAAATAATATCTCTAATCTCAAACATCGTTAACTTAGGATAATATGACTTCAATAAAGCCGCAACACCTGCAACCATTGGAGAAGCCATTGATGTTCCCTGAATAGCGATGTACTCATTGTTAGGGATAGTTGAGTAAATCTCTAAACCTGGAGCAAATACGTCTACCATTTCATTGTTATAGTTAGAGAAACGAGCAGCCAATCCCGGTTGCTTGAACCCACCGTTTTTCTTGTCAGCTTTTGCTTTCTTGTAACGAGTAGAAGCTCCAACTTCGATCCAGTTCGAAAATTCTTTGCTCATTGAAGGGTACTTAGGAGAAGGGAAATTCGACTCTTTTCCTATGTCTTTCGATGAGTTTCCGGCTGCGTGCACGCAAAGCACTCCTTTTTCTTCTGCATATTTAATCGCTTCGATTACTTCAGCTTTGTTCGGTGAATAAGCTTTACCGAAACTCATGTTGATAATCTGAGCTCCATTATCTACTGCGTAACGAATGGCCAATGCAACGTCTTTATCTCGCTCATCACCGTCAGGAATTGCACGAACAGACATAATTTTAACATTGTCAGCAACTCCGTCGTTTCCAATTCCATTTCCTCTTGTTGCTGCAATAATTCCGGCAACGTGCGTTCCATGCAATGCATCAGGACCTTCTACGTCGTTATTCCCGTAATTTTTATCTTCAAAATTAGAAGGGTCGTCACCAACTACTGCTCTTGCGTTAAAATCTGGATTGTAATGATGATCCAATTGACCTTGGAAGTGGTCTATTGCTCCTTGTAATTGATCTTCAACATCGGACACACCTAGACCTACTTTCTTAATACTATACATCGTTGTCGCTGATTCACCGACTTCAGGATCTTCCAAAACACCTTTTAGGTCTTTCGCTGTATAATCACCTCCGAAATGTTGTTTCAATTGAGCATCAGCACTCTTAAATTGATCTACAATACCAACGTATTGAGTAACAGACTTTGTCGCTCTTGAACGCGCACCTTCTACTTCATCACGGTATGCTTTGTAGTTTTCATACTCAGCCATGTCTTCGTCTGAAACATCAGCTTTACTCAATCCTTTATATTTTTTATCGAGCTCAGCATATTGACGTGTAACTTCTAGCTGTTCTGCGTTGATGTTTTCTCCATCAGCATTTCCCAAAAAGTTCCAACCATTAACATCATCAATGTACCCATTATTATCGTCATCAATTCCATTACCAGGTATCTCATCCTCGTTCACCCAAATACTTCCTTGAAGGTCTTCGTGCTCAATATCAACACCTGAATCAATAACAGCAACAACAACTGCTTCTGATTTTTTTCCAGCTAATAATTTTGCATAAGCAGCATCAGTGCTCATTCCAAATTTCTTACCATTATACCAGTTCAGGATTTTCTTGTCAACATCCTGCGCATTTCCGGTAAAAGCTGCAATCATCAATGCCGCAACTAATAGTTTTTTCGTTTTGTACATATTCAATTTCAATTTTGATCGAATTCTCATATTCTTTTGGCTGTGAGATTCGGGTCTAATTTAGTTGGCTAAAAATAACATAAATTCATGGAAATGGAAGTCATTTATTACATGAATGGTATCAATAGCGTGTAATCGTATCAAAAATAATGACGGGATTCGTTAACCATTTCGTAATTTTGTGCGTCTAGACAAGTGTGAGCTTTATGATTAAATGGCTTTTCATATTAACTTTTCTCTGTACACCTATTGTTTTCGGACAATCTGGTAAAACTATTTCTTATCGTCAATATGAAAAGAACAATACTTACACTAAAACTAATTTCGCTGTAAAGGGATCTGCGCTGCACTTGCAGAGAAATGCAGATGTTGTCTATAAGTATGAGACTGGTGGGTGGCATCATGTTTACACCACACCAGAAGTTCTTGGAAACATGATGGAGGATGGATTCGTCACTCAAATATACTTTGATCCAGGAAAGCCTGAATTATTAAACGACACCATGCGTATCGTTCAGAATATTGATAGTGTTCACATGGGATCTTCTCCGCTCTATCAGGGTTTTACAGGAAAAGATGTCATCATAGGTTATATTGATAGCGGATTGGATTTAGGACACGAAGATTTACAAAATGAAGATGGAACAACACGCGTGCTTTATTATTGGGACCACACACTAGGATTTGACGAAGAGCGCACACCAGCTAAGTACGGTTATGGTCAAGTATGGAACAGTGATGACATCAACGATGGTACATGCACATCTGGGGATGGCAACGCTCACGGCACTACGGTAACTGGGACTGGCTCTGGCAATGGTTTAGCGACTGGTACGCACAAAGGTGTTGCGCCAAACTCCGATATTATTGTTGTCGAATCGAATTTCGGATTAGCGAACTGGACGCTGTCCGTAGCCGATGCTGTAGACTTTATCTTTTCGATGGCTGATACACTCAATAAACCAGCAGTGGTTAATACGAGCTTGGGAACCTATTTAGGCAGCCACGATGGGCTTGATCCTGCAGGCCAGGTTATTGATAGTTTACTAATAGATATGCCCGGAAGAATTATGGTAGCAGCCGCAGGTAATTCCGGTGCGCAGGGTAAATATCATTTAAAGGGAATTGTAAACGAAGACACCTCTTTTGCGTGGATGGATGTTAATCCGGATGCGGCTTTTGATGTTCCGGCTTGTTATTTCGATTTATGGGCTGATACGGCTGAATTTAACAATATCTTTTTTGCCTTCGGAGCCGATCAAGTATCACCAACTTTTGAATTTAAAGGTCGAACCGGTTTTTATAATATCGGTGATGTGCTAGGCACAACAGTATACGATACAATTTGGGTAGATGATGTAGCGGTTTCTCCAGTTGAGTTCTACAGTGAAGAAATTAACGGTGTTTATCACATTGAAATGGTGATGCTGAATCCTGATTCAGCGGATTATTATTTCAGATTTGAAACAACGGGTGATGGTGTTTATGATATGTGGTCAGGCGCTTGGATTGGAGGATCAGATTTTGTGAGCACAGGATTACCCGACCTTGTGGACTTTCCTGATATTATTTATCACAATATGCCAGATACGCTATCGACTATTGTCAGTTCTTGGACTTGCTCTCCGAATGTTGTGACAGTGGCCAACTTCAAAAATCAATACGATTATATTGATGCGGAGGGCGAACCTTTTGTTTTATCCGGAGGTCCTCCTGGTCAGCTCAGTCCCAACTCGAGCAAGGGTCCCAATCGCGTAGGACAACAAAAACCAGATATAGCTGCTACCGGTGACGGAATGATGAGCTCTTGTCCGATTTGGTTATCTGATGTTTTAATTACTTCCAACCCGAGTATGCTGGCCGAAAGCGGAAGACATGTGCGAAATGGAGGGACGTCTATGGCTTCTCCCGTTATTGCCGGAATTGCTGCATTATTCCTTGAAAAATGTCCAAACTCAACCTATGCAGACTTTCTAGAAGCATTGGCTACAGAGGCCTATGAGGATGATTTTACAGGTGAAACACCCAACTACGCATACGGAAATGGAAAGGTTGATGCTTTTCAATTATTAAACAGTACCAATATTGATGTTACGCTTATTGGAGATACTTTGATTTGCGATGACCCTGTTGATTTTTCTGTTGAGGAAGGCCCATTTGATAGTTACGAATGGTTTAATGGGGATAATGATCCAAGTATCACATTAGACGAAACAGCTGATGTGTACATAGTTGTGGCGGATGAACGAGGATGCAAAGGGTTTTCAGACACCATGAATGTTATTAAAGGTAGCTTACCGCTTTGGCCTACTATTAATATCATTGGTGGAGGCCTAATTACCGTTCCGGCCGATTCATTCATTTGGTATTACAATGGAACTCCCATTGATTCATGTAATTCACAATATCATAATCCGGACACAACAGGATATTATTCGGTTGAAGTATTCAGCGAGGAGGGATGCTCATACTTATCTGATGAACTTTACATCGATCACTCTCAAATTGTTGAACTGAAAATGAATGAATTTGTGATCTTACCCAATCCATTTATCGACGATTTCCACATTATAAAGAGTGATTTCGTGAAAGTAGACCTATACGTAACTGATCTCTCCGGAAAACTAGTTTATTCATACAGCGACATAAACGAAGATGATTTATTTATTTCCGTCGATATGCAGACAGCGGAAAGTGGAATATACCTACTCACTTTATATTACAACAATAGTTTTAAGAGTTTTAAACTTGTAAAACAATAGGCTGATTTAATCAATTATTAAGTTTTTATCACTTAATAATTTTTTATTTTTGCGACACTTGAAAAAAACAACTGAATGGACTTAAAAGGAATAATCGCAATCTCTGGCAAACCAGGCTTATATAAGGTTGCAGCACAAGGCAGAAACAATATTATTGTTGAATCTCTGGATAATGGAAAAAAGTTTCCAGCATTTGCAACTGATAAGATTTCAGCGCTTGAGGATATCAGCATCTACACCTATGAATCAGATGTGCCATTGGTGGATGTTTACGATAAAATAGCAGCCAAAAATGACTTCAAAACAGCAATCAGCCATAAAGAATCCGCTGCCGATTTAAGAGATGCTTTAACTGAAGTTTTGCCTGATTATGATGAAGAAAGAGTGTATGATTCAGATATTCGAAAACTTTACCAATGGTATAATATCCTTGTAGATAAAGGTTTGGTTACAAAAGAAGCCGTTGAATCAGCTGCTGCTGAAGAAGAAGAATAATATTTTAGCACAAATGAAATAAAAAAAGCTTCTATCTAGCGATAGAAGCTTTTTTCGTACATGAAGTACGCTTTAGTATTAGTTTAGTATCAACTCAACTTTTGTGGCTTTGTTTCCTTTTGGTTGATCCTTCAGCGTTATAATCTCTAGTGATTTTGAAAAATTTAAAATCGTGTTCAAGACATTGTCTTTCGGAGATTTTGATTGTTCATTTGCTGATTTTGATTCATTCGTGTAGATTTTCATCATAGGCGATTATCAATTTTCTTTCTTTAGTTAACTCAATCCTATTCAGAATATTGTATCAACAAGAAAAAATATTTTGCCTATTCAGAAATTCATGTGCAAAATGTCTATGCAGTAATACTCACATTGTGCTTGTCTACAAGCTTTCTTAGGTTGATTAATGCATATCGCATTCTTCCCAAAGCAGTGTTAATACTGATATCTTCCTTTTCAGCGATATCCTTAAAAGACATCCCCTTAAATATTCTGTATTGAACGACTTCACGTTGCTCATCCGGAAGATGTTCGACTAAACGAACAATGTCTGTTTCGATCTGCTCTTTGATTATATCATCCTCTACATTGCTGTCTTCTAATTGTAAAATAGAAAAGATATTATAGTCGTCACTCCTCGAACTCGATTCTGATATCATTTGCATTTTATTCGATCTCCTAAAATGATCAACAATCATATTATGAGAGATGGTCAATACCCATGGTAAGAATTTACCCTCTTCGTTGTAAGATCCATTTTTAAGCGTCCTAACAACTTTTATAAAAACATCTTGAAAGATGTCGTTTGCAAGATTTTCATTGCGAACCTTGGAAATGATATAACCAAAAACACGGTCTTTATTGCGCATAAGAAGCGTCTCAAATGCTTTTTCATTTCCTGATAAATACGAACGGATAAGATCCTTGTCGGATTGTACATAATCTGCCATAAGCTACTCATTTTCGTGACACATTGAACAGTGACACTTTGTTTTCATTTCAATTTTCTAAAAGAGTACGCTTATAACCTATAGGCAAATTATTTTTTGTGTTAAAAACCAAATGTACAAAAAAAAATCAGTTTTCAAAAGTATTGATAAACCAGAATTCTTTTGTTACACGATTAAAAACGGAAGAAATTTAAAAAGGGTTGGTTAATAGTTGATTTTTTTTCATTTTTTTTGACAAAAACTCCAAAACAACAGTAAAATCAACCCTTTCAAGTTTTTAAATATTTTTAATTATGATTTAATGACACCCCATTAACCATAAAAAAATCGGTATCTTTGAAACAATCTAGCATCTTGACGACATCGAAATAATGAGCAACAAAAATAAGGTCATCTCAATCAAAGGCGCTCGCGTCCACAACCTAAAAAACTTATCTGTAGAAATTCCACACAATCAATTTATTGTAATTACAGGATTATCGGGTTCAGGAAAGAGTTCTTTAGCGTTCGATACATTATTTGCAGAGGGACAGAGAAGGTATGTAGAAAGTTTGTCTTCTTATGCTAGACAATTCCTTGGCAGATTGGACAAACCTGATGTTGACGCTATAAAAGGTATAGCTCCTGGCATTGCCATTGAACAAAAAGTTATTTCTACAAACCCTAGATCAACGTTAGGAACCGTTACAGAGATTTACGATTACTTAAAAGTACTCTTTGCGCGCATTGGTAAAACATTTCATCCCGAGACTGGAGAGGAAGTAAAAAAACACAGTGTTACTGATGTTGTAGATTGGATGAAAAATCAGGAAGAGGGACAGCGATATATGGTTCTTGCTCCGTGGATTTTACAGGAAGGAAGGTCACCGAAAAAGAGTATTGAAATGTTAATTTCTCAAGGTTTTTCACGTGTATTGATAAATGACGAGACTAGAAATCTTGAAGAATTGGATGGCGCGGACTACCAAGAAAAGAACAGCTATATCATTGTTGATCGTCTCAAACATGTACTAGAAGACGAAGATTATTATTCAAGACTAGCTGACTCTGTGCAAACAGCCTTTTATGAAGGCTTTGGAGACTGTTTTATTTACATTCCTAGTTTGGAGTTAAAACAGAGTTTTTCGAATCGATTTGAACTTCACGGTCAAGAATTTATTGAACCGACTGTCAACTTTTTCACATTTAACAATCCCTACGGCGCATGCAAAACCTGCGAGGGTTACGGAAGTATCATTGGTATAGATGAGGACCTGGTCATTCCAGATCAAGCAAAAACCTTGTACGAAGAAGCCGTTGCCCCATGGCGTGGAGAAAAGATGAGAGAATGGCTAGACCAATTCATCGCATTTGCTGGAGATTTTGATTTTCCCATACACCGTCCTTATAATGAACTTTCAGCAAAGGAAATTGACCTTTTGTGGGAAGGTAAAGGAAGAATGAAAGGTCTGAATCAATTCTTCGACTATCTTAAGTCGAAATCATACAAGATTCATTATCGCATAATGCTCTCAAGATATCGCGGTAAAACAAAGTGTCCAGATTGCCGAGGTACACGTCTTCGAAAAGAAACAAATAATGTAAGAATTGACGGTCACTGTTTGCAAGAGTTTTTGTTATTACCAGTAGACGAATTGGCTGTTCTTATGGATAATATCAAACTGGACAAACATCAAGAGGAGATAGCTCAGCGTCTATTATTGGAAATCAGAAATCGTCTTGGCTACTTGAATGACGTTGGACTTGGTTACTTGACATTAAATCGTCAATCTGCTACCTTATCAGGTGGTGAATCGCAACGCATCAATTTGGCGACCTCATTGGGGAGTGCCCTTGTCGGATCCATGTATATTTTGGATGAGCCTAGTATTGGTTTGCACCCACGAGATACGGAGCGACTGATAAAAATTTTGGAAAAGCTCAGAAATGTCGGAAACACGGTTATTGTAGTAGAACATGAAGAGGAAATCATGCAAGCTGCCGATCAAATTATCGATATCGGCCCTAAAGCAGGGAAATTTGGTGGTGAAATAGTTTTCCAAGGTAAACACAGCGATTTACTAAATGCAAAAAAATCGCTAACGGCAGAATACTTAACCGGCAAAAAAAATATTCCGATTCCTGAGCGCAGAAGACAATTAAATAAAGTGATCCGGATCAATGGAGCACGTGAAAACAACTTGAAAAATATTGATATTAACATTCCGCTGCATGGACTGGTTTGCGTGTCTGGTGTGAGTGGCTCTGGAAAATCCACTTTGATCAAACAGATTTTCCATCCGGCAATGTTAAAAGCCTTGGGCAAATCGAGCAATAAAATTGGCCAATTTAATGGATTGACAGGTGATGTGAAACAAATAGAAGAGGTTGAAATGGTTGATCAAAACCCTATTGGTCGTTCTTCACGAAGTAATCCAGCAACTTATGTTAAGGCGTTCGATTATATCCGTGAATTGTTCTCAAAACAGCATGTATCCAAGGTAAATGGTTATGCTGCTGGTTTCTTTTCATATAATGTCCCTGGCGGACGATGCGAGGTTTGTAAGGGAGAGGGTGAAATAACTATCTCTATGCAGTTTATGGCTGATGTGAAACTAACTTGTGAAGAATGTAAAGGAAAACGATACACTCCGGAGGCATTGGACGTAAGTTTCAAAGAAAAGACCATACACGGCATACTCAATATGCCAATTGAAGAAGCCATGTCATTTTTTGATCCCAAGGATCGAACAGAAAAGAAAGTGCTTGATAGAATAACCCCGCTTCATCAGCTTGGACTAGGTTACTTAACCTTGGGGCAATCCTCTAGCACCCTTTCTGGTGGAGAGGCACAACGCGTCAAACTTGCGTCGTTTTTATCAAAAGGAAACAAAAAAATTACGCCAACACTATTCATATTTGATGAACCCACGACTGGTTTGCATTTTCATGATATTGACAAACTCATCATCGCATTTAATGAACTCATATCACTAGGACATTCAGTTGTTGTTATTGAGCACAACGCTGATGTATTAAAATGTGCCGATTGGATCATTGATTTGGGACCGGGTGGTGGGAAGCATGGCGGAAAGCTTATTTTCGAGGGTACTCCTGAGGCGATTTTAGAGTGTAAGGAAAGCTATACCGGTCAATTCTTGAAGGACAAACTCTTGTTTAAAACAAAGAAGTAATTACTCTACTTCCATGTCTGCGAATGGAATACGATCTCGCTGAATATGTTTGTTTTTACATACTTGCGTGCAGTAATCAAGTGGTTGCTTGAGATCCACCTCCGTTACTCGAATGAATTTCCATTAAATTATTTTTTTGCAACCGTCACAACGAACAACTTTCGTTTTCTTATTCTTTTTTGCGGTATACATGAGAATCAAAATGATGATGAGAACCAGTAACATTTTGTAAATATAACAACAACCATAATTTCATTTCAAGTTCATTAATATATCTGTTCGATAATAAAGGATTTCTTAGTATATTAAAGCCAAACTAAACGAACCAACTTTCGGCGAATATTAGGCATTTACTGTAACCAAATCTATTTTGACGCTATACAGGTACCCGTGCATGAATAAGTCTTTTCGCCCTGCAAATGAAAGGTAATATGATTCGAAAAGCATTAAATCGCGTAACTTTTGGTGTCACCCCTACTCTTATCAAGGAAGTTGAAGAAATCGGCTGGGAGAAATGGGTTGATAAGCAACTAGCCTTAGATGGTAATGATAGCTTTTGTCAAAAACAAATAGATGCCATTCACTATTCCCTATCTTTTCGAGAAAAAGGAAAGAAAAAGGAAAAAGAATTTTCGTTATTTCTATACGGGGCTAGTCAAGAAGAAATATGGAAAAAACTCAAGGAACACGAAAAACCCCCACGATGGTTAATTGATGCAGGAGCTGTTGAGACAGCTTTAGTGACATGGACAAAAGCCATTCACAGTGATTTTCAGATTTACGAAATGCTTGTGGAATTTTGGCACAATCATTTTAATGTTTCTGTTGAAACCGAAGATTATATTTCAGCCGGCTTCCCTATTTATGATCGAGAAGTTATACGAAAAAATGCTTTGGGTAATTTTCGAGCCTTCACCGAGGATGTGGCAAAATCACCAGCCATGCTACTCTATTTAGATAACGCCTTTAGTAAAGCAAGTCCTGCAAACGAAAACTATGCGCGGGAACTTTTTGAGTTACATACTTTAGGAGCCATGCATTATTTTAATCATCTCTACGATGATTGGAAACAAGTACCCGGTGCAATAGAAGGAAAAGCTGAAGGCTATATTGACGAAGATGTTTACGAAGCGGCACGCGCATTCACGGGCTGGACTATCGGAACAGGAAAAGAGAATCGTCAAATGGATCTGCCAGATACCGGTACATTTTTTTACTATGACTCATGGCATGACCATTATCAAAAAAGAGTACTTGGTGTTGAGTTTAAATCTCATCAAGATGCTATGGCTGATGGACATAAAGTCCTTGACTTGGTTTGTTATCATAAAGGAACAGCAAAACATCTGTGTACGAAATTATGCAAATGGTTTGTAGCGGACGACCCACCACAAGAACTTATTGAAGGAGCGATGAAAGTGTGGATGGACAACATAGAAGCTGACGATCAAATTCTAAAGACGGTGAGGTATATTCTAACCTCCGATTTGTTTGTGAATGAAACTGCCGATAAAGTAAAACGTCCCAATCATTTGCTTTTCTCTATGATTCGAAGTTTGGATTTAGCTTTGAAGCCGAATACAGAATGGGTATGGATGCTCGAGCAAATGGGCTGGAAACAATTCTCATGGCCTTTACCTACTGGTCATCCTGACAGTTCTAATTATTGGTTAAATACCGATATGCTTTTAAAAAGATGGAATAGTTTGCCTCTGATTCTCTATTTCAACTTTCAACAGGATCAACAGTCCTTTTTCACAGATTCGACCATGACATTGCCGAACACGAAAATTGAGACTATAATAGACTTTTGGTCGATGCAACTACTTGAAGAGCACCTCTCCGATGCTGTCAAAGCACAAGTTAAAGCTGCTGCCATTCAGGACATGCCTGAAATGGCGGATCAGGAATGGTCAATTCTTCAGAAAGACCATGCGGAAGGACTCGAATACAAAATTATGCAAGTGGTTAGTTTGATTGCGTTATCACCTAATTTTCACAAACGATAAGCTATGAAAAGAAGAGATTTTATAATTGGATGTGGAGCAGGTGCAGCAATGCTTGCTTCAAGTAAATGGCGTCTTTTCGGAGCTCCGCTGTTCCCAGCTTTATCCTCAGACAATAATCACACATTCGTATTGATCTTTTTAAGAGGTGGAAGCGATGGATTACATCTTCTGGCTCCTTCATCGGATCAGTATTACCAAGATGCAAGACCTCCATCATTAAAAGTTGATGAGAAATCAGGTTTATTCATTGATGAATATGGACATGCTGGATGGTATTTTCATCCAGAGGCTTCTGGATTAAAAGAGCTTTATGAAAATGGAGACATGGCTGTTATCCATGCATGCGGTCTAATGAATGGTACAAGAAGTCATTTTGATGCCATGAATCTGATCGAGCGTGGATTAAATGATAATGATTCTATCCACGATGGCTGGATGGCGCGTTATTTAAATGCATTGAATTCTGGTAATTATCTGCCTGGCGTTTCTGCCTCTAACAATCTTGCTCAGGCTTTTAACGGTTATAGTAAAGCAGCATCCATTAAAAATATTGGTAAATATAAATTAGAGGATGGTGTTGCTGCTCCAGAATTGATCAAGCTGATGTATTCTGGTGATCCATTGATGGGAGACGCTGCATTACAAACCATTGAAACCTTGGCCTATCTAAAGGCAAATATTTCTAAGGAACAACGTCGCGAATTAAATAGAGGTCTTCCAGGTTATCCTAAAGATTGGTCAAGCAGAGAATTAAGTAGATCTTTGCAAACTGTCGCGCAATTAATTAAAATGGATTCAGGCGTAAAAATGATTAATGTTGATTATGGTGGTTGGGACACACATGAACGTCAAGCAAATGTATTCCCTAATCTCGTTAAGGGATTATCGCAAAGTATCAGTGCATTTTATAACGATATACAAGACAAAAAAGATCAAGTTACTGTGCTTGTTATGAGCGAATTTGGCAGACGACTGAGAGCAAATAAAAGTGGTGGTACAGACCATGGTCATGGAAACTTTATGATGGCTTTTGGTGGAAAAGTTAAGGGTGGTAAAATGTATGGCGTTTGGCCTGGATTGCACCCCAAAGCCTTAGATAAACGTGTCGACTTGGATGTAACCACCGATTATCGGAATGTCCTGTCCAATGTTTTGAAAAAATCAATGAATTATTCGGACATTGAACTTGTTTTTCCAGGTTTTAAAGATTATTCTGATATGGGATTTATGGCTTAAATCTATTTCCGAGACTTTAAGTTTGAAACTTGTTCTTTAAATGTATTGATTTTCACGCGTTGAGCAGCCTCTTGATCTGGATCTTCAAAACGTGGTTTATGATTCTCTAATTTTTGAATTTTTTCAGTTAACCGGCCTATCTCTTTTGCGCTATCGTCAAAATAAGTGGATACAAATTGCTCATATACATAATCTATGGCAACTTCGTTTGGGTGAATCATATCCTTATCAAAAAATCGATAATCTCTCAACTCGTCCATAACTATCTCATAAGCCGGAAAATACGATACGTTATCAAATTTTTCTGTGAGTTTATGCGACAATAAAATCAGTTCAGCCTTACTCCTATTGTTATCGACCAGACCATTTTTTACATGTCTTACAGGACTGACGGTTAAAAGGATTTGCAAACTTGGGTTAATTTCAACTATTTGTTTGATGAGGCTTTCATAAATTACAATCAGTTCATCGTTTGACAAACATGACTTGGAAAAGTTTATTTGTGGCACCTTGTGACAGTTTGCAACTATTTTATCTGTTGACTTATGTCGATAAACCCAAGCCGTTCCAAAGGTTAAGATTAAATGATCGGCCTCTTTTAAACGCTGTCTAATTGCCTTCCTTAGCGCATTAACTTCTTGCCTCAAAGCATTTTCATCGATTCCATTCACATCGGAATGACACAGATAATGAAAGTAAATGCCATCTCTTCTAACAATCAAAGATTCATCAAAATCATCACTCAATGCTTCCTTAATATTATCAGCAATGACTTTCGGATTAAAAAGAATCCCAAGAGGGTTAATCAAAATATCAAACCCTGCAGATGTCAGTCGGTTCCCTACATTTTCTGCAAAACAAGACCCCAAAGAGAGCAATTTCTGTCCCTGATGAAATTTTTCCTTTTCTGCTTTAATGTTTACACGCGTTCTAAATTCCATCTTCCTCCGTAATTCCAAAATAAGTTAATACTTGTTTTTCAAATCCCGTGTCAGCATCTAATTCTTTTAATTCGGTATTATCGATTAAAAGTACACGTTCACAAACTTTATCTAAAAAAGTAAAGGTATGCGTTGAGAATAGAATGAGCTTATCCTCCGCTGTTGCAATCTTCTTTAGAACATTCATAACTTTATGTTTATTTACGACATCTAAAAAAGCACCTGGTTCATCCAGCAACAGAATTGGGGTGTTTTGTACTAGTGCTCTTCCAATCATAACCATTTGACGCTGACCATCACTCAATTGATTGAGGGATTTATCAAATAATGAAATTAACGCTAATTGTTCCGCCACGCGCTGAATGATTTTATGATCTTCTTCTTTCAATGTTGCAGAATTATTAAGATATGGCAACCGCCCCATGGACAGTATATCGCGCACAGAAACATCTCCAAACACACTCGATTGCGAAAAAACAATTGCAATTGACTTAGCCAGTTGTTTTTTAGGAATATCTTTTATCAGTTCATCGTTGAAGAAAATTTTCCCAGAATATTCCTGGTGCATTCCCAGTAAGGTTCGCATAAATGTTGACTTACCAGAACCGTTTCTCCCCACCAAAGCTATAATTCCAGATTTCAAGAATTCTGATTCTGCTCGAACCAAACTACGACCTCCAACTTTTATGTCAACACCCTCAAACCTCAGCATAACTTTTATTCAGTTTAATAATGATCCATAAAATGACCGGAGCTCCTATCAATGCAGTTACGGTGTTAAGGGGTAACATGTTTGACGACCAACGGACAGTGATGTCAGCAGCGATTCCTAAAGTAGCCCCTGCCAGAAAAACAATCGGTAATAAAACGGCATGATTTGGTGACTTAATGACCCTCATTATCAATTGTGGAACTGCAATGCCAATAAATGAAATGGGACCACAATATACAGTTATAGCCGCAGCAACAATGCCTGTTATTCCAATTATAAGAAGTCGTGTCGATTTGATGTTTGTACCAACAGATTCGGCATAAGCCTGTCCAAGCAATAAAGCGTTTAGTGGTTTTACTAAAAATAAGGTCGCAAAAAATGGAATTAGCACAAAACCTATCAAAGACCACAATTCGAATGCACTCAAACCTTCAAAACTTCCTAATCCCCATAGTACATAGGAGCGTGTCTCGGTATCATTAGCCCAGAGATATAGCACATCGATAATGGCTCCTGTAAGGAAAACCAACATCAAACCAATGACCAAAAGTGTAATTGAAGAACGAATAAAGCGTGCTAAAAACATCAACAATATCAATATTAAAAGTGTCCCTATAAGTCCTGCTAATATTTGTAGCCAAGATCCATAATTAGTTCCCAAACCGATCCCTCCTAACATAATCACTCCCACACCAAGAGAGGCACCAGAAGTGACACCTAGCACACCTGGACCAGCTAACGGATTTCTGAAAAACACTTGTAAAATTAATCCGCATACTGCCAGACCTCCTCCTGCAACAATCGCAGTAATAGAACGATAAAGTCTGTTTTCAACAATATAGGACCAAGCCGGATTTTCGCTATGCTCACCGCTTAGGATTGAAAGAACATCTCCTAAAGGTATTCTTGCTGCTCCTGTAATGAGGTTAAAGAATACAAGCAGACACGTAACCGTGACCAATGTAAAGACGATTATTTTCTTTTTTTTCGTCATAGCGTTGGCTACAAAATTAAGACCGAGGCGTAAATATCAAACTATTCCATCTCATAATTACTGAAAATCAATCTAAGAGCCTGAAATAAACCGGTTGATGGTCGTTAATTTGACCTGTTGCAAAAAGCAAATCGCGGAGCATTACATCAGGCTCTAATACACCCTTTGTAAAATACGGAACAGTTGAAGTATTGCAAAAGATCACCTGCTTTTCTCGCACAGGTTTAAAAGTACTGTAAACAGGATCTTCAGCGATTAAATTTCCCAAGGTAAATCCAACTGGACGCGACGCCACAATTATCCAATAATCGCATTCTCCAGCATCATTCCAAACTTGCTCTTTGGGATGAAGAATGTTTTCTGTACCTTCTTCATTTCCGTAAAAATAATAAATACCTGCATCATCAATAAGATTGACCAACAAAGAGTTTTCAGCAGGCATATACCATTCGTCGTTATAAGGTAAATTGAGAATAAATGACTTGTTCAATTGATTCGAATTTAATTGGACTGAATGATAAGCTCTTTCTTTTTCTTCAAAATAAGCGTTTGCCTGATCCGATTTGGCTAGTAAAACCCCGAATAGTTTGATCCATTCAAGTCTTGCCAAAGCTGTTTTCTCCAAATATTCTGCTATGTAAAGCGAATTCACGGAAATATCTTTAGGATCAAATGAAGATTGAAAAGGAAACCTTAAATAAATATCTGGAGCAGCCGTTAGCAAAGCTTCTTGCAATAAACCCTCTCCTTGGCAGATTTCTAATACCTTATTATTTGTAATTATTCCATTTAGTCTTGACTCAGTTACGTATTGCACACCGCAAAGGCCACAAAGATTATCAGCACTTTCTAGCGCGTCCAAAAAAGATAAATGAGTTGATGATTGACAGGCAAAACGCAGATCTTGACTGGGAATAATTTGTTTATCTGCCGCCTGTCCGTCTCTTTGACCGGATACGAGTATGCTGTCTTGCCAGAAGGTATTGTCTCCAAACGAAAAGGTCTCTATCAAGGTCCCATTATCTTGATACGTAACGTTAAATCCCTCAGCATATCTAACCACCAAATTCGTTCTCGACGTGTCTATTGATGACGTTGAGTCAATTTCATGCGTACCTTCATTGTGATCGATACATCCTAAAAGGAAAGTGAATTGAAGAAATAGTATCCAACTATGCCTCATTTTCTAGAGTTTTATCAAGAACTGCTCTCCACTCGCTCCATTCGCCAGTATTGTGTATTGAACTGTTGTGCCAAATAAAGCAAAACGTACCGCCTACTTCCTTAATCTTACTTTTCATTTCTTTCATGAGTGGAATGGATTCTTCTGCCGTAAGTTTTAAATAATCCTTGAACGTACTATCCATGTATGCAAATGGGTGAACAATGAGTGAGGTTTTCTCATTCTTCGTGAGGTCAAAAAATGAATAAGGGAAACTTGTACCAGATCTAAAACCTACATTATCAGCAAAACCCATAGAATAATCATTGTTGATTCCAACATCAATTAGTAGTTTATATGATCGCGGAATCGATAAACGCAAAAAATGTTGTCGACTCCTATTTATTTGTTTTTTGGTAATAATCTCCAATCTTTTCTTCTCCACTTTTATTTGATTCGAGTCCAAATAAGATTGATATGAAGGGTGAATACCAGAAAGAATACTTTGATCCATCTCATTGATTAATGACTGGTACGCTTTGTTATCCCAGGCAATATTTTTATCATATGGGCCGTAATCACCGAGCAAATAAAAACAAGTTGTTTCTTTGTGATTAGCAGCGATATTCTTTATTGAATCGAAAGTGTCGTAGGGGTCTTTTTTAGATCCGGCTAAAACCTGTAATCGTTCTATAGGTTTACCTCCTTTTATAGCTCCACCAATAGCTCTTTTTAAAGGACGCTCTTTGTAAGCCCATGCAATGTCTATATCAAATGTCGGTTGAAGTTTAAAGCCTTTCGCAACGGTTTCATATTCTAATCCAAGTTTTCCCCAAATATCCTTTACTAATTGATCGACAACAGGTTCCGTGTGCTTATTGAGTTTAACTAAGGGATGATTTTTTGATTGATATCGATCATGTTGATCTCTATCTTGGTTAAAATATTCAAAGTAATTCGTCAACAAAAAGAAAATAATTCCTAACTCATCACATACACCATCCAAGAGAAATTCACTGTTATTGTAATCTAATTTTTTTGAGGGATAGATGTCCGATTCAAAGAGTATACCTTGGGGATAAATCTGTAAATCAGCAGTTAAGGGTTCACTTGTATAATTAATGGATTGGGTGGATGATTCGTCCCATTCCGATTTATTTTGGATCAATTGATAATCGACTCCTTTATCCTTGAAACAGAAATCAAGCACGTATGACAATCGTGCCGTCTGATATGTCGAATAGATAGTTATCACCTCTTAGAAACAAAGATAGTCTTTTGTCGAAGAAGAAACAGTGACCTAAAAAATGATTAGGGCATCAAACCTTTATCTGCAAAACTGAAATAGCTTTGATTGGTGAAAATCAAGTGGTCCAAAATTTTGATATCTACCAATTGCCCAAACTGAATTAATTTATTGGTGATGTTTTTATCAGCCTGACTGGGACTTAAGTTTCCTGATGGATGGTTGTGACATAGGATTATGCCGGAGGACTTATGTTCAATTGCCGATCTGAAAATAATTTTGCCATCCACGGTTGTTCCGCTAATGCCTCCTTTTGAGATGTGCTCGACAGCTTGCAATTTATTCGAACGATCCATTAGCACGATATAGAAGTGCTCATGATCGAGGTCATCAAATTTTCCTTTCATGAGTGTGTATACATCATTGGAGCAGGTAATTTGTGTTGGAGCTTTAACGTTTGCATTTTTTCGCCGCCTCCCTAACTCCAGAGCAGCCAGAATTGAAACAGCTTTTGCCGTACCTACTCCTTTGAATCGCAATAAATTTTGCAATGTAGCTTGTCCGAGTTTGTCAAGGTCATTATCAAATGCTGTGAGGATCTCTCTTGAAAGCTAAACAGCTGATTTTTGGTGCGTTCCTGAGCCAATCAATATGGCCAATATCTCTGCGTTTGAGAGTACATTTCTACCTTGGGTTATCATTCTTTCACGTGGGCGGTCGTCCACTGATAATTCCTTTAAAGGAATATATTCTTGTCTTGGGTCATGCATACCCCAAAAATAAAAAACTCGCTTCTTTCGGAGCGAGTTTTTAATCATTTTTTTGACGATTTTTTTAGAACTTCAATGAAAGTCCTAATGATAATAGAGGTCCACCTAAACCTAATTCAGTGTTAAATCCAATATTGTCAGTAAAGTAATATCTTGCTCCTAATGCTACACGCGCTGATACCGGAATCAAAGACCCACTGATACTATCGTCGTTAAAATTTGGGTAATCAGATGTCACACCAAACTGACGAATGTTTGTTCCTGCTCCGAAACCAACATAAGCATCTAAAGATCCCGTCTGCACAAAGTGATAGTTTGCTCTTAAATGAATACGGTATCTTCTGCTGTATAGTTTTGCGTCATAAGTTTCAACTACTGTAACACCGTCAGCTGCTAATGAATCTACTGTTCCGCTTCCAGAGACACTGTTGTAAATGAAATCTACTCCTAAACCGAAATTATCGGCTAACATATATTCCGCTCTTAAACCTGCTGGCCCAAGTGCGTTTATTGAAACACCTGCTACGTTGTTGTCTGAAACGAATAAGTCAAAAAATGACTTACCAAAGTTTGGATAGCCGTAGTAAGGATCGATAATGATATTACCCTCTTCTACTTGTGCTTGAGCTGTGTTGTTGAAACCAATCGTTGCAATTAAGACCGCTCCAATGAATCCTAATACTCTTTTCATAATTCTAGTTTTTAGTTTAATTATTTTGTTTTCCTGTTCAATACAATTCTTGTACCAAAGTCGAAAGATAATACAATAACCCTTATTGATGGTTTGATTAATGTAATTTTTCGTTATATCATACGAATTTAATTCAATAAGGTTTTAGTTCATTCTGATTTGGTATTACCTTATATTATATTTCAAGTAAAAATATCGCTAATTTTGCTTTATGCGATATTTGTCACTGATACTTCTTTTTGCAGGCCCTACCTTTGGTCAAATACACAATCGTTTGATCAAAATGAATGTAGGTTTTAGCTCAGAAGCAATAGTGCACAAATCAGATGTGGAGGCTTATGCGGATACCAGTTCAATTCCATTTGAGTTTGTATCGAGTTCTCCCGCTATTTCTTTCACGCATGAGTGGATCTTGGGCAATGTCTTGTCTATTTCAGGCAGAGCGGGTTTTCAATACATGAATATGTATTACAACCATCAACACTATGGTTCTCCATACGTCAATCTTAGTGTCAACCCTGCCCTATCATTATTTTATCGGAAGCGATTTGAGTATTATGTGAAATTGCAAATTGGTGTTAACTACTGGATGAATAATCCTGAATTGCTCTCTCCTGCCTTACATCGGGTTTTCCCAGAAAAATTAAACATTTTTACAGGCGTGACCTTAGGTGGATTCAATTATTATTTTTCGGATAAATGGGGAGCGAATTTAGAACTTTCACTGTGGTCACCGGAGCTTTGCACATTTGGAATCTCTTATCGCTTTTTCAAAGGAGAACTTCCATCGATACAAGAATTACAAGAACTGTAATCAATAATATAGACATGAAAAAAACAATTTTTTACAGCAGTTTTGGTATTTTAATGTTGGCCTGTGCCGCAAATGAGAATACTTCAAACGAAGGAGCAAACAATACAAATAACGAAACGACTGAAGTCGTGCAGAACGATCAAGAAACGACACAACCCGTTGCGAAGGATGTTACCGCTCAAGATTTCCATACTATGATTATTGAAACGCCAGGACAACTTATTGATGTAAGAACTCCAGGTGAGTATGGAGAAGGAACAATTGAAGGTGCCGTTAATATTGATTACTATTCAGATGATTTCAAAGCACAAATTGCCGAATTAGATAAAAACCAACCTGTTTATTTATTTTGCCGTTCAGGCGGTCGCTCTGGTAAAGCGATGCAGATTTTCAAAGAAGAAGGATTTACAGAAATATACAACTTGATTGGCGGTTATAGCGGATGGAATTATTAATTTTCAGGCTTAATTAAGCCGAAAATTAATATGCCGGAAAGAATCACCTACTTTGTAGACGTTATTTTGCCGT
Organism: Crocinitomicaceae bacterium; assembly: GCA_049611865.1. GTDB lineage: Bacteria > Bacteroidota > Bacteroidia > Flavobacteriales_D > Crocinitomicaceae > Crocinitomix. The sequence continues at coordinate 117,130 of JBMZAY010000009.1, read as the reverse complement.
TAAGTATACCTAATACTTATACGTACAGGGTACCTTTTGAATTAAATGATGACATTGCAGAAGGTTGTAGGGTGATTGTTCCATTTGGTAAATCAAAGTACTATACGGCGATTGTGCGCCGTATTCACCAAGATATACCACAAAAGTATACCGCAAAATACATTGAGGGGGTTTTAGACATTCAACCCATTGTAACGGCAAAACAATTCCATTTATGGGATTGGATGAGTGAATATTACATGGCCGACATCGGAGATGTAATGAATGCGGCCCTACCCGGAAATTTCAAATTAGCAAGCGAAACAAAAATTGGCTTACATCCTGATTACCGTGATCACGAATCTGATTTAAATGACAAGGAATTCTTGATCATGGAGTCCTTGGAAATTCAAGAAGAGCTTACACTTAAGCAGGTTAGTGAAATACTCGGCATTCAAACAATTCAACCTTTGATCAAACGGCTTATCGAAAAGCGCGTTGCTATTGTATCCGAGGAGCTGAATGCTAAATACACTCCTCGCATGGCCAGTTTTGTGAAGATTTCAGACAGTTTATCACAGGAGTCAGGTCTGTCGTCTACTTTAAACATGCTGGAGGAAGATGCTCGAGCAGGAAAACAAGTTGATGCCCTGTTGAAAATAATCGAATTGGGAGGATGGAAATCAGGAGATGCTTTGCCAATTCCTAAAAAACAAATCACAGAAGAAGGTGTTTCAGAATCGGCCCTTAAAACATTAGAGAAAAAAGGCATTATAGAAATTTTCAAAACTGAAGTATCTCGCTTGGAAAGCGGTGCAGAAGAATCTTCTGAACTCAAGGCGTTTTCAGCATCACAAGAGCGGGCTTATCTCGACATAAAATCTTCATTCGAAGAAAAAGCGGTTACACTGTTGCACGGAGTTACTTCTTCGGGTAAAACGGAGATCTATGTAAAGTTGATTCAAGAACAATTGGAAAAGGGTAATCAAGTCCTATTTCTATTACCTGAAATTGCACTAACTGCACAATTAATCAATCGTCTAAAGTGCTATTTCGGTGACCTGGTTGGTGTTTATCATAGTCGATTTAATCAAAACGAAAGAATTGAGATTTGGAATAAGGTCTTAAACAATGACCCGACGCAATATCGAATTATTTTAGGTGCTCGATCATCTGTGTTTTTGCCATTTGCTCAATTAGGATTGATCATCGTCGATGAAGAGCACGAAAACTCTTTTAAACAATACGACCCTGCTCCGAGGTATAATGGACGTGATGTGGCCATTTTGATGGGGCACCTGTACAATTCTAAGGTGCTACTCGGTTCTGCTACACCTTCGATTGAATCCTATTATAATGCTAAAGAAGGCCGTTATGGACTAGTCACCTTAACAGAGCGATATGGCGGGGTACAATTACCAGAAATACAGTGCGCTGATCTAGAGAAAGAGACGAAGCAAAAGACCATGAAGTCGCATTTTTCGTCACATTTGATGAGTGAGATGGAAACAGCACTTGAAAATGGAGAACAGATTATTTTATTTCAAAATCGAAGAGGATATAATCCAGTATGGTCGTGTGAAATGTGCGGATGGACTCCGCAATGCAAAAATTGCGACGTTTCGTTAACTTATCATAAAACAAGTAATGTTCTGAAATGCCACTATTGTGGCTACTTTGTTAGTCCTCCAGCTTCATGTGGAGGCTGCGGAAGCCGGAAAATTAAAATGTTAGGATTTGGAACTGAAAAGCTTGAAGATGAAATAGCACTGTTTTTACCTAACGCTAAGGTAAAGCGAATGGATTTAGACACAACCCGTGCTAGAAATGCTTACCAGCAATTGATTCATGAATTTGAAAATAGGGAAATCGATATTTTGATAGGCACGCAAATGATTACCAAAGGACTGGATTTTGATAATGTTGGTTTAGTTGGAATCATGAGTGCAGATCAATTATTAAATTTTCCCGACTTTCGAGCATTCGAGAGATCTTATCAACTGATGTCTCAAGTTGCTGGGCGAGCTGGGCGAAAACAAAAGCGGGGAAAAGTAATTATTCAAGCTTTTGATCCAAATCATTGGATCATCCAAAAAGTGATGCAACATGATTATATTGGCATGTATACCCAAGAAATCATTGAACGAAGAAACTTCCACTACCCCCCATTTTTTAGAATCATTGTCATTCGTCTCAAACATAAAAATAAGGACACGCTCGAAATAGGAGCAGCTACATTAGGTAAAAAGCTTGAGGCTGTGTTTAAAGACCGTGTCTTAGGACCTGAAATGCCGCCTATTGGGAGGATAAGAAATTATTATTTGAAGGAAATTCGGATAAAATTTGAAAGAGAAGCATCACCAAAAAAAGTAAAATCCATTGTTTATGAAAAGATCGAGCACTTTCTTTCGGACCATGATTTTCGATCAATCCGTGTAGCATTGGACATCGATCCTCAATAATCTTATTGTGCCCGTTTTTATTTTTTCTATCTTTCGAATTCAATCATAATTTGTGCGCGCGATACTCTCTTCTATAAAACTGCTTTTATTTGGTGTGTGGTCATTTCTGGCGATACTCCTAGGAGGATTTCTTAATCTAATTCGAGTTCCAAACGGAATGGAATGGGTAGCGAAATATTTCTGGTCGCCAGTTGCTTTATTTGTGATGCAAGCAAGAGTAAAAACTGAAGGTTTTGATAAGATCGACCCAAAAGAGAATTATTTAATCATGGCCAATCACAACTCTTTTATCGATATTCCAATTTTATTTAAAACCCTCCCTTTTTACACCTATTTCATTGCAAAAAAAGAGCTGAGAAAAATACGACTTTTAGGATGGTATATCAAAGCCTACGGAATGATTTACATTGACCGATCGGATCGCACAAAAGCTAAACAAAGTATTGCTAGAGCTGGAGAATTGATCAGGGATGGAAAACATGTCATTATTTTTCCAGAAGGCACAAAAAGTAAGGATGGACATTTGGGACCATTTAAAAAAGGAGGTTTTCACTTAGCTGCTCAGGCTAACGTTCCTATTTTACCAATTAAGCTGCATGGTGCCAGGAAAGTTTGGCCTAACAAACAACCTTTTCGTCTTGGCAGAGGAAAGATTCGCGTTATTGCTGCTGACCCTATTTCTCCAGAAGTTCTAAAGGATATGGAATTGGATAATCGAATCGCATACGTGCGAAACATTATTGATAATTTATAGATTATATGCAAACGATAATAAAACCATTTAGTGATTTATCTTTGGATGAGTTTCATGACATTACTGCACTTAGAATTTCTGTATTCGTTGTTGAACAAAACTGTCCTTATCAAGAGTTAGATGGAAAAGACAAAATTGCTGATCATATCATCGTGAAGCAAAATGATCAAATTATTGGTACGGCGCGGATTCTGCCTCCTGGAGTTGCCTATGAAGAACCAGCTATAGGACGCGTCGTGAGTGACGAAAAGTATAGAAACTTAAAAATAGGTCATGAATTGATGCGGGTTAGTATGGACTATTTATTAAAAAAGTACGGTAGTAAAAAAGCAAGGCTTTCTGCCCAAACGCACCTTGTTCATTTTTACGCAAAGCATGGTTTTGTTTCAACAGGAAAAGAGTACCTTGAAGACGGAATCCCACATACTGAAATGGTATTTCAAGAAACCAACTAATCTGGTCTTATTTTTGATTACCTTAAGGTGATTCGCTAATTATGAAATTTGAATTAAAGCAAATTATTCCGTACCCACTCAAAACTGAAAAATTTGAGGAAAGTAGTATTTGGAATCAATCCGTTTCATTTGATTCATCCAACCGGATTTTATTAAATGCTAGCAGTGGTAGAGGCAAATCGACCTTTATCAATATAATCTATGGAATAAGAACAGATTTTGAAGGTGAATTAATTATTGATGATCAAAAGACACGTTCATTTAGTATACATAATTGGGTAGAATTAAGACGTGAACGATTAAGTTTTATACCTCAAGACTTACAGTTGTTTCCATCCATGACAGCGTTGGAAAATCTGCGTATAAAAAACAATTTAAACGATTTGTATTCGGAAACTGAAATGATTGAATTTTTAGAACGGGTTGGGCTAGATCATAAAATCAATCAAATATGCGGAACCTTATCAATGGGTCAGCAGCAACGAATTGCAATCATTAGAGCTTTGCTCCAACCATATGAATTTCTTTTGATGGATGAACCTTTCAGCCATTTAGATGATGACAATACTCAAATTGCACTCGATTTGATCAACGAAATATCAAACGAGAGAAATGCTGGATATGTCATAACCAGTTTAGGATCTAACAACAAACAAGAATTTAACCGCACATTAAGCATATAATATGTTGAGTCAACTCCTTTTTCGAACAAGATCAACGTTGCAATTCATTTTTGCAACGATAGGATCTTTTATCGGACTTACAGCCTTGTTGCTCAGTGTTCAACTAATTATGGACGTGAGTAGCTTTCAAGAAGCGGATGGTGAGCTATTTGGACCGAATATGGTCGTGATTCAGAAGAAAGTGACACGATTGACGACCTTTGGCATGAACAATACCGCTTTTACAAAAGAGGATATCGCTGCGCTCGAATCGAAATCGTTTATTGAATCCATTGCTCCTTTTCAATCTGCCAACTTCAAAGTTGGTATTTCTGAAGTGAAGGGCGACGGTTTACCTCATTTCTATGCTGATATGTTTTTTCAGTCTATTCCGGACGAATTCATGGACGTTGACGTTGAATGGAGTTGGAATGAAAACAGTGAATTTATCCCGATTGTTTTGCCAAGAGACTTTGTCATGTTGATTAATTATGGTTTCGCTCAAAGTCAGGGAATCAATCAAATTTCTGAAGAAGTGTTGATGGCCGCGAGATTAACTATTCACATTGAAGGGAATGGGAAGCGAGAAAAAATGATTGGACGAGTGGTTGGTTTTTCACATAAAATTAGCTCTATCCTAGTTCCGCAAAACTTTCTGAGTCAAGCAAACGAAAAATACGGTTCTGGAAAACCAATTGAACCGAGCCGAATTTTTATAGCAACAGCTGATGAGAGTTATGGTGAATTGGAAGATCTCATGGAGGAAATGCACTTGGATATTGACAAATCTGCCATTGACGTGGCTAAAATTAAAACAATCGTTTCTGTTGTTATAGCGATATTTGGAGTTGCCGCATTGATCATTATGTTATTATCTCTCCTCGGTTTTATCCAGTATTCACAGTTGGTGCTCAACAAGTCAACTTATGAAATAAAAACCCTTTTAAGACTAGGTTATAGCGTAAATGAAATTTTGCGCTCCTTTATTTTGAGACTATCATTAACATTCGGATTGATCAGCTTTGCATCAATTGGCATCATGCTTGTTATAAAGTTTTTATGGATTAATGTATTTCTAGCTGAAAACGGCATACCAGTTGTTAATACTTCTTTTCTATTGCTGATTTTAACAGGCGTATTGAGTTTTGTTTTATTTATCGGAGCCAATTATTTCAATATTCGAAAAAGTATAATTTCACTGGGGTCAGCGTAATTTTCAACTAAAAACGTTAATTTTTTGTTAAAGGTATAACGGTGCCAAATCTTTCGACGTCTGTGCCTTAAATTTAAGATTAGATGAGTGCAATAAAAACACGATATTTGCAACAATTAATAAAAAAGAACTTTATGAAACAACTGATTTTTTTATTATCAATTTTCACATTTTCAACAGGAATTGCACAGGAAATCAAATTTAATATTCCTGCACCAGATACGACAATCTATATGGCGCGTTATTTTGGTAAAAGTACCTATTACGCGGATACCGCGGATCTAAAAAACGGTGTTGCCATATTTGATGGTTCGAAGCACAGAGGAGGTCTTTACGCTTTGATTTTACCTAACGGAAGACCGTTCGATTTTATTATTGATGGAGAGCCGGCTGTAGAAATGTCAATTGGAGATATCAATGATCCTATTGCGACGATGGAAGTCAAAAAATCAGCAAACAACAAAGTACTGTTTGATTTCATGAAATACAACACCAAGCAGCGTGAAAAAGCACAGGTTTTGAATGAAAAACTCAAACTAGCAAAAGATGAAAAAACACAGGAATCCCTAAGGGAGGAATATAAAAAGTATAATGAAGAGGTAAAAGCTTATCAGAATAAATTGGTAGCTGATAATCCGAAACGTTTTGTTGGAGTGATGATTAAAATGACTATGGATGTTGAATTGCCTGATCACCCAAGAGATGAAGAAGGAAACATCACGGATTCAAACTTTGTTTACAACTACTACGTTAACCATTATTGGGATAACATAGACCTAAAAGATTATCGCGTTGTGAACTGCAAGATTTTTCACAACAAATTAGATAGATATTTCGTTAAAAAAGGAGCATTTTTGAATCCTGATAGCGTAATTGTATATGCGAAAAAATTGATCGATAAAACTGACGCCGAGGATCAGGACAACAAAGTATTCCAATATATCGTTCACCACATCACCAACAAATACGAAAGTATGCAAATCGTAGGCATGGACAAGGTATTCTATTTCATGGCTACAACATACTATTGCACGCCGGAGCCGAAAGCGTATTGGATTACGGATGATTACAAAAAGAAAGTTTGTGAACGTCGTGAACATATTGGTCGAACCTTAATAGGAAATCCAGCTATTCCGCTCATATTACCTGATTCTACAGAGAATAACTGGATCAATTTTTATGATCTGAAAGGAGATTATACGGTGCTCTATTTCTGGGACCCTCATTGTGGTCACTGTAAAAAATCGACTCCAAAGCTGCAAATGTTGTGGGAAGAAAAGTTTAAGGATCGAAATGTTCAAATTTACGCGATTGGAAAAGCTTCTGGAGATGATTTCGAAGATTGGAAGGCCTTCATTCGCAAACACAATTTAGAGTTCGTGAACGTAGGTGTTACAGATAGCATTTTTAATATTGTTACGGATACATCAGCTGCAGGAATTGCCAAAACTTACTACCTTGTTCAGAACTACACAACTGTGCAAAGTTTGAATTATGCAGACACTTATGATGTCTACTCAACGCCAAAAATCTTTCTTTTGGATAAAGATGGTCGTATTCTATTTAAGCAAATATCAATTGGACAACTTGAAGCAATTGTTGATGATCTAACTGGTCATTCAGATGATGAAAAGCTTTTTCCAGTTGAAGATCCTGAAAACGGTCTTGATCCAGATCCAGATACGGAATAGATATTTATCGTACTAAAGATGAAATACCATCAGGCTAAACCTGGTGGTATTTTTTTTGGTATAAGGTTTAACATGAGCCAAAACTCTCTAGTAATGAATGGAAATTGATAATTTGTTGTTACTACTAAGTATTTATACCTAGAACTAGGTGTTTAGACGTATTTTTATATCGATTTTTTATTTACATTTGTAGCACTAGAAAATAGGTTTGTCGAAATCTATTAAAAACACAAATACTTCTTTTAATTAAACGTAAAAGAATGTTTAACTTTGTTGTAGACAATCAAACAACGGTTCTGATTATATAAAGCATTTAATGATAAGGGAGTAAGTACGCCAGAGTAGAAGATATATATTTTTACTTTTTCATAAGTTTTGGGTTAATGAAGAATTCTTCGAAAAGCTACTTACTCCTTCTTTTTTTGATTTAAAATCAGAAAAGACAAAGACACAGGGGGCATCTGACTATAGTAGATATTACTTTTTCATAAGTTTTGGGTTAATGAAAATTCTACAAAGGGTGTCCCCTTCTTTTATTCTCGAAACAATATTCTTATAATTTACACGTTAATTCTTTAGCTTTGCTGTAAGTAAAATTACTTAAGAACGACAACAGTGGAACTAAGGAGTGTGTGGCGTGTTTTTCGGTAATAACTTTTCATAGGTTTTGGGTTTAATTGTTACAATTACTATTGCGCCACCCTCCTCTTTTTTTATCTCGCTAAACTATCCAAAACCCCTTCTCTACCCACGTTTAAATCGATATATGTTTTGACACCATCAACCGTACCTTTTTCGGTGAACTGCCAGAGTAACAAACGTGGGTATATTAATGAGTTCACCTCCTGTGAATAAGCTGCAAGCCATAGATCTTGGTCTTCCAAAGTAGCCGAGTTCAAGTACTGATCATAAAAGCTTACATAGGAGTATAAGAGCGGTTCTACATCAAGCTCCTTTTCTACTTCATCGATAAAAACTTTTACAGAATCTCTAATTGCTTGTGCATTTTGATCTTGATCAACCTCCACATCAATAACTGGACGTAATTTAAAATTATAGAACTTAATTGTAGTGATAAAAAAATCAGCTTGTAAAGTGGCCGAAATTGATGGGTGGAAATAATGATAGAAACCGTAAGGAATTTCATATTCGCTCAATGCCTCCGCATTTTTTTCATAGCGTGAATCAATATGATCTGTTCCTTCTGTTGCTTTGATGTAAACAAACTGAATAGAATCTCCATCCTTTCCCGAATCAACAAGCTTATTAAAATCTATTTTACCTTGATGATGTGAAATATCCACTCCTAATACAGGATAGTCACGCGGACGATCTACGCCCAAGTCTTCGTACAAAAAAGATTGATTGCGACTTTCAAACAACAAAAAGATCAAACCTGCTAAAAATAAAACAACCAAAATAGAAAGGATAAAAACCTTTTTTGATTTCCTGGACCTTCTTTTTTTTGCCACAAAGCTAAATTTGAATTTTTAAGCCGTCGTAGGCCACAAAAACATTATCAGGTAACTCTTTCTGTATATCTTCGTGTTTACCCATTAAATGACTTAAATGGGTTAAATATGCTCTTTTAGGACCTATGGTCTCAATTATTTCTAGGGCTTCATACAATGTAAAATGAGACAAATGCGGAGTTTTGCGTAAAGCATTAATGACTAGCACCTCTGTTCCGTGTACCTTATTCATCCCCGAAGGAGCAATGGTATTGGCGTCCGTAATGTATGTAAAATCCTTTACTCTGAAAGCCTTAACGGGTAACTTATAATGCATCACATCGATAGGAATAACCTCTATGCCTTTCACCTTAAATGGCCTTGAATCTATACGATGCAAATTTACCTGCGGCACTCCAGGATATGGTTTGTCTGTAAACACGTAGTGATACTCTTTTCTAAGGCCAATTTCAGTACCTTCAGAAGCGTATATACCAACAGGTTTCTTGGTTTTAAAGTTAAACGCTCTTATATCATCCATCCCTGAGATGTGATCCTTATGCTCGTGTGTATAAAGCACAGCTTCTATGTGTTTCACATTTTCTCGCAGCATCTGCTGTCTGAAGTCCGGTCCCGTATCAACAACAATGTTAACATCGTCTATTGACATAATTATTGAAGTTCTGAGTCTTTTGTCCTTGGTGTCATGAGATTGACAAACTTCACATTCGCATGCTATAACGGGTACACCTTGTGATGTTCCAGTACCAAGAAAAGTAACTTCCATATCAAGTATTCATTTTAGCCAACTACTGTCTTCCTAAGTAATGGCGATAACCAAAGCCTATGCTCCAAAAACGTGTAATTCCTTCGTAATTCTCAGGCAATAGTTCTGAAATGGTTGAGACGCAGATATCTTCACTCTTAAACTCATGAAAATAGAAGGCATACCCCAAAACCATACTGAAACCATGCGGTGAATTCTTATCTGTCAACATCACCATTTCGACTTGTGGTTCGAAGAAATAGGTTGAATTAATGTGCTGTCCACCGTGAACCGCTCTGCAGGAATCGTTAAAAGCCATCATAAGGGAATAGCCTCCCCTTGCGCTAAACGAAAAGGAAACGCGTTCTGTGGTGAATTTCTCATAACCCAAATGCAGATATGCTCCTGGCATCTGCATGCCTCCACCAATATCTGTGTTATTAAATGCAAAAGGATTAATTGTAAAGAACCCGTATTTCAATCCTGCTCCAATAGTTAACCCGTTATAAACATTATATCTATAATCTATTCCAGCGTTTAGCAAACCCTCCAGAACACGCTCAAAAGCCAAATTTTTTGGTCGAGCAGGAACCCCTAAATCAATACTAAAGCTTCCCTTAGGGCTAAAACTGGGGGTTTGACTATAGCCCATTTTGACTGTTGAAATTGTCAATAAAAGGAGTAATGTTCTAAATAAGTTCTTCATTTAAGGTCTACTTATACACTCTAATTTTTCTCAAAATTGATTGGTTTTCTGTTTTTAAAGATATGTAATAAATTCCATCACTCAAATCATCCACATTAAAATCGATAATCGTCTGTCCTTCCCCGACCATTTCACCCAAAATAGTTCTGACAGGTTCTTCATTTTCATTGAGTAATTTCATATCAACATGTATTTGGTGAGACACCTCCAAAAGAAACTGCGTGCTATTCTTGTAATTATCATAACGGGATGTTGTCAGATTAATTTCACTTTTAGCAATCATTTTTCCTCGCTTGAGTTTTTTCAGCAGAATCAAATAACTCACGATTAACAAAAAAAGAGCAGCCGAAACATACAGCACCCCCATCAACATATCATATTTACTTGCGTCTCCCATTTTATAATTTTATTACATCATCAATTTTCGCTACAGACTTATAGCGGTCAATAATATCCTCCGCATTCATCATCATCTCTTTAATACTCACCGCAATGTATTTTCCATTGCTAGAAGGTTTGGTCGAAAATTCTGCTGTTTCACTAAAGCAACTTTTTATTTGCTGGATCTTCGTTTGATCCTGTTTCACAATGAATTTATAAAAATAAACAGAAGGATAATTTTGCTCTGCGAGTAATTCCCTCAACTTTTGATATTCATCAGCCATTTCTAATAATTTTATTTGCTCTTAAACAAGCTTTTGTGATTGCGCTTTTTTCAAAGGTAGTATCTTTAATTTCAGCAGCTATTTTTTCGCGCACTTCCTTGTCAGTGCCTAGCGATTTTATCGTTTTATAAATTTCATATAAATCAAATGGTTCAGACATTTTAATATCCTGATCATTTAATCCGGTGCTGTTCTTGGGTAGATAGGCTTGCAACTTAAGGCACAGAGAAACTTGAAATTTGAATAGTTCTGACAGGAGCATCTCCAATTCATCGAAAGTATTTGCTAGTGCTATGCGATGCTTGAGACTTAATTCTTCTGTAATACGCTGGTTTAAAAAATCATGTGCATTTAGGACGGCATCGCGTTCACCTAGTTCAACATCCGACATCTCCGTAATTTGTTCCGATTGCATTGTATATCTTGAAGCTTTTTTTCTAGCACTTAAAATCAACTTTGGATGGGGTATCAGTCGTAAAAACTTTTGTTTCAAATCGAAAAGTTCGGCTATGTTTTCTTGCTTCATCATCACTGATACAAATTTAAGCCAATTTTAATGCAAGGCGTAGTGGTAATCTATTTAAAAATGAAAAATTATATTCTTTGGTTATTGTCAATTATTTCTATTTAATTTTATGGTGTGCAGAAGCATTTAGATTATATCAAACGTCTCAAAAGGGAACTTGAAATGTTGCCAGGAGAAGCTGCACATGTAGATATGCTACCTCTTCGAAAAGCAAGTTCTGAAGCGCTCAAAACCGTGAGCAATTGCAGATTGTCTGCTGTTTTAGTTTTGATGCATGAAATTAAGGGTGAGCCTCATATTGTTTTAACTCAACGTAACCAATACGAGGGTAAACACAGTGGACAAATTAGTTTTCCTGGCGGTAAAATTGAATCCAATGATCCAGATACGCATTTCACTGCTTTGAGAGAGACAGAGGAAGAAATTGGTGTACATCGTGACAAAGTGGAGGTTATCGGGCAGTTAACCGAGGTCTATATTCCAGTTAGCAATTTTCTCATTCATCCTTATATTGGTTTCGCCTCAGATAGAATTGATCCCACCCCGGATCCTAGGGAGGTTTCTAAGGTGATAAACTGCTCTACAAGGGCTTTATTATCCGATGAAAATCGAGTTGAAACAAAAATCAAATTAGATACTGGTATGGTTCTAAAAAACGTTCCTGCGTTCAATTTCGACGGGCATATCGTTTGGGGCGCGACCGCTATAATTCTAAACGAGGTTAAATATTTATTGAAAAGAATGACATAAAAAAACATCCGCCAGTTAACCGACGGATGTTCAATTATAGCTTGATTTTCATTTTTATTCTTCGCTAAATTTCTCAATCACCTCTTGGGTCACACCAGTATTTGAGAAACCACCATCATGGAACAAGTTCTGCATTGTAACCATTCTTGTCAAATCAGAAAATAATGAGATACAATAATTCGCACAATCAAGAGCCGAGGCATTACCTAACGGAGACATTTTTTCTGAGAAATTAATGAATTCATTGAATCCTTTAACCCCACTACCCGCAGTTGTTACTGTAGGTGATTGCGAAATGGTATTCACACGAACATTATTCTTTTGACCAAAGTGGTAGCCAAAACTACGTGCTACTGATTCTAGATAGGATTTATTGTCCGCCATATCATTGTAATCAGGAAAAACACGCTGAGCTGCGATATAGGTCAGTGCTAAGATTGATCCCCAATCGTTCATCACATCTTTTTGATAAGCAGTTTGCATAACGCGATGAAAAGACATCCCAGAGACATCTAGTCCCTTCATAGTCCAATCATACTTCTGATCCGTATAGTGTCTGCCTTTTCGAACATTCACAGACATACCGATTGAATGTAATACAAAGTCTATCTTACCCCCTAACACCTCTACAGCCTTATCAAAAAGATTTTCAAGGTCATCCATATTCGTTGCATCGGCAGGAATGATTTCAGAATTTGTTTTTGCTGCAAGATCATTAATCTCGCCCATTCGCATTGCGATAGGAGCGTTGGTTAAAACGAAAGTAGCACCCTCTTCATGCGCTCTTTCTGCAACTTTCCAAGCAATTGATTGCTCATTTAATGCTCCGAAAATAATCCCTTTTTTTCCCTTTAAAAGTCCGTTTGCCATATTTCTTTTTTTATCAACCGAATTGGTATCGATTGTATGTTTATTTTCTGGTCACAAAAATAATAGATTATCTTATTTAACAGCCAATATTTTAGCATTGCCAATATTCCCATTACAAACAGTGCTAACGCTCCAGCCCATGAAAGGAAAGCACCTATCTTCAAACCTTTAGCTGCAGAGCCAAGATTACCGATAAATTCATTCTTTGATTTGACAGAAACGATAAATGGATCGCTTTTGTCAGATGGTTTAGCAATTTCCAAATGACCGTCTCTATCATTTGCTTGACCGACAACATAAAGCGCTGTTCCCAGTCGAATTCCTCTTTCAGTATATCGGTATCCAATAGTTCTAATCCCTTTATTACCCCCTCCAAATCCAATTTTGAATCCTTTTATGCTTATGTGCAATCCATTCGGCTGAGGATCTCCTTTTTCAAACTTCGAAAACAATTGCTCATCGTGAAATTTAGATTTGGCAGGATCAATTGCGATAAAACCTGTTTCGTCTTTTACTCCAAAACCATTTGCCCAAATTTTGTTGTCAGAAACGGTGTCACTTTTTTTAACCCAATGTTGTTCCATCGATCCGTCAGATTTTTTCTTTTTCTCAAGTTTTTCATATTCATGTACCACTTGAGAATGAACATACACAGCGTCTTCGCCGGAGAGATCAGCTGATAAAGGTTGGTCACTAAAAGCCTGCCCTTTTACTTCGACCATATGCGAGAAGCTTCCACTCCCCATAGAATTCGTGATTTCTGTAAAATTCTCTTGTATGTCCTTTATTCTAGAGGTCTCCATTAAGGAAAGTGTTGCTGATTTTCCTTCTTTCTTACCTTTGATAATCCATAGTATTATTTCTAATACTGCAAAAACACCGCCTCCGATTAAGTATCCCGTAGTAGATTCTGTTGGTTAGTGTCCTGAAAATACACATTTTTTCTTCGTTAACAGACTTAATGCTTCGCTAAAATATTTTTTTCAACTAAAGCGCTTTGAGGTTGTTAATAATAGAAATCAAAAGGCGCATAAAAATGGCGTATAAATGGAAATATCGTATTTTTGTATAATCGTATGAGTAAGGAGCATCCTTCAAATAAAGGAAAGAAAGACTTTCAAAATCCGATTGATCCGGATAAGGTAGCCGAAAACCCACATTCTTTAGAATATGGTCATCATGTAGGAAGTGCTGCCATCAAGGCTGAAGATGTCGGCAAATTAAAAGGCCGCGCGCTAACTGCAATGGAGCATCAAACAGATCAGCAACTTTCGCAGTTGTATGAGCAGATGCAATTACTGGCAGAGCAAGCAAAGAAAATTAATCAACGAAAAGTCATTTCGGAAAAGATATACTCGGCTAACTTTCGATTTGATCCAATTATTAATCATGTCTACTATCTTTATCAGGATAATGATGGTAGCCACATTCTATCGATCATTGCTCCGAATGAATGGGGACGTTCGAGAAAAAACAGTTATCAATATTTAGCTCAAATTCGTTTGCTTGCTGATCACACATGGGATGTTCTCGAAACAGCAGAAGACGTTTCCCTCTAGCATATCAAGAATTAACCAGCTTGCCTTTGAAGTGATAAACCTTACCGGTATCATTTCTTTTTGCATATCCTTGTATTTTTTGGCCTTCCAATCTTACTTCCCATTTTAGTGTATTTCCTTCAGTATTGATACTAGATGAAGATATCATGACAACACCTTTTTGCTGGTTTTCTTTAGATACTTCGTACATGGATTTTTTAAAACCATTCCGAATACTGAAATCTCCAAAGATTTTTTGTTGAGCGAGGTAAACCTTTCCTTTGAATAGTTCGACTCGTCCAGATTGGTTTATCTCTTTGACTCTTATTTGATAGACTCCGTCAGTAGCAGCTCTAGTATCTAGAGGTGTATGATTTACAGAGAGCAATAAAGAAATGAGACTTAGTAATAACATGAGGATATAAAAAAAAAGAAGCGTTTTGTATATACAAAACGCCTCCACCTAACTTTTAGCTATGAAACTAAAATTACTTATGAGTAATTCTTGATTCATTACAAAGATACATTCTTATTTTAAATTAAGGTTAATAATCCACTTTAGAAATGAATTTAAAACGGTTTAAAACAAAATCGCCTTTCCAAATTGGAAAGGCGATTCTTTATAAAGTAACTATGATTCTTTCTTAGAACTCTACTGTGAACTCAACACGTCTGTTGTTAGCACGTCCAGCAGCAGTATCATTCGTGTCTTTTGGTTTTGTTTCTCCAAAACCTCTTGATGTTATACGACCAGCATCAATACCTTTATCTACTAGATATGCTTTTACAGCTGCTGCACGTTTTTCTGAAAGCAACATGTTTGCTGCATCATCACCTTGAGAATCTGTATGACCGTCAATTGTCAATTTATACTCAGGGTTTTCTTTCATAATGTCTGCTACGTTATCCAAGATTCCGTATGAACGACGCTTAATCACATCTCTTCCTGACTCAAATTGAATTCCTTTCAATGCTTTTTGGAATACTTCTTTAGTTTCCTCTGCAATTTCAGGACATCCCATGTTTGATTCAACACCAGGAATAGTTGGACATTTATCTACGTTGTCAGCAATACCATCTTTATCCGTATCAGGACATCCGTTCAATTCAGGAATACCAGCTTTTTCTGGACATTGATCCTCAGAGTCAATAATTCCATCTCCGTCTGTATCAGGACATCCGTCAAATTTCTCTAGGCCTGGAGTGTCTGGACACTTATCTTCATCATCAACGATACCGTCACCGTCTCTATCCGGACAACCTTGCGCTGAAATAACACCTGGTACTTCTGGACATTCATCTTCTTCATCAGTGATTCCGTCACCATCTGTATCAGGACATCCTTCCATTTCTTCGATTCCAGGAACCTCAGGACACTTATCTAAGTAATCAGCAATTCCGTCACCGTCTGTATCAATAGGACAACCTACTTCATCAACTGATACACCTGCTGGTGTTTCAGGACATTCGTCTTTCTTATCAGTAACGCCGTCACCATCAGTGTCAGCAGCTTCTCCTAATAAGTAAACAATACCTACTTGGTGAATCATGAACTGATCCCATCCAGCTGAGTATCCAGCATAACCATCCTTAGAGTCTCCGTTTGTATGACCGTAAAGCATTGTATAGTTAGCACCCCACTTATCAAAAATCATATAAGTACATCCAGCTCCTGCGTTCAACGTGAAATCAGTTTGTGGAACTGTGTTAAACTCAACGTCTGTAAAAACTTTAGCGTTCGCATAATCTGCGATTCCAGCTCCGACGAATAAATAAGGTTGAATTTTTGATGTTTCCGGTAAGATTAAACCGTTGTGGAATTTAAATCTTGCTTGACCGTGAGCTTGGAATAAGTTGGCTCCGAAGCTAGGACCTTGTGCTTGATCATAACCAAAAGCACCATAAGTACAAGAAGCTCCAACATCAATAAAAGGTGTTAAATAATAACTAAAAGTAACACCACCTTGGTTTCTCCAAGTTTTTCCAATATCAAAAAATTGTGCGTTCAAATCACCATAGTAATCTGAAATACCTAAGTGACCGGAAATTCCAAATCGCTGATCAGCTGTTTGACCATATACTGACCCAGTGAAAAGAACAGCAGCAAACAGACTTAAAAATCCTAGTTTCATTCTCATAGTTTTATAAATTGTTGACTACAAATTTAAAATAAAAAATTTGTTTCTATCCAATTGTTTGACAGGAATACGGTAAAATACCAATATTGGATACTTAATCGCAGAAAAAAAACGGACAATCCTTGACGAAAGACACGATTCGACATGTCCTTAAACCGTTGAAAAACAACACTTTAAACTAAAAACAAGTATTAAGTCACAGTCAACGGGAAATTGTTAACAAAATCACAATAAAATTCTATTACATCCGTTGCGGAACATTAATTCCGAGCAAATACGTTGCAGATCTGATCACCTTAGCCACTTGTGCGCTCATTTGTGATCTCATTCTCTGCAATTCCTGATTAGGCTCGCTAAGAATGTGAATGTTTTGCCAGAATGAATTATAACGTTTACACAATTCATAAACATAATTTGCTATCAAAGCAGGAGAGTATTCAATTCCAGCTTGTTGAATCACAGCTGGATATTCCGCTAGGTGCTTTATGATTTCTTTTTCAATTGATTCGAGTGACACATTTTCATCAACTTGGCCTGTAGAAACAGATTTTCTCAAAACCGAAGATATTCTAGCGTGCACATATTGCAAAAACGGCCCGGTATTACCATTTAATTCGACCGATTCGTCTGGGTTAAATGTCATACGTTTCTGCGGATCAACTTTCAATAAAAAATATTTTAGGGCTCCTAAACCGATCATTCGATAGAGTTCTAGTTTTTCATTGTCAGTCATTGCATCAATATGACCTCTCTCTTCGGTTAACACTCTTGCCATTTCCGTCACTTCATGCACTAGGTCATCTGCATCTACAACTGTCCCCTCTCTTGATTTCATCTTACCAACCTCTCCTTTATCGTTTCTAAGATCAATCATTCCGTAAGACAAATGATGGCAGTTTTTAGCCCATTTGTAACCTAGTTTTTCCAGAATGAGAAACAAAACCTTAAAGTGATATTCTTGTTCGTTACCTACGGTATATACAATTCCATTAAGATCTGGATATTCTTTCATGCGTTGTTGAGCTGTTCCGATATCTTGAGTAACGTAAACCGCTGTTCCATCACCTCTCAAAACTAATTTTTCATCCAGCCCTTCATCAGTCAAATCAATCCAAAATGAACCATCATCTTTTTTATAAAACACCCCCTTTTCTAAACCGATATCTACCATTTCTTTCCCTGACAAATAGGTGTCCGATTCGTAATACAGCGTGTCAAAATCAACGTCGATGCTTTCGTATGTTGCGTTAAATCCTTCATAAACCCAATTGTTCATTTTGGTCCATAAAGCAACTGTTTCCTCATCTTTTGCTTCCCATTTCTGCAACATCGTTTTTGCCTCTTGCATCAATGTTGTGTGGTTATTGACAAGTTTTTTAATTTTATCAGCAATACCTTTTTGCGCTTTTGGGTCGTCCGCTTTAATATCGTGTGCCGATTGCAATTTCTTAAATTCAGCAATAATTTCAGGCGAGGCGTCACCAAATTGCTCTTTCTTCCAATTCTCAAGTAATTCAGCCGTTTCAATCTTTAACGCCTTATCAAATTCGACGTAATATTTACCCACAAACTTATCTCCTTTCAACCCGGAGGATGCCGGTGTTTCATTTTCGCCAAATTTCTGCCAAGCCAACATGCTTTTGCATATATGAATTCCACGATCATTTATGATTTGTGTTTTAACAACATCATAACCATTTGCTTCTAAGATGCGGGAAACTGAAAAACCCAAGAAGTTATTTCGTAAATGCCCAAGATGCAACGGTTTATTGGTATTCGGGGATGAAAACTCAACCATCATACGTTCATTCCGTTTTTTTGCATTTCCGAAGTATTCATCAGCGATGATCTCGTTCAATCTCCCTATCCAATAACTGTCAGCAATGACTAGGTTTAGAAAACCATTAACCGCTTGATAAGCACTAACAAAATCCAATCTCTTTTTTAATAACTCTCCGATCTCCTCACCTACCATTTGAGGTGACTTCTTGGCCATTTTCACAAAGGGAAATACTAAAAGGGTCAAGTCTCCCTCCATGTCTTTTCTTGTCTTTTGAAATTGAATTAGTTCATCCGATATTTCGGTTTCATAAGTTGATCCCCAATCTTTGAGGACGACAGAAATTTCTTTTTCAAGATTCATTCTAGGTTTTTTTCTATAGCCGCGGCCGTTGATTTTAATATGTCATAGGCCACTTCAGCCATTCTATTCGTTTTATTATCTAGGCAAGGATTGATTTCAACAAATTCAACACACGTTGTTTTTGGCCATTTTGCAAACGCTGTCAAAAAGGCATTCGCTTCTTCAGGCGTTAAACCATCGGGAACCGGCGTTCCTGTACCCATCGAAACCAAATCACAATCCATACTGTCAACATCAAATGATATATATACGAGATCACATTCGGCCAATTTCGACTTAATTTCCTCAACCACCCCATGCGTTCCTTTAGCCCTTACCTCATTAACAGTGTAATTTTTTATTCTATTGCGAGCAATAAATTCATCCTCTGGTTGCTCTGTATCTCTAACGCTGATGAAAACAAGGTCTTCTGTATTTAGCTTTTGTTTCACTCCCCCTATTTCTTTAAGGTCCTCCCACATATCGACAGCGCGCTCATCCGGTTCATTTTTACGAGACTCAAGATTATCTGCCCCGAGCGCCACTGCCAAGGGCATTCCATGCATATTGCCCGAGGGTGTAGTATACGGCGTATGTAAATCAGCATGAGCATCAATCCAAATAACCCCAAGGCGTTTTTCCGGGTGCGCTTTTTTTATTCCGGCAATGGTACCTGCAGCACAGGCATGATCTCCTGATATGACTAAGGGAAAATCGCCTTCGTTATATACATGCGTCATGATATCCACTGTATTTCTGTAAACGCTCGATAAACCATCAATTCTTCTAGCAAAAACGTATTCAGTAGGTTCATCAAGCATATCATTTTGGTCAGAAACAATAAATCTTTCGAACTTACCGAAAAAGGTATCCGCTTTCTTTCTCGCAGCTACTTTTAAGGCTCCTATCCCTAAACTAGCGCCTCTCGTTCCAGCCCCTATTTCACTTGAGTTTTCAATGATTTTTATTTCTTTCATAGCCTTTTGAATTCGATGACAAATTTAAGTTTTTCATGTGGATTCACATTATAACTAATCAATTAATATTCTTAAAAACTTTACTCATCACACAGGATAAAGCCAGTGAAATGAATCGATTATCGGATAAAATTTTATATTTGTCCACTACCTGCCAATCATTTAAAGTCAGATGAAACAAATTACTTTCCTACTTACACTTCCTCTTTTTTTCATTTTCATGGGCTGCGGTCCTAACACAATGCAAGAAGGAGAAGTCGAATATTTAATCACGTATCCGAATATAGAGGTTACTGGATTTATGGAAGCAATACTACCTAAAAGTATGACCATTGTTTTTAAAGGGACTAAGATGAAAACGATTATCTCTAAAGGAGAGATTTTCTCTACAGAAGTTATTTCCGATGAAGTAGACAAAAGTATGGAGATGCGATTCGACATGGGAGATAAGTTATATTACGTAGAGCTAACGAAAGACGATTTGAATGAGCTTTTACACTCACAACCCACTTATAATATTAATAAAACCGAAGATAGTGACAGCTTAGTAGGTTTGTATGCAGAGTCATATTCAGTTGACTGTCCTGATGACACTATTACGCATAACAATGCATGGTTTACGAAAGCTCTTGCTCCTCAGGACGCTTGTTGGTTTTCTTCATACAATACAATCGAAGGTTTTCCGTTGGTTTACGATGTGGAAAGATACGGAGTACTTATGCACATTGAAGCAATTGACTGTCGAAAAAGAGAAGTAAAGGACTCTGAATTTGACAGGGACCCTTCACTAGAACCGATTTCGTTCGAGGATTACGAACTTGAGGTTCAAGAATTATTTGATATCCTCCTAGAGTAGTAATTATTCCCTTACTGAATAACGAGTTTCCGCTGAATTGATTTTTCACCGTCAGTGATAATAACTAAGTAAGTCCCCGTTGGTAAATCAACCACATCTATTTCGGTTAATTGATTACTTAATTGGTTTTGATGGTACATCTTTTCACCAAGCATTGAATAAATGCTGACTTGCGTTTGTTCCAAGGCATTTTGTTTAACAATTCCTAAGTCGATGAATACTGACTCATTTGCCGGATTCGGATAAATCAAGATGTCGTCCTCATGCGTAAATTGTGCTATTCCAATATTTGAAGTTGGCGCCGATTGGAATAATTCAACACCTCCCCTTCGATTTCCTAAAACCAGCTCTAACAGATTATCATTAGTAATGTTAGCTACAGTCGGTGCTGAGTATGTTCCAATAGCAATATTATCCGTTATTGAATCTACTAGATTAAAGGCACCATCGATATTACCATCGATATTATCATAAAAATATAAATAACCGCGTTTTGAGCCAACAAGGAGGTGATAATCACCATCAATATCAATAAACTCGGGAACCGCAAAACCCTCAATAAATTCTGCACCCGAAACATCAACATTACCTAAATTCGAAGAAACCAGCGTGAAATTATACGTGCCAACTCCTGTATTTTCATAATAATGTAATTTCCCTGATCGACGACCAATTACCAAATCTTGATCTCCGTCTCGATCTAAATCTACCAATTTAGGATAGACAAAAGTACTTTCTAAAATAGGAGCTCCGTCAGAATTTGTCAATAAAGAAAAGGTATTAAAAATGGCAGGACTACCTGCGCCTCCCGTATTCTCAAGATAGTAGCAATAGCCTTCATATTCGCCTAGAATCATATCTTCATCCCCATCACCATCTAAATCTCCAAATGTTGGATATAAAGCTAAAGTCTCTCCAATTCCCATGGTAGAAATATCCTCGTAATCATCGGTTATGAACTGATAAACCGGAACTTCCGCTGTACCAATATTCTCGTAATATGCCATCTTTGATATTTGATTACCCGTAACTGGATTGAACTGTCCTAAAGCACTAACGATTAAATCTTTCAAGCCATCTCCATTATGATCAAAAAAGACAGGCAAGGATGATGTTCCGTTTTCAATCATATTCTCTTGTAAAAAATCACTTTGTTCATAATTGAATTCAGGATCAGCATCTGTATTTACATTCGTATACATCCAGATGGATTCTTTATTCTCAGATCCTATCTTTGCGTTTGGAGATGCGAGCAGATCTCTTTTACCGTCATTATTCACATCTACGTAAAAGGCGCCCGGAAATATTTCTAAATCAACAGGAACCGTTTCTGATGGGAAATTTGTTTCCTGAAAATCCATACCAGAGTTTGAATTCACCTCGGTTCCGGAATTTCGCAACATAACAAGATTCGGATAAGAAGCATCTCCAATCACCAAATCCATAACCCCCGAATCATCAATGTCAAATGCAAGAACAGTAGATCCCGCATGACGCTCCTCGGCATCAATTGGTCTATCTTCGAACTCTGGATCATCAAAATCAACCGAACGGCAAGGATAATCCAAGGTATCCCATAAAGTTACCTCGTTGGTCGCGCCGTTTTCCTGAAAACGACCCCAGCAAATGTTTTTTGTCTCATAGATAAGGGAATCACAAACACCGTATGTTTCCATACTTAGGTTCTTGTGATATTCGACTGTCTGACCAAGAACACCAAATGCCAAAACATCCAAATCATTATCGCCGTCAATATCCACAATGGCGGGAATATCAGCAGAGCTAAAATACATGTAAGTTTCTCCACCGTAAATGGTCGTTCTCAATAAAGGTGTTTTTAATTCAAAATCATGTGATATTCCTTCTACTCCAACATTTTCATATACCCTACAACCACCTATGGTAGAGGTATACAAGTCAGGCAAACCATCACAATCATAATCAGCAAGTAAAGCCCAATTTTTCATGTCTTTTGGGAAATAAGACTCATACTCAGGCGCATATTCATAATCAGATATACCTGGCTCCCCGTTTTGAATAAATGTCATTACTTTATCACACGTTCTGTCAAAAACGAATAGATCAAGATCACCGTCAAAATCCAAATCAATATTGGAGAATTGACAATAATCCATTCCTCCAGCCCATGGATACTTCAGTAAAAATCCTTCAATTTCAACATCAATAGAATATGATCGATCAAATCCAAACTGCGCATAGAGCGGAGAAATGAAAATAGATAATACTAAAGGAGCCAAATATTTTAACATAAAAAACAGTTTCTTTCTCTAAAGTTAAGAACTTTTTAAGGTAGACGAAATAAACTTCGGTTTGGTTAGTAAAAACGGTACAAATTCAGTTCAAATTGTTCATTCATCATTCTTACATGATAAAATAACCATTTATCCTTTTTACTCTTGAATTTTGGAAACAATTCACTATTTTGACGAACCGAAAATTAATTTGAAATATGAAACGTATACTAATATCCGCGGGAATCTTAACTACATTTCTTTTCAGCTGTAGTGAAGTAGCTAAAAATCAAGGAGATGAGAGTCAAACAGCAGATTCAACTGCTGTCCTTCAACCTGAACTTGAGGAATCCTTTGAGATTGAAACTTTTGCGGATGTTCAAGTTTTAAAATATGATATACCAGGTTTTGATCGTTTGACCTTAGATCAAAAAAAACTTGTGTATTTTTTGTACGAGGCCGGACTGTCTGGACGTGACATAATATGGGATCAAAACTATCGCTATAATTTAGAATTTAGAAATGCGCTGGAAGACATTGTGGAAAATTATAAAGGTGATCGCAGCGGAGAAGAATGGGAAGCTTTTATGACTTTCACCAAGCGAGTTTGGTTTGCGAGTGGAATTCATCACCATTATAGCATGGATAAATTCATCCCAGGATTCTCTAGAGAATTTTTCGAAGGCCTGCTATCAGACTCAGATGCCTATCTTGACGGTGCTGTTGTTGATATTCTATTTGATGAATCTGCCGACGCAAAGCGTGTCAGCTTAGATCCAGACAGTGATTTAATTCTTTCTTCTGCAACCAATTTTTATGGTCCTAATGTAACTGAGGAGGATGTTGACAACTATTACAAAGAACAAATGGCAAACGCAGGAGATCGTCCTGTTGAGTTCGGACTTAATTCGCAACTTGTAAAACATGAAGATGGCAGCGTTACCGAAAATGTTTGGAAAGTTGGAGGAATGTATAGCGAAGCAATAACTGAGGTTGTAAAATGGTTAAAATTAGCGCAAGGAGTTGCTGAAAATCAAGCCCAAGGAGATGCTCTAGGTTTGCTAATTGAGTATTACGAAACGGGAGACCTTAAGAAATGGTCGGAATACAACATCGCTTGGTCGCAAGCAACAGAAGGAGATATCGATTATATACAAGGTTTCGTTGAAGTATACGGTGATCCAAAAGGAATGAGAGGAGCTTATGAATCAATAATTCAGATTAATGATTTTGAAGCATCAGAAAGAATGGCTGTGCTTGCGGAAAATGCGCAATGGTTTGAAGATAATTCCTCTATTGATGAAGCGCATAAAAAAGCAAATGTGGTTGGGGTTTCTTACAAAGTTGTGAACGTTGCGGGTGAATCCGGTGACGCCTCTCCTGCAACTCCGATTGGAGTGAACTTACCCAATGCCAATTGGATTCGTGCTGAGCACGGTTCTAAATCTGTTAGCTTAGGAAACATTGTTCAAGCATACAGCGATGCGGGTGGCGAAGGTATCTTAAGAGAGTTTGCGCACGACGAGGAGGAGATTGAACGTACTATTAAGTATGGTGAAATAGGTTCAAAAATGCACACGGCAATGCATGAGGTTATTGGCCATGCTAGTGGAAAACTGAATCCTGGAATCGGAACACCAAAAGAAACATTAAAGAATTATGCGTCTACTTTAGAAGAAGCTCGCGCAGATCTAGTAGCTCTTTATTTCTTATTGGACGAAAAACTTGTTGAATTAGGTTTGATCGAAACGACAGCTGTTGGTAAGGCTGAATACGATGACTATATCAGAAATGGGATGATGGTTCAAATGCGAAGACTAGAACCAGGTGCAAATATTGAAGAGGCACACATGCGTAACAGACAACTTGTTGCATCTTGGGCATTTGAAAAAGGACAAAAAGATAATGTAATTGAGCGCATTGAAAAGGATGGAAAAACCTATTTTGACATTAAAGATTATGGCAAGTTAAGGGTGATTTTTGGAGATCTTCTTAGAGAGATTCAACGAATTAAATCTGAAGGCGACTACGAAGCTGGAAAACGTTTAGTAGAGGATTATGGCGTAAAGGTTGATAAAGATCTACACAATCAAGTGCTTGAACGCAGCCAGGCTTTAAACATCCCTCCTTACAGTGGATTTGTCAATCCGATAATGATCGCTGAAAAAGATGAAAACGGAGAAATTACGGACATTTCATTTGGTTATCCTAAAAGCTTTGAGGCACAAATGCTCTATTATGCTGATCGATACGGTTTCCTTGCGAAGCTCAAATAATCGCATACTCTTTGCGTAAAATAATTAATGGCGCTTTTTCTGAAAACTCAGAGAGGCGCTTTTCTTTCTATCCAATACTATTGTTTCATGAGATTTTTTGAAACAAAGCGCATCTATCTGCGGTTATCGCCTTCTGAGACTAAACAGCATATCGAAAATACCTGTATCGAGTTAAGTTTAAAACATGACGTCATAAGCCTTTACTGGCGAACATGGGATCGTTTTAGAACAGAATCTAAAACACTGGTCACATTTTCGGGTAAAATTGAAAACATTGATCATTCAAGCGTCAATTTGCATATAAAACCCAAGATTAAATTCAGCCGATTGGCCCTTCATTTATTAGTTCTAACACCTACATTCATTGGTGTTTTATTGACATCTGTTTTGATGCTGGACACGAATATTGTCATAGGCATTTGCCTATTAATACTTAACGGATGGATACTTATAAAGCTCTATAAAAATCTTATAGGACGCCCCAGAAAACAAGTTCAAGCTTTGCTTAACAGGTTGACGAATTTGGAAGCTATTTAAAGACCTTGTTCACGTGCATATGCCTGCCATTTACGTGCATTCGCGTTATGCTGAGAAAGTGTGGATGCAAAATTATGAAGACCACTATTGTCCGGTGTCGCACACATGTATAGGTAATTATGTGTTTCATAATTTAGAACTGCATCCATAGCTCTTTTCGAAGGCATTCTTATTGGTCCTGGAGGCAATCCAGCATAGAGGTATGTGTTGTAAGGACAATCTTTTTGCATGTGTACTCGCAATAAGCGGGTTACTCCTTCCAGTTCATCTCCCCAGCAAAACTTCGCTGTAGGATCTGATTGCAAAAGCATACCAATTTTCAATCGGTTCAAATACAAACCGGCTATCGTTTTCCATTCAGAAACATTTATACTTTGCTCTGCCTCTAAAATTGAAGCCAATGTCGCAATCTCAGACTGTTCGAGATTTAGAGCAGCCGCCTTAGATTTCCGATCTTCATTCCAAAATGATTTATACTCATCAGCCATACGCTGAACAAATTCTTCAGCAGTCATATCCCACTCTCCTACTTCATAAGTGTCCGGCAAGAATAAAGCCATAATGTTCTCTTTTCGGAAGCCGTATTTTTCCATTGTTTTTGGATCCATAACGTAGTCAACTATATCCGAAGAATCACACTCAATCGATGGTGCGACTTTACTAGCCATGTCTTCTACCCCAAAACAGTTGTTAAAGGTAATTCTAACATCTTTGATTTCTTGGTTGCCATTTTTCAAAGCATAAATGAGTGATTTCTTTTTCATACCACCTGAAAAAGAGTATTTTCCCGGCTCTACTTTATCATCAGTTAAACCTAATTCTTTCGAAAAATTTAAAAATTCATGCTTATCCAAGAGTTGCTCTTTACTGATAATTTCTGCCAGGTCGTCTAATGAAGATCCTGAGGGTACATAAACAATTTTTCCCTCTCCGTTTCCTAAACCATCTACCGTAGAAAAATGCAATTTATAATAAGGCATTCCAATAACATACCCCACAACCCCAAGAACGATTAGCACAACTAAAAAAATGATTCCTTTTTTCTTCATTATTTAACAACTAATTTCTGAAATAATAATTCGTCCACCCATTTGCCGCGTGTATTATACCAGTTTTTGCGACGACCAACACTTTCATAACCTGCCTTTTCGAAAAGGTTAATACTTGCTTGATTATCACCTTGAATGCTGCAAAATAAATTACGAATACCCAAATGATTTAATGCGTATTCGTCCAATACTAAAAGGGCATCAAGCGCATAACCTTTGGATCGATACAGCTCGTCAATTAATATCCCTACCCCACCTCGTTGGTGAATGGGTTCAAAATCGAAAATATCGATTGCACCACATGGTTTATCCGTTGATTTTTCACAAATGATAAAACGAACCTGCCGTAATTGAAAAACATCCTGAGCAGCATTAACATAAGCTTCTATTAAATGCTTAGAATATGGCGCTATCGTGTTGCTTAAATACCAATTCTCAGTGTTATTCTCCCAAGCCAAAATTTGTTCGGCGTCAGAAGGTTCGATGGCTCTCAGATATATCTTATCCCCTTTTAGCATATTTCTCGTTCAAAGTTTCAATATATGCGTAAATATCGTCCTTGTCGTATGTATTAAGTACAAATCTATTATTTGAATCAATCAAATCTTCCATGTTTATTTGAAATGATTCTTCAATGATCCCTCTAGATTCGAGCTCTGGCAATAAGTCAAAAATGTAATCAGCTTTACTTTTTGGAGCAAGTATATTTTTTATCGGATGAAGGCAGGTTATTTTTCCAACAACAGCCTTTTCATACTGTTGAAAAACAGATTCAACATCTTCGATGTCCGCATCAAATTTTATAAATAACACCTTGCGTTTTGTCCGCTTCAAAAAATCAAAATAAGGCTTAAAGTCCTCACCAATTTGTGCTTTTTTGTGGGTGAGCGAATAATAACGCCCTTTGCTTACAATTGCCAAATGTGGGATTGACTCTGGCGAGATGAGCACCAAATAATTAGCTGCCGGTTTAATCCAGTTTAATGGCTGAATATTCTCAATTCTATACATCACAATTACCTTTAAAAACAAAAACACCTGGGCCTTCTAGCCAGATATCTTCAAATTTTCCGGGAGCTATTTTTTTATAATGAATTCGGAGATTTCCTCCTTTTACATTTACCTTTACAATACCTTCTTCTTCCTTCAAATATTCGTTTGCATATGACAATCCGCAAGCTGTAGCACCGGTTCCACAGGCAAAGGTCTCTGCCTCCACACCTCGCTCATATGTTCTAACATCGATTTCTCCTTCTCCTTGAATGGTAACTAGGTTGACATTTACACCTTCCTCTTTATACTGATCAGAATAGCGAATTGCTTTTCCAAATTCTAGTATATCGCGATTTTCATCAGCCTCATAAGCGATATAATGCGGACTTCCTGTATCTATGAAAAAATCTGTTTTTACAGATTGAATGGTTCCATACTGATGCATGGCAATCTTCACTTGTCCATTTCCTAGGTATTCACCATCGTGTAATCCATCTATCGCCTCAAAAGTGGTTAATTCTTTAACAATACCAAGATCATTAGCGAATGCGACGATGCATCTCGACCCATTTCCACAAAAACTTTGACTCCCGTCAGGATTATAAAAATCCATCAAAAAATCAGCTTTATCTGAGTTTTCAAGAAATATTAAACCATCCGAACCGATTCCAAACCTCCGTTCACACCATTTTTTGACGAATGCTATTTTATCTCCTCTAAATAATCCTTGTCGATTATCGATCAAGATAAAATCGTTTCCAGCTCCTTGATATTTATAAAACTCAATCATTCAGTATTTTCTCTCTTTTTGCTGATTCAAAAGATTTAAACGCTGTGGTCTCTGAAATCTTATAAAACTCTCCCTCATTGGAAAGGTAATGTTGTCCTTCTTTATTGTACACCTTATAGGTTAACTGTTCTGACAAGCCATAAACTATCAACGTATTACGTGATAATTTATACCCTTTATAATTCAGCGGAGAACTCCAAAATTGAATGCGCATTTCAGTTGGCTTATTTTCCTTTATCCCCAACAAATCTCTCACGGTTGTATCGGCATCGACAATTTCATTTAAGTATATAATGGGGATCGAGCGACTGGCAATGAGCTCGTCTTTTCTGATATTTAAATCGTTATCATCAGAATTAGTGGTATCCCTTGATAATATGATTTCTTTTAATGTGTCTAGTTCCGGATTTAATGTGAGGGAATCATTTTTGATAAGGTTAGAATCTACCTCCTCTTCAATAACAGGCACCTCAACTCGTTCTGTTTTTACAATCGTATCGTAGACAAATTCTGTGACTGGTTCTACCTGAACATCTTCAGCAACATGTTCTTTATCACTAGATTGACTAGCGCCAACCCAGTAACCAACGAGACCACCCGCTACAAACAATCCTATGAAAACCAGATACTTCATATACTTTAGGTCTACAAATTTAGAAGTTATTTTCTACTAATGACATCATTATTCTGTCTCTATTTCAGTAACTTTGTGATATGGATATTCTAAACCGTTTTTTCGAAGCTACTTGGGATATTCTCTTGCAGATGTCGCCATATCTTATACTAGGCTTTTTGATTGCTGGATTACTCAATGTTGTGATTAGTCAAGAACGTGTTTCAAAGTATCTGGGTAAGAAAGGAATTTGGACAAGTATTAAAGCCGCATTAATTGGAGTACCCCTGCCGCTTTGTTCATGTGGAGTAATTCCAACCGGGATTGCTTTCCATAAAAATGGAGCAAGCAAAGGAGCAACCACTTCCTTCTTAATCTCCACACCTCAAACTGGTGTTGATTCAATACTAATGACTTACTCGATGATGAATTTACCATGGGCCATCATCAGGCCAATCATTGCATTTATCACCGGTGTTATTGGCGGCAGTATTACTGATCTTTCATCGCAAGCGCAAACTGAAGAAAACACAGTTTCTGAAGCAGTTAACACGAAAGAGAACAGTCCTGTTCTGATCAGAATATTTAAGTATGCTTTCATTACTTTTTTCAGCGATATTTCCCGACAGCTGTTATTAGGTATACTTATCGCAGTTATCATTACAGTCTTTGTGCCGCAATCTTTTTTTACGGCATACATGAGTAATCATATTCTTAACATGCTCATTATTCTAGTTGCATCCATACCATTATATGTATGTGCAACGGGCTCTGTCCCAATAGCAGCAGCACTTCTAGCGGCAGGGGTTACTCCAGGAGCTGTTTTGGTTTTTTTAATGGCTGGCCCTGCCACTAATGCGGCGACCATAACCGTTTTATGGAAATCTCTCGGTAAGAAAACGACTTTATTATACCTCGTAAGCATTATCGGAGGAGCACTTATTTTCGGGATCCTTATGGACTATTTCCTCAACCCAACTTGGTTCACTTCACTCGGAATGAGGGCAGGCCATGTACATGGAGAAGAAGCATCTTGGATTGCGATAATTTCTTCGATCGTCCTAATCGGATTAATTATCTTTGTAGAGTTGAGAAAATTATTTCCAAAAAAATATCAAATCAAAGAAATGAACAAAGTATATAGTGTCGAAGGCATGACTTGCAATCATTGCAAAGCGTCTGTAGAAAAGAACCTATCAAACATTGATAATATTACAAAAGTGACAGCAGATCCGAATCAGAACATCGTGATCATAGAAGGCGACGCACAATCAGATCAAATTCAGAAAGTAATTGACGATCTTGGTTTTCAATTTATTGGTGAGAAAAAATAGCTAGCGTACCGTGGTCGTTTCCGACCAGCAACTAAGTGTGATTTTATCTCCCAATTGATACTGATTCTCCAAAATATCGGCTTTTGTTGGAGTTCGGTTCATGTATAAATCATTTGCCGCTGAAGCTCCATTATTAATAACTTTTACAATGTAATCGTTGGCCAGCCAAAAGTTTGCTTTCCGCTCGAAACTTGACACACCGCATGCATTGGCATTTGCTGCGATTGATTTCGCACATAATAAAAAGGCATCAGCTTTGGCTTTTTCATTTACACGTTTTGCCTGTTCAAAGGCTTTGTTGTAGTTCCCTTGTGAATAATAAACTAGTGCCTTTTCATAGGTTATGGTGCCAATGAGAGAGTCAGACGGAATTAGTGAAATAGCTTGATCATAAAAGCTAAGTGCCCTTGTGTAATGCTTGTTTTTGTGTGATGATCGTGCGATATTGATCGCCATATCCGGACTCGGATCAATGGTCATCAGCGATTCCTGCATTTCTAGATAAAAATCAGTAGTTGTACAATTTGTGTGATCGAGTAAATTCAAGTACTCAACGAGGTATTTAAGATCATTCCGTTTCATCGTATCTCGAAAAACGGAACGCATCTGATCAACGAGTACATTGCAGTCTCGCACGAGATAAGCGCCTTTGTCATAGATGTATTTTTTTGCTTTTTCGATCGCATCAACATCTTTTGGAGACAGTTTTCCGTTGGATAATGCTTCATTGGCACAATCCGTTAACGTGACCATCAGTTTTACACCTTCATTCCACTTTTCCTCTTTTCTCTCAGGAGACGCCTCTTTCACTTCATGCTGCAAAAAGTAACGATAATAACGGTAAAGATATAATCCCGGCGTGAAGGATTTCGATTTGTGAATGTACGACCAACATTCCTTTTGTCGCTCAAGGTAAACCCTGTGCTCACCCAATAAATGTGCGTGTTTCAATTGTAAAACGGGGTCTTCGACTAATTCATAGAACTCATCATACAACCATGAAAGCGAATCGAACAAGTTTGTTCTTCTCTGAAAATCATCAATAGAACCATCGTCCAATAAACGATTATAAATGATAATCCCGTTATTGTAAAAAATAGAATCCTTTCCATCACTTTCATCACAGTGTTGGTATGCCAAATTCCAAAAATGGCGAGCATCCTCATTCATATCATTCTTTAAATACTGATAATAAAGTGATTTGTACTCTTCACATTTGGTTGGCTCATCAAGCAACCGCTTGTTTTGGGTTTTGGGGTCGCTGGAAAATGCAAGATTTGCCAGCATTGCGATCAAAATAGCACTGCGTTTCATATACGTCAAGTTCATGACGAAAAGTATGGAAAGGACTCCTGAATACCGGTCGCCTGATTACAGAAAATGAGCCGCAAAGCCGATGCCATAAGGCCTAGACAGGTATAATTATCAAGAATAATGATAGGTTTTTAGCCTTTATTGGGCAAACCAAAGAAAATCTTCTAAATATTTGGAACGATTCAGGTAAGGAGAGTAGCGATGATATGATCTATTGGGATGGTAAATATAGAGACATGAACCGCCTTTGATCCAATCAACAATTTGTTCAAAATTCTCATGCGGCATTGAGGGACAACCATATGACCGACCTAATGTTCCTCCGTTTTTTTTGAGAAATTCATAGGTTGCGTAATCAGCACCATGCACCACTACTCCTCTGCTACTTGCATGACTATTCGAATGTTCTAGTCCATCGAGTCGCAAAGCCAATTTATACTTACCGTGATAGGTCGATGTGGTTACGTAAAAACCGAGACTACTTTGATGCGAATTATCCTCATTTGAAAAATGCCGTGCATATAGCCTTCCTGAATTAACACCGTGAGCAACGATTGTTTTGTGAAGGATTTTCCGCTCGCAAACATCGATTATAAAGCATCTTTCTGCATTTGAAGGCTTCGAGAAATCAATGACAGTCAATACTTCAGTGCGCTTAATTTTGTCGTATTTGATGAGGTTGTGATATCCAATCAAAGCTTCTGAAAACGCTTGTTTATTCATGGATGTATCCCCCAAATCATTATAGAAATCAGTAGCATATAAATAGAATTGACTTTTCGCTTCCGACCGAATCGAATCGAATCAATTTTCAGTAAAGAAGTCAATGAATTATTAGAAGGAGGAATATCGTCACTTGCACCCCATAATAAAGGTGAAGCAAAAACCACAAAAAAGGTAATCACTGATTTTAAATGCCTTGCAAACATCGAAGCAAATATAAGGAAACTTTAAAAATTGAATTGTGATGCTTCTTACACTACACTTACGTTGATTATCCTTCTTTGATGAGTAGGACCTCTTGATCTTTAAAAAAGACTTATTTTTGCCCTTACAATTGGATTAAAAATTATGACAAACCAGGCTGAAATTGAAAAGCGACGAACTTTTGCGATCATCTCTCACCCGGACGCCGGTAAAACAACCTTAACGGAAAAGCTTCTTTTATTTGGTGGAGCGATTCAAACAGCGGGAGCCGTAAAGAATAACAAAATCAAGAAAACGGCCACATCCGATTTTATGGAGATTGAGAAGCAACGTGGTATTTCAGTTGCAACTTCGGTTATGGCTTTCAATTATTTAGGGAAGCAAATCAATATTCTGGACACTCCAGGTCACAAGGATTTTGCTGAAGACACATACCGAACGCTAACAGCCGTTGATAGCGTAATCCTAATCATTGACTGTGCAAATGGTGTGGAGGCTCAGACAAAGCGTTTGATGGAGGTTTGTCGTATGCGAAACACGCCTGTAATTATATTTATTAATAAAATGGATCGTGAGGGACGTGACCCTTTTGATTTGTTAGATGAACTAGAAGAAATATTAAAAATCCGCGTTCGTCCATTGTCATGGCCAATTGGAATTGGAGCTACTTTCCAAGGTGTTTATAACATTTACAATAAAGAGCTTAATCTTTTTGCTGCAAATAAGACAAAAATTTCTGAGGAGGTCATTTCAATTGAAGACGTAGCTTCGGCGGAATTGGATGAGGTCATCGGGGATAAAGCTGCTGCTGAATTAAGAGAGGAACTCGAATTGGTTGAAGGAGTGTACGATGAATTTGATCGTGAAACATACCTTTCTGGAGAAGTAGCTCCTGTTTTCTTTGGAAGTGCCATCAATAATTTTGGTGTAAAAGAATTACTCGAAGCATTTTTGGACATCTCTCCTGCTCCAATCGGCAGACCGTCAAGTGCGGGCTATATTGAACCCAATGCAAACGAATTCAGTGGATTTGTCTTTAAGATACATGCCAATCTTGATCCGAAACACCGAGACAGAATTGCCTTTCTACGCATAGTATCAGGAAAATTTGAGCGCAATACATTTTATAATCATGTTCGCCAAGAAAAGAAAATGAAGTTCCCGAACCCAACTTCATTTATGGCACAGGATAAAAGTGTAATTGATGAAGCTTATCCTGGTGATGTAATTGGACTATACGATACGGGTAACTTCAAAATTGGAGACACACTCACGGAAGGCACTACATTTACCTACAAAGGAATCCCAAGCTTTTCACCAGAGATATTTATGGAGCTGGAGAATAAAGATCCAATGAAGTCAAAACAGTTGGAAAAAGGAATTCAACAATTAACGGATGAGGGTGTAGCCCAATTATTTGTTCAACAACCTGGAAATCGGAAAATTGTTGGAACGGTTGGTCAACTGCAATTCGAGGTGATCAAATACCGTCTAGAAAATGAATATGGTGCAAAGTGTGACTTTTCTCCTAAAAGATACTATAAAGCTTGCTGGATGACTACAGACAACCAAGCGCAATTGGATCAATTCATTCGGGCTAAAACCATACACATTGCAAAGGACAAGGATGACAATTTCGTATTCTTAGCAGAAACGCCATTTTTATTACAAATGGCTCAAAGTGATTACCCAGATATTACCTTCCATTTCACCTCTGACTTTAAAGTTGATCAAGAATAAGTTTTGAATTTTATCGGACACGCCTATATCGCTCGTGATTTTCTGGAATTGATTCCAGGTAACTTTGCTGGTGATGCTTATAAAGGTAGATTAGATAATTATACGCATTTGCCCAAGCACATTCAAAGAGGAATACAATTGCACCGCTATATTGATGACTTTACAGATAGCGCCGCAGAAATTAAATCTGTGGGAAAAATTTTCAAAGGGAACGGTGTTTCGAGAGTTGCTTTTATCGCAAGCGATATTCTACTCGATCATTTTATAACGAAAAACTGGGGTGATTTTTCAGATCAAACTTATGCGGATTTTATCCAAACCATTTATCGTGTTACAGACGCCAATTTAATGCACCTCGAAGAGGAGTTTTGTTTTCTTTACGACAAGTTAAAAACCTACAAATGGTTTGAGCAATATCCAAGCGAAGAAGGAATCGATGTGATTCTCTGGCAATTTTCTCGGCGTATTGGATTCGAAAATGATCTCAAAAACTGCATGGGGATTTATCAAAAAAATAAAGCTGAAATAGACGGACATTTTGATGCATTCATGAATGAAATTGTGAAAAACTCTTCTGATTATATCCGAGAGGAGCTCCATTAATTTTCGTAGATTGTGATCCGTACCCACCTTATTAGGACGATTAATCCATGCGTTCAGTTTTTTACATATTGTCAATCGGAGTACTACTAGCTTCATTTTGTGCTTCTTGCGGAGCAAACAAGAAAAAACAGGACAATACGCCACCAAAGCCAACAAAGGATTGGGCTGAAATCAAGTCAGACAGTGTTATTACAATCCTTGCTGAAAACAGCCCGGTAAGCTATTTTATATATCGCGGCCGAAATATGGGTTATGAATACGAATTACTTTATGAGTTTTCGAAAGACCACAACATCCGTATTCAAATTCAAATGGTAAACGATTTGGATCGTATGTTTAAACTGCTTGACAGTTGTAAAGGAGATGTTATTGCTTGTAATTTAACCATTAATGAAAAAAGAGATGAATTTATAGACTTTACCGTTCCGCATCTACATACGCATCAAGTACTGATCCAACGAAAACCAGAGAACTACAGAAAACTCAATAAAAAAGAATTGGAGGATACGCTCGTTAGAGCACCCGAAGAACTGGCTGGAAAAACAATTCATGTCTGGAAAAACTCATCCTATTATGAGCAAATTTCACAACTCAACCAGTCGTTAAACCTGGATATGACAATTGTGCCAACAGAAGGTGATTTAATCACTGAAGAATTGATTCGCAGGGTCAGTGATGGTGAGATTGATTACACTATCGCTGATGAAAATGTTGCGAGTATTGATTTACGCTACTACCCTAATTTGGATATTGAAATGCAATTGAGTCAGGCCGATTCCATTGCTTTTGCCGTAAGAGAAAGTTCGCCTAACTTGAGAGACACCCTAAATGCATGGTTGTTGAACAAGAGAAACGCCTCTACAATTGGCGAAGTGCAACGTAAATATTTTAAACGTCGCTCACACACGAACAAAGCTAATCAAGATTATTCATCATTGAATGGTGATCAACTTTCACCTTATGATGAGATTATCAAAAGAGAAAGCGATTCAATCGGTTGGGATTGGCGACTGATTTCAGCCATAATATACCAAGAGTCTAAATTTGAAACATATAAAGAGTCTTGGGCCGGGGCATTTGGTATTTTTCAATTCATGCCCTCAACAGCAGCATCTTACGGAATAAGTCGTAATTCATCCGCTGAAGCGCAAATTATTGCTGGAGTAAAAAAATTAAAAAAGAATTATGATCAATGGTTAGAAGAGATCAATGACAGTACAGAATGTATCTATTTCACGCTGGGAACTTTTAATGCAGGCCGATCTCATATTGATGACGCACGTGCTTTGGCCAAAAAACATGGCTTAAAAGATAGTGTTTGGCACGATAACGTTGCCGTTATGGTTAGAAATTTATCGAAACCGACGTATTACCGCGATGAGGCAGTGAAAAATGGTTACCTCCGCGGTATTGAAACATTTGAATACATCATTGAAGTTATTCAGCGTTATGAAGAATACAAGGCTGCTTTTCCGTATTGATGAAAGAAAGAATATATGCTCGTTGTTGAAATAATATTTGACTTCTTGGTAGAGTTTGTATTCTTTCCAATCCTACTTTATATCCTCGTCCTCCCGGGCGCCATGCTTCGTTTTTTATACTTCAAACTTTTTGGATCAAAAAAAGCTTAAAATCATATTTTAAGGACAATCAATTTCTAAATGGTTATAGGTTTTATGATTTATTTCGTGATCATTATAGTACTTTTATGCTTGAAATAAAGTTTGTAATTCTGATCTGATTACGAAAGAAATACAAAATCTATTGTTTCTAAACAAAAAACCCTATCTTTGCCGTCCCAATTTAAGGGAAAGACACATTATTAACTGAAGTTTCGGACTTCAAATTATAATCAAAAAATGGCAACAAAAATTAGATTGCAAAGACACGGTAAGAAGCGTGCAGCTTATTATCACATTGTAGCGGCCGATGCGAGAGCAAAAAGAGATGGTCGTTTCATCGAAAAGATTGGTACATACAATCCAAACACTAACCCTGCAACTATCGATCTTGACTTTGATCGTGCATTACACTGGGTAAAAGTTGGTGCTGTGCCTACTGACACTGTTAAAACATTGCTTTCGTACAAAGGTGTTTTATTAAAAAATCACTTAGATAACGGAGTATTAAAAGGTGCGTTAACAGAAGCTGAAGCGCAAAAGAAATTTGACGCGTGGATGGAAGAAAAATCAGCTAAAATTTCAGGTAAATCTGATTCAATCGCAAAAGCGAAAGAAGAAGCAGAAGCTGCGAAATTAGCTGCTGAAAAAGAAGTAAACGAAGCGAGAGCTAAGGAAATCGAAGCTAAGAACGCTCCAGAAGTTGAAGAAGTATCGGAAGAAGTTGCTGAAGAAGCGCCGGCTGCTGAGGCTGAAGAGGCGCCGGCTGCTGAGGCTGAAGAAGCGCCGGCTGCTGAGGCTGAAGAAGCGCCGGCAGAGGAAGAAGCTAAATCGGAAGAAGAGTAATCGCTGCCGGTTAAAAGAAACAAATGTTTCGAAAAGCGGATTGTTATCGACTAGGCAGTATCAGCCGGCTTCACAGCTTTAAAGGTGAAGTGGCCATCTACCTAGATGTTGATGATCCCTACGAATACGAAAATTTGGAATCAGTTTTTGTCGAATACGACAATAAACTGATTCCTTTTTTTTTGGAACGCATTTCCGTTCGTTCGAATGGACACGCTGTAGTTAAGTTTCTCGATATCGAAACGGAACGTCAAGCAAAAACACTTCTCAAATGCGGTCTTTATCTGCCGCTTTCTGACCTCCCCGATTTAGAAGGAAAGGAATTCTATTTCCATGAAATTCAAGGTTTTAGCGTTATTGATGAAACTCACGGAGAAATTGGAACAGTGATACAGGTGATGGATGTTCCAAACAATCCATTGATTGCAATTGATTCAAATGGCAATGAAATCCTACTTCCCAAAAAGGATGAATTTATTTTAAAAATTGACCGAGATAAAAAAGAGCTATTCGTTCGTTCTCCAGAAGGACTGATCGACATGTATCTAGGTGCTGATGAAGAGGAATGAGTCGTCCATTCGAATTTAAATATTTCACTGTCATTCAAGAAGCAAACGCGCACAAGGTCGGCACAGACTCCATGATTCTTGGAGCATGGGTCTCAAGTGGATATAAGCGCATCTTAGATATCGGAACAGGTACTGGCGTTTTAGCCCTAATGATGGCTCAGAAAAATCCGAATGCCGCCATCACGGCCATTGAACCACAAACGCAAAACATAAAAGAGGCAGAAATTAATTTCCGTAACTCTCCTTATAGCGACAGAATTATGAGCATCCCAACCATGCTACAAGATTTTGGTAGTATGGAAAAGTTTGACTTCATCATTTCGAATCCTCCATTCTTTGACCATGATTATAAAGCCAGCAATGAGCAGCGAAACAAT
This sequence comes from Crocinitomicaceae bacterium, assembly GCA_049611865.1. GTDB lineage: Bacteria > Bacteroidota > Bacteroidia > Flavobacteriales_D > Crocinitomicaceae > Crocinitomix. Next base: position 78,710 of record JBMZAY010000009.1, on the reverse strand, counting down.
GCCCGTCATACAGACCTATTAAGTATTTACGACCTCTATTCAGGCGCTTCTGAATTATTGGCTGAAAATGGTCGAATGGCGGTCGTTTTTCCAGAACATCTTTTTGAGAAACATCTAGCCATAGCTTTGGATGAAGGTTTGTATGCTCAACGAATTCTAAAGCAACTATCTCCTGATACGAATGTAAAAAGATACTTCGTTGAATATTCAAATCAAGATAAATCGGAAATAGCTATCGAAGAACTGCTCGTCAAAGATTCCAATAATACCTATAGTAAAGAGTACATTGCTTTAACAAAGGATTTCCACGGTAAATCACTTAGCTAGTTTAAGTCTTCAATAATTTCGTCCAAACTGGTCAAGTACTTTCCATAAAGCATCTTAGACCATCTCACTGTTATATAAAATAAGATAATAGCTATAACCAAGTAAGCTAATACCAGAGTAGCAATTTGCACACCGTCAATATTCAACAAAAACCACTTCTCAAATAATAATTGATTTCCTGACAATTCATTCCCAGCTAGAAGCGCAAAAACAGGAATCGGCAATAGTATAGAACCTGCTGTCACAAATGATTTATAAACCTCAAGTGTCAATCGCGTTTCATAAATAAAAGCTTGAACAGCATCTTTGGTGGTCTTAGCTAATCGATCATTTTTTTTCAAGAAAAAGAAAAGTTTAATAACGTACGCAATTGTCATGATGGAAATGAGAAACATAAAAACGTAATATGCGCTTCTCGAAAATTCCGGCATAGGAACGACAAGCGGATAAGTCATAATTATGACAATACCAATCAATTGCGTTATGATTTCTTTTTTCAAGTTCGAGCGAATTAACTGCACAGGGTTGTTTTTACCTCTTGTTAAGTCAATTTCAGGAACTCATCCTACCTCACCTTGTGCAGCTAAATCCATCTCTTTTTTCAGATCCTCAAAATTCATAGCCTTGTTGTTTAATGATTTCTTTTAATTTCTTTTTTGTGCGATTGAGTTTAACACGCGCATTCACTGGTGTGATACCTAAATTTTCCGCAATCACTTGATGTGAATTCCCCTCAATAAATAATAGAATAACCGCTTTTTCTACTCTTGAAAGCTTTTTTACGGCTTTATAGAAATGAGCTAGGCGGGTTGTATCTTCAGTTAGATCCTCTTCCTCTATATCAATTTCAGGAATTAGTGGCGTGTTATCTGGTCGTAGTTTTTCCTTTTTAAAAAAGGTAATAGCCGTGTTGATCGCCGCCCGATACATCCAAGTAGCGAATTTACTATCTCCCTCATAGCGGTCATAAGACCGCCATAATTGAAAGATAATTTCTTGCTCAAGGTCCTCTCGATCTTGAGGAGCATCCATCTACATCCGGGACACCTTTACAAGGATGCCCCGGTTTTCCCTAATAAGGGACAAGAATTCTTGTTCCTTTTGACGCAAATCTATACTTCAATCGGTGTAACTATATACCCTTCCGTTCTTAATAAGTCGAGAACACCATAATCACCTAATAAATGTGCTGCTCCGACTGCAAAAAAAATGGGTTTCTCAGTCATAATTTTCGGCATTTTCTTTACCCAATTATTATTTCTTTTAACCAATAACCACTCTCGCATATTATCGTCCATATAGGTTGTGTCACCAAACATTTCACCCAAAGCGTTCATGTCTTCATTTTTATAATTCTCAATTAACCCTTTCAACATATCATTGTTTCCGGGATCAAACAAGTCATCAAATTGATCTTCAGCTGATGTAGATTTCTTTAAACACTTTATTTGAAAAGAAGCTTTCTCCATACCATGCACCTCCTTATCTTGACTTTGAGCCAATGCTAAGAATTCTTGCTCGTAGCTCTTTACTTTCTCACACCCCAATCCCTTCATCATGAATAAACTCTGAATCGTTGACAAACTATAATCATTTACAGCAGCAAGTGGTAACCCGACCTCAGCCTGTAGTTTTTCATCTAACTTCTTTTGTTGCTCTGGGGTTAAAATTTCCGTCAATTTTTTCTTTCCTTTTGCTGCCGACATCATTGTTGCCATTTCTTTTGGGTCATCCATATCTACCTCAAGAAATAATTGCTCTGTTGATGCGAATGCATTGGATACCTTTGCCGAAATGTTGAAATCCTCTTCACACATTAAGTGAATTGTACCGTAGATATACGATGTGTCTTCCAACCCATTTCCAGAAATGCTGTACAATAAAGTATTGTCCGTTGCTTTTGCTACCTGTACATTGAACAGGGCAACATACCCAACTATAAATGCGTAAATTTTATTTTTCATTTTCTTAATCTTTCTGTTTTCCAATCAGTATGCTTTTTGATAGGTATGTTACAAAAATGAAGATATTTATTTTACATATATTCGTTTTAACAAAATCTAACATTGAAAAAAAGCGGCTTCTATACATTCATTTTGGGTCTGATATTCCTCTTTCATTACGCATGTTTTGGTCAAAATGAATTTGGTCAAAAAACAATTACTGGAGGTGTTTCACATAGCCTCTTTCGCGGTATCCACAAAATAAAATATCGTGAATATGATCCATCATTCAGCTGGACACCGGAATTTCAATTACATGCAGACTTTGCGATATTGAGAAGGTTTAGCTCTGGTTTTGGAGGCACCTTTCATCGTCATAGACTGAACGTGAACAACTACTCCTACTCCATAGGTTCAGATTTTGTCACAGAAAATTTCGTGGAAACAATTGATGTTTTTGCGGGTTACGGTCGCTGCTTAATTCACATCAAAGAGGTATATGATAGCAGTATTGACGAAATTGATTTGTACTGGGGTGGACATGTCATGTTCATTTCGTACCAGCTCAGCAATACCTCAACAGATCCTGCACTCATGGGTGATTCATTCACACCAGACGAAATCTACGCGGCTGTAGCTGGAGTCCGATACTACCCAACAGAAAATTTTGGTATTCAGGCAGAAGTTGCCTTGCCTGGTCCTTACACCCTCTCGATAGGCGCGGCATTTCGATTTGGCGGTCGCGATCGCTTTTTTAGAAGGTAAGAGTGAGCAACTTATGCTTTTGGAATATAGACATTCTTCAAGTGCTTCACTTCTGTCTGTAAGTCAAGAATCGCTTTTGTAAGTTCACTTTCTTTAAATGACCCCGTCGGCATATCTGACGATATGTAATTCACAAACTTCCATATTTCAATAATATCGTTTGCATGCACCTCATAAGGCTCATATAAAGGGTTTGTGGAACACAGCTGAAAAGACTGGTTGTCATTTAAACGTTTGTACACATTTTTAAAGACTATACCATCATCAAGTGTCACAACGATATGGGGAAAGCCGTCTTTGATGGAACTCCAGTTTTCAACATATTCAGCTATGACATAACTTCCGTCAGAAACTGGTGGCATTGAATCACCTTTGATTGGAAAAGTTCTATACTTTCGGTCCTTCTTTAGAAATGGCAAATTAAATGTGGGCAATACACTGATAAACTCCGGATCAGAGAATCCCGTCGTATATCCTGCACGTGCCTTCTTCGAGACCAATTCAATATTATCGTTGTTGTCGTTATCAACGGTTAGTGCGATAATTCGTACGTTTTTTCCCTCAACGTCAGCTTCAATAACTCGATCTATTTTAACCCACTCATTGTCTGAAAAATTCTTAAGATCGGTTTTGATTAGTTTATCTACAGAAATTCCAAAAAACGAACTGAACTTAATCAGGTTCTCCAAATTCGGTTCTGCAACGCCATTTTCGTAGCCACTGTAAGATGAACGTGTTAAGTCTAACTCCTTAGCAAGTTCTTCTTGTGACAATTTTTTCCGCTTTCGAAGTAACTTCAAATTCTCCCCTATCAATGTCGCTTTCATCGCTTTCTTTTTACAAAGTGATTAATAATTAGTCAAATATATAAATAATAGGTGATATTTTAATCAGAAAAGTCTAGTTTTTTGACGAAAAATTTCGAAAACTCTGACAAGTCTTTCGTCGAATACAAAATTACTCTTCGGTTTTGAAAACGAAATTCGAAGATGTTATACCATCCCATTTTAGTTTGTCTTTTAAAGGTCAGATTCAATTCGATAGAATGCTGGTCGTCTTTTTCTAATCTAAAACCTTCTGGTCGAAAATAAATCTGCTTGCCCCCATCCAATAAGACTTTATTAACTGTACCAAAGAAACGGGCCTCCTCCAAGCTTTGAGGGTCATCATAAAAATTTTCAGACGTGGCTATTCGTCGAATCCTTCCTTTTGACAAATGCACAATTCTATCTGCCCATTCCATTGCCTCTAATCCGCTATGGGTAACCATAATTGCTCCAATTCTATTTGCGCGGATATAATTTAGAATATGTTTAGATATGGATTGTTTCATTTGAAAATCGAGCTGATTAAAGGGTTCATCCAAGAGGATAAAATCAGGCTCAGCAGCCAAAGCTCTTGCTATGGCTAATCGCTGTTTCTGACCACCTGACAAATCATTCGCTTTTTGATCTCGATATGCTGTTAATTTTGTTAGTCTCAAGAGTGTCTGAATACGATCTTTTTGATAATTCTCGTCGTATGACAACAGCCTGAGCCTAATATTTTCTTCAACGGTATGAAAATCTTCTAGTTGAAAATCCTGATTAATGAGCTTTATGAATGGATGGCCAGGAACTAATTGTTCGGATGAATCTTTAATTTTATCATTATCAAAATATACGCCACCTTTGTAATGTGGAATTAGTCCGGCTATAGCTTTCATTAAGGTGCTTTTACCATCTCCACTAGCACCTAGTATTACCACAACTTCCCCTTCTTCCACACCAAAAGAACAATCCTTTAAAATTCTTTTGCCATTGTATCCGGCCGATAAATTCTTGACTTCTAAAATGCTCACAATACAAAATTAAGCAACTTAGTGCTCAATTGTTAAGGCATACGGCAGGATTGCCACCAATAAATTGTTAGAAAAATCAGCGAATTATTCTTGAGCGTAGATGATATAAGCGTCATAGAAGCCATCTGCTACCCACATCTTTAACTCATAAGTACCTTCCTCTTCGAATGTAACGGGATACGTCGCACTTTTTTCTACGAACTCCTCTTCACATTGGCAACCATCGTATACCGTAAATAACTTAACTTCCAAGGTGTTTTCTATTTTCTGTGCATCGATCTGACCAAAGTCTCCACAAGAATTTTCGACTAAATAATTAATATCCACCGTAAAGACTTGACCAACTTGAACTGTATCTGGGTAGTCAAACATGAAAGAAGCTGCTGGCTTCTCCTCATAGCAGTAATCCGACTGTTTGTTGCAGGAGAATGTTAATATCAGCAGTCCTATCAATATAAATGCTATTTTAAATCCTTTTCTCATTAAAATCCTTCTACTAATATGGTAACGGAACGGTTGAAAGGTTCAACGTTACTTGCTTTTGGATGCTGCACATTCATAACCATTGAGCCGTCTGGTAAGAATATCACTCCCGTGGTTTCAGAACCGACTGGAGCAACACAGAAGCGCAATAAGTCGTCAGCCGTTGGTGATTCGATGCTCATATCCAAAAAATAAATTTCATTGTAGAACGCTTTGGTTTGTTCAGCATCTTCTCCAGCCCGTCCACGATCGTGCCAATTGATATCCTCACTTATCACCAAATAATTCTTTCCATTAAGATTAACGGATGTATTGCAATCAGGGTTGGAAAAACAGCCAGAACTATCCGAAAAAAATCCGCCCTCTAAATATGAAGACATTTTATTCGTTTCCGGATCGAACATAACGATTCGTCCAAACGGGTCATCAAACTCGACATCTGATTTGGCTAAATTTTCGCTTACATAGTTCGGAACTGTTCCGCCACGCTCTATAGATTCTTTCCAACTAAAATGATCTTCTCCCGTCTCAGAAATGTATAACTTACCGTTAATTTCTTCAATCCACTCATGACGAATAATTAAGGTGGCACCCTTTTCAACGGCTATTCTTCGGCAGTTAACCAAAGAATTGGTGTCCATTGGCAGCTCCAACCAACTTCCCGACTCTCCGTCTTCCGACTGTTTATAAGCATACAATTGACCATTGTCAAAATCTCCAGAAGAAGGCATCTCTAATTTGAAAAACACCCCTGGGCTGTAATCATCTGTAATATAGCATGTTTTACCGTCGTTTGTGAAATGTACATCCTCGTGTACCAGTTTCCCCATAGTCATATGCCGCTTCACAACCTTTTTCTCTCGGGGATCTACCTCAACAACGTAACCTACATTTTGCCACATTGGAAGTCCAGTGTCAAATTTACGATCTGCTAATCCTTTTTTAGTAAAGTATTCATTATCATATCCCCACGTTTCCTCACACGTAAACACATTCCCGTTTGGTCCTATTGACCCGCCGCAATTGCGATCGGTAAAACCAATCGATGAAAAATCAACATGATGAAATTCACTAACGACTTCCCAAGTCTCATCCTTAAGCTCGATATCAAAAACGGTAGCTCCGCCACCGTCTCCTAAATCAGCATTTGGTCCACTTGTTTCATGAGAAATGTATAGAATCCCTTTATTCTCCGGATCTTCATCAGATGGGACGAATACAGTTAAGTCGTGTTTACCTTTAGCCGGAAATATTTCCCCGTCTGATCGCTTAACAAAATCTGACTTCTCAGAAAATAATACCTTATAGGTAAACCCCTCTGGTAAAATGATTGTTTCGTGATCAAACTGAGAAGCAATTGGTTCGAACGGTGGAAGCGTATCCCCGGCAGATAAAGATGTGTTTAGCGTGTCTAAAGTTTCTTGTGAATCTGAATCATTTGTTGCCGATTCAATTTTGGAACCTCCACAAGACACTAAAAGCATACCAAGCAGTCCTGCAATAGTATACCGTATATTCACTTTTGACAATTTAACCTTCATTTTTAACCAATTTTAATGCTTTTCAAAATTACGAAATAAAGCAACCTGGAACCAGCTAGAAACAAATAAAGCGTTTAACCTTTCGCTTATTACGAATTGATGAACGCTTTATATCAGTTATAAATTATTCTTCTTAGAGAATTTCCATCCCGTCAAGAACCCCCATTACTTTACGAACAGCACCTGCTGATTCGTTCAACAATGCTTGCTCTTCTTCATTTAGATCTACTTCTAAAATCTTTTCGATACCATTTTTACCTAGGATTACCGGAACACCTAAATAAATTCCGTCTTGGTTAAATTCTCCTTCTAACCAAGTACAAACTGGGAATACTCGTTTCTGGTCTTTAACAATAGCTTCTACCATTTGAGCAGCAGCAGCACCTGGAGCATACCAAGCGGATGTCCCTAATAATTTAACGATTTCTCCGCCACCAAATTTTGTACGTTCGATGATTGCATCCAATTTATCAGCATCGATTAACTCTGTAACAGGTATACCACCAACAGTAGTATATCTCGGTAACGGAACCATTGTATCTCCGTGCCCACCCATTAATAAAGCTTGGATATCTTTTGGTGAAACATCTAATTCCAATGCCAAGAATGAACGATAACGAGCTGTATCCAATACGCCTGCCATTCCCATTACACGACTCTTGTCAACCTTTGCCGATAGGAAAGCAGTATAACACATAACGTCAAGCGGGTTAGACACGATAATGATTTTAGCATCAGGAGAATACTTAATTACATTTTCAGTTACCGATTTAACGATACCAGCGTTTGTCGCGATCAAATCATCTCTTGACATTCCAGGTTTTCTTGGAATACCAGAAGTAATAACAACTACCTCTGAACCTGCAGTTTTTGAGTAATCATTCGTTGATCCTGTGATGCGTGAATCATAAAGGTTTACTGGCGAGGTTTCCCACATGTCCAATGCTTTTCCCTCTGCAAAACCATCTTTAATGTCTAATAATACGATTTCATTCGCAACTTCATTATGAGCTAAAACATTGGCACATGTTGCGCCTACATTTCCTGCTCCTACTACGGTAACTTTCATTTTATCTTTTTTGGTTCGTTTTAATTCTTTCAACTGCGAAATTAATAAGTTTTTCTGTATTCTCAATCGAAAAGGCATTCAACATGCTTTTAGACACGAAATAATAATTAAATAGCATGAATTCAGTGTTGATACGCTGTCAATATAAGCTATCAGTCAAACTGAGGCACATGAACTTTTTTTTATTAAATTTAGATAAGTTGGCAACCCCGAAAAACTTGAATCGTTTAGAAGGAGAAGATCAAAGTGAAAAACAAAGACGAACTAAAGGAAATTGTTGACGGATGCATCCGTGGAAAACGCAAATACCAAAAGCGTCTCTTTGAAAGATATTATGGTAAAATGATGGCAGTTTGTTATCGTTACGCCAAAGATCAAGACGAGGCGCAAGACATAGTTCAGAACGGTTTTATAAAGGTGTTTAAAAAACTAGATGTTTACAACTTTGAGGGTTCTTTGGAAGGTTGGATTAGACGTATCATGGTAAATACTGCTATTGATCAAATTCGCAAGAACAAGAGAGACCCTTTTCTAATAAAAGATGAACTGAGCGTTCAAGACTTTGAAGAGGAAGTACCTTTTTCCAGCGAAGAAGACGAGTTTTACACAAAACTCAAAGCAGAAACAGCCATTAAAGCAATTAGTAAGTTATCACCGGCATACAGAATGGTTTTTAACATGTATGTGATTGAAGGTTTTACGCACAAAGAAATCGCCGATTACCTAGATATCAGTGAAGGTACTTCCAAATCGAACTTAGCCAAAGCAAAACAAAAACTGCGAAAACAGCTTTCAGCTCAATTCGCGCACTTGAACGAGAATGAATAATTTTGACAAAATAATCAAAGATGCAGTAGAGGGATTCGAAGCCCCATTCGATCCAACTGCTTGGGATAAGTTGAGCAATCAACTGAGTCCAATGGAAGATGCATTTAGAAATGCGGTTAAAGGACATGAAGCGCCTTATAACCCATCTATATGGTCTAATATTAAGGGACAAATCAGCGGATCAAATTCAATTATCAATTGGATTGCTGGTTCTGCTGCTGTTGTTGGTTTGGTTGCCGGAGTTGTTTACTTCTGGACTGGGGATAACCAATCTACAATTGAAACCCCTCTTGCTAACAATGTTATCGACATAGAAGCAGATACTGAATCTAATAGCATGAGTACTGATCAGTATGCAGAGAATCATGGAACAAATGATTTAACGGCTTTTGTCAATGAGCCTGCTGAAGATCAAGTTATCTCTAACGAAAACAATAACGATCAAAACGTAGCTGAAAATAACGATCACATAAATGACAATGTCCACAGTCACGTGGCACAGGATAATTCAGCGGATAACAATTCGAATACTAGCAATAATTCAAACACCGCAGATCAAAACGAATCGAATTCAAACGAAAATCACACAACTGATATCGTTTCCGGTTTAGACAATGCAGATAGAGATCAAAATATCGTGGTAGATGCACCTGAAATCAATGCCGTAATTATGTTGAGTGGTTATGCTTTGTGTCAAGGAGATGCTTTGGTATGTTCTGCTAAACGCCAAGAAGGGAACGTAACATATACATGGAAATTTGGCGATGGAACATATGGTTCAGGCCGTTCTGCTGATCACGAATACAAAACAAACGGCAAGTTTGAGGTAATCTTGACCATTCGTGACGCAGTTTCAAACAAAATTTTAGCGACTTCACATGAAACAGTAGTTGTTAACGAAATTCCTAAATTGGATTTTTCATGGGATCAGCAAAATGTTGTTATTCCGATGCTAGATTTCATAAACCTTTCAGATCAGGCTTCAAATTGGGAATGGCATGTTAACGGTCAAATTGTATCTGATCAAAATCAAATGGCATACACTTTCCGTGAGAAAGGAAACTATGTTGTTTCATTGTCCGCTGAAAATGAGTTTGGATGTGAAAATCAAATTCAAAAGAGCGTGAGCATTAAAGATGATTATAACTTATTGGCTCCAACTGCTTTCTCTCCGAATGGAGATAACTTAAACGAGACGTTTATTCCTTCAGCGCTTTTATTGATTGACGCACCTGAATTCAATATGACAATTTATAATGAAAGTGCAGATCTAGTTTACCAAACAAGTGACATGAATATGCCTTGGAATGGATCGAATCAAATTGACAACACACAAGTTCCAGACGGTGCTTATATTTGGGTGGTTAACCATAAGAATAAGAACGGTATCATGGAAACTTATAAAGGACAAGTATTAGTCGTACGATAAAGTTCGGATACAAACTACGTATATACTCTGATAAGGGAATGTTTTTGTGACATTCCCTTTTTCTTTTTGGAATATTATAGTTATTTTCATCTGCCCTCAAAAAAAATATGGGTGAATAGTAACCAAACATCAATTCATACGTAGGCATAGGCATGTCATTGGAAATTAAAGCGACACTTAAAACACCTGAGGTGAAAATCAATGCTGAGGATGGAACAATTCTCCTGGCAGGCATTTCTATTCCCGAAGACCGATATGCGTTCTACGCTCCCGTGAATGAAGCGATTGAAGACTACCTCAAATCGCCACAACCAATTACAAAATTGGAATTTCGTCTGGAATATTTCAATACCAGTTCTACCCTCGTTATTCGCAATATTATTCGATCCTTGGCAGAATCCGCATCTGATACAAAACTGGAAGTAACATGGGTTTATGAAGAATATGACGAAGACATGCGCGAAGCTGGTGAAGAATTTAAACTCTTATTTTCGAAAGTTAACTTCGAGTTACAACGGGTAGAAGAATTCTAATTATACCACTTTTTTTCAGTTTCTATACCTATTCCTATTTTAATTACTCACGAACAATTTATTCGTTTTAATTGTTTAGGGGAATAACAAAAATGCTTTGTTGTTAATAGGAGTGACATTGAATTCATTTCATTTCCTCATTCAACCTCAACAAAAAGTCAAAAAACACGAAAAAACAGCTCTTCCTCTCTACGCTCCTGTGTATTTTATTTTCCCTTTACAACTTTGCTCAGATTGATTATGGCAATGTTTCGGTAATTCGACCAGGACACCAGTCTACTTTGCCGGCATTTATAAAATTCAAACCAAATAGCGAAGTTCCTATAGCTCTAGTTGATAATTGGTTACGCAACAACTATGAGCTCAGTCAAGAAACAAAGTTTGAGCTACTCAGAGTAGAAACTGACTTTCTTGGACATGTTCACTACAGATACCAGCAATATTTTGACGGAAAGCCAGTATCGGATGCTATTTGGATCATCCATACTAAAGATAATAAGGCCTATTCCATGAACGGGCTCGTTTATAGCAAGCTGCCAAACAAAACAGAACAAATTGAAGAAAGTGAAGCACTTGATTTCGTGAAAAATTTCGTTGGCGCGAGCTTGTACAAATGGGAGATAGAAAGCGAGGAAACCCATCTAAAGTGGGAAAAGAATGATCCAGAAGCAACTTATTTTCATAAGGGAGAATTGACGTATGTCTCAGATCTGGGAGATAACAATCCGAAAAATATGCACCTTGCCTATAAATTTAATATATACGCGCACCAACCACTTTATCGCGCAGAGATTTTCGTGGATGCCGAAACTGGTGAAGTTGTGAGAGAAAATAAACTCATCCATCATGTTGATGAGCCTGGCATAGGAGTTACGGCTTACAGTGGTGAAAGAGATATTATTGCCGACAGCTTTATAAGCGAATACCGACTAAGAGATGGATCGAGAGGAGACGGCGTACGTACTTTTGACTTAAACAATGGCATCGATTATGGAGCCTCAGAAGATTTTATTGATGATGATAATTATTGGGATTTGACCGGTCCTGAACTCAACCAATACGCATTGGATGCGCATTGGGGAGCTGAAATGACATACGACTATTTCTTTCTTGAACATGGTCGTAACAGTATAGATAATGATGGATTCCAACTGAACAGCTATGTGCATTACAGCACCGGTTTTGTCAATGCATTTTGGGATGGCGAACGAATGACCTATGGCGATGGAGACGGAGGTGCATATTCACCACTCACTACTTTAGATATCGCAGGTCATTAGATTACACATGGATTGACTGAATTTTCTGCAGGATTGATTTATGCCGGTGAATCTGGAGCACTCAATGAATCGTTCAGCGATATTTTTGGAAATGCGGTAGAACGATACGCCAGACCAGAAGAATACAGCTGGTTACTTGGTGAAGAAATTGGTACAGCAATTCGTTCAATGGAGGAACCGAATATGCACAGTAATCCGGATACATACGGAGGGGATTTTTGGACCGACGGTGGTGGTGTACACACAAACAGCGGTGTGCAAAATCATTGGTTTTATATTTTAACAGAAGGAGATGCCGGTAAAATGATTTAGGTGATGATTACGCAGTTGATGAAATTGGAATTGATGCTTCTGCCGCAATTGCTTTCAGAAACCTAACCGTTTATTTGACACCAAGCTCAAACTAAGCAGACGCTCGTTTTTATTCTATTCAGGCAGCAGTAGACCTATATGGTGGTTGCTCTTTCGAAGTGGAACAGACGACAAACGCATGGTATGCGGTTGGAATCGGAGACCCTTATGTAGCTGAAGCCATTGCTAGCTTCTCTATTGATCAAAATGAAGGTTGCGAAGTGCCTTTTACCGTTAATTTCACAAACCTTTCAATCAATGGGGTAGATTTTGAATGGGATTTTGGTGACGGTACGACAAGTTCTGAGCTAAACCCTTCTCATACGTATACAGAAGAGGGAACATACTCTGTTTCATTATACACTGACGGAGGTGTATGCGGAGAAGATGATACAATCGTTGTGGACATGATCATAATTGACACAGATCTCGATTGTCCAGTAATAATGCCAACGTCAGGAACTGAAACAACTCAAATAGCATGTACTGGAAAATTATTTGACAGTGGCGGACCAACAGGCAATTATGGCAACACCGAAAATGCGACGATAACAATTGCACCTACAGACGCGGAATCGGTGTTATTAGAATTCATTTCATTTGATGTGGAAACTGGCCCAAGTTGTACATACCATAATTTAAAAGTCTATGACGGACCAGATGCTTTCTCACCGTTAATAGGAACCTATTGCAATAGCACTCCTCCTCCTTCAACAATCGAATCGACAGGTGGAGCGATAACAATTGTATTTTCATCGGATTGGGTGGTGAATAATGTCGGTTTCGAAATTGATTGGTAATGTACAGAAGCAATTGATAATTCTGGAATCGAAGAAGGAGCGTTAACGAATGAAATCAGCCTATTCCCTAACCCAACTCAGGGTAATGTAACTATAAATGCGGTTTACAGCTTAGATGCTATATTAGAGATTTATGATTTGACCGGTAGAACATTATTGGAGACACCAATCACTGGTTATTCACAAGAACTAAATTTCAATAACTGGTGTGAAAAAGGCGTTTATTTGATTAGAATCAAAGAGCGAAATAGCGATAAGGTTATCGCTTCGGAGCGTGTAGTTGTGCACTAGTCAAAATATTCAACTCAGAAAAATCCCAAGCATTCATGAATGCTTGGGATTATTTTTAGAATTATTCAAATGCCAAGAAATTTTGGCGTAATCGGAAATCTCCCCAACGGTTATTGGTTTTAATCCTTTTTTTTGGTAAATTGCAGGGATTAGAAAACTACAAACCATGAAATTACACACTAAAGCAATAGCATTTATGCTATTGGCAATGATGCTTCCTGCGCAATCTCAAGCGCAGCGAGTATTATCTGGGGCAGAAGCTCACAACAAATACAAAAACGCTGAAGTGGTAAGAGAAAGCATTCACAGTGATCTTCCTTCTTACGTCAAATTCAGAGCAGATCAAACATTCGATATCGATTTATTGTCCAAATGGATGAGTTCTAACTTCAAAATGCATAGCGATATGGATTTTGAATTGATTAGAGAAGAAAAAGACAACCTGGGTCACGTGCATTATCGCTACCGTCAAACGTATGCAGGATATCCGATCGAGCATTCTATGTGGTTAGCACACACAAAAGCTGATAAAGTTTATGCTGTTAACGGTATGATTTACAATAAAATTACTTCACCAACATCTGCTAGTTTGTCAGAAGAGGCTGCTTTAGAAAAGGCATTGGAATTTGTTGGAGCAGAAGTCTATAAATGGGAATTGGAAGGCGAAGAGCAACACTTAAAGTGGGAGCAAAATGATGATGAAGCAACTTACTATCCTCATGGAGAATTAGTGCACATTTCATTGGAAAATAGTTTCAATGCCAATGCATATCGTTTGGCCTATAAATTCAACATCTATGCACATGCGCCTGTGTCAAGAGCTTATATCTATGTCGATGCCAACACAGGAGAGATTTTGGACGAGGAGGAAATCATCAAACACATCGATACGCCCGGAACAGCAAATACGGCTTACAGCGGTGAGCGCGAAATCATTGCAGATAGTTTCGGTAGTGAATACAGATTAAGAGACGGGACAAGAGGTGATGGTGTAAACACATATGACCTTAACGAAGGAACAAGCTACGGAGCTGCCGTTGATTTTACAGATGATGACAACTATTGGGACAACGCAAACCCAGAAAAAGACGAATACGCGACTGATGCACATTGGGGTGCTGAAATGACTTACGACTATTATTTCCTCGAACATGGTAGAAATAGCATCGATAACACAGGTTTTGCACTAAATAGCTATGTGCATTTTAGCTCTGATTTTGTGAATGCCTTTTGGGACGGTTCACGAATGACTTATGGTGACGGCAGTGGCGCTGTCACTCCATTAACATCGTTAGATATTGCTGGACATGAAGTAACCCATGGTTTAACTACATTCTCAGCAGGTTTAATCTATGAGGCTGAATCGGGTGCTTTGAACGAATCGTTCTCTGACATCTTCGGAAACGCGATCGAGCGCTATGCGCGTCCAGACGATTATGACTGGTTGGTTGGTGCTGAAATCGGATTGACGTTAAGATCAATGTCAAACCCTAATGCTTACGGTGATCCAGATACTTATTTTGGTGATTATTGGGCTCCACTAGATGGTGGAGACAGCGGTGGCGTACACACAAATAGTGGTGTACAAAACTTCTGGTTTTACCTTTTAACTGAAGGCGGTGCCGGAACCAACGATAATGGCGACGATTATGATGTTGAAGCCTTGGGTATCGAAGCTGCTGGAGCCATCGCATTCAGAAACTTAACGGTTTATTTAACACCAGGTTCAAACCACGCTGACGCACGTTTCTACGCTATTCAATCAGCAATTGACCTTTATGGTGTTTGTACTTTTGAGGTAGAACAAACGGCAAATGCGTGGTATGCGGTTGGAGTTGGCGACATCTATAATCCGGTTACCACTGCAGACTTTTTCACTGCTGATACAGTTGGATGCACAGTACCATGGGTAGCAAATTTTGAAAATACAAGCGAAAATGCAATTACCTACGAATGGGATTTTGGTGACGGATCTGCCAGTACGGAAGTTAACCCATCGCACACCTATACAGCTGCTGGAACATACACGGTAACCTTGTTCGCCGATGGCGGTGATTGTGGAACAGATGAAGTTGTGTTTACAGATTATATTACTGTGAATCCAGATTTAGATTGTATTCTTATTTTACCAGAGGGTGGCACAGCTACAACACAATTGGGATGTGAAGGAACTGTTTTTGACAGTGGAGGACCAGATGGAGATTACGGATCTGGTGAAGATGCACAAGTGACGATTTCACCTTTTGGTGCTGAATCTGTAAACCTGACCTTCCCTTCTTTTGCCGTAGAACCTGGACCAGGTATTTCTTGTGATTATGACTATGTAGAAATTCATGATGGCCCTGACTTATTCAGCCCGTTAATCGGTCGTTATTGTGATAATGAATTACCAACTGATTTAACGTCTTCCGGACCATCAGTAACGATATTCTTCCATTCTGATGGGTTTGTTCAGGATGCAGGCTTCGAGATTCAATGGACTTGCAATACACCTACTGAAGCTCCTGAAGCAATGTTCACGTCGAACACAACAACAAGTTGTGACGGTATTGTGCATTTCTTGGATCTATCTACAAACGCTCCTACTTCATGGGCGTGGGATTTTGGTGATGGCGGAACATCGACAGATCAGAATCCTACGCATGTTTACGCAAGTGAAGGTACTTATGAGGTTTCTTTGACGGCGACAAATATTATTGGTGGAGACACTTATACTGTCGCTGATTACGTGACTGTCTCATACCCTATAGCACCAACAGCTGAAGGAGATATCAATTGCCTTGGGGAATCTGCAACTTTAACTGGTTCGGGTTCTGGAACTTTAAAATGGTATGATGTACCTACTGGTGGAACTCCTCTATTTGAGGGAGATGTTTTCAATACACCTGCCATTGATGAACCTACGACATTCTACGTAGAAGATGATCAGTTTGAAGATCCTTCCTATGTTGGACCTGTTGATAACACCTTTGGAGGTGGAGGTTATTTTGCCGGCGACCAGCATTTGGTTTTCAGCAATCCTTCTCCTGTCTATTTGCATTCAGTTGATGTTTACGCAAACGGTTCTGGTATTCGAAATATCGAGTTAAGAGATGCTGACGGCACGCTTATTGAATCACGTTCGGTGAATATCCCCGACGGCGCAAGCACTGTAATTCTTGACTTAGAACTTCCTGTTGGAGACAACTTACAATTAGGAACAGCTCTTGGGTCAGAACCAAACTTATACCGAAACAATAGTGGTGGACCGCCTTATCCGTTTACGCTGGCTGAGTCAGTGGTTATCTCGAGCAGTAGTGCAGGTGATGATTATTATTATTTCTTCTACAACTGGGAGATTCACCCATACAACTGTGTGAGTGAGCGTATTCCTGTTTTAGCTGACGTAGAAGCAGAGTCAGACATTACTATTTCTGCTGTTGATCCAGTTTGTGTTCAAAGCGGTCCTTTTGACTTAGAAGCAAGCGAAGGTGGAGGTACATGGACAGCGACTTGCGCAAGCTGTATTGATAACGAAACAGGGACATTTGATCCTGGAGTTTCCGGAGAAGGAGAATGGGTAATTACTTATACAGTTGATGGCACTTGTAGCTACATGAATACAATCACTGTAGAAGTAGTTGATTGTCTCGGAACTGATGAATGGGAAGATAATGATATAAAAGTCTATCCGAATCCAACAAAAGGAGAAATTACGATTGACCTTGGAACTATACCCTCGGGAACGATAGTTCTTAAGGATTTACTCGGTAAAGTCGTAGCAAATGTAAGCCTGAACAACGCCGTCTCAACAATAGACTTGGAAGGTTTGAGCGCAAGAGGAACCTATCTAGTTGAATTCTACGACAATGAAAATCATTTAATCACGATTAAGAAAGTGGTTAAACAATAAACTCAAAAGCTCAAAATTGTTGAAAAATAGGTGTCAATTAGCACCTGTTTTTGCATGTATTATTCTTATATATAGCCTGTTAACAACCTCAAACATCCTATGAAAACTTTAAAATCTATAGCTTTAGCTGCCACATTTCTAATGGTTTGTTCGCCAGTTGGATTTGCACAAGAAATCCATAAAGGACCTGCAGCGAGCCGCCTTTATCCCAATGCAGAATTGGTACGAGAAAGTCAATTCAGTGACCTTCCTTCCTACATCAAATTCAGAAAAGCAGATCAAATTGAAATTGATGAACTCCGCTCGTGGATGAAAACTAATTTTAAGTTTGATCCAAACATCGATTTTACACTTATCCGTAAAGAAACGGATAACCTAGGTCATGTTCATTACCGCTATCAACAAACGTATGACGGTAAACCTGTCGAGGATGCTATTTGGATTGCTCACACGAATAATGACCGCGTTTACTCATTGAACGGATTAATCTTTGAAAAATTTGCAAGTCCAACAACAGCAAGTTTATCCGAGGAAATGGCTTTGAACAGCGCACTCGATTATGTTGGTGCGACTGTTTATAAATGGGAGATTCCCGCTGAAGAGGCACATCTAAAATGGGAGTCAGGTGATCAAGAAGCTACATACTTTCCGCATGGAGAACTTGTATTTGTATCGCTCGAACATAGCTTTACAGCCAACATGTATCGAATGGCTTATAAATTCAATATATACGCACATCAGCCGATGTCCAGAGCTGAGATATATGTCGATGCTAACACGGGCGAGATTATTCGAGAACACGAAATCATTCACACAATCGACGAACCTGGTGTCGCACATACGGCATACAGTGGAGAACAAGATATTATTGCCGATAGCTTTGACGGAGAATACAGACTTCACGATATGAGTCGTGGTGATGGTGTTCGCACTTTTGACTTGAATACAGGAACATCATACGGAGCGGCTGTTGACTTTATTGATGATGATAACGATTGGAATAATGTTAATCCAGAAATGGATGAATATGCAACCGATGCCCATTGGGGAGCAGAAATGACATATGATTATTTCTTTTTAGAACATGGTAGAAATAGTATTGATAATGATGGTTTCCAATTAAACAGCTACGTTCACTATGGCAATGACTTTTTTAATGCATTCTGGGATGGATCAAGAATGACCTACGGAGATGGTAACGGTGGCTCGATTACTCCCCTAACCTCTTTGGATATCGCCGGACACGAGGTTGCGCATGGTTTGACAACTTTCTCTGCTGGATTGGTTTATGCCGCTGAATCAGGAGCATTAAACGAATCCTTTAGTGATATCTTCGGAACAATGATTGAGCATTATGCTCGACCGGATGACAATAACTGGTTGATTGGTGAGGATATCGGAACTCATTTCCGTTCCATGTCGAACCCCAATTCAAAAGGAGACCCTGACACCTATTTCGGTGATTTCTGGGCACCCCTAGGTGGCGGTGATTATGGTGGTGTACACACCAATAGCGGGGTTCAGAATTTTTGGTTTTATCTATTGTGCGAAGGTGGTGTTGGAACCAATGATAATGGTGACGACTATGACGTAACTGCTCTCGGTGTTGAAAACGCCAGTGCAATTGCTTTCCGAAACTTAACGGTTTACTTGGTTTCTAGTTCCCAATTTATTGATGCACGTTTTTATGCGATTCAATCTGCCGTAGATTTATTCGGAGGTTGTACGATGGAAGTTGAAGAGACTGCTGATGCTTGGTACGCAGTAGGAGTTGGTGAAGTGTATGATCCAACTACAACGGCCGATTTCTCAAGTTTTGATACAGATGGTTGCTCGCTACCTCATGAAGTCATTTTCAACAACGATAGTTATAATTGTATTACATACGAGTGGGATTTTGGTGACGGAACGACAAGCACTGAAGAGAACCCTACGCATGTTTATACTGAAGCAGGAACTTATACTGTTACACTTAATGTAGATGGTGGAACATGTGGTTCTGACGAAATCACTTATGTCGATTTTATTACCATCGATCCGGAAATAGATTGTGATTTAACATTGCCTCCTAACGGTGTGCTAGGAACTCAGTCAGCATGCACTGGAACCCTTTTCGACAGTGGAGGACCTGGAGCAGATTACAGTAGCGGCAATAATTCGCAAGTAACAATTGCACCGCTAGGAGCTGCGACTGTTGACCTTAACTTCATTTCATTTGATGTAGAAGATTATCCAGATCCCTCATGTGGATGGGATTGGTTAGAACTGTATGACGGCGAAGATGAATTCGCTCCACTAATCGATCGTTATTGTAACGCCAACGTGCCTCCTGTAACGGTTACGTCTTCTGGAGGAGCAATAACTGTTGTCTTTCACTCTGACAGCTATGTCGAAGAGGCTGGATTCGAAATCGAATGGTCTTGTAACCCACCTGATGATGTTCCTTGCACTGACTTTTCAGCTAATTCTGAAATCAATTGTTCAGGAACAGTTTATTTCACAGACCTTTCAACAAATATTCCAATCGAATGGGCTTGGGATTTTGGTGACGGAGAAACATCAACTGAGCAGCACCCCATTCATACCTACGCTGCTGAAGGTGTTTATTCGGTAACATTGACTGCAACAAATTTAGTTGGTGACAGTACGCTTACGAAAGTTGATTATGTGACTGTAGCATTCCCTGAGGCTCCAGAGGTAACTGGAGACACAAACTGCGTAGATCAAACAGCGACATTACTTGCCACAGGAGAAGGAACGCTTCAATGGTATACAGACGCAACTGGTGGCGCGCCAATATTTGAAGGTGGAACATTCGAAACACCACCTCTTGCAGCGACTACAACTTATTATGTTGAAGATGATTTATACGATGATCCTACCAATGTTGGTCCTGCAGATTATGACTTTGGAACAGGTGATTTTTACAACGGTGATCAGTACCTCGTGTTTAACAACCCATCACCTGTCTATTTGAGATCTGTTGACGTGAATGCTGGTGCTGAGGGCGAAAGAACGATCGAATTGAGAGACAGCGATGGAACCGTTATTGATTCGTTGACAACCGAACTTCCTGCAGGAGTGAGCACTGTTGTGCTCGACTTTATGGTTCCTGCTGGAACAAGTTTACAGTTAGGAACAACTGATGGCTCAATGCCTGATCTTTATCGCAATGAAACTGGAGCTACCTACCCGTATACGATTGATGAGTCGGTAGAAATCATTGGAAGCAGTACTGGAGATGAATTTTATTATTATTTCTACAATTGGGAGGTGCATCCTTACAATTGTGCAAGCACACGAGTGCCTGTCGTAGCTGAAGTAAGTTTCGAATCTGATATCTTTATCGATACGGTTGACTATATCTGTATAGAAGGTGAAGTTGTTGACTTTACTGCAACTGAAGATGGCGGAATTTGGACAGCTGATTGTGACGATTGTATGGATGAAGCTGGAACATTTGATCCAACTGTTTCTGGTGTTGGAATATACGAAATCACTTATCATGTCGATGGTACTTGTAGTCACTTCAACACAATTATGGTAGATGTTTTGGAATCTGATATCATGATTGATGCGATCGAAGATCTGTGTACGGATGAAGAACCAGTTGTTTTGACAGCTTCTGAACCAGACGGAACGTGGTCTGCAGATTGCGGTGCTTGCATTGATGAAGTAACTGGGGAGTTTGATCCAACGGCTGCAGGTTTAGGAACATGGACCATAACTTATACCGTTGAAGGTACATGTAGCGAATACAATCCAGGTACTGTTACTGTAGTTGAATCTGATATAACTATTAATCCGGTTGATGACATCTGTGAGCAAAGTGGAATCATTATTTTAACGGCTACAGAAGACAGCGGTACATGGTCAGCAGATTGTATCGATTGTATTGACGAGACAACTGGAGAATTTGATGCATCGGCTGCGGGTACAGGAGAATGGACAATAACCTATACCGTGGATGGGACTTGTAGTGAGTATAACCCAGGCACAGTTAACGTAATCGATTGTCTAGGCTTAGATGAGAATGGAGCTGGATTGAACATCTATCCAAATCCTACGCATGGTATCATTACCGTACATACGGGTAACATTGAAGTAGGAACAGTAATTATCAAAGACGTTCTAGGACGAGTGATCTTTGTTGAAAACTTCAATCAAAACCAATTCAATATTGACTTGAACAACGGACAGGCTGATGGAACATATTTTGTTACACTATTAAATGAAAATGGTGACCAAATTACCGTAGCCAAAATAATCAAGCAATAGGTGATAAACACATTGATTCAATTCAAGCAGACTTCAAAATGAAGTCTGCTTTTTTTTTCAAAAAACTGTCAATCAAAACTCAAGGTATTTCCATTATATTTGTCATTCACTTTTTAGGAGTGAATTGTATACTAATTCTAAAAAACATCATAAATGAGAGATACTGCATTGACAGCTAAACATATTGCACTAGGTGCTAAAATGGTACCTTTTGCTGGATTCAATATGCCCGTTCAATACGCTGGAGTAAAAGTAGAACACGAATGCGTCAGAAATGGCGTAGGCGTATTTGACGTTTCACACATGGGTGAATTCCTTCTTAAAGGAGAAAAAGCGTTGGACCTTATTCAAAAAGTAACATCAAACGATGCATCGAAAATGGTTGACGGTCAAGCGCAATATACGTGCATGCCCAATGAAACAGGTGGTATTGTGGATGACCTCATCATTTATCGTAAAAATGCAGAAGAATTTTTCGTTGTCGTCAATGCATCAAACATTGAGAAAGACTGGAATTGGATCGCTGATCGAAACGATGTGGGTGTAAAAATGAGTAACCTTTCGGATGATTATTCACTTTTAGCTATTCAGGGACCTAAAGCAGCTAAAGCGATGCAATCATTAACAGATATCGATTTAGAAGGAATGAAATACTATACTTTCCAAATTGGAAAGTTTGCTGGAATAGACGAAGTAATGGTATCGGCTACGGGATACACAGGATCTGGTGGTTTTGAGGTTTATGTGAAAAACGAGGATGTAGCAGAATTATGGGATCGTGTTTTTGAAGCAGGTGCTGACGCTGATATTCAGCCCATCGGTCTAGCTGCTCGTGACACTTTGCGTCTTGAAATGGGATTCTGCTTGTATGGGAATGATATTGATGATACTACCTCTCCACTCGAAGCTGGATTGGGCTGGATTACAAAATTCACAAAAGAGTTCACCAATTCTGAAAACCTCAAAGCTCAAAAGGAAGCTGGAATTACGAAAAAATTAGTTGGATTCGAATTAATTGATCGCGGCATCCCAAGACACGATTATGTGATCAATGATGCTGATGGTAATAATATTGGTCGCGTAACTTCGGGGACGATGTCTCCGTCCATGAATAAAGCAATAGGGTTAGGTTATGTAAATGTAGATTACGCTGCTGTCGATTCAGAAATTTATATCGAAGTGCGTAACAAACAGTTAAAAGCAAAGGTTGTAAAACCTCCTTTTTATAAAAAATAAGCCAACAACAATAGAAGCGCTCGGAAAATTCAAATGCATTACTGGTTTCAGATTATTTAAGTCAATTGTATTGGTTATTTACATTTGAAATTCTATATTTGCAGGCTTGAATTTTGTGCGTGATTTCGTCTCGCTGAAAATCCTAGATTTTTCGGGCGATTCAACACAATTAATTATCACTTTAAATGAGAAATAAAGGATTTTTTTGGTCAATAACGATTGCATTGGTATTCGCATGTATTTACCAACTTTCTTTTACATGGGCGACCAGTGGAGTAGAAAAAGACGCTGACAAATATGCATTGGAGCAAATCGACTCGCTTTATGCGACCGATGCAGAAGTCTACTACAGTGGAAAAGACACCCTTCACTTAGACAGCAGCATCGACAGTGCTTCAGTTCAGAATATTTTCCGAGGAGAATATTTAAAGGGTAAAGCCAATGAAGAAATTCACTTTGGATACACTTATGCTGAATGTAAAGAAAAAGAAATCAACTTAGGGCTGGACCTTAAAGGAGGGATGAGCGCAACGCTAGAAATCTCTGTTCCTGAATTGGTTTCTGCTCTTGCTGGTAATACTTTGCGTCAAGAATTCCGCAACCCTTATAAAACTGCCTTAGAGCGCACAAACTTAGGAGAGGGAGATTTTATCGACCTATTCGTTGAGGAATATGAAACACAAAACAATGGTGCCCCAATGGCAAAAGTGTTTCACATGCACAACCCTGATGAGTTGGCTTCAGACGCAACGAATGAAGAAGTTGCTGCATTCTTGAAAGATCAAGCGAACAAGGCATTAGATGGAATCGAAATCATCATTGAAAAGCGCGTTAACCAGTTTGGTGTTGCACAACCGACTATCCAAAAACAACCAGGTTCTAACCGAATTTTTGTGGAGCTACCTGGTGTTACAGATAAAGAGTCTGTAAGACGTAAGTTACAATCAACTGCAAACCTTGAGTTTTATGAAGTGTACGACAACGCCACAAATGGTATTAGTGGTATCCTAGCACAATCACAAGTGGAGTTGAGCCGCGTACTATTCGGAGAAGGTGCAGAGGAAGAAGAAGAGGTTGTTGAAGAAGTTGAAGAAGACACAACAAGCACTGAAAATGCAATCGACGCTTTATTGAGTGAAGGTGAAGAAGCTGTTGAAGAGGCTGAAAATGCACTTGACAACTTATTAGAAGGTGACGATACTGATACAACGACAACTGGTGAAGATCTATTAACAGAGGATGTGACAGATGAAGCAGATCAACCAGATTCAACACTATCTGCTCAAGAACTTGAGGAAAAATATCCAATTCAATCTTTATTAAACTTAGCCATTCAATATGATGAATCAGGACAACCTGTTGGTTATGCCCCAGGTTCAACGGTTGGTTACGCACGTGTTCGTGATACCGCTACTTTGAATGTAAGATTAAATCATCCTGTTGTTCGAAACAACCTGCCTCAAGACTTAAAATTCATGTGGTCTGCGAAAGAATTAACAGACGACGATGGTCTACCAATGGGATTGATCTACTTACATGCTATAAAGGTTCCTAGAACTGGACCTCAAGTAAGTGGTAAAGACATAAAATATGCGGACATCGACAACAGTCAAATTGGACAGTTTGGTGTACGTATGGTGATGAACGACATCGGTGCTGACAAGTGGAATGCTATGACGAAGGCAAACTTGAAGCGTCAGGTTGCAATCACAATGGATAATATTGTTTACTCTGCTCCTGTTGTTCAAGAGGAAATGAAATTTACATCATCAATCACTGGTGATTTCTCTATGGCTGAAGCAAAAGATTTATCAGGTCTTTTAAATGCCGGGGCGCTTCCTGCCCCAGTTCGTATTGTCGATGAATCAATCGTTGGTGCATCTTTAGGTGCTGACAACATTAATTCTGGTTTATGGTCTTTTGTTTTTGCATTATTGATAGTATTGGTTTACATGGTATTCTACTATAACCGTGCTGGTTTAGTAGCAGACGCCGCTTTGTTAATTAATATTTTCTTATTGATTGGGGCATTAGCATCCTTAAAAGCGATCCTAACATTACCAGGTATTGCAGGTATTGTACTTACGATTGGTATGTCAGTTGATGCCAACGTACTAATCTTCGAGCGTATTCGTGAAGAATTGCGTGGCGGAAAAGGAATGAAAAGCGCTATCAAAGAAGGTTATGCCAAAGCTCTTTCTGCAATCCTTGATGCCAACATTACAACGCTACTAACAGGTATCGTACTCGCTGTTTTTGGTACAGGTCCTATTAAAGGATTCGCAACAACATTGATCATAGGTATCTTTACTTCATTCTTTGCTGCTGTTGTAATTACACGTTTGATTATTACAGCATTCACTGAGCGTGATAAGAAAGTTACTTTCTCTTCTAAACTAACAGAAAACTGGTTTACGAAAACGGCTGTGCCTTTCGTTAAGAAAAGAAAACTCTTCTATCTTGTTTCAGCAGGTGTAATCCTTATCGGTATTGGATCATTGTTCACAAGAGGTTTAGACTTTGGTGTAGACTTCAGTGGTGGACGTCAGTACAAAGTAGTGTTTGAGCAAGAAGCTGACTTTGACGGTATTCGATCGGTATTGAAAGAGAAATTCGATCAAAATGAACCTGGTGTGAAAATGGTCGATAACGACTTTACAGCCTTGATCACGACAAAACACTTAATGGATGAAAATGCAGATGCCGAAAAGAACACGCAATTGAGCAATACGGTAGATTCATTAATGAGAAGTGGTTTAGCGGAATTAACTGGAGGTGAAGAGTATGAAGTAACAGAATCAAAAATGATTGCTCCAACAATCTCAAAAGATCTAAAAACAAACTCATTCTACGCAATTGGGTTCTCTTTATTAATCATTTTCTTGTACATCTTATTCCGATTTAGAAAATGGCAATATGGACTTGGTGCATTAATCGCAATGGCGCATGATGTATTGGTGGTATTAGCAATTTTCTCGATTGCTTATGGATGGATCGGATTCTCTATGGAGATCGATCAAGCGTTCATTGCTGCAATTCTAACAGTAGTAGGTTACTCGATTAACGATACCGTGGTTGTATTCGACCGTATTCGTGAGTACTTAGGTCTTTACACTAAGAAAGATCGTAAAGAAGTAATCAACATGGCCTTGAATTCAACTTTAGGTCGTACGGTAAATACATCGGTTTCAACCTTCATTGTATTATTAGTTATCTTTATCTTTGGGGGAGACGCAATTAAAGGCTTTGTATTTGCATTGATGATTGGTGTCGTAGTTGGTACTTATTCGTCACTATTTATTGCAACGCCTGCTGTAATTGACTTTACGAGTGAAAAAGAAGACAAAAAGAAATAGATTATATTTATAAAGCTTCAAAGCCTTCCACATCCGTATTTTACGGAAGGAAGGCTTTTTTTTTAGATGACACTCTTATTTTTAAATAGCATTGGTGGTGGTGAGGTTATTTTTATCCTTTTGGCGGTTTTAATGCTATTCGGTGCTAAAAGTATACCTGGACTAGCTAAAACGTTGGGAAAAGGCATGAGAGAGATTCGTACGGCTTCGAATGAGATAAAACGTGACATTCAAAATTCAGCATTGGAAATGCGTAAGGACTTGAACATGGAAAATCCATTGGACGATATTCGCAAACAAATCGAAAAATCCAATGAGCCCCAGGAATTCAAAAAAGACGATCCTGAAAAAACACTGAAGGCACCTGATAATATCCAGAGCGTTGACTCACCGCCTAAACCAGAGGCTGACCAACAAGCATGATGTACTTTTATCTAATATTAGGCTTGGTTACACTGATTGTTGGTGGCGAATTCTTAGTAAGAGGTGCCGTAGGTATTGCTAAAAAAGCACAAATCTCAACCCTAGTAATCGGGATGACCGTTATCTCATTTGGTACTTCAGCTCCAGAATTATTTGTCAGTGTAGGAGCTGCATTAGATGGTAACTCAGAAATTGCCATCGGAAATGTAATCGGTTCCAATGTTGCAAACCTCGCACTTGTATTGGGAATGACCGTGTTAATCTTACCCATTATTGTTGATCGTAACAGCAAAGTAATTGATTGGCCAATGATGATGCTGGCCACTATCCTATTTGCGCTTTTCGCTATGGATGGGAACATTCAACGTTATGAAGGTATAATTCTCGTTGCCATCCTAATCGCATTTACTTATTTCCTCATTCGCAATTCGCGTAGAAAAAACAAACAACTTGCGATCGAAGTTCCTGAGGAAGATGAGGAAATCAATAAAGTTAAAGACCCTATATGGATAGCCTTGGTGTTTACCTTAATTGGATTAGTAGTGCTTTATTTTGGCTCTGAATGGCTGGTGAGTGGCGCTGTCGATATCGCCTCATCATTAGGTATGGAAAAACGTGTGATTGCAGTGACAGTAGTTGCTTTTGGAACTTCGGTTCCCGAATTAGTAACTTCTTTAGTTGCAGCATTCAAGAAAGAAACTGATATCTCTATTGGAAACTTGATTGGGTCCAACATCTTTAATATTATGGCTGTTGTCGGAATCACAGCTATTGTTCAACCAATGCCAGTTGAGGACAAGGCCATTCATTTTGATATGTGGTGGGTGGTTATTATCACCGCCGCCCTTCTTCCAATGATGCTCATCGGCAAACGAATAGGACGATTTAAAGGTTTATTACTCTTTGGATCTTATATCGCCTATATGATTATTTTGGTGATGTATCCTTAAGACAAACGTATCGAGTTAAAAAGACTCATCCAAAACTTCTTCATTTTTTTCGGGTAGTGATTTTTCTTGGTGTTGTCGACTACGTCTATACACCAATAAACCCAACAATAACCCTGACCCTATAGTTAAGAGCAAGAAAATCAATAGCTCCTCCAATCCACATAGAAAACCACTACAATTTTCAACGGGTTTTAAAATAAAAAGCTAGAAACACGCTTCCAAGAATACCCAAACTATAAGAAAGGTGAACCAATGTTTCAGTCCATTCCAGCCCGATTTGTTATAAAAAACAAATGCTGCAATCCACAAGAAAACGATGATTACTAATACCAGTAAGACAAGTATGTTAATCACCATAAAAAGATCGGCTGAGACATTCCAAGAATTAATCCACGACGATGACTAAGTACTTGGAAACCTTCCAAAATGACTTAGGATCATTGATCTGAATTGTATGATTTTGTCCATTGGATTTTACATCGTATGAACTAGACGGGTGATCAGTAATGAATTTAACCTTCTCTCCCATCACTTCGATTTTATCTTCTTGGGTTAAATCAATTTCTGTGAAATAATGTTCATTAAATCCCTCTTTTAATACATTCTTTTTACCAATCCCGATAAATCCGCCTTCTTTTACAATTACACCATTAGCAATCAACTCCTTCTCTGATCCATAGACATAATAGACGCGATTTAGTTCACGAATGGTAGCCGCAGCTATTTGAGATTGCTCTTGATAAGCTTCCAATAACTCCACATATTCCTTGTCCAAATCTGCCAACTCAGTTCGTAACATGTCAATTTCCTCTTCTTGTACTTCGATCTTATTCATCAAGTTGGTGATCATCACTTTGAATTCCTCGATTTGTGTGTTCTTATTGTCCAAAATCTTGTTCAGTTCGCTCACCTTCTTCTGATTGGCTTCACGCAAGTAGTTGATGTTTTCGATCTCCTGCAAAATCCATTGTTTACCATCCTCAGCTAATTCAACATCAGTCGAACGAAAACGAATCTCATCCTCCTTTAAGTTGATCATTGCCAAGTTCTCTTCAATCTCATTGAAAAGCATGATCGACTCATTCAAAACCGAATCTTTTTCAGTTAACTGCGACTGGAGTTGACGGTTTTCCGATTTTAGACGGGCGATCTCTTCACTCTGATCTGTATCCACTCCATCTGTTGTTGATGGATCTCCATTACAACTAGTTAGAAAAAGAATTAAACTGAAAGAATACAATAAATACTTCATGTTCCGTATGATTTGTGTACAGACAAAACTAATTATTATTTAATTCAAATGCTTACTTTTGAATTAAAATCAACTTAAATGCAGAAATCACTTTTTTTATTGCTTGCACTCATTTATTTTTCGTTGAATGCAAAAGCGTTTGACATTCAGTATAAAGTAGAAATGCCTATGCCAAATTCGCATTATTTTTATGTGAAAATGATGATATCGGATTTAAAGCAAAAGGAAACCATTATCAAAATGCCCGTATGGGCTCCTGGCTCATATCTTTCGCGGGAATTTGCTAAAAGTGTAAATCTAGTAACGGCATCAAGCAGCAAAGGAAAATTACTCGAAATCGAAAAAGTTTCGAAAAATGCTTGGAAAATCGACACAAAAGGCGAAAACTCCATATTTATTGATTATCAAGTTTATGCCTTTGAATTATCCGTGAGAACTAGCTTTTTAGATGACTCGCACGGATACATCAACGGAACTAGCGTTTTTATGTACATGGAAGGAGCAAAGGATGCGAAAGGTAAATTGACCATTGTTCCGCACAAATCTTTCTCAAAAATCTCAACAGCTCTAAAGTCAGCAGGAAATAACACCTTCGAATTTGAAGATTACGATCAATTAGTTGATTGCCCGATAGAAATTGGTAATCAATATGAATTTCAATTCGATGCTGCAGGTGTAAAACACACCGTTGCCATGTACGGTGAAGGAAATTATGATGAAGAAGTATTAAAACGTGATATGGCCAAAATCGTTGAGGCGGAAACGATGATATTTGGAGAGAACCCCAACAAAGAATACTTATTCATCATTCACAATATTACCTTTCCATCAGGAGGTTTGGAACATGTGAACTCAACTACCCTTCAGGTAAATAGATGGACTTACGAAGGGGACGATTATCTGGGATTCTTGAGCTTAGTCGCTCATGAGTATTTTCACTTGTGGAACGTCAAAAGAATGCGTCCAAAAGAACTAGGACCATTTAACTATGATTGTGAAAACTACACTGATTTACTTTGGGTAATGGAAGGTTTCACTTCATATTACGACGAATTAGTATTGAGGAGAGCTGGTTTTTACACAGAAGAAGAATATTTAGGCAAATTGTTCAGCACCATCAACTACGTTGAAAACCGTCCTGGAAATAAGGTGCAACCTGTTGCTCATGCGAGCTTCGACGCCTGGATTAAGGCATATCGTCCAAATGAAAACAGTGTAAACACAACTATATCTTACTATTCGAAAGGTCAAATTTTAGCGGCTATATTGGATATGCATATTATCGGGAAGAACAAAGGAAAAAAATCGTTGGATGATTTCTTGCAAGCAATTTATGCACAATACTACAAAGCAAATGATATTGGATATACTGAAGAACAATTTCAAGAAGCGCTAGAATCCTTTTTAGGTGAAAAAATGGACTGGTTCTTTAATAAATATGTTTACAGCACGCATGCAATTGATTATGCGTCACACTTTAGTCATGTTGGACTTGCAGTATCGGATCAAGCAAAAGAGCCTCAATCTGAACTGGGGATTAGAACGAGCAACCAAGGTGGAAAATTGATAATCACTACCGTATATAGCGGTTCTGCTGCTGAGGAGCAAGGGCTTAGCGTCAATGATGAGATCATTGCTGTCAACGGTTACCGGGTAGACAAAGCTGATTTCGAAGACATGATGGCCAAACAAAACATCGGTGATAAATTCGAAGTTATCGCTTCTCGAGACAATCTTTTAAAAACGTATGAAATACAGATGGGGCAATCAAATCGTGTTAAATTCGTTTATCAACCGGATTTTAGTGGAAATACGCGTGAATTATTTGATTACTGGTTGCGCGTAGACGTGAAATAAGGAAAAGCTGAAGGCCATATTAAATCGCATATTACCGAAATACCTGCAACGTTTCTTTTTAAAAGCGTTGCTACTTTCGCTTATTTTCACTTTGTGTCGATTATTGTTTTTAGTTTGGAACAACGATCATTTCCCGATAGTCTATTTTACTGATTTTTTAGCTGGTTTTTGGTTTGATCTTGTTACTGTTGCGATAGCCTTTTTACCGTTAGTCGCCATTGAAACTTTTCCGAATAAATGGCGGGGTACTAAAGTCTACCAAACCATTTTGGTGTTAGCTTTTCAAATCACAGTTTTTCTAACTGTCCTGATTAACCTTATCGATGTCGAGTATTTCAGACATAGTGCTTCAAGATCCACCGCTTCTTTAATAAAAATGCTAAGCTTTGGAGACGATTTTAAGCAACAGCTACCTTCAGTTTTTACAGATTATTGGCCGCTGTTAGTTGCGCTTATTTTTTTCCAATTGATCAGTATCTATTTTTACAAAAGAATAAATCGTATTCCAGATGATAGCCGTGATCAAAAATGGTGGAAACAGATTCTGATTTTTCCCTTGATGGCCTTTGTATTCGTGGTGATTGGAAGAGGTGGATTTGGGTTAAAACCAATCGCCCCACCCAAAGCGGCTGCATATACAATTGACCAGAATATACAACTGGTGCTCAATTCAGCATTCACAGTTATCAAATCATGGGGAAATGAAGAACTCAAAGAGAAAGAATATTTTGATCAGGATGAACTAGCAAAACTCTACAATCCGATTCGGAAATACAATGACCCTCCAATACTCGATCAACCCAACGTCGTTGTGCTACTCCTGGAGAGTTTTTCTGTGGAATACATCTCTGCAATCAACGGCGACAGTGTTACCTATACACCATTTATGGACTCCTTGATACAGGATTCCTATGTTTTCAATCATTGTTACGCCAATGGTAAAAAATCAATGGACGCTATGCCATCCGTTATATCGTCTATCCCAAAACTCATGGAAGTTGAATATTTGACTTCAAATTACGCCACTAATCAAATAGAATCCATTCCAAAATTATTAGACAAACGAGGATATGAATCGGCCTTTTTTCATGGTGCAACGAATGGCTCTATGAATTTTGATGTTTTTGCTGATGTAACAGGGTTTGATCATTATTTTGGCCGTACTGAGTACAATAATGACGCAGATTTTGATGGCACTTGGGGAATATTTGATGCGCCATTTTTTAAGTGGTCTGCCGCACGCATGTCTGAATTAAAACGACCGTTTTTCTCTACTGTATTTACGATTTCTTCGCACCCACCCTACACTATCCCTGATCAATATAAAGATCGTTTTAATGAGGGACCATCAGAGATGCATAATGCCGTGCGGTACGCAGATTTCTCCATTCAACAGTTTTTCGAACAAGTTAAAACATTGGATTGGTATGACAATACCCTTTTTATTCTGGTAGCCGATCACACACCTGCTTCCGGAACGCCCGTATATTTTAAAGACATGGGGAATATGCATATCCCATTAGTAATGTATCACCCAACCAATGAGTTCTTTCGAGGATCATCGGATAAAGTCGTCAGTCAGATTGATATTATGCCCACATTAATGCATTTACTCGGACACAATGAGCCATTCTTTGCTTTTGGACAATCTGTTTTTGACAGTAAACCAGGATTTAGCGGTAGTTACATCGGTGACAAATATCTTTATTTCAGGACGATTGGAGATGAGAGCTACCTCCTACTCTTCCAAGAGGAAAACTGTCTTGGTGTATACGCCTTGGACGACCTTATGCAAACAAAGAATCTATGCGCTGATGAAACAGTTAGCGAGGAGCTCATAACCCATTTAAAAGCTTTCATTCAAACCTATAACCATGCGTTGATAACCAACGAAATGAGAGTTGAACGATAAGATGTCCCATCAAAAGAACATATTGTTTATCATCAACCCAATTTCTGGTGTGGGTAAGAAGAATAAAATACCTCCGTTAATTGAAAAGTACTTTTCGGAAAGTAATTTTAAGTGGGAAATCGCATACACTGATTATCGCGGGCACGGAGGAGAAATAGCGCGTGATCGAAAAGACAATTTTGATGCAATCGTTGCGGTTGGCGGAGACGGTTCAGTGAATGAGATCGGAAGTCAGCTTGTCGGCCATCATTGCGCGTTTGGTATTATCCCTTGCGGTTCTGGTAACGGTTTAGCGCGTCATTTAAAAATTCCTTTAAAGCTACATGAAGCTGTTCAAACCATCGCCAAATATCAACCAACAAAAATCGATACAGGAAAAATCAACGATAAAATATTCATCGGCACATGTGGTGTTGGTTTTGATGCTCATATTGCAGAAAAATTTGACCATTTCGGAAAACGAGGATTTTTAAGTTATGCCCGTTTAGTAATGCGCGAGTTCAATCACTATCAAATGCCTGAGTTTGAAATTTCAGGACCTGAACTAAGCATGAAAAAGCATGCCTTCATGTGTAGCATTGCCAATTCTTCTCAATTTGGAAATGGTTTTACTATATCTCCACATTCTGATATTCAGGACGGTGAATTTGAACTGGTATTGCTAAAAAAATTCAACTGGATTGAGAGTCCGTTTTTAACTGGAAAATTCTTCAACAGTAGAATTGATAAATCAAAACATTTTGAGTGTATCCGTTTTTCCCAAGAATTGAAGATAACGGTGAATCAATCCAACGAATTCCTCTACCATATCGATGGCGAACCATTTAAAGGTGAAGGAAAATATACGATTCAAATTCTTCCATTATCTCTGAATGTTTTGGTTTAATTTTTTTTAATCACCTAATTTTATAGAATAACAAACCCAATGACGATGGAGTTACTTTTCTTTAACATCTACTTTGTACTACTCATGGCCACGCTTGGATTATTTTTCAGCATCATGTCTCATACCCATAAGAATAGAACTTATTTCTACCTGAGCATTGCACCGTTGGTTTTCGTGACCATTTACTTTATTGGTGATGCTAAATTCCTATCATACGCCATATTAGCAGGAGGAATCTTCTACCTTGTTATAATCGCGGCATACGTAACATCCATCGTTTTCTTGGTATTACACCTAACCGGTGCTAGTAGCAACCAATCTACTGATAGCGCAATCACGGATGATTTTCTGGATGAAATTATCGAAGGCGAAGATGAAGAG
Source organism: Crocinitomicaceae bacterium (assembly GCA_049611865.1). GTDB lineage: Bacteria > Bacteroidota > Bacteroidia > Flavobacteriales_D > Crocinitomicaceae > Crocinitomix. The sequence continues at coordinate 44,807 of JBMZAY010000009.1, read as the reverse complement.
TGGGATGCTGAGTCTTAAGCCGCAGGGCGTTCCCCTTTTAACTTTCCAATTGATCGAAAAACCAAGAATAATCCAAATAAAACAAGTGGGATACTGAGGATCTGCCCCATATTTAAGGCGCCACCAAACAAACTTCCATCGTCCGTTCCACCTTGTACCTCCTTAAAATATTCGATAACCAATCGGGCACCAAAAATAGTAGCAAAAAATGTCCCTAATAAGAAACCTTTTAGATCTCTTGCAGTCGTGCGCCAGTATAAAAAGAACATTAGTCCGAATATAACCAAGTAACAAATCGCCTCATAAAGCTGGGCCGGATGACGGTTTGGTATTTGCTCCAACAAATAGGCAAATTGAGGTTCGTTTGCGATTTTACCAAAAGCGTCATGAAGATTGTCCGTTCCCGTTGCTTGAATTGCCTGCCAGTCTGGAATATCATGTCTTAAAAACTTGAAACCGTAATCTGTCCCTGTAGGTTTACCAACTATTTCATGGTTAAAAAGGTTTCCTAGTCGAATTAGAAAACCCGCTAAAGCTGTGGGTACTACTAAACGATCCAGCAACCATGTCAAATGCTTGCCTTCAATTTTTCTGGCTAAGAACCACGATGCTATAATGATTCCGATCGCTCCGCCATGACTTGCCAAGCCGCCTTCCCAAATTTTTAACATATCAATCGGGTTGTCTTTGTATTCAGCCCAATCATAAAAAAATACATGCCCGAATCGTGCGCCCAAAATTCCACCAAGCAAAGTATATATTAATACCTTATCCATAAGGTCCTTTGGTTGCTGCTCGCGGCGCAGCATACGCTCCATAATACGGAAACCAACAATAAAACCAAGTGCCCACATTAATCCATACCAAGCTGGTAATTTCCATGCAGGAATAACCCTCGGTTCAAAATTCCAAACTATTTCGAGTATATCCAAAACGTATTTTTTTCGCTAAATTAATTATTATCCATGACTTTCTGGGAGTCGTAATAAAATGTTAATAACCTACCTGAAATTATATTTGTCAATCGCTATAAAATGAAGAAATTTGACTTCAAAAAATGATTTCATCATGAGCAAAAGCCATAATTTCGGAGCAGGTCCTTGTATTCTGCCTCAGTCTGTATTCGAACAAGCCTCAAGAGGCGTTTATAATACTGAGGTTAACGAGTTTAACGGCCTGTCCATTCTTGAAATATCGCACAGAAGTCAAGCATTCGTTGATATCATGGAAGAAGCAAGAGCACTTGTAAAAGAGCTTCTAAATATTCCTGATAATTATACCGTACTTTTTTTGCAAGGTGGCGCGAGTTTGGGATTTTTGATCAGTGCAATGAACATGGCCCGAGAGAATAAAAAGGCAGCCTATGTCAATACCGGGGCTTGGTCAAGCAAAGCACTGAAAGAAGCAAATACGATAGGATTGAACGTATCTGAAATCGGAAGTTCTGCGGACAAGAACTTCAACTACATTCCAAAAAACTGGAATTCTGAAGGATTTGATTTTGTTCACATCACATCCAATAATACAATCTTCGGAACGCAATACAAGGAGCTTCCACAAACCGAATCGCCATTGGTTTGCGATATGTCCTCTGATATTTTTTCAAGACAAATCGATGTTTCTCAATTTGATTTGATCTATGCAGGCGCTCAAAAGAATTTAGGCCCTGCCGGTGCAACGCTGTATATTGTTAAAAATGAAATACTCGACAAGTCATCCTTGAAGCCTTTGCCTTCCTATTTGGACCTTAATGTTCACGCGAGCAAAGACTCCATGTTTAATACACCTCCGGTCTTCCCGGTTTACGTTTCAATGCTAAACTTGCGTCACCTCAAATCAATTGGTGGTGTTGCGGCTATGGAAAAAATCAATCAAAACAAAGCGGATTTATTATATGCTGAGATTGATCGAAATTCTTTATTTGAAGGAACTGCGGCAAAAGAAGATCGCAGTAACATGAATGTAACATTCGTTTTGACCGATGAGAGTAAAAAAGAAGCTTGGGATAAAATTTGGAATGATGCAAAAATCGTTGGATTAAAAGGACACCGGTCAGTTGGTGGATACCGTGCTTCGATGTATAATGCTTTAGAAATAGAATCAGTTGAATTACTCACTAAATTAATGCGTGATTTTGAAGCGCAACAATAAGTATGAAAATTTTAGCAAACGACGGAATATCTGCAGCAGGTTTAGAGAAATTAGAAGCAGCGGGATTTGAAGTTTCAACAACAAATATTCCACAAGAAGAATTAATTGATGCGATTAACGATCAAAACATCGTTGGTCTATTGGTGCGCAGTGCTACCAAGGTTCGTGAAGATTTAATAAATGCTTGCCCAGGACTCAAGTTGATCGGTCGAGGCGGGGTTGGAATGGATAATATCGATGTGGACTATGCGCGATCAAAAGGTCTGCATGTCATCAATACACCAGGTGCATCTTCTCAATCTGTTGCAGAATTAGTTATTGGACAATGCTTTTCAATTTCAAGATCGACCTACGATGCCAATCGTGAAATGCCTATAAATGGAAGTAGTTATTTCAAAACATTAAAGAAGAAGTACGCGAAAGGTCAAGAGTTGCGAGGTAAGACGTTGGGAATAATTGGTTTTGGTAGAATTGGACAAGCTTTAGCTTCTTATGCGCTTGGCGCTGGAATGGATGTTAAAGCGGTAGATTTGTTCACAGAACCTGTAAACGTACCTGTACAAATTGGCACAAACCAAATAGTAGATGTATCTATTACACCATCAGGAGATATGGACGCTATTCTCGGATCTTGTGATTACTTATCGCTTCACGTTCCAAAACAGGCCGATAGAAGTGCTGTTATGACAGCTGACACCTTTGAAAAACTAAAAGATGGTGTAATCATCGTAAATGCTGCTCGTGGTGGCGTTGTTGATGAAGATGCTGTAATAAAATACTTAGATAACAGAAAAATTCGCGGAATAGCATTGGATGTTTTCGAAAATGAACCAACTCCGAGAGAAGATTTGCTAAAACATGCAAAAATTGCCAGTACACCTCACATCGGTGCAGCAACTGGCGAAGCTCAAACAAGAATAGGGATCGAACTTGCCGACCAAATCATTAATCTTTTAAAATAATTATCATGCCTATAGTTTCTCCATCCCTACTTGCCTCTGATTTTGCAAACTTGCAAACTGAGGTCGAAATGATTAATAATACCGAAGCGGATTGGTTTCATGTGGATGTAATGGATGGTAGTTTTGTTCCAAATATATCTTTTGGACTACCTTCTGTTAAGGCCGTTGCAAAACATGCCAAAAAGCCATTAGACGTGCATTTAATGATTGAAAATCCAGACAAGTATATTCAGGCATTTAAAGATGCAGGTGCTGACTTTCTAACGGTGCATTACGAAGCTTGCACACACCTACACCGCACGATCCAAGCGATAAGAGCTGCAGGCATGAAACCTGGTGTGGCTTTAAATCCGCACACGCCGGTTGCTGTTCTTGAAGAAGTGATTCAAGAATTAGATTTGGTACTGATCATGTCTGTTAATCCTGGGTTTGGCGGCCAGAAATTCATTGAAGCAGCTGTCGATAAGACAAGAAAATTAAAACAATTGATCGTGGATAAAGGAGCAAGTACCTTGATCGAGATTGACGGTGGTGTGAACACGGAAACGGGCGCAAAATTGTTAGCAGCAGGCGCAGATGCGCTTGTGGCCGGTAGTTTTGTTTTTAAATCAGAGAATCCCGCAAAAACCATTTCGGATTTGAAGGGACTTTAAACTAGTTATTAGTGAATAGTTATCTGTAAATATTTAGTAGTTAAGAGTCATTCGCTATTTATTCTGGTTAACCTTCGCCCGAGCGCTGAGCTTCACTGAAAGATTGGCACCTAGCAGACTATTCACTATTAACTAGGAAAATTTGAACCAATATTTCGTTATCTTTTACAGACCAACAAAAACGAAATCCTATGGCTCAGCTAAATATCCCTGTTCCTTGCAATGAAGATTGGAGCAAAATGACTCCTACCGAAAAAGGTGCTTTTTGCGGAAAATGTCAAATCGATGTCAAAGATTTTACGAGCATGTCCAATGAGGATATAAAAGACTTTTTCATCGCCAATAGGGGAAAGAAAACCTGCGGACACATTCGCAAATCACAATTATCCAGTTTCAACATAAACTATGCGAGTTGGGAGAACCAATCTCAAAAAACCTTTATGAGTAAATTCCTATGGGCTTGCCTTATAGCTTTTGGAATGACATTATTTATCGGTTGTGAAAATACCGACGAGGGATACGAAGTAATGGGTGAAATGGAATTCGTTCATCCCGATTCGACTGCAACTTGTGGTACTGAGGTGGATACGACAGCGAGTTGCGATGGATCAAAAGACATTGACATTATGGGTGATATTATGATTGATGGTGAGGTGGAATATCTTGAGGATGATTCAACCGGGTTTTAATCCTGGAAAAACGCGTTAAAAATCAATAAAGTCAAGGAATACCCTATCCTTTTTTGTTTCTTTGCGTATTAGAGGATAAACTGGAATCAATTTTAATACTTTGAAACTATTACCGAGACAAAATACACCACGGTGGATCATTTTTGCTTTTGACATCGTTATCAGTGTGATAGCGTTGTTAACTGCCTATCTCATTCGTTTTGATTCCACGGATTTGCCTTTAGAAGAGGAGTTACACATCTTCAAAGTTGGATTGCCGATATATATTGCTATTCGAGGTATCTCTTTTTTACTATTTAAAGCTTATCGGGGTATTGTTAGACATACATCTACTGAGGATATTAAAAAAATCGCCTTGTCCGTAACGCTGGGATCATTCATAATGGTGGTTGTTTCAGCCATTAAATATTCGTTTTGGGACAGTCACTTTCTATTTCCGAGTTCGATCATTATGGCAGAGTTTTTCGTCTGCATTTTCTTTCTGCTCTTTTACCGTTTTGCTATTAAACTTGCGTTTATGGAGCAAATTAAGCAAGAGAAGGACCTTGTTCCTACAATCATATATGGCGCAGGAATCTATGGCTTAATTACGAAGCACACCATGGAAAAAGAGGCACGTGTAGACGGACAAGTGGTTTGCTATATTGACGATAATCCGAAAAAAGCGGGTAAAACCATGGAGGGTGTAAAGATTCATCACTCCGATGAACTTGAACAACTCATAAAGGGCAAGAGAATTAAGAAGTTAATTGTAGCTATTAAAAATCCAGATAAAGCGAATAAGCGAAAGGTGATTGATATCTGCTTAGCCAATAATGTAGAAATCTTAAATGTCCCTTCTCCTGCCAGATGGATTAATGGCGAGTTCACTACCAAGCAGATTAAAAAAATAAATATTGAAGACCTACTTGGTCGAGCCTCTATAAAACTCGATCCCGAGCGATTGAGCGAGCAGTTCAATCAAAAAACAATTTTGGTAACGGGTGCGGCCGGAAGTATTGGTAGTGAAATTGTCCGTCAGCTGTGTCAATACAATCCAGATAAGGTGGTTATTTTAGACCAAGCTGAATCTCCGCTATATAATCTAGAGGTGGAGCTGAAGGAAAAGAAGGTGCTTCAGATGACAGAAACAGTCATTGGTGATATCCGCAATAGAGAGCGATTGGAGAATGTTTTCAAGACTTTTAAACCTGACTTAGTCTTCCATGCGGCTGCATACAAACATGTCCCATTGATGGAAAACAACCCTTCCGAAGCACTGATTACGAATGTACTTGGAAGTAAAAACTTGGTAGACCTCGCACTAAAATATGACGTTGATAAATTTGTGCTAATCTCAACTGATAAAGCCGTTAACCCAACCAATGTAATGGGTTGTTCGAAACGAATTGCCGAGATTTATGCCCAATCTGCCAACCAATTGAACAAAACGAAGTTCATTACAACTCGCTTCGGTAATGTGCTTGGTTCAAATGGTTCGGTGATTCCATTATTCAAGCAACAGATAGATAAAGGTGGCCCTTTAACAGTTACCGACAAGCGGATCACACGCTTTTTCATGACGATTCCAGAAGCTTGTCAGTTAGTTTTGGAGGCAGAATCAATGGGTAAAGGCGGAGAGATTTTCGTATTTGATATGGGGGAATCGGTTCGTATTTACGACCTCGCGAAAAATATGATCAAATTGAGTGGTTTAGAGGTCGGCAAAGATATCGAGATTAAAATCACAGGATTGAGACCAGGAGAAAAACTATATGAAGAGTTACTCACAAACGAGGAAAACACAACCGAAACATACCACCCTCAAATTTTGATTGCAAAAGTACGGATGTATGACTTTGAAGAAATTTCAACCGAAATTTCTGATTTAACAAATATGTTCGAGGAACAAAACAATGACAGCATCGTTCAAAAGATGAAATCGATTGTACCTGAATTCCGTTCAAACAACTCGGAGTTCGAAAAACTAGACGCTTAATGATTGCTACTCCTATTCAAATTCGATTCAGTGATTGTGATATGGGAGGTCATGTGCACAACGCTGCATATCTTCACTATTTCGAATCAGCAAGAATTCACTTTTTCGTATCGGCTTTTGGTCGTTCATGGGATTGGAAAAAAGAGGGCCTAATCATTAAGAAAAACACCATCGAATATCACGTCCCTACTTTTTTAGAAGATCAAATTACGGTTGAAGTAAGCTGCAATCAAATCGGTAACAAAAGCTTTACTTTGACTTATCATGTATACAATCAAGATCGAATCCTCAAGGCTTACGGAGAATCTGTAGTGGTATCCTTTGATTATCATCAGCAGAAACCGGTTACTGTGCCTGAGCGAATGAAATCACATTTGGAAAATCACTTCGTTACGACTTGATTCAACTTTATTTTTTTAATTTAGCTTGTGCCTGAATCGGCACAATAATTGCATCTTTAAATAGTGAGCGATAATCGCTTTTTAAATACGGAATATGAAGAATTTGATCGGAATAATAGGTTGTGTTATGATGAGTTTAGGTGCCCAAGCTCAGTTGGGTGAACCCATTCAAAAATCGGCAGAAAAAACCACTACCACCGCACCCCAATGTCGTTACTTAATGATGGTAAGAGATTGTAGTGGATACGTTTATTCTGATTTTGTTAACGTAGGCGGAAGAGATGAAGAAATCATATTTCACAGTAAATCGGGCAAACCTTTTACCGGTGATTGCAAAGTCTGTTACAATAATGGCATGTTAAAAATGCATTTAGATTATGTAAATGGTCGTTTGGTTGGTCAGGACACGATTTATTACGAAAATGGACTTATCAACCTCATCACCAGTCACGACGCTGATGGATCAGGCAAAGAACATGGCACTTGGAAGTTTTATCGTGAGGATGGGAGTTTGAAATGGGAAAAGAAATACGAAATGGGGTTAGCGCAAGGCGAGCATCGTTTCTATTATCCAGATTCAACTTTGCACAAGGTAGAAGTATACAAAAACAACCAATTGCACGGTAAAAAACAGGAGTTTTATCCAGATCAAACCGTCAAGAAAGAGATCGATTACAAAAATGGTAAGTGGAATGGTAAATACATTACCTACTCAAAAGACGGCAAAGTGATCTCGGAACAAGAATATGTAAACGGAATTAAGAACGGACCTTCCTCCTATTATTACGATGATGGTACGTTATTCTATACCGAGAATCACGATATGGGCAAGCGAACAGGTACATTTAAACGCTTCTACATGAATGGAAAAATGTGGACGGTTGAGAATTACGAAAAGGACCTTAGAAGTGGTGAGTTTGAGGAGTACTATGACAATGAAAAAAATACCATCAAATACAAAGCGACCTATAAAAAAGGACAGCGCACCTATGAAATGTACTACGATAAATTTGGCGGAGAAGTCATGTCTCCAGAGCAGATTGAAGCCATGAAGTGTGAACAAGAAATCAAAGAAGAAGATACCGGAGGACAAACAGAAGAAGAAAAAGCTGCCAGCGAAGCTGAGAAAAAAGGATTTCGATGGCCTTGGAAACGGAAATAAGATTTCTTTTCAACCTTTTCCCTATTTTCTCCGTTCTTTTTATACAAGAACCAAAACTTATTCATGAACAGAATCAAAATTACATTGCCGTTACTTACGTTAAACAGCGTTGCGATATTTGCTCAGGATTTAGAAGATGGACTATTGCTCCATTATGAATTCAACGGAGATACAGAAGACGCTAGTATCAATGACTTCACAGGTGTGCCGAATGGCATTACTTATGGTCTAGACCGGTATGGAAACCCTGCTTCTGCCGCCTATTTTGATGGTATCGATGATTTTATCGATTTACCATATCTTGAGGTGCTAAAACCTGACTTGCCCATTACAATTTCTTTTTGGGTAAAATTTGACAATCTGAGTTATGAAAATGCATCTGTTTTTAATACCTCATATGAGAATGACGTAAGTTCAGGCGTATATTTTACCACAACTGCAGATGACAGCAGGATTGCAGTAGGTTATGGTGACGGAAGTTTTGGGTATTCTCCCTCAAATCGTCGAACCTATCTGAGTAATAGTTCCATAACTGCTGATGAATGGCATAATATCACTGTAATCCTGATCAGCGCTACAGAGATGAAAGTTTATTTGGACTGTAGAGACATGGGGGGGAGTATAGCGGATCATGTGATGCTCTCGCCTACTCAGATACGCCGGGAAGTATAGGAAGACATGATCGACATACGGATGACCCTAGTGATTATTTTAAAGGCGCGCTAGACGATTTTAGATACTGGAATCGTGCCTTGCCCCCTACTGAGGTAAGCATGCTTTGTGATGAGCCTTCGGGTGTTGATGAAGTTGTTGAAATGCCTAAAATCAACATATACCCTAACCCTGTTGATGATGAATTGTTTATTGAATTCTCCGGTAATATAGAGCCGCAAATTTTAAATTTTCACAACCTCGATGGTCAAATCGTTTATGTAACGACCTATACTAATCATGTTAATATAGCTCAATTATCGAGTGGCATTTATATCCTGTCATTGGTGCATCGAGAAGGTGTAATTAATCGTAAGATTGTCGTAAAGTAAACTGGTAATGTACCAATTTTCGTTAGCTTAGAGGAGTCATCGCTTTAATCTTCAACCACCACTTTTTGAGATCTGGTGCCAAATTCAACTTAAAGGTAATTGCCCAGAAAATGACGGTTACAATGATAGTGTAGATCACCATTTGAGATAACGGATTAACCGGAATTGGCAATAGCTTAAAAACAACAACTAAAACTGCTCCTGTAATCAATTGCCAAATTACTTTGCTATCGAACGGTTGAAAATTGAACGCACGTTTTAAATAGATCCACCTCACAATATTGATTACAAACATTGCCAGAGCTGATGCCGCAGCAGCCCCAACAACCGTCCATCGCTGAATGAAAAAGAAATTGAGGCCTATAACCAGCGCTGCTAAGGCAATGTTAAAATAAGTGTTCATGCGATAGGCACTGGAAGTTGCAATGATCTCCGAATTAATACCCGTCATCATATCAAACAACTGTCCTAAACCAACGAAAAAGAAAACATACAATGCGTATTGGTAATCCGGCAAATAAGTCAATGCTGGTTCTATACACAGCCAACCAACAACAAAAAGATAGACACCTATAGCTGTTTGATTATTTACACTTTTTTCATACACCAATTGAATATTGTCTCGATCATCCTTTTTCCATGATTCGGATAAAACAGAGGCCGATATCCGCTTTATGCCCCTCGCCGGTATACTGATAAGCATACCCGCAAAGAAAAGAACGGAGTATACGCCGACTGCATCAGTGCCAACCATTTTATTCAACATTACCTGATCGATGGATACCACCAAAATACTCGAAGCCGCACCGAGAATTCCATAAACACCGTAACTGATAATAGCACTACGTTTATCTTTCCCAAACAAAGATCGTTCTGGCATTTGAATAACAGAAGTTCTTTTGAAGGTTAGATAAATCAAGGCAATTCCTGGCAAACTCAAAGCAAAACTATATACGTACGCGGTATATTGAAAATCAATCCAACCGAGCCAAAACATAAATACGCCAATGAGAATCCCAACTTTTAACATCAAACCTTCCCAAAAAATGCCGACGACTGAAGCGAAAAGCATACGCATATACGCATCAAGGTTTGCGAAGAATATTTTGAAGAAAATTATTGGAAAAATCAAATAAGATATTGATCGAATCAACTGGTATTCATCCCCTACTCCAACAAAGAAGTCATGAAAAATATAAAAGGTGAGCAAACCAACAGCAGCACCTGCAATCGAATAAAGTATAGCAAACATCAAAAAGCCTGAATGCCCTTTCTCATCATTACGGAAAGATGAAAAAACCTGCAATGTGATTTGAGCAAACCCCAATGTGAAGATGGTTGCAAAAATCTTGGAAATTGAGTTAAGCAGTGATAAGGCACCAATTTGATCCTCCTCCTCAAAAATAAAAGGTAACATGACCTGAGAGATAGCACCCACAGCCGTGCCGATCAACGATACGATTGTACTTTGCGTCGCCTGTTTCTGTATTATTCCCAAAGCTTCTTTTATTTGATACCGCAAGGAACGAATTTTATCCGTAGTTCAGTATCCACTTATCATTTTTTAACAACAATTGAAAGTGAATGCAGTGATACATTTGATCCGCAATAACATTTATTAAAACTATTGTTAACTTTGTTAGTATAGGAATTATGAAGTTTAAGAAGACCATTCAAATCGGGAATTTCATCATAAGTGAGGATGCTCCCGTTTTTATTATTGCGGAAGCTGGCGTCAATCACAATGGTGAAATTGAACTGGCCAAAAAGTTAATTGATGTTGCCGTTGAATGTGGAGCAGATGCTGTTAAATTTCAATCTTTCATAACTGAGGAGTTGATTCTAGACAATGTTGAAAAAGCAACTTATCAAAAGGAAACAACTGCAAAAACAGAGTCTCAATTTTCAATGTTGAAAAAACTGGAGTTTGCTGTTTCAAACATGAAATTGCTAAAGGCTTATTGTCGTGAAAAGAATATTCTTTTTTTGACAACTCCTTTTGATGAAAAAAGTTTGGAATTGCTTGACGAACTAGATCTTGAGGCTTATAAAATTTCATCAACAGATACTACCAACATTGGCTTTATTCGAAGAGTAGCCAAAAAAGGGAAACCTGTAATCATCTCGACAGGAATGTGCTATATGCAAGAGGTGGAAACTGCTTTAGAAGCATTGTCGGAAGAAAATCAAGAAGTAATTCTTTTACAATGTACCTCTAACTATCCAGTGAAAGATCACGAAGTTCATCTAAATGTTATCCAAACTTTTAAAGATCGATTCGACATGATAGTCGGTTTTTCGGATCACACACCATCTATTGGTGCTAGTCCTTATGCCGTTTCAATGGGTGCAAAGGTGGTAGAAAAACACTTTACATTAGATAAGTCAATGGAAGGTCCGGATCACAGAGCTTCTCTTGATCCCGCAGAACTGAAAGCCTATATAACTGAAATTCGACGCGTAGAGCTATATTTGGGTAATCCTTCGAAAGAACCGACTGAAGATGAAAAAGAAACAAGAAATCGTCTTCAAAAATGTTTAGTCGCGGCAATTCCAATCGCTGATGGAGAAGTATTTTCTGAGGATAACATTGTCGCTAAACGTACCGGCGGAAAAGGTATATCTGCGATCGAATATGATGCTGTTGTCGGCAAAAAGGCAAACCGTGATTACAAAAAGAACGAAATAATAGAAATCGGATGAAGAATCTACTCATCATCGGCGCTGGTGGGCATGCACGCCCTGTGATAGAAATCGCTTTGCTGAATGATTATACTATTGTTGGTGTTGTTGATTTAAACTTTCGCGGACAAGACGAATCTATTCTCGGCATTGATGTTATTGATGGCAAAGATTTGATTTCCAATTTCCCTCCTGACGAAATAGCTTTATGTTTTGCCATTGGAGACAATAACGAGAGGAAAGAAAAAATGACGGAATTCGTTCATATCGGATATACGGCTTACCCAACTTTGATTCATCCAAGAGCGATTGTTTCAGACTCTTCAGAAATTGAGGATGGTGCGGTGATATGTGCTGGGGCTATTATCAATCCAATGGTTAAAGTTGGGAAAGGAGTAATCATAAATACTGGAGCCATCATCGATCATGAATCTATAATTGGAGATTATGCCCATTTGGCTCCAGGGTCTAAATTGGCCGGTAGGGTGCATATAGGTGAAAACACTTTCGTGGGTATTGGTACCTGTATAATTGATAAAATTGAAGTTGGCAAAAACGTGATAATTGGAGCAGGCAGCACGATCATTAAGAACATATCATCCAATAAAAAGGTAGTAGGCGTTTCAAAGTTGTTAGACTGATATTATGGCATTTATTTCATCATCTTGTATAAAACATAATCGAATAATTGATTCGGTTCAAGATCTTCATGCGTACGGATTTTCTGAGATAGAGCTATCCGGGGGGACGAAGCCATACAAAACTTTAATTCAAGATTTAGAAGCTGTTCAAAAAGAGCTAGGTGTTTCTTTACTATTGCACAATTACTTTCCACCTCCGCAGGAAGATTTTGTTCTTAATTTAGCTTCCGTCAATGATAAAGTATATCAACAGAGTATTGAGCACTGTAAACGCGCAATTGACATTTCAGCAAAGCTGGGCACTCGTAAATTTGGTTTTCACGCCGGATTTTTCATAGACATTAAAGTTTCGGAAATAGGAAAAAAATTATCTCCTTCTGATATCACAGATAAAAATGAAGCTTTTGATCGCTTTTGTAAAGCACATGGTGAATTGAAAAAATTTGCAGGAAATGATGTAATTCTTTATGTCGAGAATAACGTTTTTTCCTTCTCGAACAATGAATCTTTTGAAGGGCAAAATCCGTTAATGGTTACCGACCTATCTTCCTATCAAGAGCTAAAAGAAAGAATCGATTTTAACCTATTGTTGGATGTGGCCCATCTAAAAGTAAGTTGTCAAACCTTAGAAAAAGATTTTAACCAAGAACTTGATACACTATTTAAGGTATCTGACTATATTCACTTAAGCGATAACGATGGTTTACACGATACCAATGATGCTATTGAAATGGAAAGTCCGCTTTATTCAAAACTTCAAAATTTAAATTGGAAGAATAAAACGGTTACACTGGAAATCTATGAGCCATTGGAAAAGGTAAAAACATCACTTGATCATATTAATCTTTTATTGAATGCTTGAGCACCTAAAATGTAAGCAATCTGGGACACTTCTTGATGTCATGCAGGTCATCAATACGAATGGCAAGGGTATTGCCTTTATTGTCGATGATGAAAATAAATTCTGTGGCGTTATGACTGACGGTGATATTCGCCGGTTGTTGCTCGGAGGAATGGATTTAAGTGCTGTGATCGGAGATTTGCCAAACCGAGATTGCACGATTGCGTATAGCCATGAATCATTTCAAGAGATGTTGGATAAGACGAGCGAAAGCGTGAGCATTCTACCTGTTTTAAATGAAAACAATGAACTGGTTGATTTCTTCCAATATCAAAATAAGGTTTACGTTCCAGTTGCAACGCCTAACCTAAAAGGAAATGAATTTAAATATTTGGTAGACGCTTATTTGTCGTCTTGGATTTCCAGCTCTGGTTCTTACATTCGCCAATTTGAAGAAGAGTTTTCACGCTATTGCCAATGTGATTACGGTGTCGCGGTTTCAAACGGTACCGTAGCGATTCATCTGGCATTGGAAGCACTTGTTGTTGGTGAAGGTGACGAGGTCATTGTTCCTGATTTAACATTTGCGGCTACCATCAATGCTGTTTTTCATGCAGGCGCTACTCCAGTTATTGTTGATGTAAAAGAAGACAGCTGGTGTATCGATCCGACTGAAATTGAAAAGGCCATCACGGAAAAAACAAAAGCTATTATTCCGGTCCATATCTACGGACAAGTCTGTGACATGGATCAAATTATGGCACTGGCCAAAAAACACAATCTATTTGTTATTGAGGATTGTGCAGAGGCACATGGAGCAACTTTTAAGGGGCAAAAAGTAGGATCCTTTGGGGATATCGCTACTTTCTCCTTTTTTGGAAACAAAGTAATCACTACTGGAGAAGGAGGAATGTGTGTTACCAATAATTCAGACTTGAACGACATTATGTGCGTTCTTCGTGATCATGGAATGAGTAAGGAAAAACGTTATTGGCATGATCGCGTCGGATATAATTATCGAATGACCAACCTGCAAGCGGCAATTGGCGTAGGCCAGCTGGAAAGGATTGATGAAATCCTTCAATTTCGTCGCGAAATTGAGCTTGCCTATAAAGATATTTGCCATGACATTGACTTTATTCAATTTCAAGAAGACTTTGAAAACAAAAACCGAATTACTTGGTTGGTGTCAGCACTGGTTACAAAAGGTTCTCGCGATGTATTGATCGCAAATCTCAAAGCCGAAAGCATTGATGCGCGCCCATTCTTTTATCCTTTGAGTGACATGGAACCTTATAAGGCATATACGTTCTCAAACCAAAATAGCCGTAAATTATCTACCATAGGAATCAATTTCCCAACCGGGCAAGCACTCACTGACAAGCTGAAAACGCGCATAAAGAAAGTGTTTCAGGACTTTGCATGAAAATATTAGGAATCATACCAGCACGGGGTGGCAGTAAACGTGTACCCAGAAAGAACATTAAAGATCTAGGCGGTTTGCCTTTGATTGCGTACACGATTAAGGCTGTAAAAGACGCTAAATTTATCGCTGATTGCATTGTATCAACTGAAGATGAAGAAATTGCTGCAGTTGCCCAAAAACATGGTGCTAATGTTCCTTTTGTAAGACCCGTTGAGCTCAGTGGTAACCAGATGGGTGACCGTCCGGTTTTAATACATGCGCTAGAGACTTACGAAGCTTTGACCAACCTTAAATTTGATGCGATCTGTTTACTCCGTCCAACTTCACCATTCAGAACGGGAGCATTGATTGATGCGGGTATTCAAAAACTGATTGAAACCAAAGCTGATTCCGTGAGAAGTATGACCAAAGTGGAAGGCGTTCACCACCCTTATTGGATGTTTCAAGAAGAAAATGGTAAAGCGAAAGGCGTAGTTCCCGGCATATCCATTGAAACTTATTATCAAAGTCAATTATTACCTCCTGTATTTCGCCTCAACGGTTGTGTGGATCTAATACGGAAAGAGAACCTACGAGACGAGAACGGTCCGCTCTACGGTGAGAATATGGCTATTTTGGAAACTCCCGAAAAAGAAAGCATAGACATTGATACACCAGAGGATTTTGCCTATTGCGAATGGTTGATCAATGAAGGATTAAGATAAGAATCGTTTTTTTATTTTTCTTACTTTATCCTTAAGCTTATAAGAAATCTTCTTCTCTTCTTCTCGTTTTTTCCTGAATACATCGCGCTGCATTTCGTAGTGATAAGGCGAGAAATTGGGCTTAATTTCATCAACGGTAGTTTTGGCCATAAGGAATACTTCCCCATTGTTATACTTGTCTCCCTCAACGAGATCAATTAATTCAAAACCTGCTAAGGACATTATATTTTCTAAAGAGAACTAGTTAAAATAATACGTATGCACAACCCGAAACCATACCTTTTCAAGGTCTTGCGTAGGATTAAGGTTATTAGGAACAGCGATATAAAGAACACCATCTTCACTTAAGACTTCGCGAATTCGTTTGAGGACAGTCAATGGATCAAGAAAATGCTCCAATACATGGCGCATAATAATAAGATCAAACCTTTCGTTGAGTTTCGTATACCAATTCGAATTAACATCATCACTCAACACCTCGATTCCCTTTTCTTTAAAAGGTTTTGAGAATCTTGTGAGGGTTCAATAGCTGAAAGCTTGGCATCCGGAAATATCTTCGAAAAACTGATCAAATTCTCGCCAGCACCGCTTCCAATGTCAAGAATATTTCTAAAACCTGGTGCCAATAGGTCTCTTTCTTTAAATCTCTGTACAAGACTATTCTCTCCTGACTCGCTCTTCTTTAAGTTAGATTTAAGATTAGGACGGTAATATTTATCGTATTGATTCTTATAAAAATCAATATAACCCTCAGCATCCTATCTAGGGTTTAAATAACCTAAACCACAGTTCTTACAGATCACCAAATTAATTGGAATTCCATGTTGACCAACTGTGCTTAGCAAATCTGTATCATCTTCTCCACAGAGGTTACAGTTTACTTTTTCCGTATTATAATCCATTGCCGAAAGATAATAAATCCATCATAAAGAAACAGACAATTATTAACTATTTAGATGGCATCGATAATAGAACGAATAATACTCAATGCTTTATTTCCATTCTTATAAAAATAGTTCTCTATGAAACGGTCGTAAGCGTCCTCTTTGATTGCAGGAAGCTCATTCGATAAAATCCGATTCAGATCATCCTCAACGTAAATGGGAATGCCGACACCTTGACTGATATAATCAACCTTGTCTGCCTTTAAAAAATCGAGAATGAGCATTGGTTTACGGAAAGGAACAAACTCGGCTCCAACTGTTGAATAGCTGGTAATAAAAATGTCTGCCATTTCAAATTGAGATATTAAATCAGTGGTTCTGTCGATTATAAAATCATTAAAGCCAACTTCATTCGCCATTTCTTGAAATAAATCATCCTTTACCTCTGCAGGATGCGGTCGAAGGATTAAATGAGCTTTATCAGCATTTAAATTAACTGCTTTTAAAACTGCTTTTAATTCACGCTGCCGAAGATTCATATCCGGTTGAGGTTGCGTAGCGTATACAATGCATATTTTATTGTTGGCTGTTGGTATGTCAGGATTTACGATTCGAAAAGGATTCGCTGGAGGTATTCTACCGCTCGTTATGACCTGGCCTGAGGGATATCCGCCAAATTCAATCAACATTTTTCGATAGTGCTCTCCCCATACAAAAGTGAAATCTGGCAGTAAAGGCACGCGGTTATACTTCCCATACATATATGCCGGGTGCGTCGGATAAATTGCTCCGTGCTGAATCCCAATTGATTTGACACCATAAACTGAAGCTGCATACTGGACCACCTTTTGCTGGGCACTATTCTCATTAATAAAGAGGACTGATCTATAATTTCGCTTTTTGAAAAAACGTTTAAAGGCCAAGTACCTCAAGTAATAGATTTGTTGGCTGAAATAGGCAGACTCAAAATAATTAAAGATTATGCGATCCTCCAATGGTGCATTCGTACAAGCACGGCGCAAGTTCTGATAAAGTTGCTTTAATCCTTTACGAAACTTCGATAATTCGAATGGTGCTTTTAGGGTCAACAGGTAATTAGCAATCAGTTGATCAACATTTTTTTCTTGTTTATAACCTGAATCCTTTGCGGGTAATGCCTGCTTCGGGTTAAACGATTCGCGATTGAGTATTTTATCCATCCCCTCCTCCAATCTCCCAAAGCGCTTGTCTCGCCCCGATTCGTTATCGTGCCAAACGGATAAAATTAAATCTTCATTTCTCCTTTTTGGTAGCGGCCGCGATTGGCTGAGGATATATCTCAATTCCTTTACTACTGACGTGATTTTATCTGAGCTAATCGTCTCTTTCTCAATTCGAACCTGACTATCAGAAAAATAGTTCAGCAATTGACTGTCTGCAGTTACTATAACTCCCTGAGGATGTTCCTCAATAAACGCCCTCATTGCCGCTAATTTTAATTCGAATTTTCGAAATCTAAAAGTGATTCTGAAGTGCTCTAAAAACCATGGATTTATTCCGAAAGCATACTCAAATTCTTTGAAGATGTCTTCGTGTTTATTGTAGAACTCGATTACTTTTTCAAAAGATGAGTCTATTATTTCTTTTTGCAATGCTCCTGACAGGACAATAGGTTCACTGAAAACAGCAGTATTGCTATGTGCAGATGAATGGTACTTTTCATCATCTTTAGGAGAAGTAAAAGCCTCAAAATTTCCGTCGATATAAAACTGTACTTGACTCAAAAATGATTTGAATTAATTCTGATTAAGCGAAGATAGCAATGACATCGATATAATACCGAATATATGAATTGAATTCAGGAATTCTTACTTATTCCCTCTATCAAATCGATCAAATTATCCGTCAATGATGCACGTGAGTATTTGCTAATAGCGGATGCAGAAGTTTGAATTTCACCGTTCATAAATTTGATCAGGTAGTCTTTTAACCCATCCAAATCTTCATAATCTATCATTTGCCCCGCGGTTGTTTCATTTAAGATTTTTGCCGCATCTCCATCCGATGGTCCAATACCCACAATAGGTGTTCCCGAACTGATGTATTCAAACATCTTTCCTGTCAGAATTCCCTTTGCATTTGGTGTATTATTTACCATCAAAAGCAATAAATGTGACTTCATTTGCTCCAGTATTGCCGCCTCATGCTTTAAATAAGGAATCAATCTAAGAAAAGGTGTTAATCCTGCTTTTTCGATGTCATTCTTAACCTTTAAATCGACTTTTCCGACCAGTTTTATCTCTAATTCATCTTTCCATGCCGGAAATTCAACCAATAAATCTTTCAATGCCGACCATAAAAGTGAAGGGTTACGCGACGGATTTAACGTTCCGATATGTGCGATACTTTTCTTTTTATCTTTTGATGGGTTTTCCTTTGGAAGATCCGATTCGTCGTAGCCGTTTGTAATAACCTCCACACGTTTTGCACCGAGTTCTTCGAATTCAGTCTTCATTGTTTCACCAATAGTTAGACAGATATCAGCAGTTTGTAAAACCTTCTTTTCTAATCGGTGATGCTTCTGGTCTGCTAGTTTCGTTAGCTTCAATTGATCGTAAAAATCAATATTGGTCCAAGGATCTCTAAAATCGGCTATCCAGGGGAGATCAAACTTCTTTTTTACTCCTAACGCGATCAAGTGCATTGAATGGGGCGGCCCGGTTGAAATAATCGCATCAACTGGATTATCCTTGAGATAGCTTTTTAAGAATCGAATCGAAGGTTTAATCCAAAATTTACGTGCATCCGGAATAAAAAAGTTTCCCCTTACCCAAACAGCAAAGTCCTGAATCCGTTTACTTTTTTGACCTTCTTCTGTTAAGAAGCCTGCGTTGATCTTTTCATCTTTGTTTTTGCTCGCTACTTTTTTGTACAGGTTAAAAGGTTCCCAAATTTTAGTTTTAATAATCTCGATACCATCAGGGACTTCCTTCAGCATCGACTCATCAATCGACGGGTATTCAGGATTTTCAGGGGTATAAATGACAGGTTCCCAACCCGATTTATGTAGGTATTTGACAAATTTCAACCATCGCTGAACACCAGCTCCTCCGCTTGGCGGCCAATAATACGTCATGATTAAAATTCGTTTTCCCAATTGAATTGGTATTAAACTTCTGACTCTTCGTTGATAATTGATTCGATGATCTTATCATCATCCTCCTCTTCCTTACGCTTTGACTCGATATAAAGACCTGCCAATAAAAACAATAGGATACCTATACTTCCAATATTCGCCATCATTCCCGCTTTCTCGTACGTTTCTGATTCAAATTCGAAAACAATTTCATGATCACCTGCGGGAACCTCAATGGCTCTCAATACATAGTTCACACGAGAAATAGGTGTTTCCTGACCATCAACATAAGCTTTCCATCCGTCATAATAAATCTCTGAGAATACAGCCAATTGCTTATCATTTGAAGAGAATTGGTATGTCATGCGATCAGGATGATAATTTGTCAATTCAATATTACCACTTCCTGAATAAGTATTGCTACTTATGTTTGAAGTAAATTCATTATCAACGATTGTTGTTTCACGCGGATCCCAACCAGTTACGCCTCCAGCGTTAATAGCAAATACCTTATTGAACATCGAATCCGGCGCTGAATCATAAACCCAATTGATTCCTGTTGAATCCACAACCATTGCCAAAGGCTGGTCAGCTGTTGCATTAAAAGGAATTTGTTGAATTGGCTGCGGCTCAGTCATTCC
Organism: Crocinitomicaceae bacterium; assembly: GCA_049611865.1. Taxonomy (GTDB): domain Bacteria; phylum Bacteroidota; class Bacteroidia; order Flavobacteriales_D; family Crocinitomicaceae; genus Crocinitomix. The sequence continues at coordinate 24,834 of JBMZAY010000009.1, read as the reverse complement.
TGGCAACAATACCATTACCTCATCAGTTGCTTGTATTGCAGCTCTATCAGCTACGGCCTGTCCATTCACTATCACCTGACCTAATCCTTTATTTTGAATTTGGAAAGCCTCGGCCGCATTCATTGCCAAAATTTCTTCATCTGAATTCTCAACAGTTTGGATAGTTTTGGCGAGCCAAGCGTTACCCATTGCCTGCTGATTTACGCGCGTCAACTGCGAATTTTCAACTCCAGTAGCCCCTCTTTGAGGCGCCAAGAAGTACTTAGCATTTAGCATATTTATAACCGCAGGATTACGCTTCACCAAATGAAAATCAATAATGTCTTGATAGCGGCTCAGTTTTGCTCCATGGTAGCCTCCAATCGACTTATTGAAATAAGACGTATAAGAGCTGTTAAAAGGATTTCCTTCTTCGAATACTCTGAAATGTGTATTGCGATTCAGTATTCTAAATGTGATGAAATCACGCCTTACCTGCTTTTCACGTCCAGAGGCATCAGCATCTTTTAATTCTTTATTTAAAACTGCTAAGGCCGAATCAATTTTCGGTTGTATTTCCGGATTTAACATCGACTCCATACGCAATATTTCCTGTTCGCCATTTCCAGCAGGAAAAGGAAATTGCATTTGATAGCTTTCAACCCATTGGTTGTAGCGTTTCCCTGTCCCCTCATTATTTAAATAGCGTTGATCAACAGTCACAAGATCCACTAAAATAAATACCGCTAAACCACTACCTAAAATGTATTTGCTGAAGCCAAATCGTGCATAAGTAAAAATTAACAATGCACCAATCACAAAGAATCCAAGCGATCTGAGAACATCCGCTTTAAATATTTCGATTCTAGCTGATTCTAGCGCATCATAAAAATCCATGTACTGTTGTTGCATCCCTGTATCTGTCAACGAATCAACCATTGCGTATTCTTGTGCGCTGATAAAATCATTAAAAGTAGTTGGTGAAAGCAAGAAGATAATGAGTAATAAAAATGTAAATCCTGCAGCGATATAGAAGCCATTCAGGTTTTCCATTATTTCTTTGCGCTTACTGATCAATTTTTGAAGGAATAACACACCCAATAAAGGAATGCATAACTCCGCAACAACTAGAATAATCGTTACTGCTCTCAATTTGTTATAACCCGGTAAAGCGTCCAAGAAGAAATCAGTTAAACTCTTTTCAACGAACATTTCACCATTGAATAAGGCCAATAGGAACAATAATGTGTTTGCAGCTGTAAAGATCAATTGTTTCTTACCGGTCAAGAAAATATTGACCATGTACAGGATAATTGGTAACAAAACAAATGCGCTGACGTAATTTTTACCCCAACTCAATCCCACTGCTAAAAGCGTAGCGGATAAAAGTGCCCATTTGTAACGATCTTTGACGTAAATCATGCCTAGCAATGCTAAGAACATGACAATAATACCAATGTACACCGGCCCTGAAGTAAAAGGCTGATCACCCCAATATTGGTTGCTTTGTGCAATATTCTGAGCATACTGACGATCTACATCATCCAACAGGTCTTCATTGGCTTCATTTTGACCAATCGCCATGGTTTCTCCCCCTTTGAAATTGGGCACCATGAACGTAAAGGTCTCACCTCTACCATAACTCCAATTGGTTACATAGTCACGATCAAGTCCAGACGTTTTAATTTCTTCATTCGATGTACCGTCAGGATTAATGGTTAATGCTGTTCCGCCTCTAATCGTTTGTTTTGAATACTCAATGGTTCCGAATAAGTTTCCGTAGTTCACAAGAACAGCCAAAACATAACCTATCACAAGTAAACCCGTTGCTTTTGCAAATTTCATCAACTGTCCTTTTCGGATATGTCTGACCAATTCTACGATCCCCATCAATACCAAAACAAAGGCCATATAATAAGTAATCTGGACGTGGTTCGCTGCCAATTCAACAGCCATAAACGCAGCCGATAATGCCGCACCCAAAATCCAATTCTTGTTCCTATAAGCCATGATAAATCCGGCTATCATAAGTGGCGCAAAACCAATTGCGGCGGCTTTCGAGTTGTGACCAGCTTCGAGGATGACTATAAAATAGGATGAAAAACCAAAAGTGATACTACCAATAATACCAATCAATGGTTTGATACGCAAGCTAAGCGATAAGATGTAAAACCCAATAAAATAGACGAATAAGAAGAAAATTGGTGCCGGTAAACCCAGTCGAAACAATTTGGTTAATCCAGCGCTTAGCCAATCCCCCTCGTACTTCATTGAAATTTGCGTAGTTGGCATTCCCGAAAACATCGAGTTAGTCCAAAGTGTTTGATCTCCAGAGTTATCACGATAGTCCACCACTTCTCTTGACATTCCTAAAAAGTTGACAATATCGCCTTGTTTAATGGTATACCCTTTGAGCGCAGGTGCAAAATAAACGCATGCGATTACTACAAATAATACAACGGCTCCAAGGTGCCAAAGATTGGATTTTCTTAAAATTCGGTCTTTCAAATTCATGAATTCTGTTTTAAAAACGTAGCACGTATACGCGATTGATCTCGTGCTTTGGTCAAAGACGTAAAAATAAAATATTTATTGGAGAATTGGCGATGAAAGCCAGCTCTTTTAAGGAGATTTAACGTCCGAATCATCTGGTATCTCCTCAAAATCTGTGTAGTCTTCGTCTCTATATTTTGACTTTCCTATTTTGGAGATGGTTGTTTTACCAAAATTTCTTTGCGATTCGTGTCGCGCTCGATCAGATTCACGGCGTGCATGATTATCCCTGCGTTCAGCTTCTACATTTCTTTTGGCCTGCATCAACTGACCAATAAAGCGTAAAAGCACGAACACTCCGATGATAATCAGGAGTGTTCGAAATAATCCGGTTACGCTTAGTAGTACCATTTATTTACTTAGGTATAAGTTACGTTCGCTGTAGATCTTTTGGAAGTAAGGATCACGCAAATCCTTGATAAAGTGGATTGCTTCTCCAGTCGATTTCATCTCGGGTCCTAATTCCTTATTTACATTCGGGAATTTGTTGAATGAGAATACCGGCACCTTAATGGCGTAGCCTTCCGTAGCAGGTTGGAAATTAAAGTCCGAGACTTTCTTTTCTCCAAGCATTACTTTCGTTGCATAATTTACATAAGGCTCTTCGTATGCTTTTGCTATAAATGGCACTGTTCGCGAAGCTCTTGGGTTTGCCTCAATTACATATACCTTATCGTCCTTTATCGCGAACTGGATATTGATCAAACCGACTGTATCCAGTGCTACTGCAATTTTCTTCGTAATCGTTTCAATCTGTTGAATTACAAGATCACCTAGGTTATATGGAGGTAAAACTGCATATGAATCTCCAGAGTGAATTCCAGCAGGTTCGATGTGCTGCATGATTCCTATAATATACACATTTTCGCCATCACAAATTGCGTCGGCTTCTGCTTCGATTGCACCTCCTAAAAAGTGATCCAACAGAATTTGGTTGTCAGGCAATTCATTAAGGATGTCAACAACATGATGCTCGAGATCCTCTTTGTTTATAACGATCTTCATCTTTTGTCCCCCAAGAACATAAGAAGGTCTTACTAAGAGTGGGAACCCTAATTCATCAGCCAATTCCAATGCCTGTTCAGCACTTTCGACCACGCCAAATTTTGGATAAGGTACCTCATGCTCTTTCAAAAGATTTGAGAACCTTCCTCGATCCTCTGCCAAATCCAATGCATCATAAGAGGTACCCATAATTTTAATACCGTAACGCTCTAATTTCTCAGCCAACTTTAAGGCCGTCTGTCCGCCCAGCTGAACAATGACACCTTCTGGTTTTTCGTGACGAATAATATCATAGATATGCTCCCAGAATACTGGCTCAAAATAGAGTTTATCAGCTGTATCAAAATCCGTTGAAACCGTTTCTGGGTTACAGTTTATCATGATCGTTTCATAACCACATTCCTGTGCTGCGAACACACCGTGGACGCATGAATAATCAAACTCAATTCCCTGGCCAATTCGGTTAGGCCCTGAACCTAACACAACAATCTTTTTCTTTTCGGTAACGACCGACTCATTCTCTAATTCGAACGTCGAATAGTAATAAGGTGTCTCTGCCGGGAACTCTGCCGCACAAGTATCTACCAATTTATAAACACGGTTGATCTCGTATTCATCTCTTTTGGTATAAACTTCCGATTCCAAACAACGCAATAGATGCGCTATTTGACGATCTGCATATCCTTTTTGTTTCGCCTCAAATAAGAGGTCTTTTGAAATGCTTGAGATTGAGTGACGTTCGATCCTTTTTTCTAGGTGAATTAAATCCTCGATTTGTCTCAAAAACCAGTCATCAATTTTGGTCTTTTCTCGGATCGTTTTAAATGGTATTCCAAGTTTGATCGCATCATAAATATGGAACAAGCGATCCCAACTAGGGTTTGCTAAACTCTTTAATATTTTGTTTTGATCGGTTACCTCTCGTCCATCCGCTCCAAGACCATTCCGTCCAATTTCCAAAGACTGACAAGCTTTTTGCAGTGCTTCTTGGAAACTCCGACCAATTGCCATCACTTCTCCTACAGACTTCATTTGAAGTCCCAATTTATCATCCGCACCATCGAACTTTGCGAAATTCCAACGTGGGATTTTCACAATCACGTAATCCAATGTTGGCTCAAACAGTGCAGAAGTTGTTTTTGTAATCTGATTTTTTAATTCATCAAGATGGTATCCAATTGCCAGTTTTGCAGCAATCTTTGCGATAGGATAACCCGACGCTTTTGATGCCAAGGCAGATGAACGCGAAACACGCGGATTAATTTCAATGGCAATAATATCTTCCTTTTCATCTGGGCTAACTGCAAACTGCACATTACACCCACCGGCAAAGTTTCCTATTGCACGCATCATCTTAATGGCCATATCACGCATACGTTGGAAGGTCGTATCGGAAAGTGTCATCGCAGGAGCCACTGTTATGGAGTCTCCAGTATGAATTCCCATTGGATCGAAATTTTCGATCGAACAAACAATCACAACATTGTCATTGGCGTCACGCAATAACTCTAGCTCGTATTCTTTCCATCCCATCAACGCCTTGTCAATCATCACCTCATGTATTGGAGATAGATGTAGACCTCTAGTAATCATCTTATCAAACTCCTCCTCCTCATAAACAATGGCTGCTCCAGCTCCACCTAAGGTATACGAAGCACGGATGCACAATGGAAAGCCATATTCTTGCGCAATTCCTTTACCTTCTAAAAAGGACTTAGCAGCCGCTTGAGGCGCCATTGGAACATCTATTTCTTCCATTAGTGTTCTAAAGGCATCACGATTTTCTGTAATCTCAATCGCATCAATATCTACACCTATGATTTTCACGCCGTGTTCTTCCCAAACACCTTGCTCTTGACATTTAATCGCGAGGTTTAAGGCTGTTTGTCCACCCATTGTAGGTAATACGGCATCGATATTGTGGTTATTCAGTATCTCTACAATCGACTCCACCTCTAAAGGTCGAAGATATACATGATCTGCCATTACTGGGTCTGTCATGATCGTTGCAGGATTGCTATTAATAAGCGTTACCTCAATTCCTTCTTCACGTAATGATCTTGCCGCTTGTGAACCGGAATAATCGAATTCACAGGCTTGTCCGATGACAATAGGGCCGCTACCAATGATGAGGATGGATTTGATGCTGTTATCTTTAGGCATAGACTAGAATATTTGCATTTAAATTGCCGTCAAAATTACGGAGAATAATCTAGAATTGATTAACAAATTATGAATGTTATCCACAGGTTATACCGATTCCATTTTCGTTATTAACTTTGTAGTTTTTTCCCAATAATTTCAAGTTAAATCAAGCCTCATCATTTAGCCCTCAAGCCGACCAATTTCTTTTTTTAAAGCGGTATATTTTATTTGTTTGCTAATTTTGCAAAGAGAGATCTATTCATTGTATATTTATCCTATGAAAGTGGAATCAGTTGTACTCAACCAAGCACAAATTCGTCAAAAAATCGAACGTATAGCGTTTGAAATTCTTGAAAACACTTACGAACAGGATGTCATTTTTGTAGCTGGAATTGCCGGCAATGGTATGGCATTCGCTGAGAGGATTGCTACGCATCTTCAATCCATTACCGATCAAAGAATTGAACTGTTCGCCATTAATGTACAAAAGGACGATCCGCTTAGTGCACCTGTAACATTAACAATTGACGATTCGATACTTCATGGGAAAACTGTTGTCGTAATTGATGATGTAATCAATTCCGGTCGAACGATGATTCATGCGGTAAGAAGACTACTGGATAATAAAATTAACGCACTAAAAGTGGCGACACTTGTTAATCGTACCCATAGGCGCTTTCCTGTTCAAGCAGACTTTGTTGGCTTGAATATCTCAACAACTTTACAAGATAATATTGTTGTTGAATTTGGAAAGGATGAAGTTGCTTACCTCAATTAAACTCGTATCCTAAGCTGCTATTTTCTTTCAAGTGGTTTTTCACCAATGCTGTGATAAAGCACACTGACCAGATGTAAGATTTGATCACGTCCCGTTCTTTGTCCCAATTTCGCAACAAAATAAACGCTCAATATTATGATTAGGGCAACCGGAAAACACCACAGCCATCCTGCAGACCCTCCTCTATTCCATTGAACAAGGCCATACATACCACCAAATAACGTCAGAACGCTCAAGAAACCGTATATAAAAACAAAAAGTAACCATACATTTTGACGAGGTCCAACCACACAGCGGATAAAGGTTCCCTCCCCAGCCAAATTCTCTTCTAACATAATCCTTAATTCGGGTGACCAATAATGTTGTTCTCTTTTAGGAATATCTAAATTGTACATATCATACACCCTTTTACCAATAACAGTATTATCTGCTTTTGTGGTTTTATCTATTAGATCCATCACCTCTTCCTGCGAGTAAGGTGTGATGAGGCGAAAACGAGGTCGAATTTCTCCCGGGTTATGGTGCTCTTTACGATTAAATGGCATAGCTGGTGGATAATAAATACGTAAGGTATTAAAAACCAACCTTGAAAAAAATGACTCCTGTCAGTTCTTAGCGCTTCTTTGAGATTTGATCAACACAACGAATACCATCGATAGCGGCCGAAATAATCCCCCCTGCATATCCTGCTCCTTCACCACATGGATAGAGTCCTTTGACACGAATATGCTCCAGTTTTTCCTTGTCTCTTGGAATTTTGACGGGAGATGAAGTTCTCGATTCCGGTGCATGAATAACAGCTTCATTTGTCATGAAGCCTTTCATTTTTTTACCGAATTCCTTAAATGCTCTTTGCAATCTTGTTGCTATGAGTGGAGGAAGTACTTCAGCTAAATTAACTGATACAATACCCGGTTGATAGGACGTTGACGGCAAGTCTTTTGATGGTTTTCCCTCAATAAAATCAATTAATCGTTGGGCAGGTACTGCTTGTGTCTTGCCGGCCGCTTCCCAACATATCTTCTCAACTTCTTGTTGAAACCTAAGTGCTGTGAACGGATCATTTTCATCATAATTTGGTAGATCACCTGGGGCAACTTGAACTACAATCCCCGAATTAGCGCAGGGATTATTGCGTTTAGAAGGTGACCATCCGTTGGTAACTACCTCATCTTGCTCAGTCGCACACGGAGCAACTATTCCTCCTGGACACATGCAAAATGAATAAACCCCCATACCATCTACTTGGGCAACTAAAGAATATGACGCTGGCGGCAAATTTTCTCCTGATAATTGACCATGATATTGAATTTGATCAATCAATTCTTGGCTATGTTCAATGCGCACCCCGATTGCAAAAGACTTTGCTTCCATCTCAACTCCTCGCTTCTGCAATAAATAAAAAATATCTCGTGCAGAATGCCCTGTTGCGAGTATGAGATCGTTCAGGTGAATCTCCTCTTCATCATCAATGACAACCCCTTTTATTTGATCGGACTCAATTATCATGTCCGTCATCTTTGCATTGAATCGAACTTCTCCTCCGCATTCAATAATGCATTCGCGCATAGCTTGAATGATCTTGGGTAATTTATTTGTACCGATATGCGGATGGGAATCAATCAAAATATCAGGATCTGCTCCAAAATGCACAAACCATTCTAGGACTTTTATAAGATCTCCGCGCTTTTTCGATCGGGTATATAACTTCCCGTCAGAATAGGTACCAGCCCCCCCTTCTCCAAAACAATAATTAGAATCATTATCAACCAAATGTTCTTTATGAATCTTTGCTAGATCTCTTCTTCTAGCACGGACATCTTTTCCGCGCTCAAAGACAATTGGACGTTGTCCGTTTTCTATTGCCTTTAGTGCTGCAAACAAACCAGCCGGACCTGACCCCACAATTCCTATTATTTCTTTATCGGAAACATCTTGCGGTGTAAAAAACGTCACTGGGGCAGTATACTCCTCATTAATATAGACATCATATCGTAAATTATAGAGTATATTTCGTTTACGGGCGTCAATGGATCTTTTACGCAATTCAATATGTTTGATTGATTCTGAATCTTCGTCCAATTGACGATGTAAAGTCGATTCGATGTAGGCTTCATCATGAATCTTATCAGCAGGAATCCTTAGATCAACTGTCTTAATCATTTGCTATCCTTCGAATGTAATTGAAAACCACCAAATCTGCGACTTTAAGCTCTGTAATGGTGCTGCAAAGAATGTATCATCTTGAATTAAGAGATTGCGCATGCCATTGCTCAGTTTGATCTCTATACCAAACTTAAAATAAGGCAAATAAAAATCGAACCCTCCTCCAACATGGTAAGCAAAGTCATGGCGCTTAAGTTTTACAATTGGATCGCTTAAAGTTTGATCCACGTCATCCTGACTAGCCAGATCATAGCTATAAGAAACCCCAGTAATTCCATAAGCAGCGAAATTATTGATACGCTTGGTATTCAATTTCAAAAGAAGCGGAAAATTCAATAATGTCGGTTGTGTTCGAGTCGACTTTGTTTCACGCTCACCATTTTTCCAATAGCTGTATGAGAATTCCGTATCGTGGAAAGTTAATGACGGAATGGTTCTCAAATGAAAAGTGGAATGAATATTCCAAGAGATTAATGGCAATTGAATGGCAAATCCAGGACCAGAATTTAAATTAACCTGATAAACAGAGTCATATTCGGTGAAACTAGATTTGAGTTCGTAGATATAAGTTGTACTCGTGCCTCCTAAAGCTGTTCCAAAGTGAAACTTTCGATGTTCAAAATCGGGTATATTCTTACCGTATCGCTGCGCGAAACCTTGAGTCATGCAAAGACATGACAAAAGCACTAACAGGTATACTCTTTGAACATTTAACATACGGCTAGAACGTATAGCTTATCCTTTTATTATATCAATTTGGGGCATTCCCATAATTCTAAAAGCAGACAAAGTTACAAAGAAATCAATGAGAATTGACTATTTCAAGCCATAGTAAATAGTTGCTATACCGCCTCCTACTTGTTTTGTCCTAATGTCTTTGTACCCAACTTTCGACATGATGTCAACAAATTCTTGTCCTTCCGGAAAAGCTGCCACAGATTCTGGCAAATATGAATAAGCTGCCTTATCTTTTGAAATCGCCTTACCGATAGTTGGTATTATATACTTGGAATGAAAGGCAAAATACTGTTTAACCGGAAATTTCTTTGGTTTTGAAAATTCTAGGACTAGCCCAACGCCCCCGGGTTTCAATACCCGAAGCATCTCTGACAAGCCAGCCTCAAGGTTTTGGAAATTTCGGACACCAAAGCCTACGATAAATGCATCAAAGGTATTGTCATCATAGGATAAGTTTTCAGAATCACCTTGCACCATTTCAATAATGTGGTCAACTGAACGTTTCTTCATTTTTTTTCTACCAACTTCAAGCATTCCGTTGGAGAGATCGACACCCACTATACGCTCAGGATTCAGTTTTAATGCTTCAATAGCAAAATCACCTGTTCCTGTGGCCATATCCATGATGACTTTGGGTTCGAATGACTTTAGAATTTTTATTGCCTTTTTTCGCCAGATCTTATCAATACCAAGCGATAGAAAGTGATTCAAGAAATCATACTTACCAGAAATGTTGTCGAACATTTCTTCTACTTCTTCTTTTTTACTTGACTCTTCCTTGTTGTAAGGCTTAACTTTTGTTCCCAATGTAATAGTTCTTTTATAGCGACAATACTTCGCTCATCAACTGTTCTTTACCCACAGTACTAACGCCAATTTTTTCACAAACTAGACCTCCAGCTAGGTTTGCTATTTCCGCTACGCTTTGCGCCGGAAGATTACAAGTAATACACAGCGTTGCAACACTAATAACTGTATCGCCTGCTCCAGAAACATCTGCAATATCTCTTAAATGAGCCGGAATGAAATAATGTTCTCCTTCCGCATTCATGTAAACGCCATGTTCAGAGAGTGTCACAAAGGTCATTTGGGCTTCAACTTGCTCCTTTAACTTGTTAATCGCTTCTTGAAAACGATCTTTCTCTTCCATTTCAAAAAACTCACCAACTCCCTCTTTTAACTCTTTGAGATTTGGCTTAAAAAGAGTAACACCCGAGTATGCAAAAAAGTTTTCCTTTTTTGGATCTACAGTCGTGTAAATTCCCTTTTCATTTGCAAACTCAATTAAGGTTTTGATCAAATTCTCGGTTAATACACCTTTATTATAATCTTGAAAGATAATAGCATCGACCTCCTCTTTCTCTGCAATCTCTTTGACGCGTTCAATTAAGGAGAATTCTAATAAAGAAGAAATAGGATCAGTTTGCTCGTTGTCAACACGAAGCAGCTGCTGATTATTACCAATCACACGTGTTTTAACCGTTGTGATTCGATCATCGGCACGAATGACACCCCATTGATTAAGGGCATTTTCATTCATTAAACGCTCATACAGATCTCCATCTTCATCCTTTCCTATAACTGAGCAAATAAACGCCTGAGCTCCTAATGCCTTAATGTTCAGAGCCACATTTGCAGCTCCTCCCAATCGATGATCACGGGATTTGAACTGAACAATTGGAACAGGTGCTTCTGGTGAGATACGATTTACGCTCCCGTTAAGGTACGTGTCAATCATAACATCACCGACAACAATAATCTTCTTTTCGTTAAATGCGTTAAAAGCGCTTTTTAAATTAATCATGCCTCCAGTTTATCCAAAGCTGTTTTGATTCGTGAAATGGCCTCTCTTAAGACATCCTCAGAGGTTGCGTATGAAATACGAATGCAATTAGGATCGCCAAACGCCACTCCCGTAACGGTTGCAACCATTGCCTCATCCAACAAATAGAGCGACAGATCTGTTGCATTTTCAATCTTTTTACCGTTGAATTGTTTCCCAAAGAAAGCGGTAACATCTGGGAACACATAAAAGGCTCCTTCTGGAATATTGATTTTTAAACCGTCGATTTCTCGAAGTAAACTTAATACCAAATCTCTTCTTTTACGGAAAGCTTCAACCATATATTGAATATCAGCAGGATCTGCTACAACCGCCGCTTTTGTTGCACGCTGACTTATTGATCCTGTTCCAGAAGTATATTGACCTTGCAATTTACCGCAAGCAGCGGCAATCTCTTTAGGTGCACCAATATACCCTACTCTCCAACCAGTCATTGCAAATGCTTTTGACACTCCATTTACCGTAATGGTTTTATCATAAACACCTGGAAATTTAGCAAAGCTGTGGTTTTTTCCTTCAAAAATGATATGCTCATAGATTTCATCTGAAATCACATAAAACCCTTCAGTTGAAGCAACCACTTCTGCTATTCCGGCCAATTCTTCTTCACTATATGCTGAACCAGTTGGGTTACAAGGGTTACTAAAAATCATCAATTTCGACCTTGACCCGAGGGCCTGCTTTAGTTGGGCCGGCGTGATTTTAAAATCAGTATCAATTGATGTTTCAATGATGACCGGAACACCTCCCGCCATTCTCACTTGCTCAACATAGGTTACCCAATATGGAGCGGGAACAATCACTTCATCTCCGGGATTAACCAATGCTAAAATTGTATTAATTAAACTCTGCTTGGCACCTGTTGATACGACAATTTGGTCAGGAGCATAGTCAAGGCCATTGTCCCTTTTGAACTTGGCAGCAATCGATTCTCTCAAATCCAAATACCCAGGAACAGGCATGTACTTCGAATAATTTTGATCAATTGCCTCTTTCGCTGCTTCTTTGATAAAATCAGGTGTATCAAAATCAGGTTCACCTAAACTAAGCGAGATAATGTCCTTACCTTGTGCTTTTAATTCGCGGCTTTTTTGTGCCATCGCAATCGTTGCTGACTCTGCAAGACCATTAACGCGATCTGATAACTTTATCATGCTTCAATTATTAGATGAAATGTATATTCTTGTATGTTCTAAATTAGACAGCAAAGGTAGCATTATTTAGAAGATACAACTCCCACGCTCAATCAAATCTATCTTGACCATACAGAGTTGGGAGGTGCTTAAATTTTAACCTATAAATGGTCTTTTACTTTATCAAAAGTCATCCCACTTTTCTGATACGGATAAGAGTTAAACGTTCCGGTTGCAATTGCGACAGGAATATTACCTTTTTCTTTGTAGATATTACCTTCTGTGACAATGATCCGTTTTCCAGCTTTTACAATCTTACCGTCTCCTATCAAGACGTCACCTAGGTGAACAGGTGTCAGGAAATTAATTTTGAACTCAACGGTAGAAACCAATTCAGCTCTTTCCGAGGAAGCATATAAAGCTGCAAGACCGAGAACACCATCCATAAAACCAGCAATAACTCCACCATGAGCAGTAGTAGGAGTTGCTAAATGTTCTGGTTTCACCACTAAGCGATAGGCTATACCATCCTCCTCGAACTTAATGAGGTCCATACCTTTGTATTTCCCAAACTGATTTGTTTGCTGATAAATCTTAATCAAAATCTCTCTAAAGTTCTCCATATCACTCAACTAGATTAAAGCCTAAATTTCTGAACCACAAAAATAGAATTTTGTTCTCAAATAACACTGAACACTTGATTGCCAATCAAAGGAATAATGTATATTTGCATTCGTCTTGATCGCACCAAGGATCTTTGACTATTGACAAGCAGGAGTAGCTTACCGAACAAGTTTCACAACGAGCAAAGCTCTGTTCAACTAGATCGACACAGGCACTTCGCTACATATTTTTATTTTGCGGGAGTAGCTTACCGAACAAGTTTCACAACGAGCAAAGCTCTGTTTAACTAGATCGGCACAGGCACTTCGCTACATATTTTTATTTTGCGGGAGTAGCTCAGTTGGTAGAGCGTCAGCCTTCCAAGCTGAGGGTCGCGAGTTCGAGTCTCGTCTCCCGCTCTAAAAAGCACGGTTTTTCCGTGCTTTTTTCTTTCTATGAATTTCCAATTAGTAAGAATTGTTTGAGTTCAACACGAACCGTTTAATCAATAATTTGGTCCAATCAACAGAAAACTAAAAAGAAGCGTCCGATTTTCCTTATCTTTATGTTTTAAACGCTTTTTGAATGAAAACCTGGATTACATTTCTTTTAATTTTTATAGCGGGAGCGGCCTTTTCCAAACCCAAAGTTTACTTTAATTACAAGGTTTTTCATACGCCTAACCAGCAAAACATTTTAAGCACTTCATTGCAATTGATCGGCGGTTCTTTTAAATACGAAGGAGACGGTTTGGGTAATCTACAGGCAAAGGTTGAGATTACACAAATTTTCAGCGTTGGCGATAGCGTTGTTGTTTTCGATAAATATTTACTTGATTCGCCACTAATGGCAGACTCTGTTGTAGATGACTTTTATGACGTAAGGAGATATACGCTTGATACAGGTATTTACGATTATGAACTGATCATTAAAGATGCGTTGACAGGAGAAAGTGTTCAGGGTTCCCAAGCAATCCAAATTGAAGGTGTTAACGCTAATGAGATCGGTATTTCGGATCTAGAATTCATTGAGGATGCCTACAAAACAGATGAGCAGAGTAACTTCACAAAGAGCGGTTATTTTCTCCTTCCTTTCATGACTAATTATTATCCTCCTGAGTACAATAAGATTGCTTTCTACACAGAAATCTACAATACATCTCAACTCATCAGTCCTGATGCAGAATTTTTATTTACCTGTTCAATAAGCAACTACCCAGAAGGGACAGCTGTAAACGATATATTCAAATTTAAAAGGCTCTCAGCAAATCCGGTTGTGCCTGTAATCATGTTCGTACCTATTGAGAACTTACCTTCAGGAGAGTACAATTTAAACGTTCATGTTATCGATAAAAAAGGCGACACCTTACAAACCAAGACTGAGTTTTTTCAAAGAAGAAATAATGTTGAGTTTGATTTAGAAGCGGCTGCCGCAGAAAACGCAGAGATCGACCCTCGATTAAAGGAAGATATTCCGCGTGATTCAATTGCGTATTTTTTAGGTAGCACCATGATCATTGCAGAACGTTATGAATATGAAACTATCCGAAAAATGTTGAAAGGAACTGACACGACCGCTATGGAGAACTATTTCTTTGCTTTCTGGAGAGAAACAGAACCGGTTAACACCTATGCGGCATGGCTTGATTACAAGGAACAAGTCTACTACACAGAGCGCTTGTTCGGAACACAAATCAAATATGGCTGGGAAACCGATCGTGGAAGAATTCACCTGAAATATGGCTCACCAAATGCCATTGCTGACCGACCTAACGAGCCGAGTGCATATCCTTATCAAATCTGGCATTACTATCGTATCGGTCCAAGATCAAACGTTCGATTTGTTTTCTATAACCCTGATTTGATAACAAACGACTACCCTCTTCTGCATTCTGATATGCAAGGAGAGTTACAAAATTATCGTTGGGAAAGTGACCTCTACAAACGAGATACACCCAACACAAACGTCGATGATCCGGGTGGTTCTATTCACTATGGAGGCAATGCCCGCGAACTCTACAATGGCGGAATGTAATTTTTAGCAGTATTTTATCCTTTTATGGATACTTTACTTCTTATATTTGATGCCTTCCTAAATGAAACGTGTAGCAGTCGTCATATTGAATTATAATGGTAAGGGTTATTTAGAAAAATTTCTTCCTACTGTCATTGCATTCAGTCCTGATGCCGAAATTATTGTTGCGGATAATCAATCAACCGATGACTCTGTTCAATTTTTAGAACAAAATTACCCTTCTATTCGACTTATCATAAACGATGAGAATGGCGGTTTTGCAAAAGGTTATAACGACGCTTTAAAACAAGTTGAATCTGAATTTTATGTCTTACTCAATTCGGATATTGAAGTGACGGAGAACTGGATTGAACCTTGTATCTCCCTATTAGACTCCGACCGAGACATAGCTGCCGTTCAACCCAAGGTTTTAGCTTATCACGATAAGCAAAAGTTTGAGCATGCAGGCGCAGCAGGTGGATTTTTAGACAAGGATTTCTATCCTTTTTGTCAGGGTCGCATTTTTGAGCAAACTGAAGTTGATGAAAACCAGTACAAAAAGGATCGCGAAGTATTTTGGGCTACTGGAGCCTGTTTATTCATTAGATCTTCTGCTTATCGCGAAGTAAATGGTTTAGACGAAGACTTCTTCGCGCATATGGAGGAGATTGACATGTGCTGGCGATTAAAATCAAGAGGACACAAAATCTTCTATTGTGCTAGTTCTACGATCTACCATGTTGGAGGTGGAACTTTAAATTATCAAAACCCTCGCAAAACTTTCTTGAATTTTAGAAACAGTTTATACATGGTGACCAAAAATTATGAAGGTGTTCTTTTTAGAAAACTGTTGAAGCGTTTAATTCTAGATGGTATCGCAGCTATAATGTTTTTGATGAAATTTCAGGGCAGACATTTCGGTGCAGTATTCAAGGCTCATATAAAGTTTTATGCTAGACTTGGGAGCTTCTTGAGAAAAAGAAAGGCAGAAAAATCAGCACGAACTAATCCTGTTCGATCAGGCTTGTATAAAAAAAGTATCGTTACTCAACGCTTCATTAACGGCAAAAAATCGTTTCAGGATTTAGATCTATCAGACTTTTATTAAACGAAAAAGGGATGTCAAATTTGACATCCCTTTTTCGTTTAATCTTTTTGGTTTGCTATTTATATAATAGCATCTAATTTCGAAGTTAGCTGTGCCTTAGGAACTGCTCCTACTGACTTATCAACAAGCTCTCCACCTTTTAAATAAACAACTGTCGGGATATTTCTAACACCAAATTTTCCTGCAATTCCAGGATTGTTATCTACGTCTACTTTTCCGATGATTGCTTTTCCTTCGTATTCGTTGTGCATTTCCTCGATAAGCGGCCCAATCATTTTACATGGTCCACACCAAGCTGCCCAAAAATCCAATACAACTGGTTTGTCAGCTCCACCGACTATCTCTTCGTAATTTGCTTCTGTTATTTCTAAAGCCATAAGTTTAATTATTAATTTCGTTTACCAATTTATACATTACAATTTCAATACCATCAAAAAATGTCTGCCAAAATGGCTTAACTCTTGAATTTCTATCATGGTACTATACAAAATTGTCGATTATTTCTTTTTTCCTTACACCTTTTGCGGAAAAAATCCATAAAAAGACGAAAACAAAAAATGCATTTATACCCAACATTTCAGGTCCAAAGGAATAACCATCAAAAATAGCTGCAGAATATTTATTTATAAAAAACAACGATGTTGGCACTAAAACACTTGTTATGATAATCCAAATCCCTTCTACTTTTCGATTTGTCAGAATACCAAACATGAATAATCCCAACAATGGTCCGTATGTGTAATTCGCAGCTTTAAATAACTCCCAAACCACATTGTCACTTTTGACATACTTAAAAATGAGTATTGTGACCAATAAGGCAACCGACATAAGTACATGCGTGATTTTTCGGATACGTTCTTGATCTCTTTTAGTTTTTTCTTCAATGTTCAGAAAATCAATTGAGAACGAGGTAGTCAGTGAAGTTAAAGCAGAATCAGCGCTGCTGTATGCCGCCGCGATAAGTCCTAACAGAAAAAACACTGCTAATCCAAATCCTAAATCTCCCTTCAGAGCAATTGTAGCAAAGAGCAAATCACCTTGTGCTTTACCTCCTTCGTCAAAAGTGTGCCATATTGACGCGACTTCTGGATCTGACTGAATATACAGAAACAATAATCCACCCAAGGCGATAAAAAGTACATTAACAAAAAACAAAACGATTGAGAAGGTGACCATATTGAGTTGGGCTTCTTTCTGATTTTTACAGGTCAAATTCTTCTGCATCATATCTTGATCGACGCCTGTCATTCCCAGTGTGATAAACATCCCACCCAGAACACCCTTAATCCAATAGTTACCCGCATTTCCATTCTCAGTTTGAAACAGTGTTCCCATACCGGCTTCATCTAAATTTGCATATACGTCACCAATTGAAATTCCGAGCTCTCCTGCAATCATATAAACACTCAATCCCACTGAGACAAGCATAAACAAGGTCTGCAAAGTATCTGTCCAGATAATTGTTTTTATCCCCCCTCTGAATGTATAAACCCATATTAGCAGAATGCTGAAAATTACAGTATACTCAAAACGAACACCTAAGGGGTCGAATACAAAAGACTGTAGAACGACCACAACCAAATACATTCTAAGTGCTGCTCCTATCAAACGCGACAAAATGAAAAAACCTGCTCCCATTTTATAAGCCTCAACTCCAAAACGTTGTTTTAAATACCCGTAAATTGAGGTTAAATTCAAGCGATAATAAAGCGGCAACAAAACAAAGGCAATAATGGCATAACCGAGAATATAACCCATCGCCATTTGCAAGTAGGTAAAACCATTGGAATCAATTGTTCCGGGTATTGAAATAAAAGTCACACCTGACAAAGAAGCTCCAATCATGCCAAATGCAACGACATACCACTTGTTGTTTTTATTACCCGTAAAAAAGGTATCGTTATCAGATTTCCGACTTGTCAACCATGAAATAAGCACCAACACCAAAAAATAGGCGACTAAAACAAATATGATTTGACTTTTTGACATTGAACAAAAAAGAAATAAAATTAAAAGAAGAACTCCTTCATTATGTTAAATGCATATTTTGTTGATAACATTCAATCGTGAATTAGTCTTGACTTCCCCAAAATTTCTTGATTAATTCTTGTGCTGGTTTGTTCTGAGGTGTAAAACCCAAAGTACCATTGCCTCCTTGTTTTGAATGATTGTGATACCATTTCCAAATAAACATCCCTGCAAACCAATCTTTATCCCAAAGCACATCAAAAAGGGCTTTATAGGCTTTTGTTTGAATGCTTTCTGATGATTTAGAGCGTGTATTAAACTCCCATGGTTGAACTGTCGCTACTATCATACTGCGATAGCCTATTTCAGTAAACAAGATCTTTTGATTTTGTTTTTCTGCAAACTCACCAAGCGATTCTGCATGAATTTGCCATCCTTTTTTAATCTCATTTAATCCAGGATTTTTATTCAGACTAACGGGGAAGTATCCGTTAACGCCAATGAAGTCAAGCTCTGACCAAAAAGGCACCTTTTGATAATCATCCCAATTTGCTGCATAGGTGAGTTGTCCTGAATAATTGTTTTTCACGTCGCCAATTAAAGTCATCCAAAATGACGCTCGTTTTTTTATGAAGTCGCGCCACTCTGTGCCTAAACAAAACAGGTCGACATTGTATGCAGATGCTATCTCAGAAAAATGTAAAATGAATTTACGATATGAGTTTTCAAATATTTGCCAATCAGATTCTGATTCGCACTTATAATCCCCTGTTTGCTTGTTATGGATATAAATCTGAGGTTTAAGCATTATCTTCAGTCCCTTAGCTTGGCACAGCCTTATCGTTTCAATGACCCCAAAATCCTTCTCTCCCCACCATTGCCATTTTGTATTGAAGCTAACTTCCCCGCCGTTCTGTACTAAGCCATAAGGCATTAATGTTACCCAATTCGCATTGATATCAATTATTGGCTTAACATCGGTAGAATCTATTGGTTCACTGGAACCTACGAAACTAATTCCTTTAATTTTTTCAGCACCCATAACGGATTCGGAGCAACAAACAAATAATAATAATATGAAGGCAAAACTTAACCTCATTATTCTAGAACTGATTGGTTCTTAACATTACTAGTGTACATGCATTTATACTTTCAATTCCTATTGCCTCTAACTCTCGATAAAAGGATCTGTTTTCTGCTCCAGGATTAAAAATAACTCGATTTGGACGGATGTTTTTTATCGCTTCAATATAAGGTTCTTGATTTCGTTCATTCAAATAAACTGTAACAGTATCAACTTTTTCATCCTGCGGAAAATCTGTGACGATTCTCATCCCCTGAACTTCTCCGGTCTTTCTTCCAACAGCAATTACCGTGTGCTTAAAATATTGCAAATCTTTCATTGCCATATTAGAATATCGTTGAGGGTTTTGACTAGCACCAAGAACTAGAACACGCATAACTTGAGGATTGATGAAACTTGTTTAAACAAAGATAGGCATATTTACACGATTCTATTGGTGATAGATTTTATCCGTGAACCCAATCGAGTTGATTCATTATTATTATTCATAACTTTGTATTCACTTTAATTTGAACTATGTCTGTACATCAAGAAGTAAAAAAGGTGACTACTCATGTCTTGCAAGAAATGAAGTCCAATGGTGAAAAGATTGCCATGTTAACAGGATATGATTTCTCCATGGCAAAAATTTTGGATCAAGCGGGCATCGATATCATCCTTGTCGGTGACTCTGCTTCAAATGTCATGGCTGGGCATGAAACTACGCTACCCATTACTTTGGATCAGATGATTTATCATGCCTCTTCAGTAGTTAGAGCAATCTATCGCGCGTTGGTCGTTGTTGATTTGCCTTTCGGATCATATCAAGGTGATTCTAAGCAAGCTTTAATGAGCTCAATCCGTATAATGAAAGAGTCTGGTGGACATGCCGTAAAACTAGAAGGCGGTCAAGAAGTCGTTGAATCAATCCGACGAATATTATCTGCTGGTATTCCGGTAATGGGCCATCTTGGTTTGACACCACAGTCTATTTACAAATTCGGAACATATACGGTAAGAGCTAAAGAGGAAGAAGAAGCTGCACAGTTAATCCGAGACGCTAAACTATTAGAAGAGACCGGATGTTTTGCCTTGGTTTTGGAGAAGATTCCTGCTAAATTGGCTACACAGGTTGCTAAAAGTATCGACATCCCGGTTATTGGAATTGGCGCTGGAAACGGTGTTGATGGTCAGGTATTGGTTAGTCATGACATGCTGGGTATTAACAATGAATTTAATCCTCGTTTTTTGAGAAAATATCACAACCTCCATCAAGAAATGAAAGGTTCTTTTGAACAATATATCAAAGACGTTAGATCAGGAGATTTCCCGAATGATAAAGAACAGTACTAGAGATATTAATGTTGCGGATCGTGTACTATACGAGGACAATCATCTCATTGTCATCAATAAGCCAGCCGGAGCACTAGTTCAAGGTGATAAAACCGGGGACTTACCAATTGGCGAACATGTAAAGGCCTACCTCAAGAAAAAATACAATAAACCCGGAGATGTATTTCTTGGAGTTGTTCATCGTTTAGATCGTCCTACAAGTGGTATTGTGCTCTTTGCTAGAACAAGTAAGGCACTGTCCAGGATGAATGCTCTTTTTAAAGGGAATCAAATTAAGAAGACCTATTGGGCCATAACCGAAAAAGCTCCAAAAAACAGCAATGGCAAGCTAATTGATTTTTTAAAAAAAACAGAACGCAATAATAAAAGTGCTGTTGTCAAGGAGAATACTTCGGGAGCGAAGCAAGCCGAATTAGATTTTCAATTAAGAGGAAAAGGTGATCGCTATGCCTTTGTTGAAGTTAATCCAGTTACTGGTCGACATCATCAAATACGCGTCCAATTATCCAACATGGGGTGTATCATTAAAGGAGATCTAAAATATGGAGCGAAACGCTCGAACAAAGATGGATCGATATGCCTGCACGCAAGAAAGCTAACTTTTACGCACCCTGTTAAAAAAGAACCTATAACGATTATTGCTCCGACACCAACGGATAATTTATGGAGCGCTTTCGAAGCACTCGAAAAGTAATTATCAATTACTTCTTCTTTTTATCGTAACGTTTAGGCTCTCTTCGCTTAGCTACTTTTCCGAACTTATGCTCGATCAAACTACCTTCGAAAATCTCAAACTTTCGAAACTCACAATGCAACGAACCGTTGTAAACCGTTTTCTTTTCTGAAGGTTTTAGCTCAATACACTTTAAGGCATCCATATTCGAACTGATCACCCAACAGTCATAGCCAGGCATCTTATGTTTAAAGAAATCACCAATTTCTTTGTAGAGTGCGTCAACATCCATTTCGTCAAGACGCTCACCATAGGGTGGGTTTGATATTAGTACTCCCTTACCTTCTGGAGGCTCTTGATCTTTGAAGTCTTTGACTTCAAATGTAATTGTTTTACCTAGGGGCAATGCTTTTACATTGTTGCGCGCCCACAATACCACTTCTCCATCAGTATCCGATCCGATAATTTTGAATCCTAAATCGCGTTTTGGTTGAGCAGGCGCGGACTTATAGATTGTGTTCCATTTCTCTTGATCAAAATCCGGCCAATTCATAAAAGAATATTGCTTTCTTGCAATATTGGGTGGAATTCCGTTCGCCATTAAAGCAGCTTCGATTGGAATTGTACCAGAACCACAAAAAACATCTATAAAATTTGACTTTTGATCCCAGCCACTCATTAAAACCAACCCTGCAGCAATAGCTTCATTAATTGGAGCTTGACCTGTTTTCTTACGGTAACCTCGCTGATAAAGTGGTGCACCTGAACTGTTAAGCGAAACTGTACAATTATGCCCATCAATATGAAGATCAAATAAAATCTTGGGTTTTGCCAAATCAACCGAAGGCCGTTTATTAAAACGATCCCTGAAATGATCAGCAATTGCATCCTTTAATAATAACAAAGGATATCCAGAATGTCTAAATAGGTTTGAATTGACTGCGCCTTTTACCGCGAAAGTATCTGACAAACGCATGTACTTAGAAAAATTAAATTTTCTAAACTTCTCCTTTAAATCTTCTTCATTCTTAAAACGGAAAGAACGTGTAGGAACGAGGACAGATATTGCTGTCCTTAACCAAAGATTTGAAGAATACAATAGTGTTGTATCCCCCTCGAAAGAGACCGCACGATTACCTAATTCAACATTCTTTCCACCCAAAGCTCGAATTTCTTCGGCCAAAATGTGTTCGCATCCAAAAAAGGTTTTTACTACAATCTCCATAAGGTTGTTTTTGCAAAGATAGGATTTGCGCTGTATTTAGTGGCATAAAGAAGGTAGATTAGCATCAAAAAAAACCATTACCTTTGAAGAAACAACCGAATTGCTAAGAATTCTTACATATCTCTTGATTATTTCCCTACCCATGTATGGTTATTCACAACGTGTGGGATTAGTATTTAGTGGAGGTGGTGCAACTGGATTTGCGCACATAGGTGTACTTAAGGCTCTTGAAGAAAATAACATTCCGATTGATTACATCACAGGAACATCTGCTGGAGCGTTGATTGGTGCTTTGTATGCTTCTGGTTATTCTCCTTGGGAAATTGAAAAATTGGTACTAAACGAGAAATTCCGTAAGATGTCTGAAGGAGAGATCGAAGATGAATTTAAATATGCCATTCATAATCAAGATCCTGATGCCGAATTGATGTCTATTCATCTCGCGAAAGACTCAATCATTCAAAAATCCTTGCCAACAAACTTGTTGAATCCAACATTTTTAGATCTCGAAGTAATGAATTATTTAGGCAATAACCT
Organism: Crocinitomicaceae bacterium; assembly: GCA_049611865.1. GTDB lineage: Bacteria > Bacteroidota > Bacteroidia > Flavobacteriales_D > Crocinitomicaceae > Crocinitomix. Next base: position 1,951 of record JBMZAY010000009.1, on the reverse strand, counting down.
AGGTGCAGGAGGCGGTAGTTTTGATAGTTTATTTGTTCCATTCCGCTGCGTTGCCTCAAATATTGTCAATAAGGAAAGTGTTCTCTTTAAAGATGGTAACTTGAATGTTGCAGTCAGAACATCCATGACTTACCCTTTCTTCATTAGTCCAATTGAAGTTAATGGTGAATTGTTATTTGATGGAGGACTATATAATAATTTCCCTGCTAATGAAATGTACATGGAATTTGATCCTGACTTTATTATTGGAAGTAATGTCAGCTATAATGAAGATCCTCCAACTGAAGACGACCTAATGTCGCAAATTAAAAATATGTTTTCATCCCATTCTAACTATAGCTTGCCATGTGAGAGTGGGATGATCATTGAGCCCGAATTAGGTGACATTGGAACATTTGATTTTAATAACATCGAAGCTGCGATCCAAATCGGTTACGAAGCGGCACTGGAGAAGATTGACTCCATTAAGCAATACGTTCAAATAAGAGTGACACCAGAAGAACTCAAAAAGAAAAGAAAGCAATTTCGAGATAAGTATTCGGACATAAGAATAAGCGAAATTACGATAGAAGGTGTTGGAGTTAACGAACGGAGGTATATTGAGCGAAAATTAATCAACAAGAAGAAAAATGAAGTGTTGGATTACGCAACTTTGAAAAAACGCTATTTGAGGCTTTATCAAAGTGAGCATATACTATCGATGTTCCCTACTTTGCAACCGATTTCAGATTCCTCACATCAGATAACAATAAACGTTAGAAAGGAGAAGCCATTCAGAGCTGGTTTTGGCGGGCACTACTCTTCTAAACCTGTGAATACGGGATTTTTAAGCTTATCATACTCTGATTTTAAAATTACCCCAATTACGATCTTTGCGAACGCATATTTTGGTAAATTCTATGGATCCGTTAAATCTGGTTTACGCTTTTACTTACCTACCAAGACCACTTCATATTTAGAACCGGTTTTTATCATGAATCGCTGGGATTATTTCAAAAGTTTTGCAACATTTTTTGAAGACTCTAGACCTTCCTATTTAGTTTTGAATGAACGCTTTTGGTCAGTCAGGTATCATATCCCTGCAAGTTCTAAAACAAAATTCAAATTAGATTTTTCGAATGGTTCGAATGAAAATTTATACTATCAAACAGATAATTTCACACAACTAGACACAACGGATAATACGCGTTTTCTGTATTACTCTCCTGGCGCAGAATTTGTGATTGACAAACTGAATCGAAAGCAGTTTGAATCAGCAGGATCTCGACTGAGCGTCAAAGCTCGATTTGTGCATGGTATAGAAACTACCGTGCCTGGATCTACATCTAGCACATCGGAGACAACAAAATCTTTTAAGAATTGGTTTTACTTGAAAGGGACTTACAAAACCTATTTTATGGAGAAAGGTCTTTATCGACTGGGTTTATATGCAGAAGGTCTATATTCAATTCAGCCATTCTTTCAGAATTACACAGCCAGTATTATTTCGTCCCATGCTTTTCAGCCGATACCTGATGCTCGAACTGGCTTTTATAATGACTTCAGGGCCAATAAGTATTTGGGCGGAGGATTAATGAATGTGTTTACCATAAAGGATAAAGTAGATCTTCGTGTAGAGGCTTTCATATTCCAACCAATTAGGAGAATTTTGAGAGACAGTAACGGTAATGCCTACGAAGGAAATCTTTTTGAAGATAGGTTTGGAATAGCAAGCGTATCCTTAATATATCATTCTTTGGTTGGGCCAATTCGTGCAACAGTTAACTATTTTGATAGTCAATCGCAACTTGAACCACTATCATTTCAACTGAGTATGGGATTTGTTTTGTTCAATGAACATGGTCTAAAATAAAGATTTAATTACCTATTCCTATTCCAAAATAAATTTGATCATCGTGCCATGAATATTTGCTCATAGCTGGAGTTTATTAACATGGTTTTGAACGTACCA
>JBMZAY010000008.1:0-150921 GCA_049611865.1 Crocinitomicaceae bacterium | reverse complement strand
CTCTTTTTCCATTTCGGCCTGCGTAAGATACTTTACAATTAACGGATACTTCTTTAATGTTTGTCCTTGATTATAAACAGCATCAATTTCTATTTTACTTGTTAGGCGCTGCGATTTCGGAAAAGTATACGATACTTTCATCCTAAATTTGGTTTTTAAGTGCTTCAGCTGCTTTTTCTAACTCAATGTAAAATGCTGCTCCGTAAACCCTTTTAAGAGGTTCTTCTAAAAACCGGTAGACAGGAACTCCAAGTTCTTCCCCTAAAGTGCATGCATCTTTACAAATGGGCCATTTGTCATAATTCAAGGCTGTAAAAGACTTATACTTTTTGACACGAATCGGATAAAGATGACACGAGATGGGTTTATTAAATGGTATTTTTTCATCGCGATAGGCCTGCTCAACGGCACATTTTGTAATTCCTTTTTCATCGAAAAAAACAAAAGCACATTCTTTACCTTTCACCAAAGACGTAACAGGTTCGTTCTCGCGATCCATATAGAAGACACCTTTCGCTTCTACTTGCTCAATCCCCCCTTCCGTCATGTATGGCTTGATGCTATTTAAGTGCTCTTCGAGTAAATTAACTTCATCCTCCTGAAGAGGGGCGCCTTCATTACCCTCTACACAACAAGCTCCTTTGCATGCATTTAAATTGCACACGAATTCTTTTTCGAATATCTCTCCAGAAACCAGTTTGTCGCCTATTTCTATGATCATCTTTTCTGTTTACTCTAACAAAGGTCGCAAAGTTTTTTAAATAATGTGTTTTTGCGGAAGACGCTTATTCGTTGGGTAAATCAAATACTGCAGATGAATCTATCCACTCTCGCTCATCCCATAAAAACTCATCTGCACCGTCCAGTGTATATCTAAAAGCGCGTAAGCGACCATTTTCGAGTTCAAAGTCGTCCCATTCAAATTGTGTTAACAAGTTTCCAGTATTGTCGACAAAGGCACAATGCTCATTCATGCATATTTTTAGACCAAAAGGGAAAACGAATGCATGTTCAAAATCGTAAATATCCAAATAATTCATGGCTTTAAATCGATTATCCAGAACTATAAAATGAGGAGCAATATTCACGATTATTTTACCGTATTCATCTTTTTCCTTGTAAGCGCCCGTTTGAGCTAAGTATCCGAATGGCAGTCTCTTTATTTGAGCATAATCAACCGTCATTTTTTGCCAAAATCCATTTACTTTTCTCCAAACAGCGGCACTTTCAACATCCATCGTTTTTGGTTTGTAATCTTCGATAAAAGCATCGATCACGCCCTCATCTCGCTCTATTTCTAGGTAATAATCTTCTGATGAATAAACCCTCAGAGGATTAATAATTACCTCATCTTTAACAGAGGCATCCACCTCCAGATGGAAATAAGTGTCTTGATCGAAGAAATTAAAATTCGCTATGTCAGTTTTTCTAATCGTATCATTAGAAACAACCGTGTATAGGGTAGACACTTTTCTATCTTCTTTGTTTTTGTAATCAATATATAGTTTGCCTTGACCTAAAGGAATAACCTCTTTCAAATTGTAACATTGAAAATAGAGGGAATCACTATTTAACCAGATAAAATAATTGAAGTCTCGATTATAATGAATTAGCTCTGCCTCTGCCGTGACATAGTCGATCTTTTCTTGTAGGTCAATTAACCTGTAAGTGTTGTTCTTTTGTTTTGCTAAATGATAATGTGCCATTGGGTTATACCACGGGTTTTCCGGATGTAGTTGATCTGCCTTTGAGTATTCCTCGATTGAAACGGCGTCAATTAACTCTAACAATTGGCGTTCATTATCTTTAATGCTGTAAAAAGGAACATCTTTAAAAATGTATTCACCATTCATTTTGACATAGGAATACAGCCACTGATTTTGTTTACGACGGGTTAGTACCAAACCAGTGGGTAGCGTCAATATTTCTTGATAAACAGGCTGTACCAACCAATCTTCCGATGTTAGATTGTATACTCCAGATTTTGAATACCCTGGTTTAGGTGGCGGATAAACTGCGGCCCAATTTCCAGAACTTTCTTCGAGCACTATTGAATCCTCATTGGGGTAAATTAAGCTTTTAAGAGGTTCTGCAAAAGGATCAAACTCATCATTTCTTGAATTTAAGATGCGAAATAATTTATCATTTATTCGCTCTACTCCGTAAGTGATGTCTCCATGCATTTTTTCTTTTTCCAAAAAACTATCATTCTCCAAATTCCCATCTGTTATAATGTTTTCTTCACCTGAAAATGACGCATAAATTAGAATCTGATTTTTGACAACTTCCTTCAAGGCTAGCGTAGTGTTTTCAACATTATATTCAAACGCCTCCACTTGCGCTTTTGACAGTCGTAAAAAAATCGCAGTACCTTGCAGGTGGATAAGCTTTTGATCCGAGCGTTTGAGCAAATATTTGTTGGTTGATTTATCGTAGACCCCAACCTTTCCTTTGCGGTATACAAGTGCAATATTCGAATACGACTCCGAAACCTCAAAAGAGTCACATTTGACCCTTCCAAAACTATTTTGCCCAAAAGTGACAGTGCTCACCAAGAAGAAAATAAGTAGGCTGACCCGCCAGAAGCTATTGATTTTTTTCATGATTGAATTTAAGATAAATATTTGTTCAAAATTGCGGAAACCTCTTCTGATTTGTCAAGTAACATTAAATGTGTTCCGTTTTTAATAACCGCGTCATACTTCACCTTCTTTTTCATCGGTAAAACCCGATCTGAAGTTCCATGAATTCGAATCATGTTTTTCGGCTTTTCATTTTTGTTCCATTTCAAAACAGCATTCAATGCCCAAAACAAAAAATTCTTATCCAACCGATCAAACAGACGCTGCAATATAGCTATATCGTCTTTCTGTTGCACTCCAAATAACCAATTTGTAAAATAATTCCCTCTTGCGAACGCGTAGATAGGCAACCATTTTTGAGCTTTTAGTCTACCTACTAACATATAATACCAGGGTAATTCATGATAACCAATTGCTGAAGACAATGATATAACCTTTTCAGTAGGTATTTGTTTGGATACTTCCAACGCGAGCATACCTCCCAGTGAAAGTCCCATGATTATCGGGTTTTGTTCTGTTATTTGCGGAAGCAATCGTGTAGCGTATTCTGCCAAAGACTCTCCTTTGATCGTATCAACCCATTTAATGTGGATCATCTCATAGCCAGAAAGTTCTAACTTTTTGAAAACCTCATGATCTGCTCCTAAACCGCTAATTACAAAAATACTTTTCTTCATTTTGAGCAAGAATAAATGTATTTGCTCTAATTCTTGCATAAATTTAGCAGTATTCACTTTTAGTAGTATCAAATTCTATACGAACCCTTACAAAAAATAAGCTGTGTAAAACTTTAGCACGAGCTTTGCTATTAAAAAGGAGGTTGACCTTAACTTTGTTGTTGTGCAGAAAAAAATGATCATATCATTATTCGTTTTGTTCTCCGGATCGATATGGGGACAGCATTCGGATATCAGGAAAGACACCATTAAAGTAGGATTAGAAACAGAACTTGTTATAGATTCTGGTAAAGTTGTTTCAATTGACTCTCTATTAAAGGTACCACCTGCCGTTGATTTAAATTATACTTTTTACAAAAAACGCTACGCCGAAACCGATTTGATGTATAAAGTGACCGATAACAAGGGAAATGGTTTTGATAGCTTATATGGAACTCGCAATATGAGACCAATTCTACATGGTGTAGCTTATCGAGGAGGCGCAAATAATTATTATCACAAAACCGATAAGCGCAATAATCACAATCCAATACCTCTAGACGGCATGCATGGTTTATGCCAAGAAGGGTTTTCAAAAGGTGTTTATTTGTATCGTGAGAACTTTGAGGAATCGCCTTTGGGTGACACCTGTCAATGTATAGACTCAACCCTAAATCGATTGGTGTACGAACAACGTGATTATTATGACTCAACTCATGTTTACGACATGTTAAAGTCAACGTATGAATCAGCAACTCAACCTGAAACCGGACCTGTTTACTTGCACTGTTGGAACGGATGGCATGCTTCTGGATTTATAGCTGCGGTTATTTTAAAACAATTCTGCGGATATTCCGATTGGGATGCGGTAAATTACTGGGATTTAGGTACCGATGGAGCAAACACTAGCCCTCGCTATCAAACACAACGTGAACGGATTAAGAAATTTAAGCCGTATCCTGAATTTATGATTTCAGACTCACTTCAAGAATGCCTTTGTCCCCCGCTTCCAGATAACATTGACAGTACACAATTACATATTGAACTGGAACATCTAGTTATTGTTCCCGAAGCTATCCCAATCGGCTTTCAAATTGTAATGTATAATGTAAAATTCGGACCTGGCAAGAGCACCTTTTCGAACATTGAGAAAAATCCGGATGTTGTCTATCTCAAAAAAGCATTGGACAATGACCCAAACCTTGTTATAGAAGTAGGTGGATATACGGATAACTCGGGTAGTTATTCTAAGAACGTGGCCATTTCAAAACAAAGGGCGAAATTTGTTTACGATCATTTGATTGCATCAGGATATGACACGTCGCGCATCAGCTATAAAGGATATGGCCCAGAAAAACCAATTTACAGCAATCGTTACCGATCAACACGAGAAGGAAATAGACGGATAGAAATTAAAATTCTAAACAAAACAACACACAGTTCTAACCGATTAGTTGATGAAAAAGGTTATGATCAAGGTGTTAAGTCGGATGAAGAAATAGAAGCATCATATTTGTCTCTATTTTTCAGTAGCGACAGCATACGTGATGAAGCTTATATTATCGATTCATTAATTTTTGCATCTAGTTCTGCAGAGCTTCCTGAAACTGGAAAGAGCATCGCTACGCTCGACAAGTTAGCTGAATACCTTAAAAATAATGAAAACATAGCGATTAAAATTGATGGGTATACTGACGCATCTGGCATAGAAGATAAAAATGTATTATTATCTGGTGATCGAGCAAAAGCCGTTTACGATTATTTAATCAGTCAAGGAGTTTCTTCTGATCGACTTTCCTTTGAGGGCCATGGTTCTAAAAACCCTATAGCTCCAAACCGTTATAAGTGGGGAAGGGATCTCAACAGAAGAATTGAAGTGACCTTTGTTGCTGAATGAGATAATTAGCAAAATACTTAAATTCAACCTCGATGGACCGAGGCAATTTGGCAAGACAGTCTACTATACAAAATCTATTGAGCGGCAAACGCATTCTGCTTGCCATATTCTTATGTCTTGCTATAACCGGTTTCATTTATTGGAGGGAGCTTGATTCGAGCGAAGGAAACAACCTTGATTTGAATTGGACCATTTCGACGATTGGTTTGTTGGCCATGGGTTTGTTCATGATGGCAATGCGAGACCTTGCTTATATGCTCCGAATTCGAATTCTGACTGACAAGAAATTATCTTGGAAACAAGCTTTCAATGTAATCATGCTGTGGGAATTTGCCTCAGCACTATCTCCAGGTGTAGTAGGGGGTTCAGCTGTTGCGTTATTTATTCTTGAACGTGAAAAAATCTCATTTGGACGTTCAACTGCGATCGTAATTATTACCCTTATTTTTGATAATCTTTTCTATCTACTGTTCATTCCGCTTATTTTCTTTACCGTATCGTTTCACTCATTGTTCCCAGCTGACTTGGAATGGTTTGCTACAGGTGGTTTATCCCTTTTTTGGATAGCCTATGTTGTGATCCTAATTTTGACGTTGATCTTTTTTCTAAGTGTTTTTTATTCTCCAAAGATCATTCAAACAATGGTCAATCTAATATTCAAATTACCTTATTTGCGACGGCGAAAAGAAAAAGCAGAGATTTTTGGAAAAGACATCATTCTGGCGTCTAAAGAATTTAGGTCTTATTCTGTGTTCTATTGGTTCAAGGTTTTTGGTACCACTGTGGCATCATGGATCTCGAGATTCTTAGTGCTAAACTTTGTGCTATATGCCTTTATTGAATTAGGACTCATGGACCATTTAATTATTCTGGCGAGACAATTATTGATGTGGTTGGCTATGTTGGTTACTCCAACACCTGGCGGTAGTGGAATGGCTGAGTTTGTTTTTGCCGAATTATTCATTGATTATACAAGTAAGACAGTCGTTTCAGGTGCGACTTTAGCTTTAATTTGGAGAACCTTGTCCTATTACCCGTATTTGCTTATCGGTTCTGTTTTGTTACCGCGCTGGCTCAGGAAAAATGCAAATACAGAAATGTAACGAAAAAATAAACCTTGTATTATGATTGAAAAACATCACATCATGACGAGGTCTCTTTTAATAATCTTACTTACAGCATTTTCGAATCAATTGATTGCTCAAACCACTTTATTGGAATGTGGTCAGAACTCAGGGCGTAACTTTGACGGGTGGTACGTTTCTCCTAACACCAGTATAGACGCTATTGAATTCGACGAAAATGGCACCTATTTCTTTTCTGAATTTGGCGGCAACTATGATTTGTCCATGACAAAAAAGATCAGTGAGCTTAAAGAGATTCAATCATTCAGTTTGGTTTTTAATTTTGAGGTTTTGCATCATGCAACGATAGCTCATGTTGTTTATTATACTTCAACAGATGGTAAACGATGGACACCCATACAATCCAGTCGCAACAAAGTAGCTGTGGCAGTAGATAATCAAGACCTTAACATCCAATACATTCGAGCAGTTGCAACTGTATCGTTCGAAAAGAATGGCAAAATTTCATGCAATTATGCAAAAGTCGTTGATTTGAGAGAGGAGCAGCTTTCGGATATATATATTGAAGAAGAACCCTTAAATGACATTCCTGCCTTTTACATTTTCAGTCATGCACATACTTTAACTGTAGAAACAACAGCAGAAAATCCTTATGAGGTATTGATAACCGCTATGTCAGGTCAAATAGTTTATCGCGAAACGTTTGAAGGAAGCACTCGAATCGATCTACCATTTGACCTTTCCGGTATTTTTATTGTGAATATCATTCACAATTCAAGCTTTGAAGCAACGAAAAAAATCGAGCTGCAATGAGTCTTTTAGTCAAATAATGCTTGAAATTCTCTAAAGCTCATTTCACCGTTATCATTTCCGGCGCAGTTACTTTCCTTTGCCCATTTATGATAATTTTCGATTCTATTTTCTGGACTTGGGTGTGTACTGATGAATTCAGGCACACCTGAACCACCTTGAGCTTCAATTTTTTCGAAAAACCCAGCACCACCATCTGCTGGCCAATGCGTTCCACAAAGGTATTCTACTGAAATACGATCAGCTTCTGTTTCATGCGAGCGGCTAAATTTTAATCCGATTAACCCTGTAGTTATTTGCGCTAGAGCTTCACGTTGACCTAAGGCTGCTGCTGCTAGTATTTGAACGCCATAAATCTTTGTCATTTGACGAGTAGAGTGTCTTAAATCAGCATGTCCCATCTCGTGCCCCATAACACCTGCCAATTCAGCCTCGTTTTCGAGATACTTAATAATCCCAATATAGAAGTAAATGTATCCACCTGGTGTGCAAAATGCATTTAGGGTAGTGTCATTATCAATGATTCTCACCTGCCATACAAAATCATCCTTATGTGTTACTTTACCTGTAGCTAAGATCTCATCACGAATACCATAGATGTATTTATATGCCTTAACATTTGACGCAGAATCTAAAATTGGAAACTCGGCTGGGTTCGCGGCAATTTCTGCCGCAACTTGTGCCCCAAGATCTCGATCTTGCTGGACACTAAACAAATTAAAACCTCCCGAGGGAACTTCATCCGAACTATCCTTACCTATGCCACATGCCGCAATTGTCATAGTTAAACCTACAACAAATGTCCAAGCTATTAATCTCTTTGTTTTCATGATTATCATTAACTGTAATTTTTTCTGTTTCAAATTTAACATGTTTCAGAATAATGAGGTTGTTATCTCACAAAAGAGTTATATGAACAACCCGAACTTAACTGTTACATACATGATGCCAAAACCAAATGCAGAGCCCCAGATGACTTCAGACACATCATGTGCTTTGAGAAATAGTCTTCCTCCACTCACTAGACCAGCAACAACTAGAAGATAAACAACTAAAAAAAGATTAGTGGCATTATACTCTCCTATAGGAGGTAGTTGTGTTTGACTATATGCCAATAATGTCCCTGCCAATCCAAAGACACCTGCTGAATGTATACTAACCTTTGTGTAGAAATTCAATATAAAACATGCCACAAATAGAACCAGAATACCGAATGAAAATCCAAGAAGTGCCGGATGCTTCAGTTCTTCAGGGATTTGAAATCGCACGTAATAATATGCAAGGAAATAGTAGAAAACTACTAAGATAAAAGGGTACACCCTTTCCTCTCTATTAGCCAAATGCATCGATGTAATAATCTTATTATAATACATGATAACCATACTTAGCAGTGGCGCTAATATCGTTAGAATACCTATGATTAGATAAATGTATGTTTTAGCCTGATCTGGAAAGAAAAAAAGTGCATCCTTTGTATTGTATGATACTGGCAGAGTCTCAATACTAAAAAGTAGATAAAGACCTAAAAAAGGCATTAGAATTGGGTGAAAAATGTAGGATAATGAGAGAAAGAACTGTCTGGCTATCATAGTTCCTTTCTTAACCTAGCAACAGGAATATCCAACTGTTCGCGGTACTTAGCTACAGTTCTCCTTGCAATTTTATATCCTTTTTCTTTGAGCAGATCAGTAAGCTTTTGATCAGTTAAAGGCTTCTTCTTGTCTTCTGCATCAACAGCATCCTGCAAGATTTTCTTCACCTCTCTGGTTGATACCTCTTCGCCTGAGTCAGTAGCAAGCGACTCAGAAAAGAAGTACTTTAAAGACATAATTCCATACGGTGTTTGTACGTATTTTGAATTTGCCACACGTGAGATAGTAGAAATGTCCATTTCCACAATATCCGCAATATCCTTTAGAATCATAGGTTTCAAATCAGTATCATCTCCAGAAAGAAAATACTCTCTTTGATAATCTACAATTGCTCTCATTGTATACAAAAGTGTATGCTGACGCTGCTGAATAGCGTCAATAAACCACTTCGCAGCATCCAGTTTCTGCTTGACGAATTGAACCGCTTCCTTATCCGATTTTGTGGCCTTTGCTCCTTCGGAATAGCCTCTGAGCATATTCTCGTATGTTTTACTCACTTTTAACTGTGGTGCATTACGCGAGTTTAGACTTAAATTCAATTCGCCATCTTCTTCTGTCAGAATAAAATCAGGAATAATTTGCTGGATATTCTTAGAGTTGGTGGATTCTTTCAGCGAGTTACCCGGTTTTGGATTTAAACTGACAATTTCGTCGATTGCCTCCTTTAAATCCTCATCGTCTATTTCAAATTTTGCTTTGATTTTCTGGTAGTGCTTTTTAGTGAATTCATCAAAGTTTTTCTCAAGAATTTTTTTCGCGGTATAAGTTGCAATGTTTCCATGATGTTTTCGCTCGAGTTGCAGTAATAGGCACTCACGCAAATCTCTTGCTCCCACACCAGCTGGCTCAAAATCTTGAATTACAAATAGAACATCCTCAACTTCTTCTTCAGTTGTCATGACATTCTGGGAAAAAGCTAAATCATCTACAATGGCTTCAATATCTCGCCGTAAATACCCGTCATCATCAATATTCCCAATGATATTATCAGCAATAATTTTTTCCTTTTCAGTCAATTTTCTTAGCATCAACTGACTCGTCAAAATTTCATGAAATGATGTCCCTCCCGAAATTGGCACAGCTTTTTCATCCTGATCTTTCCCAGCATTGGAAACAGCCGTTTTATATTGCGGAAGATCTTCGTCTAAATAATCATTAATGTCAAAGTCTTCGTTATCGTCAAAATCATCCGAATCATAATCATCATCATAACTGTCTTCATCCGTCTCTTCGCGCCCCTCTTCTAAGGCAGGATTTTCCTCTATCTCTTCTTTAATTCGCTGCTCTAATTCCATAGTAGGAACCTGCAACAATTTCATCAACTGAATCTGCTGAGGAGATAATTTTTGAAGGAGTTTTTGACTTAAGGTTTGCTTTAACATGTTCTTGTATTCTTATCACTATTTCTCAATAGTTTGTGCGGACGTTTCGGTACGCATTCAAATGTACGAAAATAAACCAAAAAAATCATGTCAAAATCTTGTATTCAGCCAAAACAGTGGATTAGACAATAATCTTATAAGAACCAACAACTTAGAAAAAAATGATTGAGACACGGTTGGAATAATTAATATTTCGTCTTTTTTTGACCAAAATTTAATCATATATTTGGGTGTGGATGAAAAAGTATATGAATTAGCCCTAGCCCATTTTAATAAGTTAAGTATCACTCGAACAAAAGAGATTCTGGCTCATGTTGGAGGTTCCAAACCTTTCTTTGAATTATCACAAAAGGAACTTGCGGATAAACTCGGTGTTAAAGAGAAAAGAATAGCACATTACAAAAGGGATATTGCATTGGAAAGGGCGGTTAAGGAGATTCCGTTTATGAAAGAGAATGGTATCAAGTACCATTATTATAAAGCGAATGATTACCCAGCAGCGCTCAAGTTTTGTGAGGACAGTCCTTTGGTTTTATTTTCGAAAGGAAATATTGATTTTAATTGCCGGAATATCGCTGTTGTTGGAACTAGAAAAGCAACGGCCTATGGTAAACGCTTTACGAATCAATTCATCAAAGAAATAAGCACACATTCAGTTCAAATCGTTAGTGGATTAGCGCATGGTATTGATCGTATTGCGCATGAAGCAGCAATCAATGAAGGATAACCAACAATTGCTGTTTTGGGACATGGACTTGATTTAATTTATCCCGCTGCTCATCGCAGCCTCGCTCGTAAGATGCTTGACAACGGAGGTTTAATCACTGAATTCATGAGTCAAACACCCGGTGATCCGTCAAATTTCCCGAGACGAAATCGGATTGTTGCTGGAATGAGCGAGGCAACAATTGTTATAGAAAGCGGATTAAAAGGTGGATCATTGATCACTGCAAACTTGGCTAACACCTACAATCGTGAGGTATTTGCAGTTCCCGGAAACGTCTTTGATATGAGTTCAAGTGGTTGCAATTTTTTAATCCAACATAACAAAGCGCATCTACTTGCCAATAAGGACCACTTTCTCGAAATAATGAATTGGGATGTGGCAACAAAAAAACAGCAACTGGAGCAAACGAATATTTTTGAATCCCTCACGCAAGACGAAGAAAAACTATTTCGTCTACTGAGTTCAAATCAAGATCCTGTACACATTGATCGGTTGGGTCTAGACAGCAGTTTAAGTCCTAGAGAAGTGGCCCTTAACATTTTTAATTTGGAAATGCGAGGCTCTGTTCATGCATTGCCGGGTAAGTATTATTGTATTGCCAACTAAAAAGCCGATCCGTCAGAGACGAACCGGCTTTTATAATCTTCAATTTATGTATTCATAATGCTAAATGACATCAAAGATGACAAGTAGTGCATAAATAATTCCTGGTACCCAGAAGAACAACCAAAGTAAAAATGAAATTAAGGTTTTCATTGTATCCCAATCCGTGTATAATCCAACAGCTAACCATGGTAATAAGAAGGCCAAAATAATCAACAATACCATTGGAACGTCAGAACTTTGATTCGAATTAGAGGAAGCTTTCTTCGGAGATTTAATCGCTTTCAGTGTTTTGGCCGGTGATTTTAATCCGCCAGCATCTTCTCGTACTATTTTTGCTACTTCCTTCGTCTCTGATAACAGTTCAGTTGAATTCTGATTAGATGCAATATTCTGATCCATTGAACTTTCTACATCATTCATTTCGATAGCAGGAGTCGTCGATACATCAGTTGGAAATTCTGTTGTAGATTCGACCAATGCAGGTGTTGTCTTTTCCTCATTTATCTCATTTACATCTTCCTGATGAACAGTAGCAATGGCATCTGTTTCTTGACCCGTTTTTCCCCACTTCTTGTCAAAATCAAAAAAGAAACCTTTGTTATATTTTCTTTTTTGAATTCCACGATCACTTACAACATCATTTGTTGAAGCACATGAAGCCATAATGATACCCACGATCATCAGGCTAAGAATTTGAGTTAATCTTTTTTGCATAGTTCTGTATTTATAGATTGAATTATATTTCTCAGTCCAAAATGGACAATACCGAAGATAAAAATTCCGACGAATATGGCACAAAAAAACGTCCTCAATTTTGAACTGAGGACGTTTCTCATATTAAATTCAATTCTTATAATCCGAGTAATACTTCAATAGGATCTTTTCCTCCGAAGATCATTTTTTCAGGATTTTCAAGCATCTCTTTCACTTTAACTAAGAAGCTCACAGATTCTTTACCGTCAATGATACGGTGATCATAAGACAATGCTACATACATTATTGGGCGTACAACAATTTCACCATCTACTACTACTGGTCGCTCAACGATATTGTGCATCCCTAGAATAGCAGACTGAGGAGGGTTTATAATCGGTGTTGACAACATCGAACCAAAAACACCACCATTTGTAATTGTAAATGTACCTCCAGTCATTTCATCCGGCGAAATTTTGCCATCTCTTGCTTTAATTGCCAATCGTTTGATTTCTAGCTCAATTTCAGCTAATGACATTTGCTCAGCATTTCTGACAACAGGCACCATCAAACCTTTGGGAGAGGAAACTGCTATACCTATATCAGCATAGTTATGCATAATCATTTCTTTACCCTCAATTTGAGCGTTAACAGCAGGGAAATGGTTTAATGCTTCAGTTACTGCTTTCGTAAAGAATGACATAAATCCAAGATTCACTTCGTGATGCTCTTTAAAATACTGCTTGTATTTGCTTCGAATATCCATGATTGGTTTCATGTCTACTTCGTTGAAGGTAGTCAACATCGCGGTCTCATTCTTAACAGCAACTAAACGCTCAGCGACTTTTCTTCGCAACATCGACATTTTCTTACCTTCTTTATCCCGAGTGCCACCCCAACCAGCAGCAGCTTCAGGAGAGAATCCAGCCGCCATTGCACTGAGAACGTCTTGTTTTGTGATTCGACCGTCTTTACCCGTACCCTTAACGTGACTTGCAGAAACGCCATTTTCTGCCATTACTTTCTTAGCAGCAGGAGAGGCATGTCCAGATGCATAAGTTTCTTTGGCAGCAACCGGCGAAGCAGGAGTCGGGTCTGGTTTTGGCTCTTCTTTTGGCTGTTCGACTTTTTCTTCTTCAACTGGAGCAGCATCAGCAGCTGATTCAAAACCTTCTGGTTTTTCAGCCGAAGTATCAATATGGCAGACGACAGCACCTACAGCAACGGCATCACCTTCCTCCGCTTTCAAGGTAATTGTACCTGATGCTTCGGCAGGCAATTCGAGGGTCGCTTTGTCTGAGTCTACCTCAGCAATCGCTTGGTCTTTTTCAACGTAATCACCATCCTCAACTAACCAAGTTGCGATTTCTACTTCCGAGATTGATTCACCCGGAGAGGGCACTTTCATTTCTAATACAGACATGTTCTGTTTGTTTTATCAGTTTTAATTAGGCTTTGATCTTATCGAATAAGCCATTAAATAAATCTTCTAATCTTCTTTTATGGGTTTCACTCGATCCAGCTGCAGGTGCAGAGCTAGCAGGACGAGTAACAACGTCAAGCGCTTCTCCTCTCAACTCCATTGCGATATAAGACCAAGGCCCCATATTTTCAGGTTCTTCTTGAGCCCAAATTTTCTTTTTTGCGTTTGGATAAGTATCTAAAACCGCTTTTAATTGCTTTTCCGGAAATGGATACATTTGCTCCATCCTAATGAATGTTGCATTATCAACACCTCGCTGTTCAGCTTGTTCTTTCGCTTCGTAGTAAAACTTCCCAGAACAAAGCACTATCGTATCAATTTTAGCTTTGTCCGCAACCGTATCATCTAATACTTCCATAAATTGTCCTTCAGCCATTTCTTCTAATGTAGAAACTGCCTTTGGATATCTAAGAAGCATTTTAGGCGAAAATACAACAAGAGGCTTTCTAAACTCTCTATGTAATTGCCTTCTCAATAAATGGAAATGGTTTGCTGGTGTTGTTGTGTTACAAATCTGCCAGTTCAAATCTGCGCACATTTGCAAAAAGCGTTCGATACGTGCTGATGAATGTTCACCGCCCATACCTTCGTAACCATGCGGCAATAGCATTACCAAACCAGACTGAACAAACCACTTGTCTTCGCCAGACGAGATAAATTGATCAACCATAATTTGGGCACCGTTATAAAAATCTCCAAACTGTGCTTCCCAAATTGTTAAACCTTGAGGTGTTGCTAAGGAATATCCATATTCAAAACCAAGCACTCCATACTCAGACAACAACGAGTTATAAATATGGAATTTTGCCTGATTTTCATTGAGCATATTCAATGTGATGATTTCTTGCTCATCATCCTCAGTTTTAACCACTGCATGGCGGTGAGAGAAAGTTCCCCGCTCAACATCCTGTCCAGAGATACGAATTGGATGTCCCTCATCAAGTAGGGTAGCATAGGCAAGCATTTCGGCCATACCCCAATCCAATTTATTGTTCTCCAATTGTTCTAGACGATCATTCAATAGTTTCTTGATCTTTCTGAAATACTTCAAATCTTCTGGAAGCGTGGCTAATTTCTTTCCAAGATCCAAGAGTTTTTCTTTCGCAACACCTGTAATTGGGGATTGATCAAAATCAGATCGATCTCCATGTCTATAGCCTTTCCAAGTTTCCTCTAGAAAGTTCAAAACAACTGCCTTTTCACGCTTTTTAGCAGCTTCGTAAGACTCGTCTAGCAATGCTAAATGATCATCCTCAATCTGTTTCCCTTCAGCAGCAGACATTACACCTTCTTTGATCAATTGATCCAAATAGATCTTTCTTGGATTCGGGTGTTTTGCTATTGTTTTATATAGTTTAGGTTGTGTAAATTTAGGTTCATCACCTTCGTTGTGCCCGTATTTTCGGTACCCTAATAAATCAATAAAAATATCTCGATTAAAACGTTGTCGATACTCAACCGCAATGCTCATTGCTTGAACGACAGCTTCCACATCATCTCCATTTACATGGAAAATAGGACTTAATGTTGTTTTTCCAACGTCCGTGCAGTAAGTTGATGAACGCGCATCCAAATAATTCGTAGTAAAACCA
Source organism: Crocinitomicaceae bacterium (assembly GCA_049611865.1). Classification (GTDB taxonomy): domain Bacteria; phylum Bacteroidota; class Bacteroidia; order Flavobacteriales_D; family Crocinitomicaceae; genus Crocinitomix. The sequence continues at coordinate 135,756 of JBMZAY010000008.1, read as the reverse complement.
ACTTGATTATTAACAACAATATGAATAGTTCCACCTGTTCGATAGCCATCGAGTTGAGCCATTTGAATTACCTCATATACAACTCCTTGCCCTGCGATTGCTGCATCACCATGAACCGCGATTGGAATAATTGCCTTTTCTTCTTCTAGGTATTCGTCAATTTTGGCACGTGTAATTCCTTGCACGACTGGATCTACAGCCTCTAAGTGTGAAGGGTTTGGAGCCAATGTTAGATGCACGTCATTTCCGCTGACAGTCTTAACATCTGTTGAAAACCCTAAATGATATTTTACATCACCGTCAAAAGAATCATCGCTATCAAATTGTTTTCCATCAAATTCGCAGAAAATTGATTCGTGATCTTTTTCAAAGATATTAACCAATGTGCTCAAACGTCCTCTATGTGCCATCCCCATAACCACTTCTTTGACGCCGAGCTCTCCAGCTTTCTGGATAACAATATCAAGAGCAGGAATAAGTGCTTCACCTCCTTCAATCGAAAATCGTTTTTGTCCTACATATTTCTTTGCCAAGAATTGCTCAAAAATAGTTGCAGAGCTGATCTTTTTGAAGATATGCTTTTTCTCATCATTCGAGAATTTCGGTCGGTTCTTAAGTTCGATTCTTTCTTTAATCCAGTTGATACGCTCTGGCTCGCGGATATAAGCAAATTCGATACCGATTGATTGACAATACGTCGCTTGCAAATGATCAATGATCTCTTGCAGGGTTACAACTCCAAGACCAACCTCAAGACCTGCTTGAAAAGTCATGGCTAAATCGCTTTTCTCTAAACCGTAATTTTCAATATCCAGAGAAGGAGCGTATTTTCTTCTCTCCCGAACAGGGTTTGTTTTTGTGAAGAGATGTCCTCTAAATCGATAATCATCGATTAACTTGAGCACCCTTAATTCTTTCTCGAAATTTTCTGGGATTCCTTTTCCTCCAGCTTCAAAGTCTGTTTTGACAAAATCGACACCCTCAAAAAAGCGTGCCCACTCTATGTCTACTGATTCGGGATTTTCCTTATACCTCTCGTAAAGATCGTCAATGGCATTGACATCACCATTTCCGACAAATGTAAATTTGTCCATTGTTTTTGTTCAATTGCAACTATTCATACAAATTTAGAAATTATCTAAAGAATCGATCACATAATAAGTCGAATAATTCAGGTAATTCTCTTATCTCAAAACGATCAGATTAAGTCCCTGAATTTCATTTTGAGGTAAACTTTTTTCGCTTCTCTTCTCAATGCTAAATGAGCTAGCTCATTTAGATTATCTTCTCTGAGTGTAATTATATATTCTTTTTCGGGTAAATCAACACAATAAATGAATTGTTGTAAGACATTTTTCTCGTTTAAATCCTGCAGTGCTTTTTGTAGAAAGTCTATACAAAAATCCAGTACTGATTTTGACTCAGATTCATTTTCAACCTCAATTCGATAATCCGATAAGCCATTCAGATCTTTGTTCAGCTGCATAGCCGTCTTATGGACAAAATCTTGTCGGTCAAAAAATTGGCTCAGGGCCTCTTGCTTTAGCAAATCAGCCATGCACTATTTTCTTACAATCTGAACGATTCCTTGACCACGAATTACGGTATTATTGTCTGAACGCGCAGTATAGCTATAGAAATAGGTTCCGTCTGTACATGGATCACCATTATTATCCGTTCCATCCCAGCTTTCATCAATCGCGTTTAATTCTCCTACTTGAATTCCCCATCTATTTACAATGACGCATTCAAATTCTGAAATAGACTTGGCATAAAAATCAAAACTAAAGACATCATTAACACCGTCACCATCAGGGCTAAAAATGTTCACGTTTTCTAAGGAAATTGGCTCAAAGATTGTCAATGTCTTGCACTCCATATCTTGACAACCATTTTTATTTTGAGCGATCAGGCATACTTCAACCTCATAACTCTCTCCTCTTGCTAGATATAAAGTATCTGGCTCAAAGAAGTAACTGTCTGTAAATAGCCATTCCGCTGTCAAGGTATCTAAATTCCAAAAGAAAGAAGTGTCTGCCAAAGGATTCTCAGGGTTAGCAAAATAAAGAGATGTATTTGTAAAGGACACCTCAACTGGAGCAGTTCCTTTGTAATCCTCATTTAAAACATCCGAGTTGACGGTAAAATCGGCCTGCGGATTAAGTGAATCGAGGGTTATTGATTGCGACAATACACATCCATTATTATCAATCACTGTGAAAAGGAATTCACCTGGATTTTGACCACCCCAAGTGGAGTTAGTTGAATAAGTTTCCTCATACAAATTATCCCACTGATAGGTATAGTCCGGTGTTCCTCCGCCTGCCGCACCATAAACCACACCGTTACCTGACTGATATCCATATAACCTGCAATAAGCCGGCAACATTCCAAATTCTGTAAGGAATAGAGAATCAGGCCGAGTGACCGTAAAGTCAATTGCTTTTGAACAACCGTTTTCATCATTGATAGTGAGTATATAATCGCCGGCAGGAAGATTCGTGATTGTATCAGCTCCTATACCATTTTCACCTGTCGGATTTGGTGCCCAGAAATAAGAAATATTATCATAAGAACCTGTAAAATTGAAAACCGTATCTGCAATCGCTACTCCAGTCGCATCGCCGTAACAAAGTGGATCTGTAATCGAAATCTCTACTTGCATCTCATCAGGATGGTTCAATACAACAGAACCACTTGCTGTACAACCATTTTCATCGACTACGGTAACAAAATAAGTTCCCTCACCTAATGTGTTTGCTGTATTGGAATTGTCAACATTTAGAATATTCCCATCAACGTCAGTAATGGTATAAATCTTACCATCGTTTCCTCCAGTTGCATCAACTGTTACTGAACCATCGGAGAAACCAAAACAGTTTGGATTATTGAATAAAATATCAATAACAAGTTCATCTGGTTCATAGATATCGAAAACTTCTGACCATGCGCATCCTGCATCATCGAGAATAGTTACTGTCCAAGTTCCACCATAGAGGTTATCTATATCATCGAAACCTCCATCAGGAATTCCAGTTGCTGTCTCATGAACTCCTAAAACAGTTGACCATATTACTGAAAAAGGCTCGGAAATACCTCCACTGATATTTTCTACGTAAGCTCCTCCGTCGTTGGCTCCGAAACAAGAAACATCTCTTAAACTATCTATTACGAAATCTGCTGTAACAGCATTATCTCCTAGTCCTACAAAAATGCTCGTATCAAGGAAACATCCCTCTTCGTCTGTAATATTTAACAAATAAAAAACGCCACCTACCAAATCTGGAAAAACATTATCTCCCGTTGGCCCGAATACGTCTAAACCACTTGTCAATGTATAGGTCCATCCCGGATCATCAGGCAATATTGTGATTGAACCTAAAAGCCCTGGAACATCTGCACAAGTCTCAGCATCTTCAATTACGATTTCATCCACATCGACACTGCCGATTTCAACCAAAGCAGAATCTGAAACAACATGACATTCATCTTCTATGGTTAACACATACCAAGTTGTTACATCAGGAGAAACTGAAATTTCATCTGTATCTCCAAGTTCAGGTGACCATTCGTATGTAATTTCTCCAAAAGTACCATCAATTGATTCAGCAATAATTGTTGCTTCATCCGACGGACAAATGGTGAACAAATCAGAATTAAATGTAATGGTTGGCAATGGTGGTAACTCGATTTCATAGGACGATGAAATAATGTTAAACTCATACTCACATTCTAAAACAGGGCTGTCTTGCGATTGCAAGTCTGCAGCATCAAAAGTTGCTGGAATAACTTCCCCTTCAGCACCAGCGAAACTTCCGTCATCATTTAAAACAATGGTTACGTCACCTGTTAAAGCACCGTCTAGTGCGCTAATATCAATAGCAAAATCAAATGTTTCACATTGTCCTTGTTCAATGTCTAGATCATAAATGGTCGTGTGCAAGTATATAGCACCAGGATCCGTTGTTGGATCTGCCGTGTAAAACGAAACTGGAACCGGAACAGTAAGGTCGGCACCTCCAGAATTACAAATTTCCATGGTCATGTGAACACTATCACAACCCGTTGTTAAATCAGGGTTTTGTTCAAACGTACTATAGACAAGGTTCACTTTTGAACCTAAGAATGACATATTGAGAATACGTTCGTATGCAATTTTATCGTTCTCCATGTGGACTCGGAAAATATCTGGCTCAATGATCTCAAAATTCAAGCGTTCATCGTTATTTGGAAGTTGTCCATAGATATCAAGATCAGTAATATCAACATCGGGATCAATTGGAACTTCTTGCCAAGCATAGAGCTGTTGTTCTGTTGAAGTAGTAATTGTAACGAAATAACCAGTTGTTTCATCTAAATCAAAATTAACCTCCGTGAATGCATACATCTGATTTCCATTCGTTCTAGTCGTGTTTGAAGGTGCTGGTCCTTCGTAATATGAAAGATCATAAGGACTCCATAAACCGTTGGCGCGAATCTCTAAATAACCTCTTTTACTTCCCGCAGGTATCACAAAATCAACAAAGCCGTCCACACTCACACCGTCGTCAGAAAATCCAGTATCGAAACTAATATCAGTTGGAGAGCTGTAAGCGTTTTTAGTTATATAAAAACTTGACGTGTACGGTTGATCTGAATACTTCAAGAACTCCACGTAATAAATCTCATTAAAATCCGCACCGTGTTCATTGCTTCGCGTCATGATTAATTGATCGCCTATAATCTCTAATGTCATATCACACACGGCAATTTGGTCCGGGGGTGTCGTATTGCCATCCGCATCACCCAATAATGTTGCATCATCAACAATTGAAATCCCACTTGTAACATCGTAATCGGAGAATGTGAAGGTGGAATTCATGTCAGGGATATTACCATTATTAACGGTCATATTTCCTGTTGCAGTCATTGTTTCCAAGTCAATGATCATGTATTTAATGGACATACATTCCTCCCGAGTATCTTGCACGAGAAAACCTCCATTTCCCAATCTATTTTGATTAATCCCTATCGCTCTAATTTGCACATAATCTGGAGCGTCATCTCCACCTAACATATCAACCGTTGCTGTTAAGTTTTCCGGATCTGTACCGGCGTCATAATATACCGGATATTGCGATGGGTCCGCACCAGGTATACTTGTCAAACTTTGACTATCAAAGTTTCCATAAAAAATAGAATAATATGAAATGTCAATGTCTGCCTCAGAGCAACCTAAAACCAAATCGGAACCACTTACATCAAAAACAAATTCAAAATCTAATAACTCATCAAAATCGTGTCCTACTCTCGTGTAAGTATCTGTTCCATCCGGACCAATAGGTTGATCTACCCAAGAAAAACGTTTTGATTCGTGGTTATTAACAGCATACTCAACCCAACCCGAGGATTCCATATTATCAAAATCCAATTCAACACGTCCCCAAACGATCCTTTCTTGCGCATGATTTAAGTCATCAACACCAGTGAAAGCGTCAACTGGAGCTTGCTGATATACCCCTTGAATTATCAATGATGCCCGATTTGAACCACCTGGAATTGCCATTATTACATCATCTAAGGTGCCGCCCTCTTTGTATCCACCTACAGTTTCAACGATATCAGGAATATATCCTATTGGCAAACAACTCCCTGGAAAAGAAAAAGCTGGACAGGCATCATCGTCTCCCACACAATCGGGATCCAAACAATCAATCAAGCCATCCCCATCATCGTCGACACCATTATCACAAACTTCCTGTGAGAATGACGCCGTTGAGAATAATAATCCTCCAAAAACTAAAAGGAATTTATAGCACTTTTTCATGGTCTTCAATTATATAATAATGTTCAAGTTGGCTCTAAAAAGACGGCTTTTTTATCCAAAAAGTGCCCGCCTTTTGGCAGTATAAATCACAAACAGCTATCCTACAGTGTTTTATGTCTTAATTGCACTTTGATAAAGATAAGGAAAATGCATAGACTCAATTTCCTAAATTCTAAAAATCTCACAAATAATAAAATAGATGTGATAAATAATGGTTGCATTGCTAAAAGCCTCTTTCTAATCTCGCTAAACCTATTACATTCGTAAAAAATTTGAAGAATGAGGATTTTTAAGTTTGGTGGTGCATCTGTAAAAGATGCTGATGCAGTTCGAAATGTAGCACAGATATTAAAAGCATACGAATCAGAAGAAATCGTAGTTGTAGTTTCCGCAATGGGTAAAACAACCAATGCACTAGAAGCGATAATGGAATCCTATGCAGCGGGAGCAGCGGAGACGCTTCACAGTAAACTTGAGGACTTATATCTTTTCCATCAAAACATTTTGGAATCGCTTTTTCCTTCTCAAGAAAATAGACCAATAGAGGCTATTGAATCATTGTTTGCATCCTTGACTGATCAGGTAACCAAGCCCTATTCAGGAGATTTTCATTTTGCATACGACCAAATCATTTCTTTTGGTGAATTATTATCGACTACGATCATAAACGCTTATTTGCAAATGGAAAGTTTTTCCAGCGCTTGGGCCGATGCACGCAAAATAGTAAGAACTGACAGTCGGTGGAGGGAAGGACGGATTCAATGGGAGGTTACTGAAGTTTTGATTAAAAATGAAATCGAAAATAACCTACGCAATGGCAAAAACATTATTGTGACGCAAGGCTTCATTGGTCACGACAGCAATGGAGATACAACAACCTTGGGTCGTGAAGGATCTGACTTTACAGCGGCAGTATTTGCGTATTGTCTTGATGCGAATGATGTGACAATCTGGAAAGATGTTCCTGGTATGTTAAATGCCGATCCAAAATACTTTGACAACACCGTATTGCTCGAGAAAATTTCATTTAAAGAGGCCATTGAATTGGCTTATTTTGGAGCTTCAGTTATTCACCCTAAAACAATACAACCTCTAAAGCGAAAAAAGATCCCTTTGTTTATCAAATCTTTTATTAACCCTAAAGCAAAAGGATCAGTCATACAAGAGTCACTTGAATATGATGACCAAATACCCTCGTTTATTTTTAAGATGAATCAAGTTTTGGTTTCTCTAACCCCTAAAGATTTCTCTTTTATAATAGAGGAAAATCTCGAACATATTTTTGGTTACTTGAACAAGGAAAAGATACGGATTAACCTGATGCAAAATTCAGCTGTCAGTTTTTCATTTGTTTTGGATGAATCGAAAGTTGACCTTGATGAATTAGTCAATTATTTCCAGGATGATTACCTCGTAAAATACAATAATCAATTGGAACTGGTCACCATTCGTCATTATGACGAACCCACGATTCGACGTGTTACAGCGGGTAAGAAAATTATTCTTGAACAGAAGTCAAGACAGACTGCTAGAATGGTAATTTCTGATTAATATTTCGTACATTTATGATTATTTTTTAATCATAAATGTATCTAAACACACACACATACTACAGTTTAAGGTACGGCACACTCAAAATAGAAGAACTCCTTGAATTGGTCTTTTCGAATGGATCAAACACTTTCGTTTTAACAGATATAAATACTACTACGGCTTGTTTAGACTTTGTGAGGTTGTCCAAAAAGTACGGTATACGGCCAATAGTAGGCGTTGATTTCCGAAATGGAGTTCAACAACAGTACATTGCAATTGCTAGAAACAACAATGGGTTTCAAGCTATAAATGAGCATCTAACACATGTGCTTCACGAAGGTCTTTCTATAGAAGGTCAAGCTCCAGAAATTGAAAACACCTTTATTATTTATCCCTTCAGGAAAAATAGGAGTTATCAACTCAAGGAGCATGAATACATTGGGGTACGACCTTCTGACCTTGATTACATCCGTTTAAAAAAAATTGACACGACTAAGTGCGTCGTTCTGCAACCGGTCACCTTCCGAACGAAACGAGACTTTAATACACATCGATTATTACGTGCAATTGACAACAATACTTTACTCAGTAAACTTGATAAAAAAGAAGAAGCTAATCCAGAGGATCGTATTATTCCGATCATGGAAATAGAGCGCATATATGCCGACTTTCCTGTTATCATCGAAAACACTAAACACATCCTTAAGAATAGTGAAATCTACTTTGATTTCTCTGAGACAGCATTGCCTCAAAATCAGAAAACGTATACGGGTTGTGCTAAAAAAGACATGGAATTACTGAGGAATCTCTGTGATGCAGGATTAAACTATCGATATCCAGAAGCTAATTCAATAATTTTAGATCGTATTGAGAAGGAATTAAGAACCATTCAACAAATGGGTTTTGTTTCTTACTTCCTAATCAATTGGGATATTATCAACTATGCCCGATCAAAAGGATATTTTTATGTTGGTCGGGGAAGTGGCGCCAACAGTATCGTTGCGTATCTACTTAACATTACGAATGTTGATCCGATTGAGCTTGATTTGTATTTTGAGCGTTTTATCAACCTCTACAGAACCAATCCTCCGGATTTTGACATTGATTTTTCATGGACTGATCGCGATTACGTGACCAATTATATTTTTAAGCGTTTCAAAAATGTTGCGTTAGTAGCCACATACAACACCTTTCAATACCGTGCTGTAATTCGTGAGTTAGGGAAAGTATTCGGACTACCAAAAGCGGAAATTGACCAATTAAGTCGTGGTGAATTGACATCAACCGATAGTCGGCATTTAGCCAATTTGGTAATCAAGTATGGAAAGTATATTCATGGTTTTCCCAGTCACCTCAGCATTCATTCGAGTGGTATCTTAATTTCAGAAAAGCCGATTCAATGGTTTACAGCCACATTTATGCCTCCAAAAGGCTTTCCGACTATTCAATTTGACATGCACGTTTCCGAGGACGTCGGACTATATAAATTTGATATTCTTAGTCAACGAGGACTTGGAAAGATAAAAGATGCTATTGAAATCATCCGTAAAAACAAACCTGATGAAGCAGTAATTGACATCAATGACATTGCCCGTTTTAAAGATGACCCAAAAATAAAGTTGATGTTGCGTGAAGCACAAGCTATTGGTTGCTTCTATGTTGAATCTCCAGCCATGCGCATGCTTTTAAAGAAACTTCAAGTAGACACTTATTTAGGATTAGTTGCTGCGAGCTCTGTCATACGACCAGGAGTTGCAAAATCAGGTATGATGCAAGCGTACATTCAACGCTTTCGTCATCCTGAAAAAAGAAAGGAAGCACATCCTGTATTGATGAAGCTTATGCCAGAGACATATGGTGTAATGGTGTATCAAGAAGATGTTATTAAAGTAGCTCACCATTTTGCCGGATTAACTTTAGGTGAAGCAGATAAAATGCGACGGGGGATGTCAGGAAAATATCGTTCACGTGAAGAATTTCAAATTGTAAAAGAAAAGTTTTTTTCGAACTGCGCGGAAAAAGGATACCCCTATTCACTTACCGCAGAAGTTTGGCGACAAACAGAAAGCTTTGCGGGTTATGCTTTTGCAAAAGGACATTCAGCTTCTTACGCTGTAGAAAGTTATCAAAGTCTTTATTTAAAGGCCTATTACCCACTCGAATATATGGTTGCGACGATCAATAATTATGGAGGGTTTTATCGCACCGAACTCTATGTCTACGAAGCACGAAAACATGGGGCGAATGTACTACCCCCATGCGTTAACAAAAGTACTTATGAAACACGGCTTGATGGGAGGGATATCTATATCGGGTTTCACTTACTACATTCATTTCAGTCTAACTCTGCTTGGGCAATCATTGATAGCCGCGAAGAAGACGGCCCTTTTCATTCATTCGATGATTTTATTAATCGCGTATCGCTTTCGTTGGAACAAATTAGTATTCTCATTCGGATAGATGCCTTTCGTTTCACTGGCAAATCGAAACGGACACTATTGTGGGAGGCACATTTAAAGATATCGAAGCACCAACCTACTCACTCCGAACACCAAGATTTATTCCGAATACCTCACAGTGATTACACCCTCCCTAATATCGAAAACAGTTGGGAAGAGGATGCTTTTGATCAAATGGAGTTGATCGGTTTTCCGCTTTACAGTCCTTTTAGTATTTCTACTGCAGATCATAGCGAAGCCATTCCAGCCAACGAATTGCGTTATCATCAAGGCTTTAAGGTATGGGTGAGCGGTTATCTGATTCACCGAAAAAACACAGTCACAAGTAAAGGAGAAAAAATGTTTTTCGGGACTTTTCTCGATATGGAAGGGAATTGGCTGGATACCGTACATTTTCCGGAAATTGCAAAACGCTATCCTTTCCGAGGGAAAGGTATTTACAAAGTCTACGGCAAAGTAGTTGTCGAATATGATTGCGTCACTGTTGAAGCGGAATTTATGGAAAAATGCGGTATCATCGAAGACCCTAGATATGCGGATATCCGAGCTGGTGAAGGCGTTTTCCGAACAAAAAGAAGCAATGAACTCCCGCTGGAAAAAATTGATCTTGCTTTACCAAAAGGCACGCGCCGCTTCTAAGCTACCGCTCTTTTTAACTCTAAAAAGGATTTACGCGACAATTTACTTTTCAACCAAATATGAAAATCGAAATATTCGAAAACAACCTGTTCTTTTGGATCATGCTTTAACCGTTCGAGCTCCTTTTCAAAAGGTTGTAGTTTTTCTTCCAAATCAAAAATATCCTCTGCCTTTGACATCTTTGAAATAGCCTTTAGAAAAACTGACTCAAATTCATAGACGCGATCCCTATTTTTTAAATATCTCTTTGTCGAATTAATTGCATAGAGTAAATAACGTTTGTTCTCTAATTCGACATGCAAAATCAAAGAGATTAGTTGCGCAAAGCAATAAATATCCTGATGATGATCAATTTTACTTTCGTTTAAAATCTGATTCATCCAAGTTAGCGCCTTTGTGTTTTGTCCAAAAGCAAGATAAACGATACCAACTTTAAAGTCGATATATGCCTTTCTTAAAGAACTGATGTTTTCTCCATAAAGCTCATAGCCTTCTGCAATTTTTGGGATTAGATCTAAGCCTTTTTCGTATTCCCCTTTTTCAATTAACAAGTATAATTCGAGACTTACTGTACTAGAAAAATACTTCATGTCTATATCGAGTGACTTCTCCTTCTTATTGATCTCCTCTTGCTTTTTCAGTTTGACTAAAAATGCTTGAGCTTCATTATACTTCTTCAGTTGAGTCGCCGTGTATATTATATTCGTCAACACTGAAAAATATAGATTTGGTCGATCCTTAAAAACAACAGCACTATCTTCTAAAAGGCGACTATTTTCAAATAAGTGATCGTATGATTTCTGCAGATCATTTATCGAAAAGTAATACGCTGAATAAATATGATGATAAAGGTACTTGACACGCTCTGAATACCTATCAAGATCAATATCACCGATCCTTTTCACGAGTCTCTTGAGTTCATCAGCATCTTCTTGTGAGCGAATATTACCTCTAAGGGTTATTTGCCGGAAAACCAATCCTTTCAAATGCCATAAACGGGTATGTGTTTCGATTTCATCGATCAATGCTTTTTCTTCTTTTAGCATCTTTTCTAAATCTTTTGCATGAACATCCGTATACAGCTCGTTTTCCACAAGCTTTCTTTGCTTTTGTTTAATTTCCATGAGAACAACAGAACGTTCATTTTTGACTGCCTGTTTTTCTGCACTTCTTAAAACCTTTTCACATTGCTTATACAAACCCTTGTTGTATAAAATGTCTGCACAATGTAACGCCTGAAAAAGTTGAGCATCAATCGATGATCCGGCATGGTATGCATTAAGACTTTTTAAGATATTGTTATAGAGACGCGCTTTGGTGATTGAAAATTTATTCAAGAGTGGTTGATCTTTAAAATGCATATATATGAGATCTTCCTGATAAGAATCCATCCGATCAATAAAATCGAAAAGGCGTAAATATCCATTTTCCTCGCCAATAGTATGACGTGACGAATACAATTTAAAATAGCGTTTTTCAGACTTTGTCAAACTCTTGATTAAGTCGAAGAGATGGTGCGATGCTTTATTAGACATATATAATTTGTTGGGTTTGCTGATCTCAATCTAAGGTAAATATCTAGGAGAAGCGGTTCAAAAATCGTTTAATGGGGTTATCAGCTATTTAATAAACCTGTTTCGCTATTAAACGGAAAATGACATCCTTCGATTAATAACAATCATGATTCTTATCAGTTTTTTATGCTCATGACACTTTTATGACAAAGCAAGAAGACAAAATGAAGAATTTTGTAGGACAATTTTTTTAGCATTGCAAAGAATAAACATCATAGCATTTACGCATGCCGCCATCGGACTTGATGAACTGGGATCTTTTCATCTTGAGGAACAAGATATTCGACCAAAAATGGAGGCACTCAAATCTGCATTAGATTTGAAAGAGATCATGTATTTATCGACTTGCAATCGCGTTGAGTTCTTGTTTGTTACTGATCAGGAGGTCAATCAGATTTTTATCATCAACTTTTTACAAAGTTTTTACAAGGACAGGTCGAGCTCTCCAAATATTGAGGAACTCTCTACAAAGGCTCGCTATTGGTCTGGAATTAACGCTGTAAATCATTTGATTGAAGTTGCAACGTCTTTGGATTCAGTAGTACTGGGAGAAAGAGAGATCATTACCCAAGTTAGAAATGCGTATGAATTTGCAAGAAAAGAGGAGTTGGCCGGCGATACTATTCGAATTGTTATTCGTCAAACTATTGAAACAGCAAAGAAGGTTTATACACAGACCTCAATTTCAGAAAAATCTGTTTCAGTTGTATCTTTAGCTTTCCATGAATTGATGAAGGTTTTGCCAGTAGATCCTGGAAAAACTAAAGTGGCGATTGTAGGATCTGGTGTTACAAACCAAAACATGTCAAAATTTTTGACCAAAAATGGATTTACTTCATTTTCGGTTTTTAACCGAACCTTAGCTAATGCAGAAAAATTGGCTGAACAAATTGGTGGCTCTGCTTTTGCACTTAATGAGTTGACAAAAGTGAAAGAAAAATTTGACGTATTAATAACATGTACGAGTTCATCAAAGCCAATTATTGATGAAGCATTTCTTTCAAAGCAAAATCAACTAAAAGTAATTGTAGATTTAGCGATCCCTGCTGACGTTGATCATGAAGTTTTGAAGAATTATTCCCTCGAATACATTTCTGTAAATACGGTTAAAACCCTTTCAGAAAAGAACTTGCTCATTCGCAAGAAAGAATTATTGAAAGCACGTCAGATTATTTTTGAGGCATTGGAAGAGTTCAAAGAGATTTTTGAAATGCGTCAAATGGAGATTCGGATGCGTTCTATACCAAAGCATGTTAAAGCCATTCGCAATCGCGCCACTTCAGAAGTATTCTCATCTGAGATTGAAACTCTCGATGATAATGCCAAGGACGTTTTAGATAAGGTGCTGAACTATATGGAAAAGAAGTATGTCAGTGTACCAATGATTATGGCAAAAGAAATGCTCTCTAAAAATCACTAAAAAATTATGGATATAACAATTGGTTCCCGAGGCAGCGATCTCGCACTTTGGCAAGCTTATTTTGTTCGTGATGAACTCGAAGCATTGGGTCATCAAGTAAAAATTGAAATCATAGAAACGCGTGGAGACAAAATCCAACACCTTAGTTTCGACAAAATCGAAGGTAAAGGATTTTTCACCAAAGAAATAGAAGATGCGCTATTAACCAAAAGGATTGACATTGCTGTACACTCACACAAAGACCTCGAAACAACACCTCCAACTAGTTTGGTAATTGGAGCTGTATCGTATCGCGAAAATCCAACGGATCGATTATTAATCCGAAAAGACAAAGCTGACAATAGCCAATTTTTGTCTTTACCTCATCATGCAATAGTGGGCACATCTTCTGCAAGAAGGCAAACCCAAATCAAACGCCTATGTCCTACAGTTGGCTTAAAGGATTTGAGAGGAAATGTACCGACAAGAATTCAAAAATTAAGAGATGGGCAATACGATGCCATAATATTAGCAAGTGCCGGAATCAAACGACTGGAATTAGACCTTTCTGATTTAGTTGAGGTTGAGTTGGACCCCACAGTTTTCGTTCCTGCGCCTGCACAAGGTGTTCTTGGTTTGCAAATAAGAGAGGATGATAGTGAACTTGCGGCTGTATTGAGTAAATTAAATCATGAATCTGTTGCGCGAGCTATTGATGTTGAACGATCCGTTTTGAGAAACCTAGAGGGAGGTTGTCAATTGCCATTAGGTGTATACTGCACAGCCAATGAAAAAGGCCACGATGTATATGTGAGTTATGCTAAAGATAAAACTGGAGTTGCCTACTTAAAAGAATATGCTTCTGTTGTTGATTTGGATCAAATCGTTTCAACCATTTTGGATGATCTAAAAGCTTTGTGATTGAGCCAAAACGCATATTAATAACGCGACCAAAAAACAGTTTTAAAAAAATTGAAAGCTGGTGCAATCAAAATGGGATTGATCTTGTCTGCCAACCTTTTATTGAGACCATAAGTAGACAAATCATGAATATCCCTGAATCCGATTGGATATTCTTTAGCTCACCAAATTCCGTGAATCATCTTTTAAGAATGCATTCCTTAGGCACAAGAAAAGTGGCCGCGATAAGCAGAGGAACTGCAAATGCTTTGCTTAAATTTAACGTAGCGCCTGATTTTATCGGTAATGAGAATTCAGATCCCGCTGCAATTGGTGCTGCTTTCAAAAAGAATTTATTGCCAAATGATAAAGTCCTGTTCCCGATTAGTCAACGCTCAAAAAAAACAGTGATAAAGGAGCTCGAACCCTCGAATGTGATTGAACTCATTTCTTATGACACAAATCTGATCACTAATCTCGATCTAAATGATTCTTATGGTTTGGTCTTATTTACTAGCCCATCTAATTTTGAAGGTTATCTGGCAAACTCGTCTAATAATGATCCTGAAATTTGGGTAGCTTTTGGAAATACAACTGCGGAAACAATTCGTGCACGTTTTCCAGAGCGGGAAATACAAATTTTAGATTCGAGCAGTGAAGAAGGGTTTTTAGAACTTCTAAATACATTTATTGCGTAATACGCTATTCTTCTTGCTCAGCAGCAACAACGGTTCCAGTTTTCTCTTGTTCCGTTTCATTCGTTTTTCGGAAAAACTTCCGGTATTTGACAATGATCAAACCAACACCGACAGAAATTGATAGATCAGCAAAATTCCATATCGCACCAAATATTTCCTTACCAGGTCTGATATCCATTATTTGTGCACCACCTAACCAAGATGGTAAGGTTAAATCAATAACTGGCATCCAAGACGGCCACGTTGTAGTAAACTGAAACATATCTACTACACTGCCTAAAAGAAAACCACTTGGTCTTAACTCTGGTCTACCTGTTTCAGGATCGTATAGATAGCCTCCTTCAGCCGTCTCCATCCAATTCCATCGCATTTGAGGGTCAACTTCCGAGAACAAATCATAAAACATTGAATCAATTAGATTTCCCGTTGCTCCTGCAAAAACGAGTGCCACCGCAACCAATAATCCTTTTGGTGTAGCAGGATCGTTCAATAACTTCTTAATATACCATGCAATTCCAATGATAGCTCCTAGACGAAAGAGTGACAACGTATATTTAGCAGCGGCTCCTCCACCAAGTGTGGCACCAAAGGCCATTCCTCTGTTTTCAATGTAATATAACTGAAAGAAACCGTCAATTACGCCTATTGCACCTGGGTCATATGCAACCATATATTGCTTAACCAAGATCTTGATGATCTGATCGAGCACCAAAATGGTGGATATAATTATGATGATTTTCTTACCCAAAATCTATCCCTGTGCTTTTTTCGCTTCAATGCTTAATGTAGCATGGGGAACGAGCAACAAACGTTTCTTTTGGATCAACTTTCCGGTAACACGACAGATTCCGTAAGTCTTGTTTTCGATTCGAATAAGGGCGTTCTTTAGATTTTGAATGAATTTCTCTTGACGTACTGCAAGTTGTGCCATTTCCTCTCTAGACATAGTCTCTGATCCGTCTTCCATCATGTTGAAAGATCTCCCTGTGTCGTCTGTTCCGTGATCGTCGCTGTGATCCAACTGCCCACGCAACAAATCCAAGTCCATGTTTGCTTCCTCTAACTTAGCTTCTATCAATTCTTTAAACTCCTTCAAGTCTTTATCTGAATATCTTACAACATCTGCCATGATCCTAAAATTTAGATTGTGAACAAATATAATCTATTTCTCTATTGGTGAAACGCGACAAGAAAATTTTTCGCGTAATTTTAAATCTGGGATTTTTGACCGTATATTTGCAAAAAGATGTTGAAACATGGACTTGATAAAGGCGCTTAATTCGCGGTACGCGACAAAGAAATTTGACCCAACAAAAAAACTCTCTGATGAGGTTGTCAATCAGGTAATAGAGGCAGCTAGATTAACACCCACGTCATATGGCATGCAGTTGATGAAGTTAGTTGTTGTAGAAAACCCTAAATTGAGAGAGTTATTGGTTAGCGCGTCGTTTGGTCAGAACCAAGTAAAAGACAGTTCTCATTTGCTCGTGTTGTGCAGAGAGAAGGAAGTTGAACAAATACATATCGACAATTATATATCCAACATAGCTGAAACACGTGAACAAGAATTCGATCAATTGAGTGGTTTCAAGAATGCCTTGGAAAAGTCAATTTTAACCAAATCAGCTGAACAGAATGGTGATTGGATGAATCGGCAAGTATATATTGCGCTTGGGAATATTCTAACGAGCTGCGCTGTTCTGGGTATCGATTCGTGCCCCATGGAAGGTTTTGTGCCAGAGGAGTATGATCGCATCTTAAATCTCGAAGATAAAGGATTAAAATCTGTCCTAGTCATTCCGATTGGTTTCCGAGCAGCAGATGACTATAATGCTAAAAACAAAAAAGTCCGCCGATCAACAGCAGACTTTCTTGTTCGTATTTAATTTCGTCTATTGAACAATTAACTTTTCAGTTCGAATCCCTTCTTTACTTGAGATTTGGATTATGTAAAATCCTTTCGAAATTCCATCCAGTGTTATGGTATTGATATGATCATTTGTATTGTATGCTTGCACTAGTTTTCCTGTTTCATTCAAAACTAGGATGGAATAATCGCCAGCGACATCAAATGAAAGCGTAGCAGGACCATTTGTCGGATTAGGATATAATCTCACAGCTGGACCAGTCGTCAATTCTTCGACGGAAGCTTCAGCTCCTCCATTAACTAGCTCGTAGCGCTCTACCTCCAATACTCCTCTCATTATCTGTCTTTGTCCGAGGGTGAATGAATTTTGACAAGACTCTGCGGAGTAATCCATAAAGTTTTCCACCATATCTGGTAAATCGCCTAAATCTGCAATGTCATCAACACATGTGTTTTTTGTTATATCACAATCTTGACTCGATTGTGCATCTGCATTCGGTGTATCATCGACTCCATCTTCTTCTGTGCAGTCACCATCACCCCAGATATGTCTTAAACCTAAGTAATGTCCGACCTCATGCGTTAATGTTCTTCCAAGAACCTCGTAAGTATCCCCTCCTATTTCAAGGGGAACAGGATTGTTTGCTCCAAACGCCTGATACTGGACAACTACCCCATCTGAAAGACCCGCTGTTGCATCCGGTGGCCAGTGAGCTAATCCATCTGGAGGCGTAGCGTAACCAAGAATATTAACAAATCCAAAAATGGACATGTCACACACCCAAATATTTAAGTAATGTTCCTGATCCCAAGGATCAATTCCACCTTCAGCAGTTGATTTTACATTCTCAGCAATCGTCATTAAATCAAAAAACGACTCTACATCTGTCTCAGTTCTCGTAATTCCAGTAGTTGGGTTACCATCAGGATCAATAGAAGCCAAAGCAAATTGAATATGTGTGTCACCCACTATAGTGTTGAAGGTATCTCTAACATTTTCCGCATCTTCATTTAAGCGTCGGAAATCAGCATTCAATGATGCAATTTGGTTGTAGACCACACTGTCGGGTACATTTTTCTCTTCAGTATCATAAACAACATGCACTACAACCGGGATGGTGTAAACTTCATCACGATCAAAACCTTCAGCCATTTTAGCGCGCTCAAAAATTTCATTAACTCGATCAATGTATCCAGGGTTTGACGCTTCAACATGTTGTATTGCTTCATATGTATAACACCGGTGAAAATCTTGTGCTGTAGCCATAAAAGGCCATACAGCTAGAATTGGGAGTAAATATTTTTTCATAGTTGGAAATTATTCCGATAAATTTAACATTATTGTGCATGCAGTACAAATTATACATACAATTCCCCTAAATCTATAGACATTTATCAACTCTCATTAGCCAAATAATAAGAACGATATTCGTAAATTTGAACTGTGTTTGAGCATTTAAAAGAAACCATTCGTCAGATTCCAACGCTTCCTGGAGTCTATCAATATTTTGATAAGAATGACGAGATCTTGTATGTTGGCAAAGCGAAAAATCTCAAGCGGAGGGTTTCATCTTACTTCAATAAATCACAAAAAGACAGTGCAAAAACAGCGATCCTTGTACGAAAGGTACAATCCATTAAATATCTTGTTGTAGATACGGAGGTGGATGCTTTGTTGTTGGAAAACAACTTGATTAAAAAGTATCGACCGAAGTACAATATCCAACTGAAAGACGATAAAACGTATCCATGGATATGTGTGAAAAACGAGGATTTTCCGAGGGTGTTTTCTACAAGAAGAGTCATTAAAGATGGCTCTAAATATTTCGGCCCTTATGCATCTGTGAAAATGATGTATACCTTATTGGATTTAATCAAGGACGTCTATCCGTTACGGACTTGTAAACTAAACCTTTCACCGAAGGCCATAGCGAAACAAAACTATAAAGTCTGCTTAGAATATCATATAGGAAACTGCATGGGGCCTTGTGAGGGAAAACAGACTGCAGAAGAATATGGTCAATATATAAAGGATATTGAGCGAATTCTAAAAGGCGATATCAGATCGGTTATTCAATCCTTAACGGAGTTAATGAATCAGTTTTCATCTGAATTGAAGTTCGAAGAGGCGCTGGCCATCAAGTCAAAAATCGAGAGTCTTGAGGGCTATTATTCCAAATCAGCGGTTGTAAGTCCTACCATTCACAACGTAGATGTCATTGCAATGGCAGAAGATGACAAATCAGCTTTTGTTAACTTCTTGAAAATAAATAACGGAGCAATTATACATGGGCATACAGTAGAGATAAAGAAAAAATTGGATGAAGCAGATGAAGACATCCTTGCATTTGCATTAATAGAGATGCGAGAACGTTATGGTGACGAATCAAATGAAATCATTAGTGCAACAGATTTATGTGCCTCTTTTCCTGATTTAAAGTTTACAGCACCCCAAAGAGGTGATAAAAAAGCCTTGCTAGATCTTTCTACCCGAAATGCGAAGTTTTTTATGTTGGAAAGACATAAACAAATTCAGCAAGTTGATCCAGAGCGCCATTTGGAACGCATTATGGAAACGATGAAAAAGGACCTCCGTATGCAAGAATGGCCAAGACATATTGAGTGCTTTGATAATTCAAATTTTCATGGCACAAATGCCGTTGCAGCATGCGTTGTATTTAAGGACGGTAAACCGAGTAAAAAGGATTATCGCCATTTCAATATAAAAACAGTTGAGGGCCCTGATGATTTTGCATCAATGGAAGAGGTCGTGTATAGACGTTATAAGCGATTGTTGGATGAAAGTGAGCCGCTTCCGCAATTGGTGATTGTCGATGGTGGAAAGGGTCAGTTAAGCTCAGCCATGAAGAGTATTGAAAAACTGAACCTACGAGGAAAAATAACAATTGTAGGTATCGCCAAAAAATTAGAGGAAATTTATTATCCTGGTGATTCACTGCCGCTGTACATTGACAAACGTTCAGAATCACTCAAAGTAATACAGCATCTCCGAAACGAAGCCCATCGCTGCGGAATTACCCATCATCGCAATAAAAGGAGCAAAAATGCTTTAGGATCTGAACTCACACAAATACCAGGTATAGGCGAAAAAACTGCGATGGATTTAATCAAAACATTCAAGTCTGTATCCCGAGTAAAAAAAGCAACCCTTAAGGATATCGCCGATACCATTGGGCCATCAAAAGCACATATCGTTTTCGATTACTTCAAGAAACAAGACTAAGTCTTACCTCTCCAAATTACCTTATCTGATCAGTGTTGTATTCCCCTTTTTCATTCCATTATTCCCATTGAGGAATTCATATTGTAATACCCAAGTAAATACCCCAGGGTTTACATTTTTATTCTGGTATGTTCCATCCCAACCGATGTTCTGGTCTGTCGTAAAGAATACAACTTCTCCGTAACGGTTATATAATGTAAATGCAATATTCTTTAATGCATATCCTTTGACGAAAAGGATGTCATTAATACCGTCATTGTTCGGTGAAAACGCGGTTGGAACACCAACACCTTCAACAAAGTTAACCAACACCAAAACTGTGTCTGAAGCAGTACATCCGTTTTCATCGGTGAAAACTACGGTATAAGTAGTAGTTTCTTCGGGACTTGCCTGAGTTACACCACAAGTTGGGCAGTCTACATTTTGTTCCGGTGACCAAATGTATGAGCCTGTTGAAGGAGAGCTCCCAACGAGTATTGCAGAGCTTCCTAAATCTACAATGGTATCTGTTGTTGCCGTAACCGTAGGGTTTGAATTGACAGTAATTTCAGTTGAGTAAGTTCCTTCTGCTCCCGATGCACTCGTTGTTGTTAAAACAATCACAAAAGTTCCTGCATTATCAAGACAAATAGTTGGGTTCTGATCCGTTGAAGTACCAGGCGATGTAGCCCCTCCAAAATCCCAATTCCAAGCAGCAACAGTGCCAGTGCTTTCATCCTGTATCGTAATGCAGTCTCCAGCACAAATTGGTGAAGGTACCGAGAAATTCGTAACTACAGGTTCACAATCGATTACCGATATTGTGACCGAAGCAGTTCCCTCGCATCCATCAGCAGAAGTTCCTGTTACATTATAGGTATACGACCCTGTTGAAGCAGGGGCAAAAGCAACACCATCAGTAACACCACCGTCCCAAACATAAGTAGCAGCGCCGCCGCCACTCAAAGTAACAGTTTCGCCCAAACAAATTTCATCTGAAGATGCAATAGCTGTGACATCAGGATTTTCATGGACTACGATAGAAATCGTAGCCGTTCCTGTACAACCTGATGTCGCATCAATTCCTGTGACCGTATAATCAATTGTACCTGTACCTCCAGGCGTGAATGCAACGCCATCCGTTACGCCCATATCCCAAGTATACGTATCTGCTCCTCCTCCTGATAAGGTCAGCATTTCGCCTTCACAAATTTCTCCTGCAGAAGCAGTAGCCGTAACTGCAGGTGCAGTTTCAACTGTAATGTCAATTGTGGCTGTGCCTTCACATCCATCCGCTTCTCCGGTTACAGTATATGTCGTTGTGCCTAGAGGTGGTTCAAATGCTACGCCATCAGTGACACCTCCATCCCAAGTATACGTATCAGCTCCACCACCTGATAAAGTCACTAAATCTCCCTCACACACATTGTCATCATCTGCTGAGGCAGTAACTGTCGGTAATGGATTAACAGTGATATCTATTGTTGCGGTTCCCTCGCAACCAGAACCAGTTGTTCCTGTAACGGTATAAGTTGTTGTTCCTAAAGGTGGAGTGAATGCCACCCCATCTGTAACTACACCATCCCATGTATATATTGCTGCTCCACCTCCGGTTAAAATAACCGATTCTCCCTCACAGACCTCTGTGAAATCAGCCGAAGCTGTCACTGTAGGTGCATCGTTAACTGTTAAGTCAACCGATGCTGTATTTTCACAACCAGTTGCAGCATCTGTTCCAATTACTGTGTACGTTTCTGTTCCTATAGCTGGAGGTGTAAAAGCAACGCCATCGGTTACCCCCATGTCCCATACATAAGTATCTGCTCCACCACCTGTAAACACTACCTCATCACCCAAGCAAATTTCATCAAAATCGACCGCGGCAGTTACAGTTGGCAATTCATGCATTGTCACATCAACACTTTCTGTGTTTTCGCAACCAGTTGCAGTAATTGTTCCTGTTAATGTATAAGTAATTGTTCCCGTGGCAGCAGGTGTATACGGCACTCCGTCAACAACGTCTACAGGATCCCATACATAAGTATCTGCATCTCCACCTTCTGTAAATGTTACTATTTCTCCATCACATATTTCCAATGCGTCTACAGTTATAGTGACAGTTGGCGTATCGTTCACGGTAATATCCACCGTAAACTCACAATCATCAGGATCAGCACTTGTTGCGGTGTAAGTTGTTACTCCCAAAGGTGGCGTAAAAGGCACACCATTAGTCACTCCACCATCCCAAGTTACTGTAGCCCCACTCGGAGATGTTGCATCAAGTGTTACTTCTTCTCCTAAACAGACCTCTTCAGCACTTACGTCAACTGTCAAGGAATTACATAAAACGGTAATCACAACTTCTCCATCTCCCGTTCGAACAGCAGCAGTAGTTGATCCAGAAGTAACACCATCAATGTATGAAGAACCACCTCCGGCACCAGCATGACCAGCACCAGAACCACCTCCATACCATCCTCCACCGCCTCCGGCGTTGTGATAATCTCCTGGACTAGCACCTAATCCAAAACTTCCTCCAGTTGCTGCTCCATAGCAACATCCGGCTGCTCCACCCGCAACTTGTGTTCCTCCAGTTCCGGCTGTGAAACCTCCTCCACTTGACCCTGTTCCTCCGACTAATCCACCGCCATGACCACCTGGATTCCCGTATGACCCAAAAGCACCACCGCCACCGCCACCGGCAACAATGACACGATCGCCAAAACCGAAAGGAGTGACTCTAACATCAGAACCACCTCCACCTGCAGCTCCATAATTAGTTCCTGCTTGTCCTCCTCCATTAAATCCTCCAGGACCGAACATATCACCAGCTCCTCCCACATAAACTTCTAGAACTTGCCCAGGCGTTACAGCCAATTCTCCAATTGAATAGCCTCCAAGCCCACCTGTTCCTTCAACACCATCAAAACCAGTTCCAGTTCCTCCTTGAGCACCCCAGCATTCAATTTGAATTGCCGTTACACCCGCAGGAACGGTATATGTTTGAACTGCTCCTGTAAAAGTAAATGTTGTTACTTGCGAATAAACAGTTGAGCAAAAGAAAACGCTCAAGACAATGAGGTGATATAAATATCTCATAGTGGTTGGTTATCAATTTTCACAAATATACCGGCAATAAGTCAAAATCACAACTTATTAAGCCACTGATATTAAGTTAGAATCGGATAAAAAAACGGGGGTAAAGATGACCTTTACCCCCGCCTCAATTTCTTCTAAACAGACTATTCCTTTACAATTTGAATAATTGAATTTTCTTCATTTGAAGTTATTTTCAACAGGTATACTCCTGTTTCAAACTCCTCTATGTTGATAACAATATCGTTATTTGCTCTTCCATTAATCATCACCTCACCCTTGACAGTGATCAATTGATAATTGAAATCACCTGCTAGTTGAATAGTAATATTATCGGAAGCTGGGTTAGGGAACACCTTGATATTGGATTGATCGAAGTCACTTATTCCAGCCAAATCTGATACAAAAAATGACGTTGAGCTACTTTCACAATCATTAGCATCTCTAACAATCACTGCATAAGTTCCTGTTGTCAAATCAGTCAAATCCTCTGGATCATCGAAATCTCCAGTGCCATCATTATCCCAATCAAAAGTGTACGTAGGAGCGCCGCCAATAACCTCAAGATCAATTGAACCGACACTAGCACCTCCGTCGTCTGGAGTTGTAGTAGCAAAGGCTCCTGGTAACTCATAAACCATAATGTTAACGATTGCGTCGCAATCCACTCCTAATCCAGTCGTGGCCGTATAAGTGATCTCACCAACTTCATCAGGCACAAAGGCTACACCATTCTCAACGCCCATATCCCAGGTTACTTCATCTCCACTTTCTGAAGTAGCAGACAAGGTTACCTCATCTCCAAAACAAATTTCAAATTCGGAAACAGTTACTGTCAGCGGAGCACATGTTTCGGTAATGATTACAAGTCCGTTTCCAGTGTTTCCTACTGAATTATCCTGATCAGTTCCGGCGTTATAGGAACCGCCTCCACCACCATTGGTTGGGTTGTGGTAAGAACCACCTCCACCAGAGTATCCGCCTCCGCCGCCTCCGCCGGAGTTACCGCCATTACCGCCACCTCCGTAGCCGCCTGGACCACCAGAACAACCTGTTCCGCCAGCTCCTCCGGCAAGGAAACTTTGACCACCCAAACCACATGCACCATCGGCTCCATTCGTCAAGAATCCGCCACCATTTCCAGCATGAGGTGTTCCATCCGGTCCAGCTCCTCCGCCACCGTTTCCGGCAGAACCGCCAAGACCGTGACGTTCTTCTGAACCACCTAGTCCATTCTCCATGCTGTATCCGTCGTTTCCATTTTCTGTAATATTCGCATCAATACCTGGCCATGTTGGACTTCCTGCCCCGCTCCATGCACGACCACCTCCGCCGCCAGCAATAATCAAAGGCTCATCCATTGCATTAACTACAAATGAACCTCCACCACCACCACTGCGGATTCCGCCAGATGTCTCACCTGCACCACCAACTAAGATTGTTAATTCCTCTCCTGGTGTCACTTCGAATGTCCCAATCATAATGGCACCGAATCCCCCATTATTTCCTCCTTGTGCTCCTCGAACCTCAATTTGAACATTGCCCACTCCTGGAGGAACAGTATATGTTTCAAGAGATCCTGTGTAATTGAATATCGTTGTCACTTGCGCCATTGAAGCGGATGACAAGAACAATAAAATAAACTGAAATAATCGTAATTTTTTATTCATAGTTAAAAATTTAGTTAGACTTCAAAATTATATAAAATTCCAAAAAAATAAATTTCGATATTCGATCCTCGTATTTTTGAACCTAGCCTTATCTCGATAATTGCTACTTTTGCAGAAAGAATATTCTATATGCTTCAATCCATGACTGGCTTTGGTAAAGCCGCGGGTACTTACTCAAATAAAAAAATTTCAGTTGAAATTAAATCACTGAATAGTAAAAACCTCGACATTTTTGTGCGTATGCCAAACGTATACAAACAACAAGAAATTGCGCTTCGCAAGCATCTTGGTGAATATTTGAATCGTGGAAAAGTTGAAATATCCATTCATGTTGAAGCGGCAAGTGGCATCAGCGAACAGGCTATTAATACGACACTTATCAAAAACTATTTTGATCAAGTAAATGGTGTTGCTCAAGAGTTAAACTTATCCACTGATGAAATGCTTCCAGCATTATTGAGAATGCCCGATATTTTTGCTTCTGAAGCTGAGGAACTAGATGAAAACGAATGGAATGCGATCATGGACGTTATAAATCAAGCGATACAAGAGCATCTCAAATTTCGCGAAAAAGAAGGTCAGCAATTGAAAGACGAATTTTCTTTAAGGATCAATAATATTCGTGATGCTTTTAATGCCATTCCTCAATATGAAGAAAAAAGGATAGACAGCATTAAAGATAGGATCGAAAACAACTTAGACGAGTTCATTGGAACAAGTAAAATTGATAAAAATCGATTTGAACAAGAGTTGATTTATTATTTGGAGAAATTTGATATTTCTGAGGAAAAGCAAAGACTAGAAAACCACTTAAACTATTTCTTGGAAACCTTGAATGCTGATAAATCACAGGGTAAAAAACTTGGTTTTATCAGTCAGGAAATTGGACGCGAAATCAATACATTGGGATCGAAAAGTTATCATGCAGAGATGCAAAAATTAGTGGTTGGCATGAAGGATGAGTTGGAAAAAATCAAAGAACAGGTTCTGAATACTTTATAGAAAATGGTTGAAAAGAATTTGAACAATTATCCAGACGGAAAATGTATTATTTTCTCAGCTCCTTCAGGTGCCGGAAAGACCACTATTGTTCGTTACTTGTTGAGGAATATACCGAATCTTGCCTTTTCAATATCTGCTGCAAGTCGATCACCAAGGGGTCGTGAAGAGGATGGAATAGATTACCATTTTCTGAGCGTAGATGAGTTCAAAGAACGTATTGCAAAAGATGAGTTTGTGGAATGGGAAGAAGTTTATAAAGACAATTTCTACGGAACCTTAAAATCTGAAGTTGTGCGTAACTGGGAGGCGGGCAAGACGGTTCTTTTTGACGTGGACGCTATCGGTGGATTAAACCTAAAAAAGATTTTTGGAAAAAAAGCACTTTCGGTATTTATTAAACCGCCCTCGCTTTTTGTATTGGAGCAACGGTTAAAAAATCGCAGAACAGAAACCCCTGAGCAAATAAAAATCCGCTTAGACAAAGCCAATGAAGAACATAGCCATGCAGATGAATTTGACTATGTTCTACTAAATGACAACCTCGAACAAGCTTGTTATCGAATAAAAGCTGTTGTAGAAGAATACATTTCAAATTGAGTAATACGGTAAAACATATCATCGATGGTTTTGCAGGAATGGAATCAGAATTTTCCAAGCGTGTCGGTCTTTATTTTGGCTCTTTCAATCCTATTCATATTGGACACCTCATTATTGCTAATTATTTGGTTCAAGAAGACAATATTGACGAAGTATGGTTTGTTGTCACCCCTGAAAATCCACACAAGAAAAAGAAGAATTTATTAGAAGATTACCATCGTTTAGCAATGGTTCGGATTGCAGTGGAGGATAACGTAAACCTCAAAGCTTCAGATATTGAATTTAATCTACCAAAACCTTCTTATACGGTATATACGCTGCAAGCCTTAACGGAAAAACACCCAAATTATCAATTTACATTGATTATGGGTGAGGATAACCTGCGATCCTTACACAAATGGAAAAATTACGAACAGATTATTGAACGATATTCAATATTGATATACCCGAGAGTACAAACCATTCAAGAAGCAGAAAAAGATACTCAAATTAAAGAGGATAATAAACTCATTGAGCTTCCCAACGTTAGAATGACCGAGGCGCCAGTTATGAAGATCTCCTCTAGTTTTATAAGGAATATGATTAAGGATGGTAAAGATGTGCGATATTTGTTGTCGGAGTCAGTTTTTTCATACCTCGATGAAATGAATTTCTATCAATAATGTACAGCACAATCCTAGCCTTACATATCATCTTTATAGTTACTTGGTTCGCCGGTCTATTCTATATTGTGCGTTTGTTTGTATACCAGAAAGAAGCAGAGTCAAAATCAGAACCTGAAAGAACAATTTTAGTGAATCAATTCCGACTCATGTCTAAACGATTATGGTACGGCATTACGTGGCCATCTTTTGTTTTGACAATTGTTCTTGGACTAACATTACTCTATCTTCAACCTGTTTATCTGAAAATGGGTTTTATGCACATTAAATTGACCTTCGTTGTTGGTTTAATTGTCTATCATTTTTTATGTCATCGCTACTTTTTGAAGTTACAACGCGATAGCGTGCCTCAAAGTGGGCAGTTTTTCCGTATTTGGAATGAAGTTGCTACCCTATTTCTTGTTGCTATCGTTTTCTTGATTGTCATGAAAGACCAAACAAATTGGCTCTATGGAACGCTCGGATTCATTTTGTTTGGCATCATTCTTATGATCGCAATTAAGATTTACAAAAAAGTGCGTGGAACGTCGAAATAAATTAACCCCTCCAAGTTATACTTCTCTGCCGAATAATCAAGGAAATTGGTCGTTTTGTAGTTTCACTTAAGCACACAAAAAACTGTTTAAAAGTATCCACTCTAGCTCATTTTACTTCGGTTAATAATTCCTAGCTTTATATTCTTATTGTCGAATCAAACGAAATCATTTATTGACATGGATTATACGAATATCATCTGCGAGCAAGAAGGACTAATATTGACAATCAACATTAATCGCCCGAAACAATTGAATGCATTAAACAAGTTGACCATTTCAGAGTTACATTCAGCGCTTGACGCTGCCAATCAAGACAATTCGGTTGGCGCTGTTGTTATCACAGGGTCAGGAGACAAGGCCTTTGTGGCTGGGGCTGATATTAAAGAATTTGCAGATTTTTCTATCGAAAAAGGGCAAGCATTGAGTGCAGAAGGACATGAACAACTTTTCAATTTCGTAGAAAAAATGTCAAAGCCTGTTATCGCTGCAATCAATGGGTTTGCTTTAGGCGGTGGCTTAGAGTTGGCGATGTCAGCGCATATTCGTGTTGCCTCAGATAATGCACGTGTTGGTTTACCTGAAGTTTCATTAGGAGTTATCCCCGGATATGGCGGAACACAACGTTTAGCACAATTAGTTGGAAGAGGTAAAGCTTTTGAGATGGTAACTACTGCAGGTATGATTAGTGCAGATGACGCAAAATCATGGGGCCTTGTTAATCACGTAGTCTCACAAGACGAATTGATGGATCTAGCTCATAAAATTGCAGGGAAAATTTGTAAAAATTCGCCAAATGCGATTAGCGCTGCTATTCGAGCGATTAACGCCAATTATGAAGATGGTGTCAACGGCTATAAGGTAGAAATTGAAGAATTCGGTAACTGCTTTGGAACACCAGAATTTGTCGAAGGTACATCAGCATTCTTAGAAAAACGGAAGGCCAATTTTAGAAAATAATTAATCCTTTGGGAGCTGAAAAGATAGATGAGCAACATTAAAAAATTAGCTGGCCAAACCGCTACTTATGGCTTGCCTTCCATTATTGGAAGGGTGCTCAACTATTTTCTCGTCCCAATTCATACGGACACTTTTCTTCCTGACAAATACGGTATCATTAGCGAATTTTATGCGTATGTTGGTTTTTTCGTGATTTTGTTGATGATGGGAATGGAAACAACGTTTTTTCGTTTCGTCAATCAAGCTGAAGACAAAGTTAAAACCTTTAATCAGGCCTTTTCGATAGTATTGATTATTAACGTAGTCTTTCTAGTTGTTGTCATTAGCTCTGCACAATCGATCGCCAACTGGATGCAATATCCCGATATGTCGAATTACGTTATTCTTTTTGCTATTATTTTGGCTACGGACGCGCTTTCATCACTTTTTTTAGTAAAGCTCCGGTTTCAGCAAAAAGCTAAAGAATTTGCACTGGTTCAATTCGCATCGATATTAACGAATATACTGCTTAACCTATTCTTTATTTATGTCTTACTTCGTCCGGATGACGGCATAGGAATCGGATACATTTTTATTGCCAATTTCTTTGCGAGTTTGATAAAACCAGTCTTGCTATTTAAGCATGTTCTACAATATCGCTTTATCATGGAGAAGGCGCAAGCAATGAAAATGCTTGTCTATGCGCTACCACTCATGCTCGCCGGTTTTGCGGGAATTATAAACGAGACATTCGACAGGATTCTGATTAAAAGATTCCTCATGAGCGAGGGCCAGGAATACGCCCAGGCTCAAGTTGGCATATATTCCGCAAGTTATAAACTTTCAATATTGATCAGTTTGTTTATTCAAGCGTATCGTTATGCTGCGGAACCATTTTTCTTTGAGCAAGCGAAAAAAGAAGGTGGTGAAAAAGTATACTCCAAAATCATGACCTATTTTGTGCTTATCGTCAGTTTGATGTTCCTTGTAATCTCTTTGAATATTCCAATTTTTAAATGGTTTATACCCAACGAAGCCTATTGGGAGGGATTAAAAATTGTTCCCATTTTATTGCTCGCTAACGTGTTTTTGGGCATCTATTACAACCAATCCATCTGGTACAAATTATCGGACAAAACAAAATATGGTGCATACCTTGCAGGTTTTGGTGCGCTATTAACTTTGGTCTTTAACTTTTTACTCATTCCGTTTATTGGATATATGGGTTCTGCTATCACCACTTTAATTGTTTATTTCAGCATGATGGTCGGTTCTTATATTCTTGGTCAAAAACATTATCCTATCCATTATAACCTCAGAAAAGTAGGTCTTTATTTATTAACCTCCCTTGGACTTTATGGTATTAGTATTCTTTTAACAGGAAATGAACTCACATTTGAATGGAGCAATTTTATGATAAACTGCCTACTTATCCTATTGTTTATTGGACTTGTTCTCTTTATGGAACGGCCTTTCAAACAGTTCAGGAAGGCATAAATTTGTTATTTTTGAATATTTATAAATTATGGAAATAAGAATCATCAATAAATCAGGTCACGAACTTGCAAAATATGAGACTGATGGCTCAGCTGGGGTTGATTTAAGGGCTTGTGTCGATGAACCAATTACATTAAAACCGCTTCAACGTCACTTGATTAAAACCGGACTTTTTATCGCACTCCCAAAAGGTTACGAAGCACAGGTGCGGCCAAGAAGTGGTTTAGCCTATAAAAAAGGAATAACCGTTTTAAACACGCCGGGAACAATCGATGCGGATTACCGCGGAGAAATTGGCGTGATTTTGGTAAATCTTTCAGAGGAACCATTTACGGTTGAGAATGGAGAACGCATTGCACAGATGGTTATTGCCAAATACGAGCAAGCTCAATTTATTGCCGTTGAAGAACTAGATGAAACAGATCGAGGGGCCGGTGGCTTTGGCAGCACTGGAACTCACTAAAGAAAAGAAATACTATGAAAATTGTTGTCCCCATGGCTGGTAGAGGTAGCCGTTTAAGACCTCATACATTAACCATCCCAAAACCCTTGGTACCCGTTGGTGGTAAACCAATCGTACATCGACTCGTGCAAGATATTGCAAAAACGTGTACAGAAAAAATAGATGAAATCGCTTTTGTTATTGGTGATTTTGGTAAAGAAGTGGAGGATGAGTTAATCAAAGTTGCTGAAGAACTAGGGGCAAAAGGTAAAATCTATTACCAAGATAAAGCACTTGGAACTGCTCACGCTGTGCTCTGCGCGGCAGAATCGCTTGATGGCCCAGTCGTTGTTGCATTCGCTGATACCCTTTTTAAGGCCGACTTTACAATGGATGAAGATGCCGATGGCGTTTTATGGGTAAAACAAATCGAAGATCCATCTGCATTTGGGGTTGTGAAATTGGATGATGAAGGATTCATAACAGACTTTGTTGAAAAGCCAGAAACTTTTGTTTCTGATCTTGCAATGATTGGAATTTATTATTTCAAGGATGCAGGGAAATTAAAGGTTGAATTACAATACCTAATCGATAATGGGATTATTAAAGGTGGCGAATACCAATTACCTGATGCACTGAAAAACCTCACCAAAAAAGGAGCGAAGTTTAAACCTGGAAAGGTTTCTGAATGGTTGGATTGTGGAAATAAAAAAGTTACTGTACATACCAATCAGCGGGTACTAGAATTTGATAAAGACAAAAATCTGGTATCTCCAGACTTGAACAATAAGAATTCTGTTGTTATTCCTCCATGTTATATAGGAGAACATGTGGTTTTAGAAAATGCCGTAATCGGACCACACGTTTCATTAGGGCGTGGTACAACTGTAAAGAATTCAGTTGTTACGAATTCTATCGTTCAGAAAAACGCGATGATTACCAACTCGATTCTTCAAGATTCAATGATAGGAAATAATGCGAAAATTTTGAGTCACGGTAAGGTGATCAGCATTGGTGATTACACAACAATTGAGTGATAAAAACGAGAACACATATCGCCAAAAACATTCTCCTAGTTGTCGTTGTTTTGACCGCAATCGTGAGCTCATGCAAAAACGCGGAAGAGCTCAACCAAGGAAATATTTACAAGCAGCGAAAATCGTTTAAGGTAGCGTTTCATGAAGCCAACCTTGAAAAAATGATTGGCCATTATGATAATGCCATTATGCTTTTCGAGCATTGCTTGACAATTGAGGCAAATAATCATGCTGTTTTCTTTGCTTTGTCTGATTTGTATGAAATTACAGGCGATAATAATAAGGCCTTACAATACGCAGAAAAAGCCTACGAATTAAGATCAGAAAACAAATGGTATACCCTTCGATTAGCCGACCTCTATTATGCTCGAAATGAATTTGCGAAAACAGCCGATCTATATGAAACGATAATAGATTCTGAAAAGAATATCGAACTTAAATATACATACACTGAAGCCCTTATTCGAAGTGGACGGATCGAAAAAGCAATCGATATGCTGAATGAAATAGAGGTGGAAACAGGTAAGACACGAGAAGTTAGTTTTACAAAGTATGATTTATATATAGAGCAAGGTAACAAAGATGCTGCTGAACAAGAACTTGACGATTTTATTAGAGATAATAGTGGCCAACCCGAAGCAAAAGTGATGGTAGCAGAAGTTTATCTTCAGCGCAATGACATGATCGAAGCAGAAGCTTTGATAAAAGAAGTAATCACAGAATTTCCAAATTTTGGACAGGCCTATATTATGATGGCGGACATCCATTTGAGACAAGACCGACTTCAGTCAGCATTTCAAAATTTAAAAATTGGATTTAAAAATCCAGATATCGAAATAGAAAGGAAAATAGCTCTACTCGGAGGAATGCTTCCGTTTACAGAAATAGGGCAACGCGACTATAAAGTCATGCGCTCTGAGATAGGAACTCTGTTTGAAATTACTGATGAGATTGCAGGAAACGACGCCGAATTCAATGAATTATACGGAAATTATTGGATCGTTATCAAACAATATGACAAAGCTGCTGATGCTTATCAAAAGGCTGTTGATTTGAATCCAGACTCCTTCGATGCATGGCTATTTCTTCTTGAAAGTGAAAAAAACACAGAAGAGTTTAAGCAGATGCAAATCAACGGAGAAAATGCAGTTTCATTATTTCCAGCTCAACCCATTTTATACTTATTAACGGGCATTGCCGCCAAAGAAAACAAAGATTATACAGCCGCCGAAGAATGGCTGTTTCTAGGAAAAGATTTAGTTGTTAAAGATCCTCCGTTAAGTTCAGCGTTTTTATACCACCTTGGTGATATGAACTTTCGCCAAGGTAATGATAGCGAAGGAGCATTTTACTTTAACCAGGCGTTGGAAGTACACAAAGGAAATATTCACGTTTATGCCGATCGATCAATAAGACTCGAGAAAGAAGGTAATATTTCTGAAAGCGTCGCCATTCTTAAAAAAGGACTGGAAACAGCTCCAAAAAACGCACTTTTAAACCAACGTCTTGGTGAATTATTAATGCGCGAAAAAAAATATTCTGAAGCAAAAGACGCCTTCTTAGCTGCATTGAGCAACGATACCTTTAACGGAGAAATTCTAGAGCAATTAGGTGATGCGTTATTCCTGTCAGGTGAAAAAGAAGATGCTGTTGAAATATGGGAGGAAGCCATTAAAAACGGGAATGAATCACAACTTTTAAAGCGTAAATTTGACGAAAAAAAATATTACCCACCTCAATAAGTTTGGAGCAGAAATTTAATAAATGAAAAACAACAAAAGTATAAAATCAACATTTCTCATTTTAGGGTTTTGTCTTGGGTTTCTCTATTCTTGTGGAGCTGGTAAAAATGCGCAGACAGCCTTTAAACTTCAAAAGCGAAACGACAAAGAACTCATGGAATCGCTTGCAAAACAAGATCAAGTTAAATACGATTTTCTCTCAGTTCGCATTGGTGTCGATGTTGAAAGTGAAGCTCAAAATGCTTCTTTTTCTTGTTACGTAAAAATGCGTGTTGATTCTGCATTTAGCGGATCCATCAAAAAGGCAAATTTTGTAATAGGATCATATTTAATTACACAGGACTCCTTAAACTTTGTCGATAAATTGAAAGACTGTTACATCACTCAACCATTATTATATTTTTCTACGATGCTAGGAACGGATGTGGAATATGACTTTTTTCAAGATTTAATCCTCGGTAAAGCCATTGGTTTTGATCCTGACGAGAAATACAAACAAATCGACGGAGAAGATCACTATATCCTCTCAACGCACAAAGAAAGAGCTTACAAAAAACTTGAAAATGATCGTTTGGACATAAAGGAAGACCTTGTGTTAATCCAATATCACATGAACGGTGAAAGTATGAACTTAGAACGTATCGAAATGGAAGTTCCGGCAGATACCGCATCAATCAGCATCCATTACATCGAACAAAAAGAGGTAGATGGATTTACGGTACCTGAGCAAACTGAAATAACAATCAATCATCCGCGTGACATCGTCAAACTGAAACTGAATTACGCTACTGTAAAATTGAATGACCCTCGAAGAATTCTAATTAAAATTCCAGAAGATTACAATGCGTGTCCATAAATACATATTGTTTTGTCTCATAGGAATGCTGAGCTTTACTTCAATTGCTCAGGAAAAAGAAAGTGATCGGCTGAAGAAGCAACAGCAGGCGCTTGAGAAGAAAATTCAACTTACTCAAAAACTCTTAGAAAGCAGTGCAGAAAACCGAGCTAACCTCAGTGATAATATCAACTTGATTGAACGAAAGATTCACTATCGTCAAGCATTGCTGGATAACTTACAATTGCAGGTTTCTAAACTCGAATCTGATATCGAGCAACTGTCCAAAGATATCGCTATGTTAACGGCAGAAGTTGAGCGACAAAAAGAGCAATATGCTAGAATGATTGTCCAAGCTTACAAAATGCGGAATACAAATGCTTCCCTATTTTTCGTGTTGTCCTCTGAATCATTCAATCAAGCCAACAAGCGAATGGAATATCTCGAACAATTGAGTAAGTATCGCGCCGATCAAATTCGTAAGATCAAAGCCAGCATTGAGCAGCTAGAAGCTGAAAAAACCTTATTGTTAGAGAAGAAAAAAGAAAAGGATGAAGTAAGCGCATTGAAAGCCAATGAGCAGAAAAAATATGTGCAAGATCGAGAACGACAACGTCGCACAATTCAAGAGATGCAAGGCAAAGAGCAGCAACTAAAAGCAGAGCTCACGGCACAACGCAAGAAAGCTAGAGAAATTGAGAGTGCAATTAACGCTGCCATAAACAAAGAAATTCTGGCTGAAAAGAAGAAAACACTTTCGTTAGCGAAAACCAAAGAAATTGAACTAAGCAATCAGGGCTTCGAAGACAACAAAGGACGTTTACCTTGGCCCGTAACAACCGGAGAGATTACAAAAGGGTTTGGTAAACAACCGCATCCTGTTCATGTAAACGTTTTTACTTACAACAATGGAGTGGACATTACCACTGTTAAAGGCTCAACTGTAAGAGCCGTGTACGAAGGTGATGTGAGCAGTGTCATTGTTATTCCAGGCGCTGGTAAAGCCGTAATCATTGCTCACGGTAATTACCGAACGATTTATTCGAACCTACAAGAGACCTATGTAAAAGCAGGTGATCATGTTACGGTTAAACAGGAGATCGGGGCATTATTGGTAAACAGTTCTAGTAATTCCGAGGTTCATTTCGAAATTCGTAAGATCACAACCGAAGGGCAAATTAGTAATATCAACCCAACCTATTGGTTATATCGATAAGTACAACCCTATTCACTTATGGGCAATTCAAAATCATCACTTAACTGATAAGCCAAGCAGCCTCTTATCAAATCGTATTTGAAATAAATGCGCTGGGTTGACATCACAGGTGTGCCTGCAGAATTTTTAGCTGGTTTCCATAGTGGCATGGTACGTAAGACATGGGTGGCATTTCCTATAAATGCATCTGCCAATTTTTTATTAAATAGAATTCGCATGTCATTAAAAGGCATACCATCCGCTTCACTCATCTTAATTAATTCGGGGTTGATATTCTGAATGATTCCATCTGCAGTGATTTGAAAATCGCATTGTGCAACCGCCTGTATCCCTTTATCAAATGCAGATTTTGGGTAGCGTAAATTCTTAACCATAAAACGCTTCATCTCCAAATTACCGCCTGGATAAGTTGCTCGCATTGCATTGTTTTCATAAACCTCAACAATCGATTCATTTTTATCTCTATCTGCTTTGGTCTTCTCCTTTATAACTACACCGCTTCCGTTTTTACTTGAAGGATTATGATTCTTTTTTTCCTGCGAAACAATAAGCGGTTGATCGTATTTTGATGTCACACCTTCTGATTCCTCCACATAGTTGGCAACAGAAGAAAAAACAGTTTCTGGTTCTTCTAGAACCAGCTCTTCAGGGCTATTCTTCATGTGGTTTTCAGAATCTGCTTCATCGGAATTATCAAGGGAGTCCATCGGAATAGTATTTTCAACTTCCGAAAATGAAAGCTGTGATTGCTTAAGCTCTTGATTATCATCGTGTAAAGTCAAATAAAGCGTTATCCCTAAACCAACTACAATTGCTCCTCCTAATACCACCCAACCTGAAAACAGTGAAGCGCTAGAGCCTCCCCCAGCGACACCTGCCGCGACGGATTCAATTTCAGCACGAAGCGCTTTTCTTTTTGCCGCTTGAATCAAATCTTTCTGCTGAGAAACCAAGTCATTTAATTCTTTATTATTTGCCAGCTCTTGTTCAAATACTTTGACCTGATTTGCATCCAAATCACCACTTAAGTACTGTGTTATTTTTTCTAATTGGGATAGTTCTGGTCTCATGGTTGTTGAATTGAGTTGGTTGGTTTTAGGTCAGCAGCCATTTGAATGGCTTTTTCCATGCACTTATATTTTTGTGTTTTTGCAGAATTGACGGATGAAAACTCAAGTTGTTCGGCAATCGTTTTCATCGATTTTTTGCGGAAATAGAATAATTCAAATATTTTCCGACAGCGCTCAGATATACTATCAAGAATGGTCTCTAACTGCGTCAATTGTTCTTCCTTCTCTTTATCGTATCCAAGATCATCAGCTGTTAAAATTAAGTTGTCTTTCCATTCTAATTCAGGGTCCTTTTGTCTTCTCCGCGCCTCATTTTTCCACATGAAGCGATTGATACCATATA
This sequence comes from Crocinitomicaceae bacterium, assembly GCA_049611865.1. Lineage (GTDB taxonomy): Bacteria > Bacteroidota > Bacteroidia > Flavobacteriales_D > Crocinitomicaceae > Crocinitomix. Next base: position 98,977 of record JBMZAY010000008.1, on the reverse strand, counting down.
AATAAGTTGAAACCTTAGATGTTAATTTAAAACTCGGTTCCGACACTTTTTCAATCAATAAAATGAGACTATCATGAAAAATTTGTCTTGCAATCTTTTCATCACCGCCTGAGGATAAAATATTTGCTCTGACTTTAGGGTATTCTTTGTACAAGACTTTGATTGCCTTATCGGTTTTCCCCTTTCTGATGATATGTATGATCTCTTGATCTTTCACGCTGACATTATATGTCGAATTTCAAAAATAGTAACCTTCGTTAAACGCAAAACCGGTAAAAAACTTTTATAAACGGACAATTTTGGCTAATATTAAGCATCTATTTACCCGTGTAATTTTAAAATATGAAAAAATTAACCTATATCCTTGGCGTCGGATTAATCAGCGCCGGAATGTTCAGCTGCGGTGGTTCTAACTCTGCATTAGATATTAAAGTTGAAGATTTAGAAACAGCTTGCGATTTTGTGGATGCTTTAGAGCAAGTTTCCAGCGAAATGGTTTCTTACATTGAAGATGGCGAATTAAGTGATGATGAAAAGGAAACATTTCAGAAATTAGAAGATAAAGGAAACGAAATCGACAAAGTTGCACGAGACAAATTTGAGCGTTCAGAAGCTGAGCAGTGTGAAAGCTGGAACAAAATGCGTGAGCACTCAGATAAGTTAGAACCTTATATGTAATCGAATTATGATGAATTCATCAAAAGTTCTAAAAGCTCTGTATCTCGCAGGGCTTTTTCTTTTTTCAACAGGCGTTACTGCCAATGACGGGGCTTTTTTCGCCTCTGGGAATCAATTAATTCCCATTAAAGAGACTACAATTTCTATTCAAAAAGAAGTATTAAAAATTGTAAGGGATGGGAATGAATTGGATATTACAGTGGATTATACTTTTTATAATCCAGGTGACCCAAAAAGTTTGATTGTTGGTTTCGAGGCAGCTTCACCGGCTGGAGATGTTGATGGAACGCCGGTTGATGGTCGTCACCCCTATATGGCCGGTTTTACTGCTGAATTGAATGGAATTCCTCTGCGTTTTAAAACGGCCATTGTGCGTGATACGGCAGATTATTTGAGCGGAGAGGTAAAATCAATTAGCGTTGATCAAGCAATGGGGGATGATTTTAACGTGAATTCGCCCGATTTCTATTATGTATATTATTTCAACGCGAGCTTTAAAAAAGGTTTAAATCGGTTGATACATCATTATCGTTTCCAGCTTTCCAGTTCAGTCATGGAACATTATTCGTTTCAATATATTCTCACAGCAGCTAACCGCTGGGCAAATAACGGCATTGATGATTTCACCCTAGAATTGGATTTAGGTTCATGGGCATCTTTTGATATCGCAAAGACATTTTATGATAACATTGACAATTGGAATTTGGATGGCATTATCCGAGAAATTAGCGAAAATGACAATTGGATAGAACTATATCAGGGTGGAGCACGTGCATTTGTAAGATCGGGTCGATTGATCTTTCAGAAAAAGAATTTTCACCCATCGGGCGAATTGTACCTCGGTAAGCTTTTAGATTATAACCTGATGCAAATTGAATCTTTCGATTTTAATCAACATAGTCTTCCTTTTGACTATCGTGACCTGATGCATACCCATGATGCACAGGATGAAAAATCCTACAAAATTCTGCGAAATTTGCCTTACGCGCGTCGGGGTTATGTTTTTAAAACAGATTATATTCAGGACTATTACGAGAATCAAATCTGGTATGAAGCCAAGGCAGATTATGAAGCCAAGCAAACGGATCTATTACCGGATGAAATGAAATGGTTAAAACAAGTCAATGAAGCCAATCAATAAAGGACTAAAACCTATCTTTCTCATACTTCTATCGGTAGTTTTGAGTTGCGATGCATCAAATGAAAAGCAGAGTAATGATTATACCGTATCGCATTTTGGAGCACTCAAAAACTTCATGCACAAGAATGACTTGTCTGCTAAAGTAGATTTAAAAGATTTTGAAAAAAACAATCCCCTTTATGGTTTAGGAGCATTGGAGAATCTGAAAGGGGAGGTATTAATATGGGATGGAAAACCATTTATTTCGATGGAGAAAGATAATTCAGTTTCGGTAGAATCTTCTTTTGATTTTAAAGCTGGGCTTTTTGTTTATTCTGAAGTAGAAGATTGGAAGTCATACACTATTCCTGAAGATGTGAAAAACTACCAACATCTTGAATCTTTCATCGCTCAAACTGCAAAAGACCATGGAATTAAAGCCGATACTCCTTTTCCTTTTCTGTTGGATGGAAACTATGCATTCATCGATTGGCACGTGATTAATTGGCCAGAGGGTGATGAGAATCATACCCATGAAAAACATAAAACTTCGGGACCACATGGTAAACTCGATAATATTGATGCTGACGTTCTAGGCTTTTATTCTGAACAGCATCATGCAATCTACACCCATCACAGCACGAATATGCACATGCATTTCAAAACAACAGCAGGTGATTTAGCGGGACATGTGGATGATATCCAAATCAGTAATACTGTTCTATTATTACCAACAATCGAATAGTTTATTGTCTTCTATTTGCCAAAAGCGGTGGTGGTTCACCGTTAAATGGGTTCCACCGACTGATACTTTTAGCATCAAAACCAGACGCACGCATAATGGAGCGATCGCCATAGCGCTCACGAATATGATCCATGGCTTGATAAAGTTTTATGGTATTGGGGTCTTCGAACAAGCTTATCTGATGCCCACCTTCTACCAAATGACTAAAGCGAACACCTATTAACCTTACCAATAAACGGCGGTTATAGAGCTTCTTGAACAATTCTTTTACAATGGGCAAAATGGTATGATCTGAAGCGCTGTAAGGTATTTTTCGCTGTAAGGTATAAGTTTGGAAGTCGGCATATCGAATTTTAACCGTAACACAAGCTGTCAATTTATTACCTCTTCTCAATTGAAAGATCAAGTTCTCTGCCATGGCTGTAAGCAAACCTTCTAACTTATTTACATCTATAGTATCTTTCCCAAATGTCCGTTCGGTAGATATCGACTTTCGTTCACGGTAAGGTATTACAGGAGTTAAATCAATTCCGTTTGCTTTTTTCCAGATAGAAAGCCCATATTTTCCAAAGACCTTCTGCATAACATCCATTGGCATCTCTTGAATTGTGGCTATTTTTTTTACGCCTAAATCACACAAAGCACGATATGTTTTTTCGCCAACACCTGGAATTTTACGCACTGATAGAGGAGCTAAAAAAGGCTTTTCTGTTCCGTTTGAAATCGCGATTTCGTTATTGGGCTTTGCTTCGCCTGTTGCAATTTTAGAAACGGTTTTATTAATAGATAAACCAAAGGATATAGGTAAGCCAGACTCTCGTATAATCTTTGTCCGTAATTCAGAAGCCATTTTCATTGTCCCAAAAAATCGATCCATACCTGTGAGGTCGACGTAAAACTCGTCGATGGATGTTTTTTCATACAAGGGTACCTCCTCTTTGATGATCTCTGTCACCAATTGAGAATATTTGGTATAAATCCCTGAATTTCCTCTTAAAACAACGGCTTCAGGACATAATTCCTTGGCTAAGCGCATCGGCATGGCAGAATGGATTCCAAATTTACGTGCTTCATAAGAGCAAGATGCCACCACTCCTCGATCTGAAGTTCCGCCTATTAAAATGGGCTTCCCTTTTAGACGACTATCAATTAGCCGCTCACATGACACAAAAAAGGTGTCTAAATCCATGTGTAGAATTGATCGTTGCATATTATTTATTTAATACCCTTCTACCACAAGTGTATTATACAAATCAATGAGTTGAGAACGTAATCTATTTACGATCTAAATCATCCCTCACAACAAAGTGAGTTTTACAACTACCAGAGAAAATTTACCAAAAAGAAACTGTGAAAACAGCCTTGTAAAGATAGTTATTTATGTATGATAAGCAGACGAAAATCTACAAGATTAATCTCAAATTATCGCAAGAGGGTGACATGTCCTTGGATCTCAACAGGCAGACCTGTTTTATAATCATTATAGATAATTTTCCAGATATAAATACCATCTGTCACAATGCTTCCATCCATGTGTGTACCGTCCCATGAAGCATCTAGCTCCTCAACAGCATGTATCAACTCTCCCCAACGGTTATAGATATACATTTTGCACACTTGGCTTTCATAAAAAACGGGTTGAAAAACATTATTAAAAGAATCACCATCCGGCGTAAAAGCATTAGGTACCATTACCGGAATGACAGGTACAACCGTAATCTGCTGGTAAGCGCGATCACGACAACCATATTCATTTTCTACAATTTGGTAAGGGTAATAAACACCAGGCTCTGCGTAATTATGCCAAACCTCGGTCTCTTGGGAGAAGTTTCCGTCTGCAAAATAAAACCATTGCTCAACTCCATCAACAGAGAGGTCTGTGAAAAAGAAATCAGCGTGATACTCGTCCTGCACAGTTGGTGCAACAGAAAAGTTCGCCGTTGGACTTGGGAAAATCTCAATTAAGTTTTCTCTTACCAGCGTTAATGTATCAATACATCCTGAATCTGTCCAAATGGTAAGCGTCACATCATAAAGGCCTACCTCATCATAGATATAACTCGGATGCTGTACATCAGAGGTCCCCTCTCCATCCCCAAAATCCCAATCATAGAAAATCTCTGTATGTGCAAAAGATAAATCTGTGAATTTAGCCGTGTAGGGAGCACATTTTAATTCATCGGGCACCGTAAACATGATTGACGGTTCCGCAAAAACAAATACTTCTTGGGTATACGATGTTTCACAGATATCATAATTAACAGTAAAAGTCACATCATGCGGTCCGGCCACCTCAAAAACAACATCTGTAGGATCCTCTATATCCGAACTTATTGGATCGGTATATCCTCCAAAGTCCCAATAAAATGTTGTTCCATCTCCAGGTGGAGGATATGTCCCTTCCCCATTAAAATCATAACTATTGTCGATGATACATTCCGGATCCGGCACCTCGAAATAAGCGTCAATCGCATTTTCCACAACAAAAGTTTCTATAGCGGTATCCGTGCAAGGCCATCCTGGATTTACGATCAGCATGACATCATACGAGCCCGGACCAGGAAATGTATAAGTTGGTTCAAAATCAGAACTAATATCTGTATCAATTCCATCTACCCCAAAATCCCACTGATAGAACTCACCGCCATAACTATCATTTTCAAATTGAATTTCTAATCCGTCGCAGAATGAAACAAAGGTTGACAAATCTTCTTGTTCTACCATTAAGGCTTCCAACTCAATTTCACAATTTAATACACGGAATAAAAAATCTCTTATCGTCGTACTGATCAAAACCCCTCCTCGGTATTCCTTCACGCAAACGCCAACGGCGTACAAACCTGGCATATCTGGTGCAGCAACAGCCATCCCACTCGTCGCATCAATCGTCATCTCTCCAAGACCAAAAGGGTCAGTTGCTGAGATTCCGCCAGCCCAAGGAATAGGTGTATATGGCGGCGCACTTGCAGGAGATGGAGCAGGTGCAAAACTTGAACCTCCATGAAAAGGGGTACATAATTCATAAACCAACTCATCACCATCGGGATCAGTTGCAGAATGGTCAAATTCCAATTCTTGTCCAGCGCATAACACTAATGGTGGAATATTATCAAATCGAGCGCTGTTATTACAATCCGCAACTCCAGGAGGCGGAATAACTGCTTGGAGTGTTAAACCTTGTTCAGCAGGATCTTCAACATTAGTTACTTCTGGTCCACGACAACACCTTTGATATGCTAAAGTGTAACCTGTTGCTGATGGAGGTAATGTAACTGTAGCTTGATAGATGGCTTCTTGAATACAAATATCAGATGGTAAAGTAATGCAAGGGTTATCTAACTCGGCATCCAGTAAATCACTCCCCGGAAAAGGAATGTTAAAATTGTCAATCATCACATTGTCACCGTTAAAAACGGTGACTGGTAACATCATATCGTATTCAGCACCATCAGAAAGACAATCACGATAGAGTTTTACGGTAACGCGATAAGTTGTGCCTCCTAGACAATCATAATACATCTCTCCCCCAACAATATGCGATGCATAGAGTTGGGATGAAAGAATAATCATCCATATTGTTGTCAATAACTGTCTCAAACTTAACCTAAGTTAGTGTTTGTCTGTCTTGTATCCAAGAAAAACAAGTAAACGGTAGTATTTGTTTAGCCTCCGGTTAAAGCAACTCGAATGACAATAAATACTTATCATTTTACTTTCTTAATGTAAACGTTAAACGTAAGAGAAACCCCTATTGTTGCTTGTCTAATAATCCAAGAAGAAAACAGATCGATTAAATGCGAAATCCTAAACCGAATGAGAAGCGCCATTCATCCAGGAAAACAGGGTATGAATCTGATGTGTGTTTACCAAAGATATATCTAGTTTCAGCGAAAAAGTAAAATAATTTTTCGCCAAAAAAATCTACGCCCGTTGCCACGGACCCAACTGGGTTTATAGTCCGCTTATATACCAAATCACCTGCCTCATTCGGAACTCCGTATTCCGAAGATTGAGAATAAGCAATCCCAGGCTGAAAACCGACATAAGGCTGTAATGTATTGTCTAAGAACCGGTAGAACGCTCCTGCATAAAGCTGATGATTCATACCAAAACGGGGACGTTCTCCTTGAGAACCCATAAAATAAAAACCATCTCCTCTTAACTCAATTTTACCCACTCTAGGGCGTACACCAAAATAACCATGAATATTGGCTGTCCTCGTTTTTTCAGTCAAAAGACCAGGTGAAAATGAAAGCGCAGCTTTAAACGTTGGACGCGTTTTTTCTTGACCAAAAGCCCATGGTGCCATAACCATCGAGAAAATCAATATAGCCAAATGAAATCTTCTTTTACCTACCATAAGTCTCCAATTCGAAAGTTAATACTAAGTGTTAAAAGTACGTGACCTTCAAAACCTGTTTCATGTTCTCCTGAATGCGACATATTCAAAAAATAACCATTTCCAACAGGTTGCAATTCATACTCTAAATGCTCGCCTAAATGCAGCATATATTGAGCTGCGAGCGATACATTAAAACGTTCGGTAAGAAAAAAATGACTCCCCACTCCTGCTTGAACTGCTGAGCTCCATCGATCAATTTGTTCATCAGATCTATTATTAAAAGCCGTACTCAATGGAGTCACGCGATTATAATCAAAACAATGTCCGGCAATAAAGTAGGGCATCACAGCTCTAGAAGAGGTTGGATAAAACAAAACCGACCAACCAATGTGTGCACTATTTCTAGTTCCTGCTCCCTTAAGATCCGTCGTAATCCAATCAGCGAACCACTCTGTACTCAAGCGATCAAATAATTGCAGGCGAAACTGACCACCTGTGCCGAGGCCGGGAACATTGTCATGTCCAAACAAGCTTGTGGTCGTTCTTAAGCCAAGGGAAAAATGTCCTTTATCGAGATAAGTGGCTTCAATCTGGGCAGTCGTTTTTTGCGCGACAAACCCGAAGAATAAAAACAATACTATTTTCCAATTCATAAAGCGGTATTCATTTAGCGAACGCTCTGCCACTAAAGATATTGTTTTATTCTGAGAATCGATGTGATTAAACGCAGAATCAGCCTTAGTAAAACTCGATTGGCAATTGAGTTAAACTAGGCTGATCCACCATGAAAAAGTAGTTGCTAAAATCAGATGTTTTCGCAACTATTATACTACGCTTACACGAACAAATGTCATCTGTTTTAATCGTTTTAAATTAACTTTTTACATGATCGTTTAATACCAAGTATGAAGAACAACTCATGGTAATTGCTTCCTTTAAGGACGGTTGATAATAAGGATAAAAGCGTTTGAAGCTTCCAAAGACTGATATAAATCAGTCGTAAAAACTTAAATACTTAAAACAATATAAGCCTGAAAGCGGTTATTTTTGTAGAAAATTTGCAGCTATGAGTCGTGCTTATCTCCGATTAACTTGGATCACTTTAGTTTTAATTTATCTCGTCATTCTTGCTGGCAGTATTGTGAGGACAACTGGTTCGGGAATGGGTTGTCCGGATTGGCCAAAGTGCTTCGATCAAATCGTACCTCCAACCTCTGCTGAAGAACTACCTGATAATTACAAAGACACCTACTCTAGTTACCGTAAAAAAAAGATTGAAAAATTTGCTAACCTCCTGGAGTCTGTCGGATTTTCAGAAACAGCAAATGCTCTCAGAATCGATGATTCGTTGCTTATTGAAGAAGACTTTAATGCCGCACGAACCTGGACAGAATACGGAAATCGTTTGGTTGGATTTTTAGCAGGAAACGCAGTTCTTATCCTTTTTATTTGGACTTTGATTCGATATCGTTCTAACCGATTATTATTAACGCTGACTTTTACTAACCTTGTTCTAATGGGATTTGAGGGCTGGTTTGGCTCTATTGTGGTTGCTACAAACTTGCTACCATGGACGATTACACTTCACATGCTTTTTGCATTGATAATTGTAGGTATTCAATTTAAGATCATTCGCCTTGCAAAAAAACAAGCCGGCACTAACACATCTGGTATTAAGGTGAATCCTACTTTCAAAAATCTATTTTATTTATCCCTGGCATTGACTTTTATTCAAGTCATCCTTGGGGCACAAGTGCGTCAGGAAATCGATTTTTTAGTAAAAGACGGTATTGATAGAGCTTATTGGATCGATGGAATAGATGGTGATTTCCTCTTTCACCGATCTTTTTCTTGGGTCTTATTGGGTGTTAATGTCCTATTGTTATGGCTGAATAAAAAATATAACTATGGCATCCCTGCGATCAAGTATTTTGTTGGCTTAATTGTTATCCTATTCATTACAGGTATCTTATTCTCTTATGCCGGAATGCCTGCCATAATTCAACCACTCCATTTAGTTGTTGCATCCTTGCTTTTGGGTATACAGTTCTACGGCCTGCGTTACTTCGATTATCATCGTGAATCTTTGATCCGATAATTAATTTCGCAGTGAAAAGACTGACAATCAGCGTATAAAAAGGTTATTCCAACGAAAAATAACCAACCTGAAAAAAAATTGATCGTTATTTCATGTAGGAAGTATAAAATAAACTACTTTTGCTGCCCTCTTTGATTTAAAGAAAAGTATGCTATTAAAGAAAATCGTTTTAAGGAAAGAAGATGAGTTTGCGCAAGCAATTTCTGCATGGGCAAATGGTCGAAAAATTGACGTTGAAGTGTTTGACGTCAAAGCAAACCTTTACGATATCATAGATTCTCTTGTTATCCTTCAAGAAGATCACAACATCTCAAAAGAGATTCGTGAATTAGAGGATGCTATTGAAAAAATTCATAAGCCGACTCATTCAATTGATGTCAATGGTACAATGAATGCAAGTGTTGCCTCACTTAGATTCTGGTTAGAAAACAATAAGCCGCAATCGGTATTATTCGTTGGTGAAGGCAAATTGCCTCAGAGTGCTAGATTCAATCAATATTTGGATAAACTTGCAGAAGTTATCTAATTCAATTTTTCCAGAATGATTCAAATGTTGGACGAGGTAAAGACCTATAAACAATTGATTCCAACAATTGATTCCAAGATTTCCTTTGAATGAAAATTAACTCATGCTAATGACTTCGATTTCAAAAATAAGCGTTGCTTTTGGTGGTATTGATGCTCTACCTTGTTTTCCGTAAGCCAACCAGAATGGAATGATCAATTTGATTTTTCCTCCGTTCTCTGCGTATTTCAATCCGTCATGCCATCCTTGAATAACGCGACTTTCATCTACCTTGAATTTAAACGTTTTGTTACGATCACGAGATGAATCGAATTTTTTACCATCCAAGAAAGTTCCGGTGTAGTGAACTTCTACCTCTGTTCCTGAAACAGGCTTGTTTCCATCGCCCTTCTCAATAATCTCGTACATTAATCCAGATGGTGTTTTTGTAGCTTTGGGAAACTGCTCGGCCATTTCTTTAAAGAAAGCTTTGTTTCGAGCTTTTGTGATTTTCTTTTGCTCTTTATCCTTAGCCTTCATTGTTTTTTTGAAGTACTTACCTGCATTAAATTTCTCTGCTTCCGCTCCAATGCGGATGATTGTAACACTTTTAATGACGTCGTCTTGAGCAATTTTATCTACAACTTCTTGCCCAACAACAACGTGTCCGAATACTGCGTGTTTTCCGTCTAACCAAGGTGTTGCTTTGTGCGTGATAAAAAATTGGCTCCCGTTTGTATTAGGTCCCGAATTGGCCATGGATAATATCCCAGGTCCGCTATGCACTAAAGTTGAGTCTATCTCATCAGGAAAACGATAACCAGGACCACCCGTTCCATTTCCCAGTGGGTCTCCTCCCTGAATCATAAAATTATCGATTACTCGATGAAATTTGAGCCCATCAAAAAACGGTTCTGTCACTTTCACCGTATCGTATTTCATAATACCTTCTGCTAAAGCTACAAAGCTTGAGACAGTTAGAGGTACTTTTTGATATTCCAATTCAAGAATAATGTCGCCCTTATCCGTTTCAAATTTTGCATAGATACCTTCACCCAAATCCTGAGCAAAAGATCCAAAGGTTAAGAAACACAACAAGAAGGTCATTAAGCTTTTCATAATCTATTTTTTTTGATTCCCACAAATATACACAAAATGCATACCCTTTTTATATCCGACAATGCGTCGATTTTCGTTAAAGTATTCCATTTAAACCTGTAAATTTGTACCCTATGGTTTTTGTTACCGGAGGCACAGGATTTTTAGGCGCTCATATCTTAGTAGAGTTAACCGGTCGCGGACATAAGATCCGTGCTTTGTATCGAAACGAGGATAAAATCAAGAATGTCGAGGTCCTTTTTCGATATTTTTTCAAAGAAGATGCTGCTGATCGATTTAATCAAATTGAATGGGTTGTTGGTGATATTTTAGACGTTGTATCGTTAGAAAATGGAATGCAAGGGTGTCATTCCGTTTATCATGCTGCAGCAATGGTTTCTTTCAGAAAAAGAGATTTTAAACAGCTCATGAAAATCAATAAGGAAGGGACCGCAAATGTAGTCAATGTAGCATTAGATAAGGGTTTAAAGGATTTTTGTCATGTTAGTTCCACAGCTGCTGTTGGTAAATCAACCGAAAAAGACGTCCAAGAAGAATCCAATAAATGGGTCAAAAAATCTTCGACATCGAACTATGCAGTGAGCAAATACAGTGCAGAAAACGAAGTTTGGCGTGGGCGTGAAGAGGGCCTGAATGTTGTCATTGTGAACCCATCGGTCATTTTTGGAGCTGGTGACTGTAATGAAGGCTCGTTGAGCATTTTTAAAGTTGTAAAAAAAGGACTAAAGTTTTATACGACCGGAGCAAATGCTTTTGTCGATGCGCGTGATGTCGCTTACGTGCTTTGTGAATTGCACAAACAGAAAATATACAACGAGCGATTTCTTGTATTCTCAGAAAACAGATCTTATCGTTCCGTTTTCAATCAAATTGCCGCTGAATTTAAAGTAAAACCACCTTCGATCGAAACGAAAAAATGGATGGCAAGTATTGCATGGCGTTTGGAAGGCGTTTTGGCATTTCTTTTCGGTAAAAAACAAAATATCACCAAAGAAACAGCAACAAGTGCAATGACCAAAACGGTTTTCAGTAATGAGAAAATCAAATCCGAAATAGGTATGGAATTTATTCCAGTCGATCAATCCATCAAAGACACGGTTGCGTACCTTCAATCAGGCAAATAAATTACTTTTTTCGAGGTTGTTTGTACACGGGAACGGCAGAGCAAGGTTCGCCAAACATCAATGACTTAACAAGAGGTGTCAGCTTCCTCGTTAAAACCATAAATGCACGATTGGGATTTGGCACTGAGGAGCATCCCTTTACTATTACTCTTTTGTCGATCAGATGATCAAATGATGTTTCTTCTAGATTTTTGATAAAAAGTGCCTCTTCTGCGACGAATTTATTCCCATAAAAAATCGCCTTAGCATCCTTTAGCTTTGTAGTGATGAGCATGTAGGCCCATGATGGAACTATGGCGTCATTTGAACAATGTACATATACGTTTTTACCTGAATAGGCTGACCAATCATGTTCTTTAACCCACGTGCGAAATTCCTTCTCACGCAAAACCAATTCTTGCCAAAGCAAAGGCATGATGTCAATTTCCACTAATTCTTGTGACGGATTAAAGTCAGCTAAATCCAATTGCTCAATTCCTGACTGCGCTACCTTATTTACGATTTCACCTTCCATAGTACAAAGTTAAGGATTCGTTTTTGAAACAAGCAAATGCAAATAGTAGTTCAAAAAAAATCCGATCATTCCCCCAAATGATCGGACCACTGATATGAAAAAAATCACTGAAACATTTTTCAGCTCTATAATTTACCAATTGGCCAGGAACCAATTTACTTACAGGACAAATGTATTCCTAAGCTGTTGCTTAATGGTTAGCCTAATGTTTTGTTATCGTTAAGTATGCTCCCTTTAAAACTATTCTCCGAATACCTCGTAAATAAATTCATTCGCGCAGAAATTAATCTAATTTTGTACCATGCGATTTGAGGATTATCGACTATCGAAAGAAATAAAAAAGAATCTCTCAGCGATGGGATTCAAACGACCTACGGATATACAGTTTAAATGTATTCCTAATGTACAAAAAGGTGAAGATGTGCTAGCTATTGCACAAACAGGCACAGGGAAAACGGCTGCATTTGCAATTCCAATTATTGATCAAATTCAATTTAATCGCAAGAAAGACAATACAGATGGTATTAAAACAATTGTATTGGCGCCAACGAGAGAATTGGCAGTGCAAATCGCCGAAGTGTTTCATCAAATAAGCCGGTACACGAAGGTTAAAACATTGGCTATACATGGCGGTGTTGAGCAAGATCCACAAATCAAAACCTTGTTACTTGGGGTTGACATTTTGATTTCTACACCTGGAAGGTTATTCGATTTGATTCATCAGGGTTATGTGGATACAAAAACCGTAAAAACATTAGTTATTGATGAAGCAGATCAGATGTTAAAGCTGGGTTTTTACAAAGACATACAGGATTTATTGCGTCATTTGCCTAAGCCGAGACAAACGCTCTTTTTCTCTGCTACTATCGATAAAGAAATTAAAAAACTAGCATATTCACTCGTGAATAGCAAAGCCATACGTATACAGTTATCTCCAAAAAATCCTGTTTCTAAAAACGTAACGCATGCCATTACATTTGTTGAACCGGACCATAAGCGGTTTGTTTTGGAACGAATTATTAAGGAAAATGACACCCTTAAATTTCTGGTATTTGTACGAACTAAAGTTCGTGCAGAAAGGGTAAAAGCGGCAATGGAACGTGTTGGAATTTCTTCTGAAACCATACATGGAAATAAAGAGCAAGATGATCGATTTGCAGTTTTAAAAGCATTTAAGTCGGGTGCAAATCGAATTTTGATAGCCACGGATGTGAGTGCAAGAGGAATAGATGTGCCCAATATTGACTACGTAGTGAATTACGATCTACCTGATAAGCCAGAAAACTATGTACATCGTGTTGGTAGGACCGGTCGTGGAAATCAAAAGGGCGAAGCACTATCCTTTTGTGCTGATCATGAGCGGCCTTTGTTAAAAGGTATAGAAGAGTACATAAGTGTACCTATTGATGTTATTGAACTCAGTAAATCTGACATTGAGCAGAGTATCTATTTTTCAGATGACGGAACCGATAATTGGAAAGCATTAATCGCTAAAAACGAAGCAGACCTCAAAAAGAAACGTAAAAAGAAAAAATAGTCTAATTCCTGTTTGCTTCAATAAATTCAGTCGGATTCAAATATCCCGATTGATCCTTTGAGTGCCCCGGACCGATTAATAATTTCATATTTGATCGCATTTCGAAATGAAGATGCGCTTTGTACAAACCATGTGCATTACCAATTGTTCCGATTTGGTCGCCTTTATTGACGTATTGCCCTTTGGCAACGATGGTCGTATCACAATGCCCGTATAAAGATTCTACCAATTCTCCGCTTGGCAACTGGTGTACGATTCGAATGACATTGCACCAACCGCCTTTCACATCATCAACAAATCGCACTTTACCATTCGCAACAGCGTATATGGGATCTCCGAGGTCAGTATCTCCGCCTGTTATCGCATTAAAATCATCCCCTAAATGATTGTTTTCTCCAAATTTTTGCGCGTTGTAATACCCTTCTCCATCTGGTTTTCTAACTGGATAATCGAAGCCGTTTGTGACATAAGCTTCATTATAATCCAATGGAGAAAAATTCTTTCCTGAACTAGCTGTCAGGCCAAGTTAAAGAATAGCGACAAGACAATAGGATAATGTTATTTGACAAGAGCTCATAACGGAATAATGCTCAAAAATTAAAAAGTAACAGCGTTTCTATATGAATATTAATTTTGTACTATCGAATGGGTCGCGGACATAAAAAAAGAACTTGAGCTATTAAACATCGAAGTTCATCAAGACAATGAGCAGTGGTTCCAATTAAAAGGAGAGAAGCAGCAGATTAAATTGGTGCTTGTTCCTAGTGGAATAGTATGTCAAATTGAAAAGGCAGTTCATCTGCACGAAGACATCTATTTGCTCAGAAAAAGGCAAGTATTATATCGCCTTAAATCCTTGCTTGGCCTAAATGAAAATCGATTACATGGGCGAAAAATGACTATTTCTGAAATTGATCGCGAAAGTGCGCGTGATTTTCTAAATACCTATCATTTAATGGGCGACGGGGGGGGGGAAATATTTCTTGGCTTATACTCAACTAATCAATTAGTTGGTTTAGCCGCATTTTCAAAGCCCCTGTTTATGCGATACGAAGAACCTCCTTTTTACTCAACAGAATTGGTGCGGTTTTGCTCGCTTCCTAATACGACTATCGTTGGTGGTTTAGACAAAATCACTCACTATTTTTTCAGACATTTTGATACAGATGACATTGTCACGCATGTCGATTTTGAATGGTCCACTGGACGCTCCTTTGAAAAGATTGGATTTGAATTAATCGAACGAACGAAACCATTACATTTCAAGCTAATTGAAGGGAAAAGGATTTTGGTAAAAGAAAACGAACGCGTACCATCTGAAATCCAACAGGTGAGCAATCAAGGAAATCTAAAATATAGAATCAAGCGGGGTGTATAAATTAGTCTTCTCTTCTCGGTTGATCGGATTTGCTATTGGACTCAGGCCTCGGCCCTCTTAAGTGAATAACCAAACCATTCAGAAAGTTTCTTAAGATTTGATCACCACAGTTACGATATTTTGGATGTCCTTCTTTCCGAAAAAATGCACCCAATTCACTTTCCGTGACATGAAAATCTACCAGTTTACAAATTTCAACAATATCCTTGTTGGTCAATTTTAAGGCAACACGCAATTTTTTGAAGATGTCATTATTTGTCATTCGAAACTTTTTTACAATGATACAACAATTCGTTTTAACGCTTGGTTATCCTCTTACGCTTCTTACCGGCGGAAAGATTTTGCTAAATACGAAACCAAAAATCATAGCAATTAGGAAAGATGGAGCTAACACGTCCATTTTCTCAAAATATGCTCCGTACGTATCAAGTTTCTGAAGATAGAAATTAAAAAATGGTACTGATAAAAACCCCGCAATCATAGATGCAATAGCACCTTTCTCAGAAAAACCTTTCCAAAATAAGGACAAAATGATAACCGGACAAAATGTTGCAGCGATTCCAGACCAACCAAAAATGATGACCCAAAAAACTTGTCTTTCAGGGAATAGATAAGCGATCAGCATGGCGAGTCCTAAAGCTATTAATGCCATAACCAATGTAACATAGCGGGATATCGCAGTTAAATCCTTATCCTTTAAATCGGGTCTAAAAATCTTCTGATAAAAATCACGCGTGATAGCACTAGAAGCGATCACCAATAATGAATCGATTGTTGACATAATCGCCGATAGAATAATGGCTACATAGATTGCCGTTACGATGTAGGGCAAATAATTCTCAGTCATCAGGTGTAAAACATCTTTACCACCAGTACCGAGGATTGAACTAGCGTCATCACCAGCTTCGGTAAAAATATATCTAGCCAAAATACCGATGGAGACAGCTGCAAGATCTGTCAGAAGTGTAAAAATGATAGCTACCCATTTTCCCTTGTCAATTTCTTTTTCGTTTTTAATTGACATGAAACGAACATATACTTGTGGTGAACCAAGGAAACCGAGGCCAATTGCTGCGAATCCAATTAATGTAAAGACATTCATCCAAACGTCTTCATGACCTCCCCAAATATTCGTTAAAGCCGGATCAATGGCATGCAAACCTGCGACAATTCCATCTCCGTGGTCCATGGCAAACCAAACCACGATTGGCAACAATACCAAACCGATAAACATGAGCAGTCCCTGAAATAAATCAGACCAAACGACCGCTACAAAACCACCAATAAAAATATAAACCAATACTATTAGAAAGCCGAGAATAGCCCCTGAATAGTAGTTCATATCCAAAAATGATTCAAAGGCAATACCAGTTGCGTCAATCTGGGAACTGACATAAATGACAACAAACACAGACAGCACTGAAGCCGCCAGTATTCTCAACGTATGTCTCGTTGATTTAAAATGACTTTCTAAATAGTCAGGTACCGTAATAGAACCATATTTATCCGATCGTCTCTTAAACCTTTTGGCCATTAACCACCAAGATAAAGCAACCCCCAGCACCTCTCCAAACACGACCCAATAGGCGGATAACCCTGCCATTGCACCCATACCTGTAAGACCAATTAATAACCAGCCTGATTCTCCGGTAGCACGAGCAGAAAACGCAACCGCCCAATAGCCAATATTTTTGCCACCAACATAAAAATCACTCATGCTTTTTATGCGTCTTGAAGCTATTATGCCGATCAAGAACAAAATTCCAACGTATATGGCTAGTACGATTACTTTGGCGATCATAAATTATTTTTTAAGCGATTATGTCTGCTCTTAACGCCACCTCGTTTTTATCTACATAAGCCTCCATTTGTTCGAAAAATTGCATTATTTCCTCGGCGCTATTCTGTACGTTAATTGTGACTAGGCGTATAAATTCTTCTCCGTCAAATGAGCCGTATCCTACAAGAAGTTCCGAAGACTCATACAAAGCCGTACATATGTTCCGTGCAGGAATGTCTTTATAATTGAAGCAAATTGAAATCGAATCTAGGTAACTGTATACCTTGTAATCTTTGTTTTTGGTAATATAATCAAGGGCAACATCCGCCAAATGGAATTGGTGGTCAACCATAGCTTCTAAACCTTTTGTTCCAACGCTTTTCCAAAGAGTCCAAAATTTAAGTGCGTCGTTTCTGCGTCCGCATTGCAAGGATGTTTTTCCCAAGTTGAACTCATCATGGTCTGTTTGATACAGATAACTTGCATCGTTTGAAAAGCTATCGTATAAATATTTCTTATCCTTTGTCACAATAATTGAACAGGTTAAAGGAGTGCCCAACATTTTATGCGCATTAAAGCTGAAAGAATCTACTTCTTCAATACCATCAATAAGATGCTTATATTTTTCACTAAACAAAACCGATCCACAATACGCTCCATCGACATGAAGCCAAATATTATGTGCTTTGCAAATCTTCGCTAATGGTCTGATAGGATCGAATGCACCAAGAACAGTTGTTCCGGCAGTGGCATTAACCAAAACTGGATGATATCCTGCTGATAAATCTTCCTTTATCATTCGTTCAAGTTCGTCGGGAATTAATTTGCCGTATTTGTCAGTTGGAACGTATCTCACATTTTCACGACCAATTCCAGAAAATGCAGCATTCTTTGGAATACTGTAGTGTGACTCTTTCGATGTATAAACTGTCATCTTTTCTTTTACCCCTTTAAGACGGATTTTTTCAGAGAACGCATCTCTTGCCATCAACATTGACATAAAATTGGTCATCGATCCGCCAGTGCCAAAGGTTCCATCAGCATTATCTCCCCAACCTATCATATTACACACATTTCTCAAAATCGTCTTTTCCACCCCTACCATAGGCCCGGCAGCTTTGTATGTATACATGCTATTATTCATGATAACAGCTAACAAATCACCCAAAATAGCTTTACCATTCCGCCCGCCAAATAATTGATTAAAGAACGCATTTGTAGCTGTTCTGGGTGTTGCGAAAATCAACTCCTTCAGAACTTGAGCAAAATCCTCATCATCCATTGGATGAGCGTTAAGTGTTACATCAAGTCGATCAAAAAGTTCCGCAGAAGGTATGTGCGTTGATACAGGATTCGTTTTTTCATCTTTTAGTAAGTCGTCAGTAATTTGATTGAATATTTCGAGTGATTTTCTCATAATTGATTTTGATGTAAAATCGTTAAAATTACGCCTATTTTAAACAAGAAACTAACCATTTTAAACATTTTTTGAGCTGTTTTGAGTGTTTTTTATCAATTTTTGACTATTTTTGAAATATTCCATTTTTTACCAAATTACCTATACACTGGCTTTATGCAGGTTATCCAAACAATTGAACAACTGATTGAAACTTTAAATGACACTGATCCTTCCGAACAGGGAAGCGTTCTAAAAAGAATAGACATCCCAACCGCCGATTTTGACGATTTCGCTTCATGGAAAAAGTCGGGATATACCAGAAATTGTATAGAAAGAACCAAGGATTACGAATTAATATTACTTTGCTGGGACCAACACTCAGGATCTCCTGTTCATGGTCATGGAGGACAGGACTGCTGGGTTTATCAAGTGAAAGGCACAGTTTGTGAGAAACGTTTCATCAAAACCGAGGAAGGCCTAGTGGAAACCAATTTTATGGAACTTAAAGAAGGGCGAATGACCTATATGCACGATAGAATGGGCTTTCACTCAATTCAGAACACAAGTGACTCTCGCGCTATGACCTTACACTTATACGCTTCGCCAATTGATGAGTGTCGGGTATTTAACGTTGATAAACAAAAATTTGAGCAAGTACAGCTCAATTATTATTCTGCTCCTGGTATCACTATTACCGCTTAAGCATTTAAACCATTTCCTTCTGCGTAACTAAATACGTTTAACTAGCATTTTATGAATAAAGCTAAAATAGTAGAATCGATTATAACTAAAGCGAAAGACAAAGGCGCTGATCGAATAACAGCAAAAACTTCTAAAGCTGATAAACCTGACGGACTTGGTTACAAAGGTTCTCGCGTCAGTTTTACACCGGACGTCGTTGCACATTACCCAAATAAAAGAGACCTTTTTTCTATTGAAGAAAAATTAGTAAAATCTAAACTTCCTGAGATGATTTCAAAATGGATTCTTTTCAGCTTGGAAGCACGCAAAAGAAGAGGAAAATTCTACTTAGTGGTGCCTGAAAAAAGCGAAGATAAATTTGCAGAAATTATCAATGAAAAACAGATTAGCGTTGAGCTGAGAACAGTTTGACCAACCAATTCATAATGCGTGATTGTATAAGTTGATTGAGTAAATCGCATAACTCATCTCGTCAACGCGTCAAAAGACCTTGCCAATTGGGCAATAATCCAACTTCCTGTTTGTTTTTGTTCTTATCTTTATGATAATGCGTTGGTATTTATCATACGGTATCTTGCTATTCTGGTTGCTTAATTTCAACTTAGTCCTAGGACAGAATAAACGTGGTGGTTATTACCATCAACAAAGCTACGAGCAAGTTTCTCCTGCTAAAATTCAGGCTGAAATTGACTCAGCCATCATGCTTTTCGAAACGAACACTTTGGCTGCGTTTAATCTTGTTGAGTCGGCTATTGCCAAGGCGGTTGACAATAATGCCCAACAACAATTAGCTGCAGGTTACGCAACACTTGGTTCTTTTAATATGGCACTATCTGAATATAATAGTGCTATAGTTCATCTAGGAAAAGCTTTGCCTATTTATGGGAAATTAGCAGATTGGGATAATGTCTATGACAATCACATGTCACTCGGTAAATGTAAAGTAGCGATTAATAAACTAGATCAGGCATACAAACACTACCAAAAGGCCCATCAACTCGCGAAAAAAGGCAATGAACTAAAACCTTCGTTAGAAGCAAGAATTGAAATGGCAACTGTTCACATAAAACGAGAGGAATACGATCAGGCAGAATCGCTTTTACTTAAGCTCAGACCAATAGCTGATAAAAATAAGTTTTCTATCATCCTTGGTGAAATTGACTTTCGCTTGGGTGAAATTTATGAGTTGCGAGGAGATGTTGTTCAAGCCACTGACTTTTATATGGATGCGCAATCAACCGCTATTGAATCGAATGATAATTCTTTGCTGAATCGTTCAAATTTTAAAATGGTTCAAACATACTCGAACAGCGCACCGGATCTCGAAAATAAAAAAGAGGCTTTTTACAATTCACTTAATAATGCAGAAGGATATTTCGAAAGGGATCAAGACACGGTTTCTTTGATCGAAACAAGTATTCAAAAGGCGGACTATTTAACCATTTCTGGAGACGTGGATAAAGCCATTGAAGAATTAAACCGATCTGTGCAATTATCGCGTCAACTGGGAGATATCGAGAACGAGTTAAATTCTCAGAAAAAACTTTACGATGTGTACGCATCAACTAATAATCCGGAAGAAGCTTTAACCGCTTTTTCAAACTATCAGAACTTACTTGATTCTGCGAACAAACTCAGAGCAAACCAAGAAAACGAATTAATTCGCAAACAACTGGCCCTCAAAACAGTCGAAAAAGAAATTAATGTACTTGAACGTGAAAGGAAATTGGACCAAGAAACGATTCTTCTGCTCGAAAAAGAACAGGAAGTAAACAATGCTGCACTGGAACAACAGCGGATATTATTATACGTTTTGGGATTCATCATTGTTGTTTTTGTCTTTATCGCCATTATCGTTTACCGAAACACAAAGGCGAAAAATCGTGCCAATCAACTGCTGCACCTAAAGAATTTGCGCGCACAAATGAATCCCCATTTCATCTTTAATTCTTTGAATTCCGTTAACAATTACATAGCAAAAAGCAATGAACGTGCTGCCAATAAATACCTGGCTAAATTCTCTCGCTTAATGCGTATGGTGCTGGATTACTCACAAGTTGAATTTATATCATTGACAAACGAAGTCGAACTATTAAAACTCTATGTTGAATTGGAGCATGAACGTTTTAAAGACAAGTTTAGCTATGTTTTTGAGGTGGATGAGACAATCAATACAGAACAGTATCAGATACCACCCATGATTATTCAACCGTTTATTGAGAATGCCGTTTGGCATGGTCTACGTTACAAAAAAGAAGAAGGTCTACTTACCGTGCATTTTCGTGATCGGGGTGATCATGTTGAAATTGAGGTGAGCGACGACGGAATCGGAAGAACAAAATCGCAGGAAATTAAAACCGTGAATCAGAAAAAGCACAAATCCAGTGGAATGCGAAACATTGAAGATCGTACCGAAATGATTCGTACCCTGTTTCATAAAAAAATTGATTACCAAATTTCTGACTTAACAGAAGGACAGGGCACACGGGTAATCATTAAATTATTTGACCATGAGTGATCATAAAGATTTGACTTGTATCATCGTCGACGACGAGGCAATTAGCCGGGAAACATTAGAGAATTACATCCTCAAATATTGCGATAGTATTACCGTAAAGGCCCTCTGCGAAAATATTGAAGAGGGATTGTGCGCTATTAACAAGGATAATCCTGATATCGTTTTTTTAGACATTGAAATGCCTTATGGTGATGGGTTTGATTTATTGGATCGCGTTGATGATATCAATTTTGATGTTGTATTTATAACCGCATTTAGTAATTATGCCATTCGTGCTTTGAATATGAGTGCGACTTATTATATTCTTAAACCAGTTGATATAGAAGAATTGATCATTGCCGTAGACAAAATCAAAGAAAAACGCGCAAAAAGAGAACAAAACAGCGAAGAAACGGCCATACAATCCAAAGTATTATTGGACAATCTTAAACTGGCAAATGGGCAATTACAGCGAATTGTACTCCCCCAGCTAACTGGATTTATCGTTATTTCTGTCAATGATATTCTATACGCTCAAGCGGATGATAATTACAGTATTATTCATCTAAAAAATGGCGAAAAACACGTGGTTTCAAAAACTTTAAAATTCTTTGATGATATTCTATCGGATTTGGGCTTTATGCGGATTCATAAATCGCACCTGATTAACACCAACGAAATTACAGAATATCGAAAAGGGAAAACGGCACAAGTGCAACTATCAAACGGCACTTATCTCGACATCTCACCGGCAAAGAAAAAAGGCTTTTTAGAGCTTTTTAGTCGGTAGCAACAATCTTTCACTCTCGTTTCAAAGCAAACTTTTTACTATCTTTTTTGTTCTGTTTAAAACCTAAAAACACAAAAAATGATCAAAAGACTCTTTTTATTGCTTGCTCTTGGGTTGACACTTAGTGCGAGTGGAACATTTGCACAAGAAGCCGAAGGAAGAATTCAAAAACCTTACTTTATCGACTATGTAATGGGGCCATATCTGCTTATTGACAACTTGCAATATGACGCCTTTATGATGAACGGTGCTCGATTAGGTTTCAATTTTGGGAACATGAATCGCTTCAACTTTACAATTGAATATCTGGCAGGACACAATAGTGATGTATTTGGCAACCATGGTATGACGCATAATGCTAACCTTGGATTATCGACGTATTTCAAAGAAATAAGTAATCATTTTGATCCTTATTTCACAGTTGGAGGTGGTTTCTTGGAGTTTAAAGAATTTACCAATGATAAATATGGTATAGAATTACATGCCGGATTTGGCTCATCGTTACAAATCACAAATCGCATTAGCGGATTATTAGAAGCACGCTATTCTAATACAAGCTTAATTAACGTCGCAGGTCAGAATCAATTGGTCGTGCTTTGGGGTGCCCGTCTTGGGTTCTAACAAAAAAAGACTAAATGGAAAAGGGCGCTTGAGGCGCCCTTTTTTTTATGCTATTCTACAATTACTCTGATGCCGTCGGAATGTGATGTAAACTCTGGCGCGTACATGCATTGAATGGTTGCAATTCCGTTTGAAAAATTACCCTTGTGCTGTACCCTTAGGTCATACTCAAACACATAGGTTCCTTTTCTAATATAATCGAAGAAGAAATGTGTCGCTGCATCCTTGGTTGATTGGTAATAGCCTAGTCCATCTTGATAACGATATCTGCTCAACACACTCAAAGGTTCTAACCCTGAAGCACGCATATCCTTCAGATGAACATATTCGAGATTTCTATCAGTACGTAATTCAATACGTACACGAACTTTATCACCTATATTTAATTGATCTTGATCATTAATGGCAACCAATTGCTCACCTTCTGAAGTAACTTCTAGACGATACAAGTCTTTCTTTAATTTAAGGTTAGTTTCTGCAAAAGTGATTTTATCAAGATCCTCAAAATATTGCCAATAAGCAGCGCCCCATGCAACACCTTTTGACTTTTTAGTGACTTTTATATCACCCAAATCACCTGTTACATCTTTTCCTTCCCAAGCGGTCTTAAAATATCCAGTACCATCTTCTGGTTTAACCTCAAACGGATTATTAGCATCTGGTCGACTCGTATATTTGATTGGTTTCCCGCCCAATGTAATGTTCACTAGCTCGTCTGATGCTAGCAAGTCACTCCCTTGCAATAAAAGAGCATAAACGGCCTCGGTAGTTTGCTTAGTTGTTTTCCAATGGGTCGTTTGTTTTTCTTTCAGCAACCAAATTTTCAACTCATCAACGGCCTTTTCATCTTGCGCCACCTCATCGAATAATTCAATCATTAATGCTTGTGTTTCAATAGGTGCTTCGTACCAATAATAACCTACGTAGTAATCTTTCCAATACATTCCAAACTCTTCTTTTTGTATTGAACGGTCTTTTAATGACTTAACGATGTCGCCCGCTAACTCTTTCATATCAAAGCGGTGTGCAGCCAAAGCAATCATACCCTCAGCATAAATATTGAACTTTAACCAATACTTAATTGCCTGATCTTTATAATAAACAACCGCTTCTTCTGTTGTTTTATTAAGTGGTATATCCATAAAATAAGAGCGCGCATATAAGTATTGAATTTGAGTATACCCAATATGTTGATTCTCTTTATAATCAGGATCCCATCTTTTGGCATCTTTGAAATCTTCCACTATCTCGCGATCCAAAAATTCAACTGCTTTAGTCACCATTTTCCAAACACCTCTATTGTTGTGCACCTCTTTGATACCAAGATGATCAAGATGACCCATGCCAGTGACAATGTGTTGGGTAATGTATCGGTTTTCTCTCATACCCGAAAACCATGGCCAACCTCCGTTACCACCTTGCATGTTCATTATCTTGCCAAAAGCTTTATCCATTTCTCTTGACATTCTTTCCATGTCCAATAAAATGGAAAGGTTCCGCTTGGTTTCTGCTTCACTCTTTGCTTGTAAAACCCATGGCGTTTCTTCCAAAATAACCGCCTTCAGCTCTTGATTCTTTTGTAAATTCGACAAGAAGGCGTCCGGACTATTATTACCCCACTCTTCGATGACACGCTTAATCTTTAGATTGCTGTTCATGATGTGGGCCGCAATCGTATTGGAATAATAACGGGTGAATGTTTGCTCCGCACATTCATGTGGATACTCCATCATATAAGGCATTGCTTGTATTGCATACCAAGCTGGATTGGAAGTAAACTCCAATGTATAGCGGTGATGCTTTAGTGTAGGGCTGTGTCCTGTCTTCGTCAACTTATCGAAATTGAAAGTTTTAGTTTGTCCTCCTCGTATTGGCATTGGCTTCGACTCCGTAACCAACATACGATTGGATAAAATCGGCAACACATTACTTTCACCATCTTCGAACTTCCCTGCTTTTGCGATAAATTTATAACGTACTGTACTTATATCAAATGGCACTTTAAAAGACCAACTCACGACTGTACTTTTTCCTTTCTCAGCTTCGAATGGCATGGGTTGATTTGATAAATTAAATGCTCTACCAATTGGTTTCTCCGTAAACGGATCATACAAAATCAACTGCGCCATTCCCTCCACATCTTCTTCAGAAATATTAGAAATCTTAGCCGAAAGTTTAATTTGATCTCCTTCTCTTAAAAAACGTGGGGTATTCGGAACAACCATCAATTCTTTCTGCGTCACTACCTCGTCTGAGATGGTTCCGGTTTTTAAATCTTCAGTATGTGCTAATCCTAAGAACCGCCACTTTGTCAATGACTCAGGAATGGTAAAGCTAATCTTAACTTCTCCTTTATCGTTTGAGGTTAATTGTGGGTAAAAGAATGCGGTCTCATTAAAATTTGTGCGTGCTTTAACTTCATTCAAATCTCCGCCGTCTTTCGATTTATCCTGATTATTTTGTTCGCGCTCTCCTGATGCTATCTCTTTTCGATCGTCCTTATCAAAATTACCCGCTACCCTGCTGATTGATCCTTTATTCATAGCAGCTCCCATTGGGGCTGACTTTTCAGCAACTGCAAAAGTCATCGGCTCTTCTTCATCAGATTCTTCCATGACTGCATCCATCAACACTTCGCCATCATCAAATCCTCCCCGCGAGTAAATCCCATAATCGTAATAGTAGTAATACGAACGCCAACCAAAATAATTCAGCACTGGCATATACCTGCTGGGGTATCCAATATTATCATTCCAATGATAGTTAATATTGTAGCCCGAATGGTAAGAAAAATCCACTGGCTTATCCCAAGCCATTTGACCATAATAAGACTGATAAAGATTCATGTAAAATGAATTGGGATACGTCAATTCATCTAAACTTGCATCGTATAGCGTTGCTAATAATTCGGCTTCCTCTTCACCTCCATTTTTATTTTTAATGGTCATGGTCCATTCCTCCTTTTGACCAGGTTTAAGCTTATCTCTAAAGGTTGAAAAAGAAAGATCCAACTGCTTATTTGTATAGGGCACATACACGGTTTTTGTCACATTAAAATGACGATTATTTCTCACAGCGGAAAAGTGCAACGTTAAATTTCCCCGATATGACTCTTTGATCTCATATTCGAGAAGCTTTTGTTCTTTGCTTAAACTAATACGCTTTGTTTCAATCAATTCATTATTCGCTTCTGTTTCGCAAAGAATTTCAACGTTTTCTTCAGCCGAGCTTACAAGCACCGATACTTTTTCTCCCGGTTCAGCAGACGATTTAAGCAGTCGTACTTTCAAGACATCATTTGAGGCAACTGTTTGACTAGATGGATTAAAGACTGTAAAATATTTTACATCCTTTACTTCAATGCCATTTTTGTCTTTTGCTGTTGCTTCATAACGATAAACTCCTGGTTGCCATTTTTTTAAACCTTCAAAGAAAACACTGTCAGAATCGGCTGTATTAAATGTAGTTTTGAATACCTCTTTTCCAACCGGCCAAGTTTCATATGCATCCTCGTTAGTATAAACAGCACCTGGAAATTTTTGCTCGAATTCAGATTTTGTCCAGTGTTGTTGATCAGGCCTAGACCATAAACGACCGTAATAGGGTTGATTAGGAGATTGCAAACGATTAATTTTAATATCGCCTGCTGCGCTGATTGTCTCATAATTTAAGTTTCTGGTACTCACCCTACAGACGAAGTCATTACTAGCATCAAGATCGCCGGGGATATTATTTCCAAGCAATAATCCGTGGTAACCGACCCGGACACTAGCAGATGTAGAATGTGTTTCCCCATTAATGTCCGTAACATATACATAAACGGTATAGTTAAAGATAGGTAAGGTCTTTGGATCTGATTGTGCATCAGGTACTGCTTTAAACGCTATTGAAAATGATCCGTCATCTTTGGTTTTCATTTCTCCCAAGTCAACTTCTCTCGATGGAATTTGAGGCCACCAGCCCCACCAATCATATCGACTCCATTCAGTCGATCGAACTACGCGATACGTAACATCGGCTCCGTCTATTTTATTTCCAGCAAAAGCTTCTGCAAACCCTGAAATTTTGACACTGTCATTTACATTAAACTCTCCTTTTACAGGATCCATCTCTACAAAGAATTTCGGACGTTTATAATCTTCAACTCTGAACGAAGTTGAGCCATCCTTTTCCTGGATACGCATCTGACCATTTAAAACTCCAAATGGTGCGTTAAAATAACCTTCAAATGACCCAAATCGATTGGTGCGCACATCTTTTTTTGCTCCCTCTTGCCCATTTACGTCATAGAAATAAACCGTAGTTGAATAATTCTTTTTTAGACTTCTCTCTTTCTTACCATCGTAATCAACAACAATCCCTTTGAAATAAACTTTTTGCCCTGGTCGATATATTTTTCGATCTGTAAATAAATGCGTCTGGGTGCTTTTGTTCTCGCCTTCGTAATAACGATACTCATATATGGTCGCATCAGGATCGTAAACCTCTTTTTCGTATGAAATTTCGAGGTTATAGTTCTTATAAGCTGCTGGACGGTCAAAAGAGAATTTACCAGCTTCATCGGTCTTAAAATTACCTACAAGGACCGTCTCATATTCACTCTTAACAGAATTGTAATTTTGATAAGTCAATTTGACGGCTGCTCCAGCAAGGGGCTTACCCGATTTTCGATCCGAAACTAAGACTTCTCGTTTTCGATTGTTTTTTCGCGTTTGATATGTAATTCGAGTTGACCAAAATGAAACCAAGGCATAACCAGCATCTTCATGGTCGAAACTACCACTTGTCGAAATCACCAAATAGTAAAATCCATGTGGCAATGCAGGTATTTCTAATTCTTGACTGTGCGAATTATAGTCGTTTGGTGTATTTAAATTGATTTCTTTAGTATAAACCCCATTATCTTTCCGCAGGTGTTTATAGAATTTCTCACTTCTATATTTATAATCCTTTAGCTTGTCGGGATCCATCTCTACAATTTTCACATGTAAATCTTCGACGTTACGGTAGGTTAAAAGGAACTTACTTATTGTACCTGGATAAATTGCTTCTTCAGCTTGAATTCCAAGAGACTTATCCAATAAATCAGACAAAAGTGCAGCACATTGCTCAGCACCAAATGTATTAGGATACTTCGCTATGGTATTCTGACAAATTTCAACAGCTTTTATGCGATCGTAGCGGGTTGTTGTGTCTCCATCGAATCGGTATTGTTGTCCTTTATTACTGTGGTAGGATGCGATCTGGCACCATGCTTCAGAAACATATCCTTCATTTTTATATGCCTCCGTTAATCGTGATAAGCCATTGTAGTATAGTTCTTCTTCGTTTACGAGGTTTGATCGATTGAAGGCAAATTGTAAACGCTCCAATTCGAGGTGAAATAAGGCTTCATTGTTTTTATTGCGGTAATGAAAACTCGTTAACGATCTCAGAACCCTAGCGGCCAAGAAATTTGTATTTAATGAATCATTCGTGGCAGTGTTAAATCCCAAGTATGTTTTATTGTTCGCGAAAAATCTTTCGTCATCCACTGCAAATTGTTTTGCCGGTCCGGGAACATCAAAACGATTGGATTTAAAAAAATCCAATGCACGATGTCCTAGAAAGTCATATAATGTAGGACGCATGGCCAACTTATGATCGGCATTGTGAAGAATTGTTTTAAAATCGGTAATTGACTTGCTTTGTGTTAATTCAGCGTTCAATAATGAAAAGGCGTAATGCGCTCTAATCTTCAGTGCAATTGTCTTAAGGTCCCATGTGCGAATATCTTTTGGTTCGATATTCGCAACCTTTGTGCGGTCACTGTACTTCCAAGAATTTGCTGAATAATAACCCCAATAGACTTCAGCTAAGATTGAATGTAAAATTTCTTTGGATGGAGATGGCGCGGTTGCAATTAATTCTTCTAGTCGATAAATACCCAATATATAGTCATCCTCCTCGAGATAAGAATTGTATTTCAGTTCGAATATGACTGACTTTATTACTTGATTATGATGCTTAGATTTAGAGGCCCTGTCAAAAATACCATGCACTTCTGTCAGAGCGGCACGAAATAGGCCTTTATCTTCGAGAGAATCAACTTTTTCCCATTGCTTAAGGTAATCGGCATCATTTTTGTCTCTTTGAGCGTATAAGTTGCTATGAAGTGATAAAATGAAAAGAAAAACGACAGAAAAGATTTTTAAACGAACCTGCATTATAAGTTTTTTTGTTACAATCAAATGTACAAATTAGTTTAGAGAAGGTTCAAAATACTTTAATTGTAAGTATTTCTACTGATGTTTTTTTCAATTGCTTTGTGTAAAATTGTTATGTATTTTTATAACAGAAATGGAAGTCGAAACACAATTACTACCGGTTTCAATCAATGACTTGAGAGACAAGTACTTTGATGACCTTCCTTTAACGGAAGAGGAGGAGCGCGCGTTAGATAATTTTGATCGTTATCGACTTCAGCAATTAAATGCAGCTAAAAACGATGAAGAATTTAAGGTGATTTATCTTAAAATTCAGACCATGGCTAATCTATCATCTTATCGGTATTTTTTGGATGTTGATTTAATTAGTTAGATTTCAATTATTCATACTTCCAAAGTTTGCAATAATTATTTGATTCACTAATAATTATCGTCACCAGAGAATCACTTTAAAAAGTACTAATTGATTTTAAAAAGAAAACCCGCTTCGTCAGACGAAGCGGGTTTTCAAATATATTAAATGGTATTAGTAGTGCAAGGACTACTTAGAGATTACCATTCTCTTAGTGATTTTTTCAGCACCTACAGTGAAAGTATAGAAGTAAACACCTTCAGCGAAGTCGTTTGCATCGATATACAATGTGTGAGCACCAGCTTGTTGCTGACCGTTGTTGATTGTTTTAACCACTTTTCCTGAAAGGTCAGTGAACTCAATCATTACGTTAGCAGCTTCGTTTAACTCGTAGTTGATAACAGCGTTATCTCCGAACGGGTTAGGTTGGTTTTGACCAACAGAGAAGTTCTGAGCAGCTTCTTCAACAATGTTGTCGAAGTTGTACTGCATCATTGAAGTTCTAACCATAACTGCAGAAGGCGAAGTTAAGTAGAAAGGATCAGAAGCACCAGAAGTATATCCTAATACTGTTTGCTCCTCAACACCTTGTGCCATTCTGAAACGTACTTCGTCAGAACCACCGTAGTGACCAGCCAATACAAGGATAGTTTGTCCAGCAGACACATCGATGTGCTCATCGAAGATCAAACGGATTGGACCACCATTCTCACCAGAAGTAATTTCGTGATCTGGAGTTTGATCTAAGTAAACGAATGTTCCAGAACCTGGATCAAGAACCATAACCTGAGCGAAGATCAATTGACCAACGTTTGTAGCATCAGAAGTTACTACTACGTCAACAGCACCGATCATGTCATCTCCGAAGATGTCCATAACGTTACCAATCAACAATGGAGCTCCTTCGTTAGAAGTTACGTTACCGATAGAAGAACCACCGAATCCGTTATCTCTAGAATAGATATACCCTTCAGCTTCACCAGTTACAAAAATGCTTTTCTCTGGACCAGAGACTGTATCGTTGTTAGTCTCCTCTTCTGCTTCATCACAATCGAACCAGAAAGAAACAGTATGCTCACCTAAAGCAGATGGCGTGAAAGTTGTGTTAGTAGCAACTGAATCAGCTCCACCAACAGGAAGATCGAATGCATCAGAAACACCAGAATAAGATCCAGCACCTGCAACTTCAACGTTCAATTTAGCATTTGGCTGAGTCGCTCCACCTAAGTTTTGCGTTTGACCAATGAAAGTGATATCAGTTAATTGGTTTTCTGGGATGAAGTGATACTCCATTCCGTATGCTGAATAAACACCAATACCTGAACGGTGATAAGAAGCTAAAATTTCTTGATCGTAATCCCAAGCCTCGATAACTTGCATATCGTCAATTGCCCATGCGTATCCAGAACCGAATGAAGGATCTCCTCCAAGCTCAGTCCAACGGAATCTCACTTTTACTTCAGATGAACCTGTAACATCATTTAAAGAAATTGACATTACTTCGTGACGTGTTGGGTCGTTAGTTGGCATGTCAGTGTGTAATTCGTATACATGTGGCCAAGACATTCCACCATCATCAGATAATTCAACGAATACCTGATCTGAGTTAAATGCACGATACATGTTGTAGAACTGTAAAGTTGCAAGTCCAACATCTGATAAATCGATTGTAGGAACGTACTCAAGAACTGCATCTGAGGGTTCTACAGTACCTGTAAGCAACATTGTAATTCCGTTAAAAACACCGAAACCGTTATCTGCAGTTTCTGACATTACCTCATCTGCATAGTCAGCAACATCTGCCGGTGTAGTAGCAGTGATTTCCCAGTTAGGCTCTCCAGTCAACGCCTCTGTGTTCCAGTTTGCTGGATCACTAAAATCATCTTCTACAATAACATCACCAGGAGCTCTGTGCGCTGCTAATCCCATCATTCGTGCCGAAGCATCATTTTTTTGGATTGGCAAATACGCTTTTTGGGTCGAGACTTGCGCATTTGCAGCACCAGCTGTCAAAAGCAAACCTGAAACCAATAAGTAAACCTTTTTCATTCTTTTAATTTTTAATTAGAATTGTAAATATACTAAATAAAACTGCTTAATCAATGTTTTAAGCAAGAGAAAGCAGTTTTTTGCTCCATTATTGGATTACTTTAATTCATAGTTTGTTTTTCGCCTCATAAATTATTCGGTTACTTGACAACCAACATTTTTTTGGTTATTCTTTCTTCGCCAACATAGAAAGTGTAAAAATAAACACCTTCTTCTAGCTCAGTACCTTTAATGTTAACGCTGTGGCTACCGACGCTTTGATAACCTTGGTCAAATCGCTCAACACCTCTCCCTGACATGTCTGTTATTTCAATCAACACCGGAGCAGGTTCAGACAATTCATACGAGATCACGGTGAATTCATTAAAAGGGTTGGGTTGATTGTCGCTAACACTCAAATTATTGGTTGTTTCTTCATGAATTCCGATAAAACTATTCATCACCGGCCTCACCATAATTGCAGCAGGATCACTCAAGAAAAATGGATCCGTCGCACCACTTGCAAAACCCAAAACGGTTTGCTCCTCAACTAGTTGCGCCATGCGAAATTCAACTTCATTTTCTCCTCCATAATGTCCAGCCAAAACCAAAACTGTCTGTCAAGCTAATACATTTACATGATTCTCTTCATCGAAACCAACTCTTATAAAACCTCTATTTTCATCTGGTTGAATTTCATGATCATCTGACATACCGGCAAATACGAAAGTGCCTGATCCAGGATCGAAAACCATAACTTGTACAAAAATCAATTGTCCTACGTTTGAAGGTGAGCTAGATACGGCTAATTCGACTGCACCAATTGGTGAATCTCCAAAAATATCAAAGACATTCCCGATCAGCAATGGGTTTCCTGCATTGGAAACGGTATTGCTAATTGAAGAAGTGCTAAAACCGTTGTCTCTGGAATAAACCCAGACCGTTAAAGTGATTTGATCGTAAATTGTGTCATTTATGGTTTCCTCTTCCGGATTGTCGCTGTCCACAAAATAAGTGATCTCGTAATTTCCGAATCCCGAACTTGGGGTGTATAGATCTGCTACTGTGAGGGTATCATTTCCCCCAGTTGCAAGATCAATTGTAGAAGATGAACCAGCAAACGATCCTGTTCCTGAAACTTCAACATTTAATTTTGCCCCAGTTTGCACAACGGCCCCCATGTTTTGTGTTCCACCAGAAAAGGCGATTTCCGTTATTTGACTCAAAGGAATATTATAATATCCCATGCCATCTTCCATCCACAGGCCCATGCCGGATCTATGAAATGCTGTCGTTAAATCTTGATCATAATTCCATGACTCTTGCACACAAAAGTCATCAATAAACCAACCATATCCAGCTCCAAAGCTGTCGTCTCCTCCCAATTCTTCCCAACGAAAACGCACTTTGATATTTGTTGCACCAGCTGCTATTTCTGAAATATCAATTAGCACTACTTCTTGTATGGATGGCCCGTTTGTAGGAACGTCAGTATTGAGCTCTACACTTAGAACCGGATCAATTCCCCAGTCTCCCGCTGTGACTTCAACAAATGTGCGGTCCGTAATAAATGCTCTGTATGCCTGTTCAAATCTTAAAGAAACACCTGCTGCTTCAGAACAATCGATCAATCCATCATATTCGATAACTGCATTTTGCGGCGGAACATCACCTGCCAGCAAATATTGAACACCATTAAATGCTGCGTAACCGTTGTCTTCAGTTGTCGAAGCCATTTCATCGATGTAATCTGCAAGATCGGCCGGTTCTGATGTAATAATTTCCCAGATTGGCTCTGTACCATCTAATGTATAAATTGACCAATTTTCTGGAGAACTGAAATCATCACACACTAAGAAATCTCCAGGATCTCTATGGGCAATTTCATAATCATCAGTATTGTGATGATTTGGCTTTAATTTTTCAAATGGTAAATAAGCAATGTCTGCTCCAGTTTGACCTAAACCAAATAAGGAGGTAATGCATAATACTGCTAGTAATAAGTAAGCGTTTTTCATTGTAAAAGTTTATAGTTTAACTACAATGAATCACGTTTTAGATGTCCTAGCTGTCGAGTTAAAAGGGATTTCGTCTACTCAGATTTAGTGACGATCGATTCACCCAAGTTAAACTTCGATTCTGCATCCAAATATGCTGGAAACGTCTTTTTTATACCTTTCAAAACACTGTAATCTAAAGGAATTACAGCCATATCTTCTTGGTTGGCAGGAATAGGAGTTGAAACATTTCCCCACGGGTCTATCACCATGGCGTCACCAGAATAAGCAATTCCGTTACCATCTTCTCCAACACGATTCAGGCCAATACAAAAGGCTTGGTTTTCTATTGCTCTTGCCTGCAGTAAATTTTTCCATATTCCTGCTCTTTTTGCGGGCCAATTAGCCACATATATCACAGCATCATATTCTGTATCTCCTTGAATTGTTCGATTTCTAGAGAACACAGGAAAGCGCAGGTCATAGCACACTTGCATCAAGACTCTCCATCCCCTGATATGGTGAATAACGCGACGATTTCCTGGACTAAAATGATCATGTTCATCGGCCATGCGGAAAAGATGACGCTTATCATAGTAGTTTAAAACACCTTCTTCTGATGCAATCACAAAACGGTTGAAGTAGCAATCGCCCTCCTTGATAATTAAACTCCCCCCTAATTGACATTGCAATTTAGCGGCCCAAGACCTTAACCATTCCAATGCTTCTCCATCCATGGTTTCATGCATTTCCTTAGCATTCATCGTAAATCCCGTGTTAAACATTTCCGGTAAAACAATCAAATCTGCTTCATTCGGTGAGATTCGCGTCAAAAATGCTGACTCCAAATGCTGATAATTGGCGGGTTTATCCTCCCAAAACTGGGTTGTTTGTATTAACGCAACTTTTAAATCTTGCATAATAATCGAGCAGCTTTAAGTAATGTTTCATCTTGTTTAGCAAAGCAAACGCGTATTACTTTATGATCAGTTTGCTCTTTATAAAAAACAGAAACTGGTATTACGGCAACACCATACTTTATTGTCATCTCTTTTGCAAAAGACACATCATCCAAGTTTGATATTTCACTATAATCTAACAAGCAAAAGTAGGTCCCATCACAAGGCAAGGCCTTAAACCGCGAATCTTTGATGTTTTCCAAAAATAGATCTCTTTTCCTTTCATAAAGTGGTGCAACACCTTTCCATACAGGACCTGAGTTAATATACTTAGCAATGGCATATTGCATTGTATTATTGACACAAAAGACTATATATTGATGTATCTTTCTGAATTCTGCTGTAAGTTCCTTTGGAGCAATTAAATAGCCAAGTTTCCAACCTGTAACATGTAAAGACTTACCAAAACTGTACGTAACAAAACTCCGCTCTCTCAAGATATCGCTTGAAAGAACTGTTACATGATTCCCATCAAATCGAATATGTTCGTATACTTCATCACTGATAAAATATATGCTAGGATGATTTAATGCTATATTTTCTAGCGCCAATAAATCTTCTTTTGACCAAACTGCACCACAAGGATTATGTGGATTGTTAACAATAATTAGTCGGGTTCGTTCATTAATAACACCAGCAACCTCTTCCCAATCGATATCATAAGTAGGGTGTTTTAATGCTAAATGAATTGGCTTTCCTCCGTGCACTTCAACAGCAGGTGCGTAACAATCATAGGCCGGATCAAAAAGAATAACCTCATCTCCTTCTCGGACTATCGTAGCAATCGCGGTGTAAATGGCTTGAGTTGCACCTGCAGTGATGGTTACCTCATGGGTAGGGTCAATTTGAATTGAATAGTCTTCGTTGATTTTCCGAGATATGGCTTTTCTCAAATCGATTCGTCCCGGCATGGGGGCGTACTGCACTTGATTTTCAGCCAAAGCCTCATACACGAATTTTTGCAGTTGAGTATCCATTTCAAAATCAGGAAACCCTTGTGATAAATTTACGGCATTATGCTGATTTGCCAACGCCGTCATAACTGAAAAAATAGTTGTGCCAACGGCAGGTAGTTTCGATTCAAAATTCATTTTCTTACCTATCTTCTTTTTGATCCTAATATCCCAAATAATCCACGTGTTAACTCTTTTATTAAGGTTTCTCCAAGATCGGGACTACTCTTTCTTGAAGTCGTTTTTCTTCGGCGCGTACTCGTAGTTCTTCTCTTCGTTTTCTTCCGTAGCTGTTTTTCTTTAATTGCTCTCTCCTTTTCCTCGGCTTCTGCAATAGTTCTTTGACGCTCCTCTGCTGCAGCTCTTTCAATTTTATCATTCAACAGTTCATATGCGCTGGTTCGATCGATATCTTGATTATACTTTTCTGTCAACGTAGAATAGTCGACAATCTGGTCGATTTCTTGTTGAGAAAGGATATCCATTCGTGTTGCAGGACCTCTCATAAGTGTTGCTGCCAAAGGAGTCGGGATACCATCCTCATTTAGTGCCGTTACCAGAGCCTCTCCGATTCCTAGTTGGGTAATTAACTCAGCTGTGTCGTAATAATCAGATATGGGATAATTCTCGGCCGTTTTTTTAATGGCTTTTCGATCCTTTGCGGTAAATGCACGCAAAGCGTGCTGCACTTTGAGACCTAGTTGACTTAGAACAACATCGGGAATGTCCGTTGGGAGCTGCGTGCAAAAGAATACACCAACGCCTTTGGAGCGAATTAACTTTATGATCACCTCAATTTGATCCAATAATTCATCGGTTGCTTGATCAAAAACCAAATGCGCCTCGTCAATAAAAAGACATAGCTTGGGTTTGTCATCATCTCCTGACTCGGGCAAAGTTTCATACAATTCAGCCAATAGACTCAACATAAAGGTTGAGAAAAGTTTTGGCCTACTCTGTATATCCGTTAACTGTAGAATAGAAATTTGACCTAACCCTCTACTATTGGTAAAAATAAGATCATGCACATCAAATGACCGTTCTCCAAAAAAATGCTCGGCACCCTGCTGTTCAAGTTCTATTATTTTCCGAATTATCGTATTCACTGATGCCGCAGAAACTTGACCATATTCTTTGCGGATTTCTTCTTTACCTTCATCAATTATATACTGAAGGCTCTTTCGCAGGTCTTTAAGGTCGAGCAATGGTAGGTCATTGTCATCGCAATAGGCAAATAATATCGATAAAACCCCTCCTTGAGTATCGTTAAGACCCAAAATTTTTGCCAATAGTGTTGACCCAAACTCTGAAACAGTGGCACGCATACGAGTACCCTTAGCTTCAGAGATTGAAAATAACTCAACCAACAATTTCATGGGCTTATATCGGATACCCATAGCAGCAGCCCTCTTCTCAATGTGCTTATTGGTCTCACCTGGTTGAGCCAATCCGCTGAGGTCACCTTTTAAATCCATTAAAAGTGATGGAATTCCCTGAACTGCCATTTGCTCTGCCAGAATTTGAAGCGATTTGGTCTTACCTGTACCAGTTGCTCCTGCAATTAATCCGTGTCTATTGAGTGTCTTGAGGGGAATACGCACATTAGCTTCTCCAACGGCTTCCCCGTGAAGCATTACAGCGCCTAAAGTTATTGATTCACCTTCAAAAGTATAACCATCATTTATGGTCTTGCGGAAGAATTTTGTTTCTGACATTCTTTAAGTTTAGGTTGTACTGCTAAGTTAACCGAATTTTCCCAGAGAACGGTTCGAACCGAATTAATTCCTTGATTGTTCTAAAGATCGAAACCAATTATTTATCGTTTTATTTAGAATGATTCCAAACAAGCTTTGTTTTACTATACATTCTCATTAAATTTGCAAAAAAACAACATGGCATTAGCCCTTGAAGATATTAGAAATCAGTTTCCTATTCTATCTACCACGGTGGGCAAATATCCATTGATCTATTTTGATAACGGAGCGACTTCTCAAAAACCACAGGTTGTAATTGACGCCATCAATCGATACTACACAAAAGAAAACGCAAATATTCACCGTGGTGTGCATCATTTGAGTCAACTTTCAACTGATAACTTCGAACAATCAAGAAAAATAATCCAACGTCACCTTAATGCACGATATGATCATGAAATCATATTTACCAAAGGAACAACAGATGGCATTAACCTCATCGCTAATAGCTTTGGAGCACTCTTAGAAAAGGGAGATGAAATATTGATTACTGAAATGGAACACCACTCCAATATTGTTCCATGGCAAATGCTGGAAGAAGCTAGAGGAATTAAACTCCGCTATATTCCTCTTACTGAAGTTGGAGAACTTGAAGTCGATAAGATTGATGAACTAATTAACCGCCGAACGAAACTTATATCAATCACGCATGTCTCGAATGCTCTTGGTACGATTAACCCTATCGAAGCAATAATAGAGAAAGGACATGCTGTAGGTGCTAAAGTTCTAATTGATGCAGCACAATCACTGCAACACATGTCTGTTGATGTTCAAAAACTGGATTGTGATTTTCTAGTTTTTTCCGGACACAAAGTATTTGGTCCTACAGGTGTAGGAGTGCTATATGGGAAAGAAGAAATCCTAAATCAAATGCCGCCGTACCAAGGTGGTGGAGACATGATCAAAACAGTTTCAATGAGCGGAACTACTTATAATGAATTGCCACATAAATTTGAGGCCGGAACTCCTAATATTATTGGCGGAATTGCATTAGGTACTGCCATTGAATGGTTGTCAAGTATTTCATTTCATGACATTGAAGTCCACGAGCAAGAACTGCTTGATTATGGCACCAAAGCCCTGAAGGAAATCGATGGGCTACGCATCTATGGCGAAGCAGAGAAGAAAAGTAGTGTGATCTCATTCTTAATCGAAGGGACGCATCCATACGATGTCGGAACGCTACTCAACCAGCAAGGGGTGGCTGTTCGAACGGGACACCATTGTACGCAACCGATAATGGAATATTTTGGAATTCCGGGAACAATTCGCGCTTCTTTTAGTTTCTACAATACAAAAGAAGAAATCGATCAATTTATTAAGGCCCTAAATAAGGCTTTACAAATGTTACGATAATGACAATTACAGAAAAGGAAGAAGCATTAATTGATAGTTTTTCAATCTATGATGATTGGATGGACAAATATGAGTACATCATCGAATTAGGTAAAGACTTGCCAATTATTGCTCCAGAGCATAAAAAGGATGAAAACATCATTAAAGGATGTCAATCAACGGTATGGTTACATGCAGAAATGCGGGATGGGAAAGTAATCTTTACCGCTGATGCAGATGCAATCATAGCAAAGGGAATCATCGCTATTTTGATTGATGTTTTATCTGAAGAAGTTCCCGACACTATAGTTGATGCAAAACTAGATTTTATTAAAGAAATAGGACTACAAGAGCACCTATCTCCAACAAGAAGTAATGGTCTGGTAGCTATGGTTAAACAAATGAAGCGCTACGCATTGGCTTTAAAAATGACAGCATGATAGTTTCTAATAATGATAATATGGATAAAGCAGTAATCAAAGCACTGGAAGAGGATATCATTGCTGCATTAAAAGAGATATACGATCCAGAAATACCGGTTGACATTTTCGAGTTGGGCTTAATTTACGAAGTGAAAATCAAGCAAGACCGTCACGTTGATATTGATATGACCTTAACTTCTCCTAACTGTCCTGTAGCGGAGACATTACCGGTAGAAGTTAAGGAAAAGGTTGAAAGTGTTGAAGGCGTAGAATCTGCCAACGTAAACATCGTTTTTGATCCACCGTGGGACAAAGACATGATGAGCGAGGAAGCTCAATTGGAGCTCGGATTTCTCTAAGTCTCAAAAACCGCAAAACGAATCGTACAGCAGTTTGGCCCGATCGTAGCCATACTGAATACTGTTTTCGAAATCGTCACAGGCTTGTTGGTGTTGATTCATCAGTAAGTGCGCAATTCCACGATTATAATATGCTTCATTGTAATTGGTTTATTCGAGTCTGCAATATATGTTAATCATGATGGAATCTATATTTCATTAATCAGTCTGAATAATGATATATCTCAGTTTCATGATATTATTAGCAAATTCACGAAAACTGATAAAAATCAAGTGAGTTGCTAACGAATATCGCAGATTGGTCAATCATTAGTCTATACCTTCGGCTTGTTAGAATAGAATTAATAGATATGGACAAGATAGCATTCAAAAAAGCAGTATTAGAAGCAGCGCGCATAAAACAACAAAGCATAATTAATGATTTTAAGACGCGCATTGATGACTTGAATGATGTAGAACAAGTGGCGGATGAAGATCAGCACGATTTAGATCAAGTTGCGGCAAACCAGAGCAACAAAGAAATGGTTGCAATTTTATCGAAAGAGTTACAATTCGCGCAAGAAGAAATGGATTTATTACAACGTATGTTTGTACCCGATCATGCATTGGATCAAGTTGTAATTGGCGCAGTAGTTGAAACTGAAAATCATATCTTTTATCCGTCAGTGAGTTTGGAGCGATTTGAAGTTGAAGGTAAAAACGTTTTTGGCCTTTCGAAGCAAGCGCCCCTGTATGCACAAATGCAAAATAAAAAGGAAGGTGATTCTTTCACCTACAATGACGCTACTTATCACATAAAAGCAATATATTGATCAAAAGGGTGACGCTTCATTAATGCAACTTTTTTATCGGGTCAAAACGATATAATCTTGTAATAAGGTTTTCAGAAAAGTTAACTTTTTTTGAGGCACCTCATCCAAATTTAATTCCTCAGCTGCACGTTTTGCCAACTCTCGAACGAGGTCTTTATGTGCATCATTTGGGAAACGTTTAACGCGATTGATAGCATTTTTAATCAAAATCATGTCTTCATCGGTAAACTTTGAAACGGCCAAATAGGTCGGTTCATGTTTCGATCTATCTTTTATGTTAAGGATGTCCCTTATGCTATAAACTTGCTCGGGTTTATTTCTTACAACTGCCGTTTGAGCCATTACATCCCCCAAACGTTGTCCTTTTTCAGTCGTTGAAATAAACAACGAACCTATTGCGCCTGCAGAAAACCAAAAATCGATAATCTTAAATGTCCAGCGTAAGGTGTAGTCATTCATTTTGGCATTTTCTCCATTTAAATTGACAACTCGAATCCCCATTGCCATTTTACCTATTGTTTGCCCTTTCAATAGATACTCCATCATTAAGCTGTAAAAGGTGATTGGCAGAATGATGAGGATATACATCAATATAATAACTCCTTCTGAAGCTCCGAAAGCAGTAACAGCAATAATCTGAGACATAATTGCCATATAAACAGTGATAATCAGTAAATCAAGGAACAATGCAATCCCACGACTCGCTAGACTAGCCGCTTCATAATCAATCGAAATATTATGAGCCGTTATGACATCTACAGTTTTCACAGTTGAAAATTAAGAATTTTCTGCCAACAATTCGCTTCTATAATGCAAAAGTGAAATCTATGCGTACAGAATTGACAAGAATAATTATTTTTGTGTCCTAATAAACAGTCAGCGCAGTGCTGACGATAACTGCAGTAAATAAGAAAAGCATGGTACAAGCGGAATCAAATGCGAAAATAGATAAGTTAATCGCAAAACTAGAAAAGGGGTTTGATATTGAGAAGACATCAAAAGCTTTGATGGATTTAAGAGAAGATGCATTAAAAGACGAGGACCCTTTATTGGCTAAAGTACTTCGCCTGGCTTCCGAGTATATTACAGAAGAGGAATGTTTTGATCATACTGTAGAGAAAGAAGAAGACGAAGAGGGAGAAGAGTATCTAATTGAGCCAGGAACAGACTCTGAAAACCTCATTTATCTTCTCGAATTAATAAAAAGAGCTGATAATCGTTTTAATCGAGAAGAAATAAAAGAAATGCGTACCTACTTAAAACTCAAGTTGTACTAATTGAAAGCTTTCAACAAAAAAAGACCGCTGATTAGCGGTCTTTTTTTGTATTGTATCTTTTGTCTTCTTCTATGCTGGGTCTTCGATCTCAGCTGCTGAACGGATCGTTTTAACCATATCCTCCGCTATCGGACGAAGAGATCCATCATCCTCATTACGCATGACATAATTGTATCCTCCAATTTGTACCTCTCCATAACAATGATAAGAAACCTTGCCACCTTGCCCTTCGTGCAACGCTCTTTTGTACATAATTACCTTCGGCTCATCCACAATAAATTCAAGATCAAAAATCTCTTCCAACTCTTTCAGGCGTTCCTTTTCCTGAGCAACTTTATTCATTTCTTTCCCAAAATCCTCAATAATTAACTTAAATCGAGGCCCAATTGACAAATACCAAAGATAATCCCCATCGTCATGTTCAACTGAAGGATCAATAGAACTGCCCGTTGAAGAAGTAACTTCCGGTAACATTATTTTCATATTAAGTCCTTCTGGTTTAAGTGAAAATTCTGTCATGTCATCGAACTGTATCTGCAAACTATCTTCTCCAGTGCTATTGTCACCGTCGCCGTTCGACCCACCGCAACTCATTAGTAAAAACGGTGCTATTGCC
Source organism: Crocinitomicaceae bacterium (assembly GCA_049611865.1). GTDB lineage: Bacteria > Bacteroidota > Bacteroidia > Flavobacteriales_D > Crocinitomicaceae > Crocinitomix. Next base: position 56,958 of record JBMZAY010000008.1, on the reverse strand, counting down.
AATAAATAAACTAATTTTCGCATGTTTAATAGAATTATGAATTTGGTTGAGGACTTCACGATATTATCTTGAAATACAACAACGACACAAAATAAACAAAAAAAACGCTAAATATCCCGCATAATTGATTTCAAATTCTCGTACCGACAATTTATGAATCCAATTCAATTTGCCAATTAGAGGTTTTATTTGCAAAACGCGACTAAACAAAATGACAATTAGGTTGTTTTTTCATGGAACTTTAAATAAGCGGAACGTTTTGTTAGAGTTAAGAGAGTATTTGTAATTTTGAGAATTAAATCATCAGTTTTATGAAAATTGCTGTTTGCAGAAAATCACATTTTAATGCTGCCCACCGTTTGTACAATCCCAAATGGGATGATCAAAAAAACGAAGTTGTATTTGGGAAATGTAATAACCCTAATTTCCATGGACATAACTACAAAATAGAGGTCTGGGTAAGAGGCGATGTCGATACTGACACCGGAATGGTGATTGACATGAAGATTCTTAAGGATATCATACGTCGTGAAATCGAAGATCGTTTTGATCATAAAAACCTCAACCTCGACACAGAAGAATTTAAGCAATTGATTCCCACAGCAGAAAATATTTGCTTGGTTATCTGGAAAATTCTGAGAGATAAAATTGAACCGCAATTAGAACTGAAGGTACGCCTCTTTGAAACTGAACGAAATGTAGTGGAATGCGGTAGCAATTTCTAATAAGTCTCAATCGTAAAACTCATATGCTTTAAACTGCAAGATCGTAACAAAGTCGTTTTCTGTTTCTCGATTGATAAATGCCTCTAACAACAATGTCTCCCGTTTATACACCACTTGTGTCTCTTTCAGATAATTGTCGTTCTTATAATAATGCTCTGCTAGCAGGTTGTCATGCTCATCATACTCGTATTTCCACAAACTAGACGATGAAGTTGTCATGCGATTTTCCATTTTCTTCTCGACAACTCTGCCCATTTCATCATAGGTGTAAATAACATTAGTTATACCTGAACCCATTATTAAACGACCTTCTTGTCGAACAAGTAAATCAAACTCGTTAAAGAAAAACAATTCTTCCTTATAAATCTTTCCAGCATTATTGAGGTACTTCTTCTTGTAATTACTCCCCTCTATGGCTTGATATTCAAACTTTTCCTCGGATACAATAAAAGACCGATCCAAGTCAAATTTATACTTATCTCCATTTTTACTCACATCTCGTCGGTATTCTTTTTTAGTTATTCGATTTCGTTCATCATAACTAAAGTGGTACGAATGAAATCCATAATTATCAGACTTTCTAAGAATCTTTAATCTGCCAATGGAATCATACGCATACATACTCACCAAGGTGTCTCCAAACTGAGTGCGTAACTCTTTAATCAAACGACCGTTTTCGTCAAATTCGTATTGATAAAAATCCTTTGATTTGCGAATTACATCCAAGGATGCTTTAGTAGAATAATAGCCTTTAATGCTTTTGATCTTATTTCTACTCACAAAATGCTCATTGAAATATGGTTTTTCACCGAATGTTTGACCCTGGGTATTATCCAGAATTTGTGAAAATCCAGAAAACTGAAAAATCAATACCAATATATATATCATTAGCATCCTCATAAACGCAAAAAAACGGCAAATTGTCCTTAGATTGATTGCTCTTTACCTTTTTTATTTCACAATACAATGCTGAAAACGTGCCATTCGTTTTCCGTTTCGGAATTTTGGGTGTAAATTTAACAGCACAATTTTGCTTAGATGAAAAAATATAACCTCGGAATACTATTCATCATTCTGACATTAAATGCTTGGTCGAATGAAAGTATAAAAAAGTATAAAACAGAAAATGTGATTGTGATGATCATGGATGGCCCTCGTTATTCCGAAACATGGGGAGACTCCACACATCAGCATATTCCTCATATGGCAAATGATATGGCGCAGCATGGTGTAATCTACACGAACTTTAGGAACAATGGGCCAACTTATACCTGCGCTGGACATACTGCTATAGCGACCGGCGTTTATCAACGCATTGACAACACGGGTAAAACTTATCCGAAGAACCCATCAATGTTTCAATACTTTTTAAAAGCTACAGGGAAGCGCAGACGTGCTGCTTACGTCATTGCTAGCAAAGATAAACTCGCTATTCTAACAGATACTAAAAAGAGAAAATGGCGGGAGCAATTCAGACCTTACTCTGATTGTGGTGTAAATGGGTTACAATCCGGATACCGCTCAGATGCTGAAACCTTTAAGAATAGCCTTGAAATACTTAAGGAACATAAACCAAACTTGGTATTGATTAATTTCCGCCAGCCTGATTCTTGGGGCCATGCCGGAAATTACAAGCGATACTTATTGAGCATGAAGAAAACCGATGAGTACATCTATAAAATCTTCGAATTCATCAGGACGAATGATCATTATCGTGGGAAAACAACAATTTTCGTGACAAATGACCATGGGCGTCACTTGGACGGTAGAAAAGATAGTTTTGTTTCCCATGGAGACAACTGCGAAGGCTGTCGTAAAATAAATCTCTTTGCATACGGACCAGACTTTAAGCGCGGCATTGTTACAAACGAGCCAGGTGAATTAATTGATATCCCAGTTACTACTGCAGAATTATTACAATTTGAATTCAATGAAAAGGCTAAAGGAAGGGTAATGGATGAATTGTTTCGCTCACCACAGAAATAACTAATTTCCTATTCGGTCAGATACACCCGCTGTACACGGCCTGAGATGGAGGTCAGTATTTCATATGGAATTGTATTAAGTGCAATCGCCATTTCTTTAACTGAATTTCCTGGTCCAAAAAGCTGAACCTCTGCTCCCACATTTTGAGTCGTATCACCTAAGTCGATCATACACATGTCCATGCATATTCTTCCGATAATGGGATAGAAATCATTTCCAATTTTCACTTTCCAATTACCATTGCTCAATTGGCGATTCAGCCCATCACCATACCCTACTGGAATGACAGCAATTGTTGTGTCTTTTTTAGCCTTAAAAGCTCTTCCGTATCCGACAGTTTCACCTTCCTTTATATTTCGTACTTGAGAAATTTGAGAAACAAAAACCAATGCTTGCTCTAGGTATTTATTTTTGTTGTGATTGGTTAATCCGAACATCCCGATCCCTAACCTCACCATATCATATTGCGCACTTTCATATGATAATGCTGCACTTGAATTTGAAAGGTGCAACATTGGCTTATAACCAATATCGTTGACGATTTGGTTTGAAGTCTTTTCAAAAATGCTTATTTGCCGTCGTGTATAATCATCCTCGTTCAAATCATCAGCAACGGCAAAATGCGAAAATATGGATTTGATATAGACTTCAGGTTGAGCGTTCACAAGGCCCGTCAATTCTTTAATTTCAGAGGATCGAAACCCTAACCGATTCATCCCAGTCTCTAACTTCACATGAATAGGGAAATTCATTTTACCATGTAATATCAAACGATGAATAAATTCATTAAGCAATGTGAGATGATAAATTGCCGGCTCGAGCTCTCTTTCAATCATTTCATCAAAAGCAGCCGGTTCAGGATTCATCACTAGGATAGGGGTTTTAACTCCAGCATCTCTCAATTTCACCCCTTCATCGGCGTAAGCAACGCCAAAATAATCTACTTTCTGTTCTTCCAAAAATTCTGCAATTGGAGTTAACCCTCCCCCATAAGATTGTGATTTAACCATTGCCAAAACCTTTACCTCAGGTTTTAATTGAGTCCTAAAATATTGTAGATTATGTCGAATACTTGACAAATTGATTAGTAATCGCGTAATGTGTTTTTTCTCTGTAAAGCTGGAAACTGCTCTTTCAAGTCTTGTATTTCTTGATCCTGTAAACAAAATAACGCAATTTTTAAGCCCCAATTTTTCAGCTCGAATTTCATTGACATCTTGAAACGAAGCTGTCACGAATTCAAAACTATCCGCAACCTTTTTGAATCCAACATAATACAAGGCATCAATCAAACTCTTTGATGAAAAGGCCTTTAGCTTATGTAATAGTGTGTCTTTTTCAGAAACTACATTTGGATCCTCCCCCAAAAAAACAACTGCTTTCTTATCTCCTTTATTAGTCTCCAGGAATCTCAAACCCATTTCTAATGAATGTTCATCAAGACTATATGCGTCATTAATAATAATGTTATCATTATTTCCAGTAATCTTTTCCAATCGCATTGAAATTGGCGGAAGCGTCTCAAGACCAGCCTTAATTTCTGAAGGCATAACCCCGAAATGTGAAGCTGTAATGGCAGCCAATGCAGCATTTGATCCTACTCCAGGCAAACCGATTGGCAACTGAATTGCGGATGGGCTAATTTGGGGTAACTGAAGCTCTCCTTTATCATTCAAATTATAGTCAAAACCAATAACAGATCCTTTTTCCTTTAGCAGAATTTCATTTTCTACAACTTGAAACAAACATTCACATTGTTCAAATAGCTTAAACTTTTCTAATCGTTTTTGATCTATACTTTCGAAGCCAGATTGATGAGCATCTCCTATTCCCGTATAAACACCGTGGGTTGGTTTGATCATTTTGACCAATTTTTCCATCTCACCCGGTTTAGAAATTCCAGCCTCTATAATCGCCAATTGATGATTCGAGTTGATTTCAAATAAGGACAAAGCGACTCCGATTTGACTATTATAACTTTTTGGACTTCGAATTACGCTAATATTATCTTTGAGTAAGTGGTACAACCACTCCTTTACGGTTGTTTTGCCATTACTGCCCGTTATGGCAATTACTGGTATCTCAAATTTAGATCTGTGATGTTCAGCTATCCTCTGCAGGGCTTCAAGAACATTTGGAACAACGAGCTGACTCAAAGCGACATTTTTCACTTCATGCTCTGTCAGAACAACTCGTCCACCTTTATCAAAAAAATCATCTACAAAATTAACCCCATTCGTGCGTTCCCCAGAGAGGAGGACAAATAAGGTAGCGTCGTTTACAAAAGGTGAACGACTGTCAATAATGACATTATTTATTTTTCCTTGTTGAGTTAGTTTTCCGTGGTCAAGAAATCGCGCTCCTGTGAGTATGCAAATTTGCCCTATCGAAAGGTTTAGATTCACTCCTGTTTTAGTTCATTGTAACAACTGCGACAGAGCGGAACATACTTATCTTTCTCTCCGAGAACAACAACTTCTCCTTCTTCTGATACGCGGTGAGAAAAACGCGCTTTTCCAGAACAGAATGTACAAACCGAATTTAATTTCACAATCTCATCAGCCACAGTCATTAGCTTAGGCATTGGGCCAAATGGATTTCCACGGTAATCCATATCTAATCCAGCAACGACAACTGTCTTTCCCTGATCGGCCATCATGCCACAAACCGAAACAATTGAATCATCAAAAAACTGCACCTCATCTACTGCCACAACATCGGCCTGGTGAAAAAGATCCATAATCTCAACCGGACGAGAGACATTTACAGCAGGTGCAGCATCACTATCGTGAGAAACAACCTCTTCTTCTGCATAGCGATTGTCCAACTTGGGCTTAAAAACAATAACTTTTTTTCCTTCAGTCTTATATCCTTCAATTGTTTGAATTAGGGTCTTTGTTTTTCCAGAAAACATAGGCCCACAAATCACTTGAATCTTTGCATTAGACACCCTTGGACTAAAGGAAAAAGTCTTCGAGATGTTAACATCGTTTTTTTGAGAAATTTTCAATTTGATACGGTTTTGCTATCAAATATAACTTTAATTTTATGCAAATCTGGAAATTGTGAATAAGTTATAGAAAATGGGTAAAACATCTTATAAAAACACAACTCAACTCATCAAAGACTTGAGTGATCGCATAGAAGATTTGAACAACGGAAACCTTAGTATAGATGAATTGGACGATCTTGTTGAATCTGGCAAATCATTATACGAACACCTTATAATCCTACGTCATTTGGCATTTGAAAAGCATGAAAAATCGGAGCAAATTGAGGATGTAAGACCTGAAGAAGAAGCGATAAACGAATTAGAGAACCCGTCCGAAGAATCAATTCCCGAGTTATCATTTGATTTAACCGGCGAAGCTGAACCGGAGCAAGAGGAAGAAGAAAATCTTCATTTCGATTTTACCCAGGTATCAGAAGAACCAGAAAATGAAAAGGTTGAAGAATCAATGAATGAATTAACCGAAGAGGAACCTCCTGCACCCATTTCTTTTGAGCAAGACAAACCAAACGATAAAGGAACAACCAATTTTACTAGCGAAGATGAATCCAACTCTTTAAACGATGCCTTTAAAAAAGAGGATGAATTATCCCTCCGTAAAAAATTACAAAACACTGCTATAAGTGATATCAAAACACATATTAGTATCGCTAAAAAATTCGAGTATATTTCTTCTCTTTTTAACGGTGATTCAGATGCCTATGATGAAGCCATCGATTTTCTTAACAGCTGCGCTAAGGGTGAGGATGCACGTTTGAAACTGAATGAATATACCACCCAATATTCATGGGATTTAGAAGACAAATCAATCATAAAATTCATTGAATTGGTTGAGCGACGTTACATCAACGCATGATTTATCGTTTGATTATATGCTTGCTTTCTGCAGTGTCATGGCTATCATACGGTCAAAAGGAGTATGCTAAATCCATTCTAGATTCGCTCTGTCATGAACGATACGATGGAAGAGGTTACGTCAACAATGGCGATGTAAGGGCAGGTGACTTTATTATCCGTGAGTTAGAAAAAATTGGCGTTGTTCCTTTGGAAGGACATGGTTTCGAGCAGCATTATTCTTTAAATGTCAATACTTTTCCGGATGAAATGATGTTAGTATTGGACGATGATACCCTTAAACCCGGGGAAAACTATTTGGTGAACTCAATGTCAGGAAGTGCCCAAGGAATTTATGAGGTTCTGGAAGTTAATCCTGAAAATTACAAGGAACTATTGAGCAAACCCGACACTTTAATTAAAATGCATAAGGCCGATCAAATTCCGGTCTTCAATTTTGTTGAAATGGAAGGCAAGGAGCTCTATGTTAAGCTAAGGGAGCTAGCATTTCAAGCCATTCAAATCACACCCGTCGTTTGGATAGAGAAAAACAAACAGATGTTTAGCGTTGGTAGAACACAAGCAAAATTTCCGCTGATCACTATTAACGCTAAAGATTACGAAGGAGGGAAAACAATAGCACTGAACATTCAAAATGAATACATCCCAAAGTATCGTTCGAAAAATATCATCGGTTGCATCCCAGGAAAGAAAAAGCGCAAGCAATATGTTTTCTCTGCTCATTATGATCATTTGGGACGAATGGGGAAAGAAGCCTATTTCCCTGGAGCGAATGATAATGCGAGTGGCGTAGCTATGCTGTTGTCTTTGGCGAAGTATTATAAACAACATCCTCCAAAATACACCATTGTGTTTTGCTTTTTTAGCGGAGAAGAAGCTGGATTAGAAGGGTCGAAACACTTTGTGAATCATCCTTGGCTAAATCTAAAACGCATAAAGTTTGTCTTAAATGTAGACATCATGGGAGGCGCAAGCAAGGGGATCACGTTGGTAAACGGAACTGAGCACAAAAGAGCCTTTAAACGATTTGTAAAAATCAATGAGAAAAAGGGCTACTTGCCACTAGTTAAAAAACGCGGGCCTACTGCAAATTCTGACCATTACTTTTTTACCCGAATGAATGTTCCAGCCTTTTTTATTTATTCCATGGGAACAGTGAGTAATTATCATGACATATACGATACGGCTGAAAATACGCCATTGAACAAATTTGATGAAGTTCAAAGATTGTTGATCGATTTTACAAAATAAGTGTAAATCGTTTTTTTTTATAGTTAAAATATACTTGATCTTCGTCCTATCAAAAAACCAATTTGTTTTATTCTTTTAACTTGAAAAATGCTGAATTCTGCTGAAAACCGGAGTATCAGGAATAAAAATCAACTCACGAATAGTGTCAATAAAAGTTAAAAAACAGTAATGTATAAAAGTAAAAACAAGAATTTGTATACCAATTTTCGTTTTTACGCTTGTATAAAATGTAATATTTTTATTACCTTGCAGGATCTTTAACTGACGAAATATGAAACAACTACACAATTTTAAACTTTTTTTAACCGTTTTGTTGACGATGGGCGCTGCTGCGTCATGGTCACAAACATTCGTGTTTGATTACACTGGAGATTGGATTTCATGGGATGTCCCGACTGGTGTTACATCTATAAACATTGAAGCATTAGGTGCACAAGGTGCCTCGGGTCAAGTTGGCTATGTGGGTGGTCGTGGTGCAAGAATGTCTGGAGACTTTGACGTTACTCCAGGTGAGACATTAATTATGGTTGTTGGCGGTAAAGGCCAAGGACAAAATAGTGGATCCAACGGCGGTGGAGGTGGTGGAACCTTTGTTGTAAGAGAAAGTCCTGGATCAGGATATACAATTGCAGCTGGGCCATTCGCTGGAACTGATGTTGAACCGATGATCGTTGCCGGTGGTGGTGGAGGAACTAGAGCCTCTGTTGTTGCTGATGGTAACCCTGGCGTTGTCGGAAATCAAGGAACTTCAGGTTCATGTAGTGGTTCTTCTGGAGGTGGTGTACCTACGACTGCTCCGGAAATGGGTGGTGTTGCTTTATGTAGCTCTTGGGGTTCAGGAGGCGCAGGATTTGTTGGTGACGGTGGAAATGACGGAAGCTTTGGATGTGGAGGTGACTCATTCTTAAATGGAGCAGCTGGTGGAACTGGCTGTGGTTCTTCTGGAGACAACGCTGCTGGTGGATTCGGTGGTGGCGGTCAAGGTCGTGGCTCATGGGGCGGCGGCGGAGGCGGCGGTTGGTCTGGAGGCCAAGGTAGCCGTGTTGCCGGAGGTGGTGGTTCTTACAACGTAGGAACATCTCAGGATAACGAATCCGGATTTAGAGAAGGAGATGGATTAGTAACTATCGAGGTCCTATGTCAGGCATTGGATGTGGACATTACTGATTTAGGAGTATGTATCGGTGAAGAAATCACTATCACAGGTACTTCAATGACAGGAGGGACCGTATCATGGGATATGGGTGTAACGAACGGTGTACCCTTTGAACCGGTTCTTGGAGCAACAACTGTAACGGCTACTTCTACTAGCCCTGATGACTGTGCATATGAAGTAACAGTATACGCTTCTGAAGTTCCTGATATCACAGCGAATTCAAGTTTACCTTCTGCTTGTGAAGGTGCAATCATCACATTATGGGGTGAAGGTGGTTTAGCAGTTGATGATGAAGAAATTTATACATGGACTGCTACCGACGGATCAACTCCGATTGATAGTGTTGGATTCATGGCAGCTGAAGGTACTGTGACTTATACGGTTATTGGATCTTATTTAGGATGTGAAGGTCCTGCTGCTGAAGTTACTTTAGTTGGAGCACCTCAACCGGAAGTTACTGGTACTGCAACTCCTGAGCAAGTTTGTCTTGGTGAGACTTATGTATTGACTGGTGGTGGAGATGGATCAACGTCATTTGATTGGGGTGCTTCTATCGAAGATGGTGAGCCGGTTACGCAAGAAACGGCGGGTACTTTTGCTCACATGGTAGTTGGATTCTCTGATGACGGATGTACGGATACAACCTTTGTATTTGTTGAAGTTTTCCCAACTCCAATTGTTGATGCTGGTGATGACTTTGCAGTTTGTGCTGAAGATGATATCGTACTTTCTGGTTCAGGTGCTATGACTTATACTTGGGATCCTGCAGTAACTGATGGTGAAGCTTTCCCTGCGGTTGCTGGTGAAACAACCTACACTGTTACGGGTACAGACATGAACGGATGTTCTGATGATGATGAAATCGTTGTTACTGCTATTGAGCGTCCATATGTAGCTTCGGCTATTGTTGTTGACGAATATTATGGATATGATGGATCAATTGATATTACACCAGCTGGTGGATCGGGAGACTATACTTACTCGTGGTCACATGGCCCTACAACAGAAGATGTTGACGGATTAACTTCTGGTGTTATTTACACCGTAACAATTGATGATATCACAACTGATCCAGGATTATGTTCTGGTGAAGAATCATACACGTTAATGCGATTCATTGGTATCGACGAAAATGGTGAGTCAGGTCTAACTGCTTATCCTAACCCTACTAATGATGAAATTACAATCACTTATGCTGGTGCATTCAACTATGTTGTAATTAGCATGAATGGAGAAGAGGTTATGACTGGAAACGGAAACGACAACGCAATAATCTCAATGGAAGAGTTAGCAAACGGAACTTATATTGTTCAAGTAAACGCTGACGACAAAACAAACTTCATTCAGATTGTGAAGCAATAGTCTAAAAAATAGATTAATAAAAAACCCGTCAGTCTTGAACTGACGGGTTTTTTTGTACCCATTTATTATCATAAACTCCCATACGCCATTTTTACAAAATTATGACTCAAGGATAAGCTCAACATATTAAACCTCCTATAGACTTGCATCAATAAAATCTTATAAATCCAGGACTGAACCCAATAAATGGCGCGATAAATCATAGAGTTTGAAAGATGTAAACGTAATTGAGGCAACGTTTATAGTAACTCAAATTATTGGCTCAATTCAAAAGGGACAACATGCACAACCACAAGATTGGACAATAAAAAGGCCCGCTTGAGATCAAGCGAGCCAATTATTCTGTAATGCTTTTTTATCTCAACTATTCATCTGCACCCTTACCAAATCCGTGAAACAATTGTCCGAAAAAGGTCTTAGGGAATTTTGACAGATTTTGAAATCCAAGTTTAATATCTCTCCCAGAAGAAGGGATATAGTTCGTTCTGAAAATATAATCCCAAATACTCAATGAAATCCCAAAATTAACCCCATGACTAAGATCTTCCGGCAATTCTTTAGCATGATGCCAAATGTGCATTTTAGGATTGTTAAAAATATACTTTAACGGACCGTAAGACCAATTTAAGTTAGCATGATTCAAATGACCTATAGCAATTGTAGTGAAATAAACGATATATGCCATTTCGGGAACGAATCCTCCAATTAACATTAAAGCAATATACTTCATCGGCGTATAAAACACATTTTCCATCCAATGAAACCTTAAATGTGCCGCAAAACCCATTTGCTCAACTGAATGATGCACCTTATGGAAACGCCATAAAAAGTCATAACGGTGCAATAAAACGTGTGTAAACCACTGTATAAAATCCAATGCGATGAAGAAAATCAATAATTGCAACCATAAAGGATATGCACTTATATCTATCAATGCAAGACTAGACAAACCACCTCCAAAAAGATCGTGTACAGCCATTTCTACAAGATTAGAAAATGCAGTAAAAATGACTAATTTGAAAATGTAAAAATTGAAAAACATATAAAATGCATCCAACCAAAAATCTTTTCTAAATATGGGTTGATTTTTTCGCCACGGAAACATAATCTCCAATCCCCACACAATAAGGGATAATAAAATCAGTCCCCAAAAGTAGTTTTCATACCAATTGACTTGGAACGTAATTTCACGCCAGATATATGAGCCGTAACTTGAAAAAGTTTCAAAAAAAACTTCTCCATAACCTTTGTCATCTTGAGCTGCAGCTATATTTGGAAGTAAAAACCCCAGCCCAATTAATAAATAGTACTTCAAATTCTTCATTGTTTTATTAATCATAACACCTATGAAGGGTGTTCGGTTTATATCAATTTATGCGTTGAAAAAATCATTTGTTATAGATGATCATCCACACTATCATCCGAAAATAGTTAAACTGAATCATTATCTTTGTGTCAAATATCACAAAGCAAAATAACCATGATAGGAAAATTGGAAAAACAATTACAGGATGAGTTAGCCGGAATTAAAGAAGCTGGTTTATACAAAGAAGAAAGAATCATCGTTTCTCCTCAAGGAGCTGAAGTCAAATTAGACAATGGTGATGATGTTGTAATTATGTGTGCTAACAACTATCTTGGTTTATCATCACACCCAAGTGTTATAGAAGGTGCCAAAAAAGCATTGGATACGCATGGATTTGGAATGTCCTCAGTGCGGTTTATTTGCGGTACTCAGGACATACACAAAACATTAGAAAAGAAAATAGCTGATTTCTTAGGCATGGAAGATACCATTCTTTATGCCGCAGCTTTCGACGCAAATGGAGGTGTTTTTGAACCCTTGTTTACTAAAGAAGATGCTATAATCTCTGATGAACTAAACCATGCTTCTATTATTGATGGGGTACGATTGTGTAAAGCAGCTCGATACAGATACAAGAATTCTGACATGGCTGATCTCGAAAAGCAATTAAAAGCTGCGCAGCAACATCGTAATAGAATCATTGTTACGGACGGTGTTTTCTCAATGGACGGTTATGTAGCTAAATTGGATCAAATATGTGATTTGGCTGAAAAGTATGATGCCATGGTGATGGTTGATGATTGCCACGCAACTGGTTTTATAGGTAAGACGGGGCGTGGTACACATGAACACAACGGCGTCATGGGGCGCGTTGATATTATCACTGGAACGCTTGGAAAAGCACTCGGTGGAGCAATGGGCGGATTTACGTCTGGTAAAAAGGAGGTTATCGACATGCTACGTCAAAGGTCTAGACCTTATCTTTTTTCAAATTCTTTAGCTCCTAGTATTGTGGGTGCTTCTATTGCGGTATTTGATTTATTAAGTTCCACTACAGAATTGAGAGACCAATTAGAAGAAAACACGAATTATTTTAAAGCTGGCATCAAGCGAATTGGTCTTGAAACACGCGAAGGAGATTCTCCAATCGTTCCAGTAATGCTGTACGACGCGAAAATTGCTCAAGAATTTGCAAATCGATTGCTAGATGAAGGTGTTTACGCGATAGGTTTCTTCTACCCTGTTGTTCCAAAAGATTTGGCTCGAATTCGTGTCCAATTATCTGCTGCACACACAAAAGCTCATTTGGACAAAGCCATAAATGCATTTGAAAAAGTGGGTAAAGTATTAGGTGTGATCAAATGAGAAAAGCACTGAAACACCTTTTTATTATAGGTTTCGGGTCAACGCTTTTAAGTTGTAGCAGTGAGACAGAAGAAGAAATTACAACCGGAAATGTAATTGAAATTGCTCCTTCTCAAACTGAGTTGGATGAGATTGCTTTAGAGAAACAACCTGAAATTATTCAAGAGTTTTTTGCAATCGAAGATGATGTGATTGGATTGGATTTTTGCTATGATGCTGAAGAGGCAAAATCACTCATTTTAAGAGATAGCACTCCTGACAACGGGACGCAATATGATGTTCACGGAGACTACTTCACATTGTATAATAGGACGTGTAAAGGAATGCTTGAATTTATGGAATTTGAAATGGGAGGAGAATCCTATGCATTCTTAAGCCAAATGAATTCGAGCATACAGCAATTTGATTTCCTTAAATGGAATGAACAAGAACAAACTTGGGAAGAACAACAATTTTATCCTAGCCCCGCCTTAGAAGATTATTTTGTTGGATTAAGCGATAAGGAAAACGAAATGGTTCGGGAATATGGTGCCGATTTTGTGTATATCGATCCAGGCTCAAAGTCTGCTACTTTCGTCTTTTCCGAACTGAACACCCAACTCAATATGGGCGAAAAAGAATTGCTAGAATTTAATCTTAAACCAAATTATACTTTTGATTTATTAACGGATCAAGACGAACTGTATTTGAGAGCTTCCGCTTTATCTCTTACAGGTAATGATCAATTCTATTTTGTAGCTTATGCTAAAAGCAAAGAAAGGTCAAAGCAATTCAATAAAAAATACAATGAAGTACTGAGTTCGCTATACAATTTCCCGATTAACACCCAAATTATCACTTACGGCGATAATGACTTTAATGTTTATTTCCCAGCGGACACATTTAACTTTGGTCATATGGAGCAATTTGAAGTAAGGGACGGTTTTTGGTTCTATAGCAAAGGTCAAGAACCACTAGATATCGGCCTGGATGAAGATACCGACGTTATCATTCAACGTGTCCAATCATACTTTAATGGCCAAGAATGAACATAAAAACGATCTTTCTTGTTGTATCTCTGTTAAAAAGAGTATAAATTCGCTTTATGGTTATAGCAATTTCGCTTATCGGAGCTTTCGTATTTATGGAGTTCATGGCATGGTTCACGCATAAATATATTATGCATGGATTTTTGTGGAATCTGCACGAAGATCATCACCAACCCACAGGCAAAACATTTCAAAAGAACGATCTATTCTTCTTAATCTTTGCAATCCCATCATGGTTAAACATTATGTTTGGTTTCATTAACCAGAATGACATTATGATTGGTATTGGTTTTGGTATTGCGGTATACGGATTTGTCTATTTTTTAGTTCATGATGTGTTGATTCACCGGAGAAAAAAATGGTTCGATAATATCAATAATCGATACTTCAGAGCCATTCGGAAAGCGCACAAAGTGCATCATAAAAACCGTTACAAAGAAGACGGTGCTTGCTTTGGAATGCTAATTTTTCCTTGGAAGCATTATAGAGAAGCCAAAAAGGCTTAATCACAATCACAAACGTTTTTATTTTATTCCACTAAAATTAATTGGTTTTATGCCACTGTTTGTATATTGAAAGGCCGAATGTCGCCAACAATGAAAGCAAAGCAAGATCAATTATATAATGATGTCGATTTCCTGACGAGCATTGATCCGCCAAGAAACTATAAAAACAGAGGTTCATTGGAAGCTGTTTGCGATTATATTAAATCTCAAATCATTCATTCGGGTGGATTGCCTCGCGAACAAAAATGGACGGTGGAGGGAGATTCTTACTCGAACATCATCGTCAATTATTTACCTGAAAAAGAAGAAAAACTAATAGTAGGTGCTCATTATGATGTTTATGGCGATTACCCAGGAGCCGATGACAACGCAAGCGCGGTAGCAGGTCTAATGGAATGTATTCGTCTCATATTTCAAGAACAGCCTGAACTGGATTATGGAATTGAGTTTGTTGCATACTGTTTGGAGGAACCTCCTTTTTTTGGAACAGAAGCAATGGGTAGTTATATTCATGCAAAATCACTTTTTGAAAACCGAACAAAAGTATTAGGGATGATTTGTTTTGAAATGATTGGTTATTTTTCCGATGAGCCAAATTCACAACCCTATCCTACTGAGGCATTAGCAGCGATTTATCCTAATACAGCCAACTTTATTGTAGCTGTTGGAACCGAAAAATATCGCGATTTTAATTCACCTGTGCATATCAAAATGCTGGACAATGCCGAAATTGACGTGCAAATGATCAGCTTCCCAGACGCTAATAATTCATTGTCCGCTCTTTCTGATCATCATAATTATTGGCGCTTTGGATATCCAGCATTAATGATTAATGACACTTCTTTTATTAGGAATCCAAATTATCATGAGCCCACGGATACGATTGACACGCTGGATTTTGAGAAAATGGCTGCCGTTGTTAGTGCAACGTATCAAGCGATAAAAAACATCAAATGACAACATCCAATAAGATATTTATTGCCACGAGCCTTGATGGTTATATCGCGGATGAAAATGGAAAAATAGATTGGCTGCATGCTTTACCCAACCCAACGGGTGATGATATGGGTTATCAATCATTTATGGATGAAGTAGATGCACTCGTGATGGGAAGAAATACTTATGAAACAGTTTTGGGCTTTGACATGGACTGGCCGTATTCTAAACCTGTTTTTGTCTTAAGTTCAAGTATCACTAGTGTCCCTGAAGAAATAGAAGATAAGATATTTATCAAAAAAGGAGACCTCAATCAAATCATGACTGAAATACATCAAGCCGGATTCAAAAATCTATATATTGACGGAGGAACGACCATTCAAGGTTTTTTGGAACATGATTTGATTGATGAGATGATCATCACAACAATTCCCGTATTGTTGGGTGGTGGTGTATCGCTCTTTGGTCAATTGGATCAACAATTAGCCTTCACTTGTGTGGCATCAAAAAGATTTATTAACGCGGTAGCTCAAAATCACTACAAACGCAATCGCAAGTAAAAATTAGAGTTATGAAAAAGGTATTCACTTTGTTTATTGGAATTTTCATCGTGCAATCAGCAATGTCGCAATTACAACCGCAATTGGAAAATGCAGATGCGCAACCGAATTGTACAATGATCCAGAACACTTCATTTCTAAATCGGGAAGCGAATGGAAATAATACACCAGGTTATCGCATTGAATACGGTGGCGGATACGTTACTGAATACTTGGAAAACGGAAAATATTACGTTAAAACAAAAATAGAATTCGTTTCAGCTTGTGAATATACATCAAGGGTTGTGGAGGCAGCAAGGGCCATTTTTCGCGCGTGCTCCATGCATTTATATTTCTTTGTCTTGGCAGATTGAACCGTTTTATAGCCAAATTGCTTTGCTATTTTGTCCATGGACAAACGCTTGTAATAAAAAGCATTCAGCATTTCTTTACAAGTCTTTCCCATCTCATTGAGAATGGATTCGATCAAACTTATTTTGCGTTCTTTCTCTACTTGCTCGGCAATTTCATCAGCAAATTCCAATTGCTGTAAACCATCCTCACCGGAATTTTTGCGAACCTTTTTCTTTCGCAACTCATTCTTCCACAATAGCTTGCAAGTATTAACCAAAAAGCCATCCATATTGATGGCTGAACTTTTGTCAATCGATAGGACCTTTTTGTAAAGGATGATTAAGGCCTCCTGAAAGATATCCAAAGCCTCTTCTTTAGACCCTGAATTCATCTTGATATGTCTCTCAATTTTTGGGAAGTAATTATAGAGCCTAGAAAAGGCCCTTTCCCGATCACCTCCTTTTAATTGTGCTATTATTTTAGCTTGATTCATTCTATTACTTTTTTATAAGATGTAGGTTGGTTAAAAAGGTCACCAGAAAAAAGTAATATTTTTTGAACCACTGTTTATCTTTTAATCGAGAAAGATTTTGTACTTGATCCGTTTTCAGTGTGGAATGTTATTTTCCGAAATAAAACTATCCTTTACAAAGGAATATTTCCATGCTTTTTCTTTGGCAAATGTGCAACCTTGTTTTTGAGCATGTCGAAAGCACGAATTAGTTTTTTTCGAGTTTCAGAAGGTTCAATAACCTCATCGACAAAACCATGTTTTGCGGCATTGTAAGGATTCGCGAATAAGTCAGCGTATTCAGCTTCTTTTTCTTTCCATTTTGCTTCCGGATCATCAGCCGCTTGAATCTCTTTTCTAAAAATGATTTCCGCAGCACCTTTTGCTCCCATTACAGCGATTTCGGCAGAAGGCCATGCGTAATTCATATCAGCACCGATATGTTTTGAATTCATAACGTCATAAGCTCCACCGTATGCTTTTCTGGTAATCACTGTGATTCTTGGAACTGTAGCCTCGCAGAATGCATAAAGGAGTTTAGCTCCATTATTAATAATTCCATTCCATTCTTGCTCTGTTCCTGGTAAGAATCCAGGAACATCCTCTAAAACCAAAAGTGGAATATTAAAGGCATCACAGAATCGGACAAAACGTCCACCTTTGTTGGATGCATTATTGTCTAAAACTCCTGCCAAGAAAGCCGGTTGATTAGCGACAACACCAATGCTTTTACCGCCTAACAGTGCAAAACCGACAACAATATTTTCAGCATATGCTTCATGCACCTCATAGAATGACCCTTCATCAACAATTTCATTGATCACCTCCTTCATGTCGTAAGGTTGGTTTGGATTTTCCGGTACAATATTATTTAGGCCTTCTCTAATTTCATCTGTTGCCTCATAAGCATATCTTGGCGACTGCTCTTCGCAGTTTTGAGGGATATAAGTCAATAATTTCTTAATGTCGTTGATGCATTTCAAGTCATTTTCAACTGAAAAATGAGCTACCCCTGATTTTTGAGAATGCGTTGATGCTCCTCCTAATTCCTCCGATGTTACTTCTTCATGCGTTACAGTTTTTACCACATTCGGTCCGGTAACAAACATAAATGACGAATCCTGAACCATGTAAATAAAATCCGTGAGTGCTGGAGAATATACTGCTCCACCGGCACATGGCCCCATAATCGCAGAAATCTGAGGCACTACTCCAGAAGCTAAAGTGTTGCGATAGAAAATATCCGCATAACCTCCTAAGGATACCACTCCTTCCTGAATACGCGCTCCACCAGAATCATTTAAACCGATTAACGGAACACCATTTTGAATGGATAAATCCATGATTCGAACGATTTTCTTCGCATGCATTTCTGCTAACGAACCTCCAAATACCGTAAAATCTTGAGAAAAAACATAAACCGGACGACCATGAACGGTTCCATATCCAGTCACGACACCATCACCTGGAAATTGTTGTTTATCTAAGCCAAAATTAGTTGAGCGATGTGAAGTTAACATCCCAATCTCTTCGAAAGAATCATCATCCAACAATAACTGAATGCGTTCTCGCGCTGTCAATTTTCCTTTACTGTGTTGAGATTCAATGCGTTTTTCTCCTCCACCTTTTAAAGCTTCGGCTTTCTTTGAATTGAGTGTATCAAGCTTAGATGTCATCTGCCAATTTTTTAATGGGAATCTAAGTTAATACTTATTTTTTGACGTAAAACTAATTGGTATAATTTCTGTAACCATTCAGATAATACAAACTATATTTGAAGCATGCGCAAAATCCTCATACTCTTATTCATTACGCTATCTTATCAAGCGAATGCTCAGGTTACGGCAGATCGTACTTCTTATGATTTTGGTGACTTGTATCCGAATGCACAAACATACGTGGATATACATTTTACGAATAAAACTGAAAAAAGACGGTTCTTATTAACTATCGATAAACCAAGAGATGTCTATTATATTTTCTCAAGTAAAACTATTGAGCCCGATAGTTCGATTACCATTCGTCTAAAGATTAACGACGGTCAAAAAGGACGGTTCTCTGATGATATCGATATTTACTTCAGCGATTCTCGCGAACCTATTACCATCCGATTAACGGGCAATATTAAAGAGGTTGCCTCTAACCCATTAACGGAGTGCCCTGATTTTAACAATAATCCTCCTACGAATGGCGGTTATGCCTACGGGGTAACAATAAAAGTAATTGACTCTTTGACAGGAGAACCAATAAGACGATCGCGCGTGAATGTCATTAATAATAACAGCATGGAGGGAACTTTTTACACCAACCGCGACGGCATTGTGCACGAAGACATACCGATGGGCTATTATTACATCTCTGCTGAAAAAGAGCCTTATTTAAGTAATTATCACATTGGTTACCTTAATTTTCAGCGGAACTATGTTCTCATTAAATTAAGACAACCAGAGGTGGAAGAAGAGGAGCCTCCGATATTTGCTGATAATGATCCAGAGCCTCCTATAACTGATGAGGAACCTCCCGTTGAGGAAACGAATGAGGATGAAATCGTCATTGATTTTAATGAAGAATCTGTTAATCCCGACCCTGTTGAAACGGACACGGTTCCTCGAGAAACAGAAATCATTGAGCCAGAATATGCAGATGATACGCCATTTGATGAACTGCCTGATACTTTGTTCGACCAAGCGCATTTCCGCAAGAATAACATCACATTTATTTTAGACGTTTCTAGCTCTATGAATGGCAATGGTAAATTAGAATTGTTGAAACAATCGATTTATGAACTAACGGCGATGTTAAGACCCGAGGATAGAATCTCAATAATTAAATATTCTTCTACGGTATCTGTAGTAGCTGATGGTCTTGGTGGAGAAGAAAAAGACGAAATAAATGAGCGTGTCGCCAAGCTCAGAACGAGTAGTTCAACAGCTGGGGGAGATGCCATTAAAGTCGCATACCGAATTAACAACCGCATTTATGCTCCAAATAAAAACAATATCGTCATTATGATTACTGATGGCGCCTTCAATAAAGGAAGCAAAGATTACAAGGAGATTATTGAAAAAAATTATAAAGAGAAAGGAATTATTTTCTCAGTTGTTGGTATTAAAACTTCTGAGTATATCACGGAGCATATGGACAATGTTGTTGCCGGAGGTGGAGGAGATTTTGTACAAATCCGCACCATGCAAGATGCCGAAACCAAGTTATTTCAAGAAATTCGGCGTACCTCCTTTCGCGGGCGTGAACGCGAACAATAATACCATTTGAAAAGTCAGTGAATAAAATGCAATGAATTGCGCCACTCACCTATTTGATAAGTGTGCACTCATACGTAGCAGAATGATTCAATAGAAAGTGCTACCATTAAGCCAAAAATCCCGAAGCAATCAGGAAAGCAGCTAAAACAAGAAGAATTAATTTAGTTCGCACAATCTAAACGTTCTATTTACAATAACGTCATAAAGCGGGCTCCGTTACCCATCGGAAATTTTCAGTTTCCAACAAGTTTTTAACAAAGTCAGTGTTAAAAGGGTTTTGCGGATTAGAAAAAATTAATCCTTTTTCTTCTCTAAACGATCTGTATTCGTTTTCCAGATTTCGATGTACTCATTTGAATTTCGTGGATTTAACCATCGCAACAAAGCGTCAACCATACTTGGTTCGCATACTTTTTCCAATTTCATTTCTGGGTAAATGGTACGATAATCACTGATGCGCTGGTCCAATTCGTCATTACCCATAAAAATGATATAGTCATAATGATAGCCATCATAAACGGTTAATGATTGCGATTTATCACGTCTTGCAATGGCGGACATGTACCAATTATTTGCGTAAAACTTTGGTAGCATCGAGGCATCCGTTTCACTAGAAGCCTCTTGAAGGACACGGATCGGTTCTTTCCCATAAAAATAATACATGGCTTCGACGCGCGATTTTTTCGAGTATGTAAAACTTACAAAGAGCAATAAGGGGATGTTTAAAGCCCAGAAAACTTTCATTGAAACATTCCACAACTTATCCCATTTCCATTGAAGACGCAATTGTTCATATCCCATTACACCTAACATCAAAAACAAAGGCAAAACAGGCAAAATAAATCGCTCCTGTTTACTTGGAAAAAAAGAATGGAAAAGAATAAATAATACGACAGGAACGAATAAAAGCAGATGTTGTTTAAATCCCCTGAAAAAACCTATACCAACCAGCAAACCGAAGGGAAATAAAAAGGCACCCATCAGTACTAACAAATACATGAAATAATTATCATTCGGTATGTATTCGGTGCCCTCATTTGCATTGTATGTAGCATAGCGAATAAATTCCGCAAAAGGATAATCCCAAATTAGATAGTCCACAAGACCTTGCGTCAATCCAAAGACGATCAAAACACCTATTGAAAAGAAAATAAAGGCTCTCCACTGCTTACTAAAAAAATACACCGCTGCCATACCAACCACAAAAACCCCAACCTGGTATCGAATAGAAATCGCAACACCGAGCAACATACCCGCCCATAAAAATCGCCATCTGTTTTCAGACTTAATACTTTCCCAAATCCCCCACAGAATAAATGGTATACAAACGATTTCAGCCAAGTTGCGAACGGATAAGAAAGGTAAAACCCAAAGAAGAGCCAATATCCAACCCACCAAGACGGCGTTCTTTTTGCTGCTCAGTTTCTCTGTTATTTTATAAGCAAAAGTAACTATCAAAAGGGATAATAGCGCATGCAATAACCGGTTAAAGAACATCAGAATTTTAGGATCGGAAATACCCAATCCTTTTAATGCTGAAAAAAAGACATAATTGAATCCGACATAGGTAAAACTGTGTCCTTCTGGACCCTCATTATTGGGAGACTCTGGAAGCCAATGGTTATAATCATAACCATCTGTCCAAGAAGCGGATGCTTCTATTACGAGAAAGTGATCGTCATGCATTCCATAACCTTGAGAAAAAATTGCTGCTATGAAACGAATGAGAAAAGCTGCGAGCAAAATGGTCCGATATGCACTCCAGTCGATTTTACTCACTCCCTTAACACTTATTTATCAATGCTTTTTAATACTCTATAACTCTGCAAAGCTCCAGCGTCACTATAACTTTCGGAACGAACAGAGCCCACATTTTCAGCTATCCAATCAACCGATTTGAAGGTCTTGTCGATGAAGCTCATTTTCATATTAGCATCTGGTAATGTTGTTCCTACATCCATAACTGATGGTATTTCTAAATCAGTTTGCGTAATTTCAACCTCCATATCTTTATAGGCCTCCATCATCTCTCCATCCATAACAGATTCCATGGAAACATAGAACTTATCCCCTTCACATCGATAGTCAAATTCGGAAGTATAAGTTTCTTTTCCTTTTTTGTCTGTAGAAGTAGAATTGATTTTGATCAACATGGCCTCAGCTGTTTCGACAATGTCTAAAACCTCCATGACGTCCGTAGACTCTAATTTATCCTTTTTCGAATAATTCTCGTATGTCAATTTTGTTCCCTTTTCAATTGGAAAGTAAGATTTACATGTTCCTTTCGCTAAAGGTGCTGCCATTGCAGCTGTTAAACCCAAAAAACATACTAAACTGAGTGTGAAAATCTTTTTCATTTTCATAATTATTTAAATAATTCCGTTATTAGTAGTTGGTGCCACTAAATTCGAAAATGTAACCGGCTTGGTTGATTTTTTCACGGTAAATATAAGTGAAAAAACGATCTAAAAACTGGATATCAATCAAATCGACGGGAGCATTTTGTGAATTATTAATGATATTTGTCTTATTTTTGTTAAAAATTTAAAGTAAAAAATTATGGCCTTAACAGCAGTTGACAATAATATTCAAGCCTTATTGAATGAATTAGGAATTGAAGAAACAAATCATGGTGCCTCTACTGGATCATCGTGGATGGCAACAAACGGAACAAAGTTTGAATCTTATTCACCTTCTAATGGAGCATTAATTGCTTCTGTAAACGGAGCAACTGAAAGCGATTACGAAGCTGTCATTGCTAAGGCACAAGAAGCGTTCAAGTCTTGGAGAACAGTTCCAGCACCAAAAAGAGGTGAAGTTGTTCGACAACTTGGCGTTAAATTACGAGAATACAAAGAACCATTAGGAAAATTAGTCTCCTATGAAATGGGTAAATCTTACCAAGAAGGATTGGGAGAGGTTCAAGAAATGATTGATATTTGTGACTTTGCCGTAGGTCTTAGTAGACAGTTAAACGGATCTACTTTACACTCGGAGCGTCCTGCACACAGAATGTATGACCAATATCATCCGCTTGGCGTTGTTGGAATCATCTCTGCTTTCAACTTCCCAGTGGCTGTTTGGTGCTGGAATACAGCTTTAGCCTGGATTTGTGGTGATGTTTGTGTTTGGAAACCATCAGAAAAAACACCTTTGACTGCTATAGCATGTCAAAAAATTGCAGCTGAAGTTTTTGCCGAGAATGACGTTCCTGAAGGTGTGTCAAACTTGATTATAAGCGGAGCTGACCTAGGTATAGCGATGTCAAATGATACGAGAGTTCCTTTGGTGTCTGCAACCGGATCGACACGCATGGGTAAAGCTGTTTCAGAAGCTGTTGGTAAACGATTAGGTAAGTCACTTTTAGAATTGGGTGGAAATAATGCTGTGATTATTACGCCTTCAGCAGATTTAAAATTAGTCATTCCGGGTGTTGTTTTTGGTGCTGTAGGAACTGCAGGACAGAGATGTACATCAACCCGTCGTTTGATTATTCATGAATCGATTTACGATCAAGTTAAAGATAGCATCGCAAAAGCATACGAGCAAATCAAGATTGGTGATCCATTGGATGAATCGTATCATATGGGACCTTTGATCGATGAGGATGCCGTTAATACATATTTGAACGCCATTGAAAAAGTAAAAGCAGCTGGCGGTAAAATGGTCGTTGACGGCGGGAAATTAGAAGGTGAGGCATATGCCTCTGGTTGTTATGTTTCGCCTTCAATAGCAGAAGTTGAAAACAGATACGAAATTGTACAGCACGAAACATTTGCGCCGCTATTATATTTGATCAAATATAGTGGTGATGTTAACAACGCAATAGATATCCAAAATGATGTGAAGCAAGGTTTATCATCAGCTATTTTCACAAACAATGTACGTGAATCGGAATTATTCTTGTCAGCAGCAGGGTCTGATTGCGGAATTGCCAATGTGAATATTGGAACTTCTGGAGCAGAAATTGGAGGAGCATTTGGCGGTGAAAAGGAAACCGGTGGAGGACGTGAGTCTGGTTCAGATGCTTGGAAAATATACATGCGTCGTCAGACCAACACGATTAACTATTCTACAGAATTACCATTAGCACAAGGAATTAAATTCGACTTCTAACAACGGTAATATAACCGTATCTAACTAGTTTAACGGATCCCGAAGGATCCGTTTTTACACTTTTTTTCGAAGCGTAAAAACATACGCAACACTGAACTGAGCATAATGATATGCATTGAATGCTAGCGATGCATTATCAGATCTGAATGGGAGCATTCCGAAATTATAAGCTGCAGAAAAGGCCAGTCTATTAAACTTTAGTCCTGCTCCTGCTCGAACACCGAGATCCCAATCGTTTAAACCTGATTTTGAAGATGATTCCCTGAAACTATATGAATAAGGATCAGGCAAAAAAGCACTCAATTGGCCATCTGGATCAAGGGCATCCAAATCAATCACTCGTAGTGCCGGAGCCTCCGAAATCTCCTCGATTCGAGAACGAGCAAATAATTGATAACCTAAATAAGGCCCTAAAAACACATTAAACGAAGACCAATTGAATTCAGCCAAAATCGGTAATTCCAGGTAATACTGTGAAACGGATCCATTCGTATACTCATAGGTGCTTAAATCCACATTCTCCAAGCCTGGAATCTGATCTTCCTGACCAAATAAATTAATCTGACCTGAATCGACTTGGGCATAAGCATGCCTTTTCTGTGTAAAATAAACGCCTGATCTATAAGACCAATTATCATTGAGACGATAACGAACATAAGCACCTCCGGAAAACCCTGGTTGAGCAGTCGAACCAAACTGACCACTTTCAACGGAAAGCAAATTAACACTCAGTTCAGGGGCTAATTCCCATGATTGTGCATTTACCGAAGAAGCCCAGCAAAACGCTATTAAAAAAGACAGTTTTTTCATGGTCGATTAGAAGTTAGTGGTATCCACCTGACGCATGGCTCCATACCATTTTAATATTTTTTCACCCACCCCAGGAACGGAAATATGGAAAATATACATTCCGCTTGCAATTGGAATATTTTGGTGATTCTTTAAAGTCCAGTCCACAAACGTCAAAGGATTATCTTTCCTGATCGTTTTTACGAGGGCCCCTTGAATGTTAAAAATATTGATCTCACATCGCTCCGGTAAATTAGTAATCTTCACCCGATTATCGATACCATTTGCCTCGTACTGTGAATACCCATAATATGGATTTGGTACAATTTGAATCTGATCCAATGCCGAAATGGAAGTTTCAGTTTGATTGTACTCTGTATGGATACCATTTGTCGTAAATCGATAAGCTGGTAAATCTTCATTTATTCCAGTGTAGGTTTCTGTTTGGTACGGATGATTCACCCGTAACTTAATCCGCACATCTGAACTCAGGAAATCCTGATCTTCTTCGAGTAATGGTTCTACAACCCAAATACAGTTTTTCCAAGCACCGATATATGAAGGAGCGGTCTCTTCACTTAACTTCTCATGCAACCAGTTACCGTTGTCATATTTTGGCATTCCCGAATCATCGATATCAGTTCCGAAAATATAGATAAAATGTCCTCCACCCAATAAAGGTTCACCGTTTAATCCATTGATAAAATCATTGGTTGGATTCCATAACATGTCCTGTCCATTGGAACCAACTAACCAAGAGTTTTCACCAAATGCCAGGTTAAGGCGTTCTCCTGTTTCAACATCGATTGCATAACCTGGGAACCAACTCATACCCACTTCCGACTCGATTTCGTTGCCATTGATGTCTCGAGAATTCGATTGACGCAACTTCATAATTGTCGATCCTCCAATGGTTTGATTGGCAATATGATTTGTTTCAATGACCGGGCAACGCGACCATTTTGTTTGATCCGAAGTGATTACTAAATCTACTCCATGCAAATCTGCTAAACTACTTTTTGTCTGACTGGTAATTGGACTAAACCACGAGGTAGGCGAACCATCATCTGTATAAGAAACATCTGGATATCCAATCGGCATTCCGATAAACTCATTACCAAGCAGTCGGAATGGACCTGCCATGCCTTCCAACAACGACTCATACTCTTGATCAAAATCGACGTTTTTATCCGCATAATAACATGGATTTGAAATCACTGTACCGATACATTCTTCATCCATTGGAGAATAGGTACCAGATCGAATCCAGTTGGTAGGATCATAACTATCCGAATCAAATACACCTGTAAGCCATTGCTTTGAAGAGTCGCTAAAGGTCATATCTGCTCCAATTGGAGTTGTGTAATACGATTTATAACCCGCATCGGTATTTGTATATTCTGTTTGTAAAATGGATACAGAAATACCCCATTCCGGAATTAATTGATCACCCGCAAAATCAATCGTATTTTTGCTGTACACGGTATCATTCGTGGTCATATTAATGATGTGCCACGCAGCCGTATCAAGGTTTTCAGGATCGTCGGATGTGAAATACAATTCAAAATCATTTGCAGGTAAATTTAACGGGGCTACCACTTTTATTTCAATTGGGCCAGCTCCTGGTAGGTAAGTCAGTTCATCTACTTGACCTTCGGTCAAAATTTCTGCTTCGGAGATTGGGTCGATATCCGTCCATCGACCACCATTACCCCATCCATCAATACGCGTAATTGGTAATTCATATCCGTAAGGCACACTGAATATGGTTCCGCCTTTTTCAGGATTTGGTGAATGCGGGATACCTTCATAGGCAATGATTTCTCCGACTGCTCCCTTACGACTTCCTAAATAAGGTACTCTTTGTCCATCTAAAGAGGTTGGATCATCGGGATCATACACTTTATATTGATTCGAAGCATATGCAATCGCCATATAATAATATCGCTTAAAGTTGACCAAACGACGATCACCAACCGCAAATAAATCTTCTTTAACACTGAATGAATGAAAGAGGCCTTCGTTTTCACCTTCAACCATTACCTCAGGCATTTCACGTTCCACTTCGTCGTCAAAAGTATAGTTAACTAGCCTTGAAATTGAATCTCGAACATCACATTGAAAAACTAAACGTGCTTTACTCACATCGTTGAGTTCAGTGGGTGAAACAGTCTCATCAGCAATTTGATAAACTTGATAACCTTGAAAACGGTATATGTTATCGAAATTATCGATATTTCCTGGGTCAATAATAAACGGGTCTGCCTCTTGATAATCCTCATTGACATTATTCGAATTCAATGGATTATAGATCGAAATGATCAATTCATTCTCCATTTCTTGGATTGACAATTCAGGTGCATGAGGGCCATCCAAAACTTTAAAACAATTATCAAATAACGCTTGTGCTTTGTCATCAGCTTTTTGTAGGGCGATTACAGATTCAAAAGGATCACCTGAATTTGCTCGAGCCCATACAATACCTGTTGTAATATTATTAACGGCTCCTGGCTTAAGCGTAAACGGCCCAGCAGATTGTGCAAACCTTCTGTCAAAAGGAACATTTCCTGCTGTTTGCTCTGTCCATTCTTCCTGCGGAAAACCTCCAGTCCCCCAACCAATCGGATCTGTTGTACCTGGAAACATATAATTACACTGGACCGTTGGATCAGCTTCCACATCACTCAGATGACCACTTCCTCCGAAGATAAAAGGTGTTCCATCTTTCCAAAACCCACTCAAATAATTGTAATAATGTTGACCAGTAATCGGGTCCGTTTGAGCTGCAGAGCCTCCACCGCCGAGGTTATTATAATAAAGGAAACGACGCATACCAAGACGTTCATTGTCCACAATTCCGTCACCGTATCCAATTCCTAGGCCATCGTATGGAATTCCATTTTGCGATGAAGCGATGGTATAATTCTCAATTAATGGATTATCAATTCCATCATTATCCAAGTATGGGCCTTCGAAAAAATCGACTCCTGCAGCTGGAGGATTCGCTCCATAACCTAAATACCCTCCGTCTGTTCCGTCAAAAGCGTCACCATTATAGGTATAACCTAAACCGCGACTTACATCACATCCAACATAATCATCATTTGGCCCACCTAAAGCACCATCCACAAAAACTCCAAAATAGGTGCCATAAAGCGTTTGCGTGGATCGGTTCACTAATTCATAATTATAAAAGGTCATGTTATTTACATCATCGTTCGTTGCAAACGCAAATGCCTGAGCACGGATTTCCATACCCAGAGGATCTCCTCCTGATTCTGTATGAATATTCCCCTTATCATTCATTACCCACCATATCGTTTCATCACCATAAAGCGTAACGCGGCGATCTGTTCGGCAATCAATTTCTTTTTCAAGATCATACCATGGGTAATCCCCATTTTCGGGCTCATAGACACCATTTAAATCGCGATCGTAGAAAGGGGCTAAATAAAAATTTTGACCCAAAGAAGGGTCTCCATGTGCGGGCCACTCCAATATCGATAAAGGAATTTCATAGTCTGGAAAATTATCTGCTTGTGTCGTAGTTCCGTTTTCTGAATCAAATACTCCTGCATTAAACCATGCATCAAATTCTCTCACTTCATCCTGAGTGACAACAAAATGACGATCATACTTTTGGCAAGTGGCAGGAATAATTTCAGCATCTCCTCCGTCGGTAAGCGGTCCTGCCCAATAGTCATTACCCTGTCGATAGCGCACAGCGGCGATTTTTAATTGACCATTAATATCTATTCCTCCTAGCCAAAGCGCTGAAGTAAAAAGCGCCATAATTCCAGAACCCTTAGGTACCTCATATTGCGAAAAATTTTGGCCGGTAATTTGCCACAAATTTCCACCGGTATGAATTAATGCTTTAACATTGTTAAACTCCAAAAATGTTGACGCCGAAGCCGGAGCACAACCTGCTGCCCTACCATCTATACCTAACGCCTCAGGTGTTTGAGGGCCACTGTATGGTTGCGCATAAATCGTGGAGCATGAAAATACAACTAGGAATAGGATCAAATGTCTCATAACAACGAATTTATGAAAAAATGCACAGTTCATTCTTGGATTAAAACGAAAATTACAAATAAATCAAGCAATCTAAATTGACCCCTTTTCTGTGAAATGCGCAAAAAGTATCCTCAAATTGAATTATTCTGCCATTGGTAACCAATAAGGCGCTGCTGAAATAGCAATTCTACTCATCTCTTACCAAGTGAACATTACCCTGACCGGTAAAAACTGTTCCGTTTGTTGATCTCGCTGTGTAGGTGTAAAAATAGACGCCATTTAGGCATTCACTTCCGTTTTTATCTGTTCCGTCCCAACTGTCGCCGATGCTCATCAATTCTGCAACTTGCACTCCCCAGCGATTAACAATCACACAATTAAACTCTATGATGCCCTCAGCTCGATATTGGAAAGTAAACTCATCATTGACACCATTACCTGGTGTGAAAATATTAGGCGCCACTAATTCGGGTTGAACATGAACGGTTATTAATTTACAAGTTGTATCAGAGCAGCCATTCTTGTTCATTGCAACTAAACACACCTCATAGACTTGTTCTCCTGCATAATTGGTGTCTGGTTGTTCATAATAATCATTGCTAACGAACCAATCATCAATTGGATGGTTGAGGTTCCAGAAGAAGGTTGTATCCGCATCTGGATTATTCGGATTTGCAAAATTTTCGGATTGATTGATGAACGTAGCAAATACCATTTCGGTTCCAATCAAATCTTCGTTAAGCTGCTCTGAGGAGACGGTAAAGGCAGCTTCTGGATTAACCGAATCGAGTTGAACATAATCAAACAAAACGCAGCCATTTTCATCCGTAACACGCATACGATATAATCCTGGATTTAATCCTCCCCATGTGGTATTGTCCTCCGTTTCCAGCGTCTCCATATTCATCCACTCGTAATTGTAATCGGGTGTACCTCCAGCAGCCCCTGCATAGACCACACCATTGCCATTTTGATATCCAAAAAGGCGGCAAAAAGCCGAGTCATAACCAAACTCAGTGAAATACATTGCTGGTGGTTGATTAATCGTAAAATCAACTACGGCTGAACAACCATAGTCATCGTTAATGGTAACTGTATAGCCTCCCGCTGAGAGCAAATAAGCAGAATCGACACCAACGCCTTCATCACCAAATGGATTTGGTGCCCAGAAAAAAGAAATATTTGCCAAATCGCCTTGTGCATTATACACCGAATCAATTACAGCAAAACCCGTAGAGTCACCATAACACATGGGGTCATTTGTTGAAATGGTTGCATATAATGAATCCGGACCAGTCAATTCAAAAATCAACGTATCACGACATCCATTTGCATCCTCGGCATAAACCGTATAAATGCCTGCTGTTAGATTGTTAAAGGTCGGACCTGGGAAAGGATTTTCTGGAACCCATGTGTAATCCACTGGATCTTCTCCCAGTAAGGTTTCAACTGTCGCCGAACCATCATTAAAACCATAACAGCTGGGTGAATTTGCTAATATAGTATCTAGCCCCATGTTTTCGCCTGTTTCAATCTCTGCCACCCCAACAAAGGCACATCCTCCAGAGTCTGAAACAAAGATGGTATGCGTCCCTACACAGAGATCTTCCAACATACCATCATCATCCGCCAGGCCATCAAATTCATAATAAAAAGGTGCATCTCCAGTTACCGGGATCAACTCTATAGAACCATTACATGCTCCAGGACAAGCTTCATCCAAAACGATCATTTCAACATCGATGGAATCCCCTGCTTCTATCGTTATGACATCCTCATACGTGCAGTCATCTGAATCAGTCACCACCAAAAGGTATTCTCCCGGACATAAATCTGTAAACTCGCCCGTTGCGTTAATTTCTCCATCAAGATCATATGTGAATGGAGGGAAGCCATCCTCAACAGTAACTGTAACGCCCCCATCACAAGATGCTCCGCACGATTCGTGGTCAACATCGACGTTAAACGTTCCGGGCACTCCAATAATGACTTCAAGAGAATCCGTTTTGGAAATGCTGTCGCACAAACCATTTGTCCAATACACGGTGGCCTTATGCCAACCTACACATAGGTCTGTTGCCGTAGGCGTCGTTTGCCCACTTGGACTCCAGACTACTCCAGCGTATGTAAACAATTCCGAAGACGCTGAAAAATCAGAAACCGTCGCTGTACCCTCGCAAGCTCCGCATGGTTGTGGTGTAGAACTCATTTCAAAATCTCCTTCTGGGTATTCAATTTCCCATGTTTCAACAAAATCTTTCCCTGACGCCGTCATCATATTTCCCTCAATTCTCAGATCATAACACGTATCTGGCAAATCAATTTCTTCAACAAAAACAAGATCTTGTGTATACTTAATTAAACTCTCCTCAGTACCGACATATACATTTCCATAAACATCCGTATCAATACCTCCACAATACGCCAAATCTCCCCAAGGAGGACCCAAATCTATTGGCGTGACACTTATTCCACCTAAGTATTCTCCTGTAATTTTGTTCCAGCGCAACAATGAATCGCCGTCATAGGTATATAAATCATAACTGCACGCAATACCGTTATGCCCATTTGCTGAATACCAATCAGGACCTTCTCCCGTCATGACTTCATACCCCATATAACCAATACAGGAAATTTCTTGAAATGCATGAGAAGTAGGTGTCTCCCAGACGACAGTTGCTGGATCAGCTTGATCCAGTTTGTAAAGGATATTATCATACAAAGGAACTCCGTCACCTGAACAGAGCAAATATATTGCTTCTCCGCAAGGGTCAACTTCTAGAAAAGTTGCATCAGTCAAATTTGGTGGCACAGGAGGCAAAGGTGCATAAGTATTGTTGATCAGCAAATCACCATCTAAGACACAAAGGTGTGACTCTCTTGGCAAACCTCCCGCACCAACAATTACCTCATCTGTTATGCGGTTATAGTGAATCCTCCACATCTCACCGGGATCATATCCAGAAATATATGCTTTATTTGCCACTACGTCTCCTTCCAAATCAAGGCACCACACATCTTCAATTCCCATATACAACCCCATAAAAACGTAATAAATCTCACCGTTGTATGGATTCATGTCCATGCCACCATAAAATTCATTTAAATCCCCTGGACTGAGCCAGACCCACATCAATGTTCCTGTATTATCGTATAGCGCTATCTCATTCCCATGCTCTCCCAATATGGCAACATTACCTTCTCGATCAATACCTACATCATAAGCTTGCTGAACATCAGTAAATGATAAACTGGTAACCAGCCAAGGGTCTATCACAATGGTCTTTGTCGTATCATAAGTTCCTGTCAAAAAACGGATTGTTTGTCCCTCTTGCACATATTTCACAGGTATATCTTTAGCTTCTTGCTCTTGCCAAGCAATAGGTGCTCGATCTACAAATTCGTGCGGATACGATTCTATTTCAACCTCTCCTTTGTTATTCAATACCACATCAGCATCTTCAAAGACCATAGCGATATCATCAACATTTCCCCCTGGTCTAATTATGAATTCGTACTTCAAACCTCCCTCTTCAGGCAAGCTAAACCTAAGATCAATTTTATCATAAATATTCTCGTATACCAAATAAGCATGAGGTGTTTCTTTAAAGGTAACTGATGTGTTATTAATGTCTTGGTAATTGTAGGAAAAGCCGTATGGCGATTCCAATTTTAAGGTCGACTCTATCGACATGTTATCCCAAGCTATAGCAAACGTTGAAAAATGAGGCAAAGATACAGGCAAGCCTTTCTCTGCGCGTTCATGTCTTTCGTATTTTTCCTGCGGACTGGACTCCTCCGGTTGGCGAACGATTAATCCTCTTTTAGTAAATAGAAATTTCTTCTCTCCCCGTTCGGCAAAAAAGAGAATTTCTTCGCCATTGACTGGCTTAAAACGATTATTATTCTTAACCAAACCATATTGACTTAGCAAATCTACTTTCCAGCCCTCACCAATAGATTGTGTATGGGCCAAAGACCCAACACAACATAATAATATGAATATTAGTGTTCTAATCGGTTTAATAATTTGCTTAAAACAAGGAATTCTAACGAAGCCCTACCAACTTTACCTGTTATTCTCAAATTGACAACAGATAACCCGAACTAAGACGTATTTCAATAAAGAAAGGATGCTTTGGTATTCATTTCTGTTGAACATTTATGGGCGCCTCGAGTTATTAGTATTGTTGTTGCAGAATATATAAACGAAGCACGCATTTTTGTCATCTGATGAATCGAAGATTTATACCCGCATATCTCCTGACTTTGGTAAACGTATTGGGCTTTTCCATATTAATGCCGATTCTACCTTTTGTTGTTGAGGATTATGGAGCAGATGAATGGGTTTATGGATTGATGCTCACCTTGTATTCAGCTTTTCAATTTATAGGAGCACCATATTTGGGCGGAAAATCAGATGAATTAGGACGAAAACCTGTGCTGTTAATCAGTCAGTTCGGAACGCTGATTAGTTGGTTTATTTTCATGTTGGCACTCTTTCTACCCAATGTTCCAGTTTGGGGTATGGCTGTGCCGTTAGTCGTTATAGGCATATCTCGTGCACTTGATGGATTAACTGGAGGCAACACTTCAGTAGCAAATGCCTATGTTTCTGATGTTACAACGCGTAGTGAGAAGTCTTATATTTTTGGCTATTTAGGAGGGATTTCAGGAATCGGAATGATTGTTGGGCCAGGAATTGGAGGTCTCGCTGCCAGCACCTCTTGGGGTTATAAAGGCACCATTGCAGTAGCAATTTTAATTTCGATAATTACGTTGATTACAATTGTAGCATATTTAAAAGAATCTCACCCAAAAAGCGAACGCAGAAAAAAGACAAAAGAACCAATTTGGAAATCACTTTTTATACTTTCCAAAATAAAAGAAGTAAATCCCAAGCCAATCATCAAACTCCTGTTTTTCACCAAACTATTTTTCGCATTGATGATGGCCTTTTACATTAGTACCATTGCCCTTTTTGTTATTGACTTATTTAATTTTGATCAAAAGGAGCTGGGCGTCTTTATGATGATAGTTGGAGTTTTACTCGCTTTTAACCAAGCTTTTCTTTCACGAATTGTAATACGTAAATTGGGCGAGTTTCCTACATTAATTTTAGGATTGTTGCTGTGCACAGTTGGATTGATTTGTTTGACCATAACTGAAAACTTTTGGCTATACATTAGCTTTTATTACATCATGAATCTTGGACTTTCCCTGACCTTTCCAACTTTTAATGCCCTAATTTCAGCATATGCTGATCCCAAAAAACAAGGAGCCGTAATGGGCATTAGCGAGTCAATTAACTCCTTTGCTAGAGCGATATTCCCGATTCTAGGCGCCTATCTCTATGGAGTTATGGGCTACAGTGTATACTATATCATCGCATTTTTGCCATTGATTGCGCTATTGATAGCGTTTTTTGGATATCAAAAGTTTAAAGCTCAACTAACAAGAGTATAAGAATGAAAGTTGCATTTAGTTCTGTGTACACCTATCAACATCTTCCTGAGGGACACCGATTCCCAATGGAAAAGTATGATTTAATACCCATTCAATTGCTAAGAGAAGGTGTTGTGACAGAATCAGACTTTTTTCATCCAGAAGCATTGACTGAATCACAAATCTTAAGAACGCATACTTTAGAATATTGGGAAAAGTTAAAAACTGGAACTTTAAATCGACATGAGATAAGGTCTATGGGTTTTCCTTATCATCCTACCCTAATTCAGCGTGGTAGACATATTGCAAATGGCACTTTAAATTGTGCTCGGTTTGCCCTAGAAGATGGAATCTCATTTAACGTAGCGGGCGGCACGCACCATTCATTTTCTGATAGAGGAGAGGGATTCTGCGTTTTTAATGATTTCGCGATTACTGCAAACGAACTTCTTCATCATCAAGAAGTTCAGAAAATCATGATCATTGACTTGGATGTTCATCAGGGTAATGGCACGGCAAAAATCTTTGAAAACGAACCTCGTGTTTTTACATTCAGCATGCATGGTGCGAAAAATTATCCCCTTAAAAAAGAAAAGTCTGACTATGACCTCGGCGTGGAAGATGGCATTGAAGACAAAGAATATCTGGGCAAGCTTACTTCAGTTCTACCTGACCTAATTGACGAAGTTAAGCCAGATATAGTTTATTATCTGAGTGGAGTTGATGTTTTAAAAAGCGATAAATTAGGGCGGTTAGCTCTTTCTAAAACGGGATGTAAAGAGCGTGATGAAATTGTTTTTAAAAACTGTGAGAAGCGAAATATTCCTATTGTAGTGAGCATGGGTGGGGGATATTCGATCAGACTCGCAGACATCGTTGATGCACATGTTAATACGTTTATAGCGGGAAGAAACACTTATCATATATAGATTTTTTTACATTTGTCTTACTCCCACTTTTTTTAAACCCATTTGTCCCTAAAAAGTAAAAAGGGCAAATAAAAACCGCAACAACAATGTACAAGTTAACAACAATCACCCTAGCATTGGGAGTATCCGCTATTGTCATGGCACATGGCAAAAATGAATCCGAGGAAAATTTTGAACGAATCCATAGCGGTTTTTCAATTTTCGATAATCGAAATCTAATGAACGAAACAGAATCTCAACGCTCTATTTGCTTTGATGCATCTAGAAAATGTCACGAACATCAGTACAATGAGAAAAAGTTTGAGAACAACACCGTGCTAAGAAAAAAAGACAGTCAAGGTTTGATTTGGCCAGGCTGGATGGAATATCTAGGAAAAAAGATAGCAGGCTGGTGGCCTAACCTATAAATTCTGAAGTTAATTAATAATTGGAACCCTGAGTATAAACCACTTAGGGTTCCATTTTTCTTTTACTTTCGTTTTTAATAAAACCTCCAAATGTTGAGTTTTTTAACTAATTTGCGAATGGATACAACTTTTTTAACAAGATTTTCGTTTTGTAAAAAGTACTAGTCATCTACAATTAAATTACGAATATGCGTATAACACAAACATTATCATTATTGGTTGCCCTAGTTGGAACAAGCAGCTTTGCTCAGATCCAGCCAGAAACGGTGGAACTAAATCACTCTAAAATCCAGTTCATTCAAAACGATGGACAGTGGCATAAAAATGTCCGTTACAAAAGTCCTCTAGGAGTTGGAGCAGTTTTTTTGGAGAATAATATTTTTACTTATGTTCAATATGATGCTGAACAAGTACAGAACATTCACAATCATGATGATCACGACCATGACCACGGGCACCGCAAGGAGTCGGCGCATGATATGAAGATCATGATTGATGGACACGCATGGCGCACACGTTTCGAAGGCGCTAATAGCAATCCAACATTATCAGGAGTCGATAAAGAAAAAGGTTATCACAACTACTTTATTGGCAATGATAAATCGAGGTGGGCTTCTCACGTTCCGCTTTTCAATATTGTAGAATATGATAATCTTTATGACGGTATTGACATGAAAGTATACAATGCTGAAGGTATCTTCAAGTACGACTTTATCGTTGAAGCAGGTGTTGACCCATCTGTTATTGTCATGAACAACACTGGTTTGGATCGCATAGAAATCAGAGATGGCAACCTAATTTACGGAACTTCGGTAGGTGAATTCATCGAGAAAAAACCATATGCTTATCAAATGATTGATGGAACACAAATTGAAGTTCCATGTGCCTATGTTTTAAAGGACGGAAAAGTATCATTTGAATTTGCTGAAGGATACAACAGCGATTATGAATTAGTGATTGACCCAGAATTGATTGGAGCAACACTTTCAGGAAGTACAGTAACCAACTGGGGACACTGCGCCGCTTATGACAAAGATGGCTACATCTATACTGGTGCCCGTTCTTTTGGAGCGGGTTATCCAACAGATGACGGTTCTTTCCAAACAGATTTTGGTGGTGGTGGTGTTGACATCGCTGTTAGTAAACTCGAACCAGATGCTTCTGATCTTGTTTACGCGTCTTATTTAGGTGGAAGTGGACAGGATATTCCGCACAGTATAGTAGTTAGTGATGATAACGAACTGTATACATTCGGAACATCTCAATCTATCGATTATCCAGTTTCTGACGATGCTTATGATGGAGTAGGCCCTGATGGAGGTTCCAATACAGATATTGTTGTAACGCATTTAACAGAGGACGGATCTGATATTGTCGGATCAACTTATATTGGTGGAGCTGCAGAAGGCGATGGTATCAATACGTTAACATCTAACTATGGTGACCAATACAGAGGTGAAATTATTACAGATGCTGATGGTAACTGTTACATCGCTTCAAGTACAACCTCTTCATCTTTTCCGACTACGCCTGGCGCATACCAAGAGACATACGGAGGTGGAACTCAAGATGGTGTTGTTTTCTCTTTCAATCCAGCATTATCTGATTTGAGATGGTCTACTTATGTTGGTGGGGCTTCAGGTGAAGGAGCTTTAGGACTTCGTTTAGATTTTGAGGACAACGTATATTTTAGTGGTGTTTGTTCTGATGAATTTGTTGCTATGCCAGGTTACCAAGATGCTTTTGGCGGAGGTACGCGAGACGCATTCGTAATGCGATTGATTGACGATGGTAGTACAGTTTCAGCAAGTAGTTATTGGGGAACTGGTGGTACTGATGCTGCATTCTTTGTAGATTTAGACAATGACGGAAATGTTTTCCTTTATGGACAAAGCACAGCTGGTTCAGAAGTAACTCCAGATGTATACAGTAACCCAGGAAGTCAGCAGTTCATCTGTAGCTTAACCCCAGATTTAACTGACTTAAACTTTGGTACTGTAATCGGTGCAGGTGGTAACGATTTTACGCCAATCGCCTTTATGGTAGATGCCTGTGGATACGTTTACTTCTCAGGACATGGTAACTTAGGAATGATTACAGGTGTTCCAGTGACAGACGACGCTTTATTCGATTCAGGAGGGTTTTACCTTGGTGTATTAACCCCTAATGCTGAAGACCTAGAATTCGCAACACACTATACAGGTAACCACGTGGATGGTGGTACAAGTCGATTCGATCCAGATCGTGGAATTGTTTATCAATCGGTATGTATTTCTGGAGGTTTCGCAACTTCACCAGACGCTTATGCAACAACATCTCCTGGTTACGATGTTGGTGTATTCAAAATTGATTTCGGAATCAGCCATGTAAACGCTGCTGCGAATGCTGATCCGGATGCAACTGGATGTGCACCTTTTACAGTAGACTTTGACAATACAGGTACTGGTATCACATATGAGTGGGATTTTGGTGATGGATCACCTATTTCAACTGAATTTGAGCCGACGCATACTTTTACTGATCCAGGTGTTTATGAGGTAACCTTGATTGCTTATGATCCTGATGGATGTTTAACGTCTGATACGACAACTTTAGAAATTATCGTTGGTGATGGAGAAACACCGGATGCTTCATTTGATTATGATGTCAACTGTGCGACTGGAGAGGTTACTGTAACTTATACAGGTACTCCAGATGTACCAGTTGATTTTGATATGGGTGATGGTTCTTCTTATGATGATACAGAATTCACACACACTTATACAGGTGACGGTACGTTTACAATTACACTCACTGCTGGTGACGGTGTTTGTGCTGATTTTGGAACCTTTGAAGCGGATGTAACGATTGGTTCTCCAGCCGTGGATATCATCTTCAACGAACCTTCATGTTATGGGTTCAGTGATGCTTCGATTACTGTAGATATTACAGATCCAACTGGTTTAGAAGTAATCGAGATTACAGATACGGACGGAACATTATTAAACGAAGGTGGTTCAAACACAGCTAACACGTTGAACTCTGGATGGTATTATTACTCTGTTGATTTGGGTGATGGTTGCGCATTATTTGATTCATTAGAATTACATAATCCTCCACAAATCAACGTACAGTTAAATGTAACTGACCCACAATGTTATGGAGACAAAACAGGATTTGCCATTGCTGACACGGTATTTAACTGGCAAGGGGATTGGGATGAAGTTGTTTATATCTGGGCACCAGATCCTCCAGGAATTAGTGGTTTAGGTGCTGACAGTATTTATGACTTGACTGCTGGAGATTATACATTAACCATCAACGATGGAAACGGATGTTCACGTGTGTTTGATTTCACTATAACTGAGCCTACAGAATTGGTATTTAGTGAATTTGGATATGATCCTGCATATTGTAGACTATACGGTTATCAAAGTGGAAATGGTGTTGTTTATGGTGCAGCTACCGGCGGTACTCCAGACTATCATTACGAATGGACCCATTTGGAAACAGGAGACGATTGGGACAATACAACAGTTGGTGGTTTAAATCCAGGAACTTACGTATTGGAAGTTCAAGACGAAAATGGATGTATCTTAAGAGATACGGTGCGTATGGATTCTGTCAACCCTGTTGCTGCGTTCACTATGGATATTCCACAAGAGCCAACAGATTGTGATGCGGTTGTGCCTGTAGACATTACTTTCACGAACCAATCGCTTTACTTTGCAAATCCAAACAACCCTTTTGCAGACACTAGCTTCTATTATAACTTCAGTTATGCTGAGGGAGATTGGGTAATCTCAAATTCATTAGAAGATGTGTATACTATCAACTATACCCAAAGTGGAGATTATACGGTATGTTTAGTAGCACAGAACAAGAATGGATGTACAGATACACTCTGTAAACCGCTAATTCTTTGTGATGACTTAGAATTTACACCTGTTAATATCTTCTCGCCAAACGGTGATGGAAACAATGATATCTTTACGTTCTATGAACGTCAAGTGGCGGTAATTGAATTCCGCTGTGTGGTTGTAAACCGTTGGGGTAATGTCATCAGAGAATTTGATGATATCTCAGATGGATGGGATGGAACCGATGCAGGCGGAAACCCTGTTCCTGATGGAGTTTATTTCTATAAATACTCTGGTAAAGGACAAACGGGTGAGATATTAGAAGGCCAAGGTAACGTACAACTCGTCCGAGGTAATTAATAATAATATTGACTAAATTAAAAGGGCAGGTTCTATGAGGACCTGCCCTTTTTTACTGTAAGCCTATGCAGAACTTTAAAGATTATATATTCTTGCCTGACGTCTGGATGATTACTGATAACGGTTGTTTTGTGGGTACGCAAAATCATTTGTTCTGTATTCCATCTAAAACACAGGAGCACTCTTCACGTAAAATCACAACCACTCGATTTTCTTTAAAAGGAAAAAGCATACCTGAAGCTATCGCCGACCTAATCAATGAAGCTAGGATCGTAAGAGAACTAGAAGAAGGATTGTTGGAAATTAAAGAAGTTTTCCCCGAAATGACACATTACAACCTCAATGAAATTGGCGAATTTAAAGTCCAAACCGGATTTTTAGGCAGCGGAATTCATGTAAAAAAAGGAACCGGCCGCTTTGGTTATCGTCCATTTATACAACGAATGGGGAAACAGAAAAAAGCTGTTAAGGAATTTTACCAGACTCATCCGAAGTTGGGATAAAAACCTATCGCGCAGCTCTATCGCAAAGGGAGGCCAATTCGAAATCTATACCAGTCACGCCATCAGCATCATGGGTCTGTAAATGAATGTCAACTCGATTGTATACATTCGACCAATTTGGATGATGGTTTAATTTTTCCGCCTCGAAAGCAACGGCCGTCATAAAGCTAAATGCCTCAGTGAACGAACTAAATTCGAATGTCTTTTTTCAGAAACCATCATCATATTGCCAATTCATCTCCCGTGATTTAAGCAACTTATTGATTTTCTTTTTAGATAGTTTTATTCTTTTCATATTATTAACGTTATGAGCTACATGACAACATAGAACACCCGACTTTATTGAGTGCCCAATCCGGTCTTTTTGCAAACCATTTGTTCATTTCTGGTTGATCTGCGTATGGCGTTAAGAGCAAATTATATAATTCATCCAACAACTCATATTTCCCCTTTTCAGCATCTTCAATCGCTAATTGAGCCATGTAATTTCGTAACACATATTTGGGATTTACTTTTTTCATAGCTTCACTTCTTTGCCGATCAGAAATGGATTGCTCAGATTTGAAAAATTCATATTGATTCCACCATTTTTGCCATTTCTGTTCGCCCTCATTAAATTGAGCATCTGGCAAATAAGAAGCGATCTTGAATAAACCACTGAGTGAAGGCATTTCTTCTTCAGAAATACTTCTAAAGAACAAGGTCATATCCATTTGCGTTTCCTTTAACAAGCGTGTAAGCTCTTGAATAAAAGGCTCAGGGACTGATGCATTATTCAAACCTAGTTTTGCCAGCATCATCTCATGAAACTTGATGAAATATTCTTTTCGATATTGATCTAGTATCACCTGAAGCGGTTCCACTTCTTCAATTAACGGGAATAACGAATTAGCCAATTGCGTTAAATTCCACATGGAAATATTGGGTTGATTACCGAAACGGTATCTTCTATTCTGGGCATCAGTTGTATTTGGAGTCCAATCCGGATCATAATCCTCTAACCAACCGTAAGGGCCATAATCAATGGTTAAGCCCATAATGGACATATTATCTGTATTCATCACGCCATGGACAAAACCAACCCGTTGCCAGTGGATAACCATTTCCAAAGTCCTATTGGCAACTTCTTTAAAAAATGACAAGTAAGTTTCTTTAGACGGGTTTCCCAGATGAGAAAAATGATGATTTATAGTATAATCCACTAGTTTTTTTAATGACTCTGTGTCTTGTCGAGCAGCAAAAATTTCGAAATTACCAAAACGGATAAAGTTAGGCGCAACCCGGCAAACAATTGCTCCAGGTTCATCTGCAGGATTGCCATTATATAACATGTCCCTTGTAATTTCATCCCCGGTGCGAACCAAAGATAAAGCCCGACTTGTTGGAACACCGAGATGATACATAGCTTCACTGCACAAATACTCCCGAATGGAAGATCTTAATACCGCATATCCATCTCCAGAACGGGAATAAGGCGTAGGGCCCGCTCCCTTCAACTGAAATGTTTGATAATTTCCGTTTACTGTTCCTTCCAGTATATTAATTGCACGTCCGTCTCCAAGTTGTCCGGCCCAATGCCCAAATTGATGCCCCCCATAGCACATCGCATAAGACTTTGCCTTCGGAAAAGGCGCATTTCCAGAAACAATGTTCAGGAAATTGTCGTCACTGTCAATTGTAATGTTCAAATCTGCGAGAAGGGATTCTGAATGATGAATTAACTCCGGATTTTTAGGTGCTGTTGTTTGAACAAACGAATAAGCAGCATGATGCACCTGACGCGGATAATTTTCCGCATTAGGATCACCGGGAAGACTTTTGGTAAAAAAATCTTCAGGTATAATCTCGCTAAACTTCATCGGTTTATTCATATTCTCATCTTACTGGATGCTCTACAAATTTACTGCTCTTTTACATGTCCCGCGTTAATCTGTCGTAATTTTGACAATTTTGGAGCAATAACCACTCTGCAATATCCCGCATCGCTGTTTTCATTGTAGTAATTCTGATGATTATCTTCTGCTGCGTAAAAAATATCCAAAGGTGATAATTCTGTTACAATAGTATCAGAGTATACATCACTCAACTTTTTGATTACTTCTTCAGCCGTTTTTCTCTGATGATCATTATGATAAAAAATCACTGATCGATATTGCGTACCTCTATCTGCTCCTTGGCGATTTAAAGTTGTTGGATCATGACTTGTCATAAAGATCATTAGCAAATCAAAATAGGATATTTCATCCGCATCAAATTCAACTTGTATAACCTCAGCATGACCCGTCCTACCCGAGCAGACTTCCCGATATGTGGGGTGACCAGGAGCTTGGCCTCCACTGTACCCTGAAACCACCTTCTCCACCCCTTTCAATCGTTGGATAACAGCCTCGACACACCAAAAACATCCTCCCCCAAAAGTCGCTAATTCTTTAGTCATTTTCGACCTCCTTTTTTAACCGGATTGAAAGTGAATTCACACAATATCTTAAGCCACTTGGTTCTGGACCGTCTGGAAATACGTGACCCAAATGTGCATCGCAAGAATTACACAAGATCTCCACTCGAACCATTCCGAATGACACATCCTTCTCATAACTTACTGCATTTTCCTTTAACGGTTGAGTAAAACTTGGCCATCCCGTTCCTGATTCGAATTTAATGGATGAGTCAAAAAGCTCCGTTCCACAACAGCCGCAAACATAAAGCCCTGGATCATGCGCATGACAGTATTCTCCCGATCCCGCCGGTTCAGTTCCTTTCATTCGCATAATTCGAAATTCCTCCGCTGATAAAAGTGCCTTCCATTCCTCCGCAGATTTTTCAGTTCTGCTGTCAGGAGCTGGCGTTCCCCTATTGGCAAAACGGATAATATCGTTCCAATTCAACATAATCTTTCTTTTTGTAACAACTTAGACGAAGATCCTGTTCTATTCTTACGAAACGAATGCTGATAAGAAAAGCTTTTTTATTGCGATTTGGTTTTAAGGTCATTTTTAAAAACCAGGGTCCTGTGAGGAA
This sequence comes from Crocinitomicaceae bacterium, assembly GCA_049611865.1. Lineage (GTDB taxonomy): Bacteria > Bacteroidota > Bacteroidia > Flavobacteriales_D > Crocinitomicaceae > Crocinitomix. The sequence continues at coordinate 13,379 of JBMZAY010000008.1, read as the reverse complement.
AAGGGATCTCAATTCCTTCGCCATCAAATCGCTCTTTAACCACAATATTAATTTCACTTTGCATCCTCCAAACAGCAAGTGGATCAGCCGTCCAAACAAGTGCTTTTAAGTTGACGCTTGAATCACCAAAATTGACCCGTACAACAACTTGATCAACACCCTCTTTCTTCTCTTCGTCGGTGCGATTATCAATTGATTCAGGGTGAGCCATTGAAACTTCTTGCAAAATTTTAATCGCTTTTCGTAAATCGCTGTCATAACTATTGCCCACTTCAATAAATCGACAGACCTTTTGATCCTCTATTGAATCATTAATTATCGTTTCCGAACTGATTACTGAGTTTGGAATAACAATCCTTTTGTTCTCAAAATTTAGAATCACCGTATGACGAAGCGTTATATCCTCTACAATTCCATAATCACGATCCCCAACTTTTATAAGATCGTCAACACGAAAGGGTTTAAAGATGACAATAAAAATCCCTCCGATGATATTAGAAAAAGCCTCTTGCGCAGCAAACCCTATGATCGCAACCAAAATCCCTGCTCCTGCAAAAAGCGTAACTGCTAAAGACTTCAACTCAGGAATAAATGACGCGATTGATCCTAAAGCTATGAGCCAAATAATTAATGATAGGGCATTTTTGGCAAATCGATAGCGCGTCGGGTCTACCTTTATTTTCTGTGATGCAACATTATAAGATCTGGTAATAAGCCAACGAGACAATCGTGTTACAATAATTGCTGCAACAAAAATTGATCCGATAATTATCTATGTCCTCAATGAAATTTCCATGTTGTTGTTTGACGTTATTTTTACGAATTTAGCCAATATTAGTGGACCACCAATTTGTTGACGATTCTTGTCTCAGTGATAACGCTAACCACAAAAATTTCAGGTAAGAATCCCGTATCTGTTTGCCACAGTAATAAATTACTCATTAATACCTCTGTTTGAAACAAACTAGACCCGGAGAGATCCGTAATTTGGATCTTTTTGATAGGGCTTTCAGATTGCACTTTTAAAATATCCTGATTAAAATAAACTTGAATATCATTTTGTTCGATGGTGTTCCGATAGCTAAGATCGCAAACTGGTCCTTCTCCTATCAACTCTTTTAAAACACCCTCACTAACCGACCAGAATAACCACTCGCCACCTGATCCCGTCTTCCATGTAGAAAGATCAAAATAACCATCTCCATCGGGAGTTCCTTTAACAGCGTATACTCTCAGCGCTTCTTGGTCCAAATCCCATGTTAAAGGCACTTCTTCTTCGTAGGTTTCAGGATAGTCATCTATTAAATCACAATTGGTTTGAATGAAGTATGCGTTGTCATCATAATCAGGAAAAGCGCCGTACACGTTGGCTTTTCCGTCCGTGTCTATACAAACAGCTGTGTACTCATCACAAGCAATACCCTTTGCTGACATCCCATAATCCATAAGCATTCTTGATATAAAAACAACATGCCTTCCTTTGCGATCTGGATCATCATAATGTGTATCCGTTATTGTTTCGTCTAAATACGGCGCATCTATAAACCTGCTACTATCAGCCGTTATATTGGGATGAAAAGGATTATTTAGCGCTTCGTCTGATGTCACGGTTCCGTATTCAGCACTAAAATATACATCTCCCAGAATGGCCATTCCTGCGCTTGTTCCGCCAACCACAACATTTCTTTCATTAATCCCTTTTCGAAGCAAACTATCAATGGGCGTGTTTCTCCAATATGAAATATAAGTCCATTGATTACCCCCAGCAAACCAAATGGCCTCAGCTTTTTTTATTCGATCATGAATGTATGCATCATCGGCTGCGCTTGCATCGTGAAAAACGATTGTCTCCACAGAATTAACGGATACACCTAAATCTTCATAGAAATAGTTGTTATAACCATCAGCACCACTAGCTCTGAGGACCAATATATCTCCGCCATTCGACTTCTCTAAAAACCAAGCTGCAGCAGGATCAGATTCTCCAGCTCCTCCCATTAAACACACCCCACCCATAGCGGGGGTCTCACTGTCATCTGTGCTTCCTGTGAAATAAGATGTATAGGCTTGTGCCTGCGCGCGCAGACCCAAGAGTGATGAAACGATTACTACTAAAAATTTCATTTCTTTGACTTTTTACTAACTACAATTCAATAGGATCCCAAATCTCCTCACCGTCTGTATACATTACATGGTTGCGATAAATTAACTGATCAGCTTCATCAAACATGAAGTCCACCTCAGGCTCTGCACTGCAAATACTGCCACATTCAAAATTCACTGGACGATCAAATTTTCTCTTTTTCAAAAGAGCTCCGTCCTCTTTTAATTCGCAATAAACAATCCTACAAAATGATTTGTATCCGTGATTCTGTTCTTGATTGATAACAACATAAGTTACTTTACGGCCATCTTTTGTCCATGCTGGCGATGAAAAACCGTCAATATCGTCATACAAAGTAAAAAGTAAATGATCTTCCTGTGTCTCAAGATTATATAGCCTGACCTCTAAATCAACAACATATGACAGAAAGACGCCATGTAGACCAATCGAATATGGACAATCTAATCCTTTCTTTACCCGTTTTGGTAGCTTTACCTCATCGCCTTTTGAGTCCTGAACCGTATGCCTAAAACAAGAGGCGCCGTCATCCTCCTGAATTAATTGAAATGGAGGAATTTGATCTCCTGCAATTCCAAATAAAGATAGCAAAACGATTAAAATTGTTTTCATAAACCAAAAATACGAAAGAAATTTTCAAAAAAAACATAAGACTCAACTGCCTGATATTGTGTTTAATAATCATTTACAAACATTTACAAACGACTAATATTCGTATACAATCATTTAATTGACGACTATTACTTGGTGCTTGTCATTCCTTTGCAGTGTCGATAACAAACAACGACAGTAACATTTACAAACTTTTTAAAAACAAACATTATGAACACGTTACGCAACAAAGTACAATTGATTGGAAACTTAGGACAAAAGCCAGAAATGATCTCCTTCGAAAATGGCAACAAACTTGCAAAAATTCGCATTGCTACTAATGAGGTCTATAAAAATAACGAGGGCGAAAAAGTAGAATCTGTGCAGTGGCATAATGTAATTGCCTGGGGTAAACAAGCAGAAATCATCGAAAAGTACACGGATAAAGGACAAGAGATTGCGATCGAGGGGAAACTCGTCACTCGTTCATTCGAAACAAAAGAAGGTGAGAGGCGAACACGAACAGAAGTACAACTAAGTGAAATTCTTCTTTTAGGAAAAAAAGCGTAGAAGTAGACCTGTATCGGGAGATTGTATGCGTTGTGGGAAAAGAGGCAATCTATAAAAATCACTCACCGGATAACTTCATGTGAGAATGGGAGGATAATCTCTCGATACTTTAAGAATCATTGAAAATCATTAAACCATCTATAAATCCAAAACTTATGAATAAGATTCAAAACGCAGTTAATTTGATTGGAAGAGCAGGCATCGCACCGGTTATTCGAACATTTGAAAATGGTATGAAACTGGCAAAATTTTCGCTCGGCACTAATGAAACCATCAGTGAAGTAAATGGCAAAAAACAATTGACTCAATGGCACAACATCGTCGCTTGGGGAAAGAAAGCTGAGCTCATTGAGCGGTTTGTTAAAAAAGGTCAACTGGTGGCGGTAGACGGCAAACTCGTCAATCGATCATGGACGGATGCAAGCGGAAATACTAAACGAATTACTGAAGTTCAAGTCAACGAAATCTTACTAATAAACCCGCAGAAAAAGGCCGGATAGGGGTTGACGGACCTTTTAGGGAAATGAAAAGCCCTCTAAGTCAAGTGCGTACTTAGAGGGCTTTTCTTATTGCTGGTATTAAAATCCAATGCTACATCTCAATTTCAACAATGACTTCATTGCGGCGATTGAAAAGATCAAAAGGTGAGTTGTAACCTAAAAAACTCATTGTCTTCTCATGTTTAATGCCACGTTCACTTAATACAATTTGAAGTTGATTATGGTATAATTCGATCTTACTGTCATTTGCAAAACCAGAAAATCGGATGGCAGCAACATAACGCTCTGGTTCTTGAACGAATTTGATTTCTTCATTATTAGGCCGAGGCAGATCTTCCATTTTGTATTTGGATGGCACCATAAATTTGATTACCATGAATGAATCCATCTCCATTTCTACGGGAGAAGTCATAGCTATTTTCTTTTGCTCTTCATTTCCACCGAAAATATAGCCTGCCAATTTCCTAAAACCCAAACTTGATCCTTGGTTATACGAATCGACATTCAGCTGGACAAAAGAAAAAGTTGCAGGTGCATATTTACGAATTTCTATTCCATCCAATTCCTCAATTAACTCATATTGGTAAGTTTCGATATTTGCACCCAGCATTTTCACCCAAATCTGAGAACCAATAAATAGGACGAGTAGGGTAAGTAATAAGATTGACATTTTTTTCATTTAGGATAATTAATAGACATCAACTAATGAACAAGATTCCCGACCGGATGTTCATATTTGCAGGGCTAAACACACTTAAATACCAATCATGAACAAAACAAAACACGCTATATTGCTCATTCTTCTTTCTGTACTATGCAATTCAGTTGGTGCACAAACCTATGAAGGTAAGAAGAAAGACATCGAGCAAATTGACGATGTTTGCGTCGCTGGGATTCGCATCAAATAATTCTTATTAATTAGGTTTTAACCATTCCATAATACCATTTAAGTGATCATCCGGTTATATTTCGGTATTTTTACCTAAAGCTAAACCATGAAATTATTCCCAATAATTGTGATCATGCTTGCGCATATTGGTTTTTCGCAAGCGGATGGTGCAAAAATCAGACAAATTGAGGCCGAGTTGGACTCTATCGAAGCGCACAAAAAAACATTACAAGCGACCCTTGAGATTGAGAAACTCAGTTGGATTCAAAATGAAATGGAACGTGTTGGCGTTCCCACCAAGAACGAAGCAGAATCGATTATAAAACATAAAGCATACTATCTAAGCTATAACGAAGAACACGAGCAAGCCAATTGGGTAATGCACATCATATTACCTGACATCATAGAAGGAAATGTAACGAGAACGAATGACTTCAGAGTGGATACAATGGTAAAAACGGGTTCTGCTGTTGAAAAGGACTATTTTATCAAAACACTTAAGTCTGACAGTACTTATAAATATGATGGATTTGGTTACGACCGTGGACACCTTGCCCCATCTGCTGATTTTCGATGGAGTCAAACGGCACTCTCTGAGAGTTATTTCTATTCTAACATGTCTCCACAATTAGCAGATTTTAACCGCCTGAAATGGGCCGAATTGGAAAACTGGATGCGTGAATACGTAACCGCGAATGAGCGTCATCTCTACATTATTACGGCTCCTGTTTTAAACAATAATCTGGAAAAAATTGAACGTAGTGTAGATCAGGTTTCCATTCCCAAACAATTCATCAAGGTTGCTTTGGATTTAAAATGGAAACAAGGCATTGCTTTTATACTTCCGCATGAAAAAATTGAATTACCACTGGAAAATTACGCCGTGAGTATCGATAGCGCCGAAGCTGTTCTTGGATATGATCTATTTTCTCAACTCGATGACGAAGTAGAAAACGCGATTGAATCGAAAAGTGATTATCAAATATGGTTGCCTGAAAATCAAAAAGGCGATGTACAAGCGATCCATCAAAAACGTTTACCGAAAAGAGCTTCCAATACCTATGGCGTGCATGTTTTTAATGGGGATGGTGAACAGCACACCGTTTGCGGAACGGTTGTCAGCACCAAAAAACATGACAAAGGCCATGTCTTTATTAACCTGGATAAAAAATTCCCAAATCAAATCTTCTCCGTTTCCATTTTTGAGTCGAATATTGTCAACTTTGACTATGAGCCTGAAGTGTTTTTGATGGACAAAGAAGTCTGTTTTACTGGGGAAATTACAGATTACAATGGGACGCCAAATATGGTGATTGAACACAGTAAAAAAGTGAAATTGCTATCCGATTATTGATTGCTAACTCCATGAGAAGAGTTGCAAAGCATGAATTAACTTCAACAGACTTTGTACAATAAGTTGGCGGATATAAAAATATTAAAGCAAATAGAGCAGGAGATCGCCAACCCAGTTGATAATCGACGCCCTATGCATATACTGACTTTCATGCTTATGATGCTAATAAGCAACTGTGCTCAGACTCAGAACATCGGATTACTTCACGAAAGACCTTACAATGAAGTCGCCTTTCTTACAACGCACAACTCCTATAATGCAAAAGCGGATGGTTGTAAGTCTTCAAACGATTGTGGGTAAATCTAAAAAAGATCCTATTTATTCGTTGTTTTCTTCCTCTTCACTGTCGTCAGACTCTCCTTCTTCTCCTTCTGTATTAATAGATTCAAAATTGAATAAATTTCCTCCGTTAAAATTGACTTTACGTTTATTTTCGAAGAAAGTAAAGTCAACATTGAAAGACTTGAATCCATTAAACTGTACGATAAATTCATCACGATCAATTTCAAAATTCTCTCCGAAAATATTGTTGACCTTAATCTTGTAATATCCGCCTTGAGGAATATCAATAGAATAGTTCCCATCTGAATCAGTCAAGGCAGCATAAGTTTCACCGTTAACACCCGTAGCAGTTACTCGAATTCCATTTACATTAACCAATCCCAAAGAACTATATTCATCTCTATTGAGAATCACTTTACCGCTCACTTTATAACTCTCAACATATGGCACATAAATCGTCATATTCTCCGAAACTACAACGTCTTGCTGGTCTCCTCTAGCATTGTATAGGTTACCTAAATTTTGAAGAGGTGAAAACACCAGTGAATAGTGACCCTCAGGTATATCAACGATTTCCATGGATCCATCAGGGTCTGTTACTAAATCTTGCTCTCCAAAACGTGCCTGATCGGGGCTAGCCAGATCAAGATTTTTAGCAACGGTCATTTTGATATTCGGTATTAATGGCTCATTATCATCTCTTATGCCATCTCCATTGATATCGTTAAAACAAACCACTTTCAGATCATGATACTTGACACGCGGCTGCGCGATGTCGAAAGATTTGCGAACACCAAAATTTAAGTTAAAGTTTCGTCTCGAGACCAGTCCATTGGACTCTGTATCGACACTATTGGTAAAGGCATTACCCTGAACATAAAGCATCCATCCTTTTGAAAAGAAGATATCAAACCGGCCACTAGCTGCAAAGTTCTGACGGTTTGAAGGTAACCTCAAATAGTAATTACCAAAAGCCGTGAAACGGATTTTACCATCATTTATAAAACGTGTATAATTGGCCCTCAGGTGAACAGTTTCAAATCCTATGATTTCATTCTGAACAAAACCTTGTGTTAAGAAGAAATTTGGTCCATAAATATAGTTTGCACTTGCTCCCCAGTTTCTGGCGATATAACTTACACCTAAATTCGTTGTTGGCAGGACTGGTAAAGTATCTAAATCGGCAATATTGTCGCGGAATATAGTGGCCCCAGCCGAGATCGTAGGCGTTAACATTCTAAATTCATCAAAACGGATTCGCGTTAAACCATATACCCCAACGAAATAATTGTAAAAATCGGATGTAACGGTGGCACTGGTATCTATTTGAAAACGGCTTAAGATACGTGAAGAAGGTCCGACCTCAAATGATATTTTTTCTGTAACACGATTTGTATAACTCAGGCGATAAAGTTGTTGACTATTGTATGCTCCACTGAAGAAATTGGTAAATAACAATCGTGAGGCCTGCATGGAATTAAATTGCCCTGTTAAATTAATACGGCTACGATCATTAATCATATAACGCGCATATCCGCCAATTCTATTGGCCGGACGAACACGCAGATAATTAAATTGATCATTTCGCGTATTGGCACCAAATCGAAATTTCCCTGCCATGCCTGTATAACTAGCAGCATATGAAAATCCAAGTACCGTCGTGTCATTCGGCGGCTCGATACCGGCATTTTGATCATAAACGGACTGTGTTCCCATCAAGGTCACATTAATCAAATGGTTTCTTGCAATCGGGAAATTAACCCCAGACTGAACTGAAATGGCATCAAAATGCAATAAATCATTGTCTTCCCAAGTAGCGCCTACGTGCACGCCCACTTTCTTAATTCTAGTGTCGTAACGGATATTCGAGCCCATCATAGGAAAGTATTTCCCAAAAATATAAGACCCTGTAATCTTGTTATCCTTATCAAAATTATACGAAGCGTTTATACCCCATCCACGCATCGAATGCATAGAGTAATTATTAATCTCACCTAATTGTGCTCTGATTTTGTCACTCCATCTATAATTGATATTAAAGGTTCCATTGTTTCCATTTTGAAAGAATGTTTCCAAGGTATTTGAAGTATAAAAGAGATTTCTTGCTTGAAAGATATAAGATAAATCATGCTCTTTTCTGAACTGAATTTCTCCAAATAATGAAGCGTTAATTCTCGGGCGGACAGATGATAATAAATTAAAGACCGAAAGGTCTACATTGAGTGGCGAAGCACGCTCTGCGCGTTCATTAATATATACATTCTCAAGATCTCTAAACTGAATTGATTCTCCGTATTTTTCTCCTAATCCGGATTGTGCTGCAATGCGAATAAACGATTCGTTCCACATTTGTTGATAGGCTGCTCGCTCATCCTCATTCAGCAGTGCTCTTCGCACTTTATAGGTAAACACAGAATCTGTTTTTGGCGGAATAGAAACATAGATTTCAGTAGCTGTTAAACCTTCTACTTCCAAGAGCTTTCCGACTTTAAAGTCCAATCGAATCAATTCCTCAGCGTTTCCTTTATTATTAATGTGAATATTAAACTCCTGTTCATCGAAATACTCATTGAAATACACGGTGTGTGTATTCACAAACATTTCCCATTTATTGTTAACCGGAATTCTGACATAGGCAGCCCCGGAGTAAATACCTTCTTCTGTTGTTATCGCCGCGTCAATTGGATAAGCCATTCCTCCAACAGCATCTGCGGCCAATGTTGTTCGAACGGGATAAACCTTCATTTCTCCCGGTGCTAAAGTTATCGGAGCAGAAGGATCTGCGATAAGGTTCCAACCTACTGGAACCGTAAATAATAAATCTCCACTGATTGTTTCAGTCGTCGTATTTGTGATTTTACAAACATTGAAATAAGCAGAATCTGGAGCATGTACCGTTTTTTTCTTTACAAACTCTATTCTCACTTTTTGTGCTTCTAATGAATCGAATGACACGGCTTCATCTAAAATCTGATCAAGAACATCAGAAGAGGATGCAGTGGTATCACTTGATACATTAGCAGTAGTGTCAACAATTGTATTTAATGAATCAGGTGTTTGCGCTGATCCACTAACAACAATGAAAAACGTGAATAATATGGCTAGAAATCTACTCTCCATTTAAGTTTTTGGTCCTTCTAAAAATCAGGAATGAGGATAATCTCAAGACTTACGGTGTAGTAATCGGCTACTGAACCTAACAAACTTCCGTTTGCTATTCCACATTCATAAGTAATGTTGATTTGATGTGTATTCGGATCTGCTGGAATATGGGCCGGATCAATTGTTGAAACAAGTGTAAATCCTGGTGCCACGGCCAAATCTTGCATGCCGAAGAAAGTGGCTGTCGCCAAGTTTCCATTTGCATCTGTTGCTTCAATTTGGATGGCATCAAGAGGTAAAATATTTCCTCCCGAACCGTCAATTTCTGTTGCTCCCATAAAGGCTTGCGCATCAATATGCCAACCTGTTAAAACTGCAGGGAGTATACCAGACATTGTTATTCCAATAGTAGTTCCGTCTTCAATCCGAATACCATTATAATAATCGTCCATTGTATTAAAGTTAAACTCGATACGCGAACCAATTAATGTTGTCAATCGAGCAACATTATCTTGCGCCATTCCAGTCGCACTTATAAATACAAGAGCAATTATGTAGACTATTCTCATTGAGAAGGTGGTTTAAATTGGTTTTTATAAATAACTAAAAGAATCGGCGATTAATACACCGCCGATTCTTTTTAAGTTTTAAGCATGTAGATTAGCAAATACTGCTTTTTACAGTGCCGCTAACTCAAACAATACATTAGTTACGTATCTGTCTGGTGTTGGGCTTGGGTTTTGCTCCAACAATACTACAGGATTCATTGTAGCAGGTGCAGCACCAACTTCCGCCGTTCCACATCTCCAGATGATCGTGAAATCATTGTCCAATACATCACCAGCACTTGACAATGGGTCACCGTTATCGGTAATTAGTACAATAGGGAACTGCTCAAGAGCAGAAACTTCTGTACCGTTTACTGTCGGTGCAGATGTAATTTCTGTTCCAAAAACGTGTACGCCATTTGAAACTAAAGTAAACCCTACATTGTCTAAAGTTAATGTGTTTGCAGGATTATCTGTTCCGATAAACGTTGCTTCTTCCGAACCGTAACTTAACTCCCATCTAGTCGATGAAGCAATAATAAAGTTTGAAAGATACATCGGGTCTGAAGTTGCCGGGTTGGCAGAACCTGAGGTTCCCGCGTCTCCGGAAAGACCAAATCGATAATCGTCAATGCTGTTAAATGTAAATTCAATGTTTCCGCCGTCTGTTATAGACATACGCAAAACCTGATTTAAATTAACCGCTAATGGTATTACATTTCTATCGCGAACGGCTTGTGCATTTGCTACACTGCCGAAGCCTAGAAAAGCAATAACGAGGTACGCTAATTTTTTCATACGTTCTGTGTTTAATAAGTTTATACTATATTTAATTACATTTTAAGATACGCTACAAAGTCGCATAAGTTTCAAAAAACGTGTTTTTTTAACGTTTTTTCGACAAATCTATCAATCTGCAAGTTGAAACTTGGCTTTTACCGTATTAACTTTTGACCCTTGAAAATTATTCATACACACCGCTAATTATAAAGGCTTTTGTCCTATTTTTATGTCAGGATAAGCCAAATAATAACTAAACCTTAATAATTTATGAAAGCGATTTTATCGACTTTATTATTGACGATTACAAGTTTTGTTTTCTCGCAAGATTTTGAAGTTGCTCCAGTTGTTTTAAACTTCACGGCAAACCCAGGTGAAATACAACAGGCGACTGTCACTATTAGAAACCACGCGAACATTAAACAGGGGTATACTTTTAATTTTGGCGACTTTGAAATTGATGCCGAAGGAAACAAAAAGCGTATGTCTGCAGGTACATCTAGTCGGTCATGTGCGAATTGGATCACCGTTAACCCTTCTTTCATTGAATTAAACCCAAATGAAGAACGAGAGGTAACGGTTATTATGACAGTTCCGAAAGATGGCAATTCGTCAAGATGGGGAATGATCTATGTACAGGCAAGTGATGAACAAAGCGAAAATCCGGTTGACAAACAATTGGCGACGGGTATTAAAGTGGTGCCAAGAATTGTTATTCTCGTGAATCAATCTCCAACCATTAACAATAATTACAAAGCTGAAATTGCGAACTTGGTGGAAGTAACTGCCCCAGAAGATTCGTTAAAAACCTTTAATGTAACCGTAACTAATACGGGTGATAAAATCATCGAAGCAAATGTAGGGTTGGTTTTGGCGAATTTAGAAACGGCTGCTGAACAGAAATTTCCAACTTCAATGATGCGGGTATATCCGGGAGAAAAAAGAACATTTACACTAACATTGCCCAACAATTTAGGATCTGGGAAGCATGCTTTGGCTGCCATTTTGGATTATGGTCATGGCACCAATCTCGAAGGCACTCAACTCTTAATAGATCTATAAGCATGATAAGAGCAGCAGGATTAGTATGTCTATTGTGCATCTGTTCTTCAACTTTTGCACAGCAAAAAAAAACAAGTTATTGGCCAAAAAAGCCTGATCAAGTCAGGGAAGTTTTTGAGTACAAAATTGTCAATGGTGATACGATCAAAGAAGGTTTATATCAACTTTTTTATGAAAACGGGAAGCTTTGGCAAGAAGGTCAATTTAAAGCAAATCAATTGATTGGAAAATGGGTCGATAATCATCCCAATGGGAAATTAAAACAGGATCTATATTTCGAAAAGAATTTATTGCAAGGAGAAATAAAAAGCTATTACGATAACGGCGCATTGCATCAAGTGTCCAATTATAAAAATGACTACTTGCATGGTTCGGTGTTAATCTATCATAAGAATGGAAATCTAATGGAAAATACTCCTTATTTCAATGGATTGCCTAATGGAAACGCCAAAGGATATTATGAAAATGGTGTTTTGCGTTACGACACTCAACTAGTCATGGGTCTGGAAAACGGAGTCAGTGTTCGGTATTATGAAAACGGAAACATTCAAGAGAAGGCAATCAAAGTTAATGGCAAGTACAACGGTGAGTTCATTGGATATCATAAAGAGCATGCAAATGTTGTACAGAAAATTTGTCAATATAAATCTGGAGTTTTGCATGGTTCATTTAAGGGGTTCTACCCATCTGGTAACCTGATGAACACCTATGAATTCATAAACGACAAAATTGTAGGTGAGTACAAAGAGTATTTCGACACTGAAAAAGATGATGTCTACACTAAAGGAAATTACGAAAACGGCGAAAAAGAAGGTAAATGGTTGACGTTTTATCCTGACGGAAAAACTTATCACACTGGCACCTATTTAAATGGCAAACGTCATGCAACCTGGACAGTTTATTATCCGAACAAGTCAATCAAACAAAAAGGCAATTACGAAAATGGCAAGGAAACTGGTGAATGGGAATTTTATTCTGCAACCGGCGTTCGGACACACACCGGGACCTACGTGGCTGGCGCTAAAGAAGGTAAATGGCTTTTTTACTACGATTCCGGAAAACTTAAGGTGGATTTGAATTATGTCAACGGAATGCGGGAAGGAATAGGCGCAGCATTTAATGAAGAAGGGGTTGTAGTTGAAAAAGCCTTGTATAAAAATGACGTCAAGGTGAAAGACTTACCTGTTGGTAAGGAATAAATATTTTTCAGCTTGTTCATCAGAACGAAAAATTCCAAGCTCTTGAGAAAACACGGAATAAGTTCGTTATTAGGTCCTTGCAAGAAATGAGTCAAATAGATTTTACTTATATTGGAACTCTATTCTTTCGCTCTATTCAAAGATTTGTAATATATCTGGTGGTTTTAATGAACGCAGTTTTTACAACTGTGGAATCAGTTAATTACCAAGGAAACATTTATTGATATTTACAAAAGCTGAACACCTCAATCCTCTTTTATAAAAAATACCTAAAAGAAGCCGATCAAAACGATGATAGCCTCAGAGTTGTAGTGGTTCTTTCGGAGGTTCTGTCGCATTAACTTGGAGTAACTAATAAATGTTTAGATTACAACTTCATC
>JBMZAY010000007.1:0-160080 GCA_049611865.1 Crocinitomicaceae bacterium | reverse complement strand
GTATGTTGACGCCTCTTTTTAAAACCCTCACTTAAATCTTAAGTGAGGGTTTTTGTGTTTATAAAGCTTGCTTTAAGATTAAGATAGTTTTTGTAGATGCGTCGATCTTACTGTGATCAGCAATTGTATGACCAATAATCCCAATTATCCGCTTTTCTCCATCGATAACAACTTGTAATTGTTGCTTTTCTATTGGGTTAATCTTCTTGTCAGTTATGAAATCTGAAACAAGCTTAGATCCTGCCATGCCTAGTGGATTAAAACGATCTCCTTCTCTCCAAATCCTTATGTTTAATGGTAAAGTCACTTTATTTGCATCCCACTGCAATAAATCGGAAGAAAAATTCGCTGGTCGATCATCGGTCAATAAAATGAATAATTGATCGCTATCAGAAAATTTGTATGTTTTACCGAAGCGGTCTATCTTTAAAGATTGATTTGATTGTACAATTTTATTATTAGGCTCGATGTAAACAACATTTCCATGAATAGTAAATCGGTGGGAAGTAGTATGAAATTGGCTACCTGAAATGCTATTAAGGAATGATTTAAAGGCATCGAATTGTGAACGTCTAATGCCATAATCTTCCAAAATAATGGTAAGAATGGCTTTATGAGTGGTTAATACATCATTGATGTTTGCCTCGATATACTTATTTTTTTTTCTAAAAACGGATTGATGCTGGCGCTGGGCTTGTTTCGCTAAATAGGACTGTATGGATTGCAATGACGCAAAAGTAGATTCCATTTTTTTATCAAAATCAGTGGATCTCTCATTGATAAGCGGTAGAATCTCATGACGGATAAAATTTCGTTGATAAAGGGTGTCCAAGTTAGATTGATCCTCCCGGTAATCGATTTGGTGTTTATCAATGTAAGCAATAATAACATCAACAGAAAAAGGTAATAAAGGACGCATGACATATCCCCTTTTCAAAGGAATACCAGTAAGACCTTTAAGTCCACTTCCGCGCATCAGATTCAAGAAGAAAGTTTCAATCGAATCTGTTCCGTGATGGGCTGTAAATAGTATTGAGTCACTGTCATTCTTGACAATCGTATCAAACCATTCATAACGTAATTTTCGGGCCGCTTCTTGAATGGTTAATTTGTTCTGTGATGCAAACAATTTTGTATCGAAGCGTTTTGACGAAAATTCTAAATTGTTCTCTAAGGCATATTCTTTTACAAATTTTTCATCTAAGTCTGATTCTTTTCCCCTTAGCTGAAAATTGCAATGCAAGAGATGATGCGAAATTCCAAGTTTTAATAAAATATTACTCAATGCCATAGAATCTTTACCGCCGCTGATAGCCAAGAAAATCGATTTGTTTTTCCAATTATCGATTTCAGTGCTCCATCTATGTTTAAATTCTTTAAGCATTTAGTAGTTTTCTTATGGCTTCGTATTTTAGGTTACACTCTTCGTATTCTCTTTTTGGGTCAGACTTAATAGTGATTGCACCTCCAATACCCACATGAATAGATTCATTTACTTTGTTCAAAACAATCGATCGAATAACCACATTAAAATCAAAATTCCCATTGGGTTCTATCATTCCAACAGCACCGGAATATACCCCACGATTGAAACTTTCATAATGAGCAGCATATTTTATCGCATTAATTTTTGGGGCTCCAGTCATTGAGCCCATAGGGAACGTCGCTTCTAGAATATCTGAAAATGAGACGCCTTCTTTCACACAGCATTGTACTGTAGAAATTAATTGATGCACTGTTTTAAATGAATACAGTTTGCAAAGTTCAGGCACACGAACAGAATCTTTCTTGGCAATTTTAGATAAATCATTTCGAACAAGGTCAACGATCATCACATTTTCAGCGATCTCCTTTTCATCGTTTACTAGGGTTTCAGCGATAATGTGATCTGCTTCAGGTGTCTGACCGCGCTTAGATGTTCCTTTTATGGGTTGACTAGTGATTACATCACCACGTCGATTAATGAATCTTTCAGGTGATCCAGATAAAACTGTGCATACTGGAGTGTCGACAAATGCACTGAAGGGAGCCTTCGTAACATCCATTAATTTTTTAAATAGTTTTTTGCTTTCTATGTTAGGTAAATCTCCGCTATATTCCATGCAATAATTTAACTCATAAAAATCACCCTGTTGGATATGAGCTTTTATTTGCTTGATATGCTGAATGTATGTCGTCTCATCAACATTTGGTTCTAGAGTTAACCCAGGCATCTGTAGATCGAATTCATCATCGTGACTCGGTTTTTCTAGCTCGACAAAATCATTATAACTTCCATAGTAAAGTTGATTACTTTCATTTTGAATAACTACATTTTTAGCCGCAAACAAAATGAGGTCAGGAAACTTGGTTTTACCCTCATGCAATAAGCTCCGAGTATGCACGTCTTTGATATCATATGAAAAGAAACCAAAAATATAACGGTCATTATTTTTACTTAAGAAATCGTCAACCAGATTAGCATTATAACCGGTTGTGGGAATAGGGATACTATCCAATGCTTCCCAGCCAAAAATGTATTCAGAATCACTTTTTTTTAGACAACACATATAAGTTGAGTCAACCGAGTTGATCCAATCATGACATGTGTATTCTTCATTAGAAATCGTTTGATATTTCAAAATCTCAGAAGCCAAGTATTAAAGCTTAATGCATTTTTCTTGTAAAACGCCTAAATTATCACTAAATAAGAGGTAAGACTATATCAAGTGATAAAAATCACGAATTAAAACAAATAAGTGACCTAAATTTACACTCAAATAATGATTAATTTTATACTTAATAATAAATAAAATGAAAGTAGAACAAATATATACCGGATGTTTAGCAGAAGCTGCTTATTACATCCATTCAGAAGGAGAGGGAGTTATCATTGATCCCCTAAGAGAAACTAGCCCATATATTGAGCGATTAGAAAATGACGGTGTCAAATTGAAGTACATTTTCTTGACACACTTCCACGCAGATTTCGTTTCAGGTCATATTGATCTTGCTGAGAAAACGGGAGCAACAATTGTGTTTGGACCAACAGCAAAAGCGAATTTTGATTTTCATCAGGCTGCTGACAACGAAGTTTTGAAATTAGGAAATGTAGAGTTCGTATGGTTGCATACACCAGGACACACGATGGAATCGAGCACAATCTTGCTGAAAGATGAGTCAGGTAAGGAGCACAGTATTTATACAGGTGATACTTTATTTATCGGTGATGTTGGTCGTCCAGATTTAGCAGTAAAACAGGGTGAGTTAACTGAAGAAGATTTAGCTAGTCATTTATTTGATTCCCTTCGCGAAAAAATCATGACACTTCCGGATGACGTTACTGTTTATCCGGGACACGGAGCTGGTTCTGCATGCGGAAAGAAGATGAGTAAAGAGACGTTTGACACACTTGGTAATCAAAAAGCAAATAATTATGCATTGCGTGCTGATATGACGAAAGAAGAGTTTATCAAAGAAGTCTTAACAGGACTAACTGCGCCTCCGCAGTACTTCCCTAAGAATGCTATGATGAATAAAGGAGTGAATGATTCGATTGATGAAATTTTGGCGCGAGGAACGAAACCGTTAACAGTTGAGGAGTTTAGATCAAGAGTAGAGGCAGGGGCCTTGATGCTAGATGTTAGACATCAGTCTGAATTTGTAAAAACACATATCCCAGGTTCAATTTTTATTGGATTGGATGGAGGATTTGCTCCGTGGGTAGGCGCTTTGATTCGTGATATTGATCAAGATATCGTTTTAATTGTGCCTGAAGGCAGACAAGAAGAAGCCGTAACACGCTTGTCACGAATTGGATATGATCATGCAGGTGGATTCTTAGAGGGCGGAATTGATGCTTGGACAGCTGCTGGAAATGAAACGGATTCGATTGAAACAATTTCATCAGAGGATTTGGCAGATAAAATGAAAAATGAGTCAATCAATATCTTGGACGTACGTAAAAAGAGTGAATATGACTCAGAGCATGTAATCGGTGCAGAAAACGAACCGTTGGATACGATCAATCATAGAATGAGTGAAATTGACACGGACAAGAAGTATTATATTCATTGTGCTGGAGGGTATCGTAGCGTTATTTTTGAATCGATTTTAAAGAGTAGAGGAATTCACAATTTTGTGGATGTGTTGGGAGGATTTTCTGCGATTCAAAAGAACACAGACGTACAATGTTCAGAGTACGTTTGCCCTTCTACATTGTTATAAGAAAAGATTAAATAATCTTAACTAAAAAGAGGCCTTGGTATGAAAATGCAAGGCCTCTTTTTCATATACAATACATTTAATTCTCTGCATAATGTGTTAAGATTTACCGTGAGAATGCCACACAAAAAAATTTGGTTAAAAAAGTCCTTATCTTTGTGGGAAATCCAAGACGGTGAATTTTGAGTTAACCAAAAAATATCTCGAAGACCTTCGGGTTATGATCGCACAGAATAAAACTGATGCGATTGAGGATTCGGTATGCTTACTTCACCCTGCGGATATTGCCGATGTGCTAGAAAACCTTGAACTAGAAAACGCAAAAATCGTTTACGGTTTATTGGATGAGGAAAAAGCAGCTGAGGCATTGATGGAATTAGATGATGACTTCCGTCAAGATTTCTTAAAACTCTTTTCATCAACTGAGATTGCCGAGCAAGTAGATCAATTGGATACGGATGATGCGGCGGATTTGTTAGGAGAACTTGATGATGAAGATAAGGAGGATGTCATCTCCAAAATGGAGGATCAAGAACATGCCTCTGACATTATTGACTTATTGCGCTACGACGAAGACTCTGCTGGAGGTTTAATGCAGACGGAGTACATTGTTGCCAAAGAGAATTGGGAAGTGCGGAGATGCGTCATAGAAATGAGACGTCAAGCAGAGGAAGTTGAGAAAGTTTACTCCATTTATGTCGTTGATGACAATGATAAATTACTGGGAATTCTATCACTTAGAAGATTGCTTTTTGCCACGCCAAATACACTGATTCGTGAAATGTACATAAAGGAGAATATCCATTATGTTAAAACAAGCGATTCGCAAGAAGATGTAGCGGAGTTTATGGAAAAATATGACCTCGTTGCTATTCCGGTGGTAGATATGCAAGGTAAATTGGTTGGTCGAATTACCATTGATGACGTTGTCGATGTCATTCGTGAAGAAGCTGAGAAAGATTTCCAAATGGCTTCGGGTATCTCTGAGAATGTCGAATCAAGCTCTAGTATATTAAAAAATACACGTTCACGTTTGCCTTGGATATTAATTGGATTGGCAGGAGGAGTTATGAGCTCTCAAATTATTAAAGGATACGAAGGGAGTATTGCTCTTATACCAAGTCTTGCCTTTTTTATTCCCTTAATTGCGTCTACGGCTGGTAATATTGGTGTTCAGTCGTCTGCGATTGTTGTGCAAGGATTAGCAAGTAAGGATTTCCAAATGAGAGGGATTTTGACACAGGTAATTAAAGAATCCATTGTCGGAATGATCGTTGGACTTATTTGTGCGGGTGTGATATACGGCGTAGGTTACTTTTTTACTGAAGAATTAAGGTTGGCTACAACATTAGCCATTTCACTTTTTGTTGTAGTGGTATTTTCAGCTGTATTAGGAACGTTTATTCCATTGGTATTAGATCGTTTGAAAATTGACCCAGCCCTTGCTACTGGTCCATTTATTACAACTGCCAATGACATCATTGGTTTATCTATTTACTTCTTGGTTGCTTATTTAATTTACTTCTAAGGTGTTTATATGAAACGGAGAATTGCTTTCTTAGATCGTGTACATCCTGTGTTACAGGAAGGGTTATCAAGTATGGGATGGGATTGTGTTGATCTGACGAAGGCTACTATAAATCAACTCGAAACAGAACTTGAAGAATATCATGGAATCGTCATTCGTAGCAGAATACCGATGAATGAATCCATTCTTAAGTACGCAAAGAATCTAGAATTCATTGCTCGTTCGGGCGCAGGTATGGAAAATATTGATGTAGCCTATTGTGAGTGGAGAGGAATCAAACTGTACAATGCTCCAGAAGGAAACAGAAACGCCGTCGCAGAGCACGCACTCGGCATGATATTGAGTCTATTTAACAAACTTAACAAAGCTGATCGTGAAGTTCGAGAAGGAGTTTGGGATCGCGAAGGGAATAGGGGAGTTGAGCTGGATGGTCAAACAGTGGGAATTATTGGATACGGAAACAACGGAAGTGCATTTGCAAAAAAGTTAAGAGGATTCGATGTTCGTGTCATGGCCTATGATAAATATAAATCCGGTTATGGAGATGATTTTGTTGAGGAGGTCACTTTAAGTGATATTCAAGAAAACGCAACAGTTTTGAGTTTACATGTTCCAGAAACACCATTGACAAGAGGAATGATCAATCAGCGCTTTATCGATCAAATGGATCATCCGTTCTATTTGATAAACCTGTCTAGAGGCGTTAATGTAGTAAGCGCAGATCTAATGGATGCTCTAGAGACAGGAGAAGTATTAGGCGCCTGTCTTGACGTTTTGGAATATGAAAAGTCATCTTTTGAGAATTTATTTGATCGAAAGGATGAAATGCCGTTACCGTTAAAGTATCTTATTCAATCGGATAAAACGATCCTATCTCCTCATGTTGGCGGATGGACTTTTGAGTCCTATGAGAAGCTTTCTCAATCATTATTGGATAAGATCATCAAGGATTATACTAGTAATTAACAAGTTATGAATATTTACAAATAGTCCTTGAAGCCTTGTTTGGCTTGGTCTTTGTTGTAACTTATCAATAGTTAGACGTTGAATAATCGAGGTTGAACACCAAAGAATTGCAATATTTTTTTTATATTTTCGTTCTGTTAAAGTGTTACGGCTTCGTAATTCAAACAAAGGAATTAAAAAAAAAAACCAAAAAAGATTAGTTATGAAAAAAGTGTTGTTAGCGGGATTAGCAGGTGTTTTCACCTTAGGAATGATGAGTTGTGGTGATGGTCACGGAGCATGTGATGCGTACAGAAAGTCAGATTATGCAAAGTATAAGCAGCAGAAAACGCAAAAAATCCAGATTATCGAATTCAAGAAATCAGAGAAGAAATAATTGGATTTTCCAAGATAAAATTTAAAACGTCCGTCAATTGTTTGACGGACGTTTTTTTGTGATAACATTTAAGTAGTTGATTAACTCATAGGTATCTGCTCAATGTTTTCAAAGTGCAGCGCCCCATCTTTTAAGTCAATCAAGATCGTGCTATCCGGTCCAATTTTCCCGGCAAGCAAAGATTTTGACAGCTCATTCATTACGACCCTCTGAATAACACGTTTGACAGGTCGCGCCCCAAACTGAGGGTCGTATCCTTCTAGTGCAATCCATTCAAGAGCTTCATTCGTAGCTTCCAACTCAATATTTGATTTCTTCAATCGCTTTTTCAAGCTGCCAAATTGAATTTTTACAATTTCTAGCACATCTGCCCTTGTCAATGGTTGGAACATAATTGTCTCATCAATTCTGTTTAAGAATTCAGGACGAATCGTTTTACGCAATAATTCAAAGACCTCTTGTTTTGTATCATTAACGATTTGAGCTTTATTCTTGTCGGTTAGGTGCTCAAAACGATCACTGATAAGATGAGCTCCCAAGTTTGAAGTCATGATGATAATGGTATTCTTAAAGTTCACTGTGCGACCTTTATTATCCGTTAATCGACCATCATCTAGAACTTGTAAAAGAATGTTGAAAACATCTGGATGGGCCTTTTCAATCTCATCCAATAATACAATTGAATATGGTTTTCTGCGAACGGCTTCTGTCAATTGTCCCCCTTCATCATAACCTACATATCCTGGAGGTGCTCCAACTAATCGACTAACTGCATGTTTTTCCTGATATTCACTCATGTCAATTCTTGTAAGCGCATTCTCATCGTTAAAAAGGTACCCTGCTAAGACCTTAGCCAATTCGGTTTTACCGACTCCGGTCGTCCCCAAGAATATGAGAGATCCAATAGGTTTGTTTTCGTCTTGCAAACCAGCTCTACTTCTTCTTACGGCATCAGAAATTGCAGTAATTGCATCCTTTTGTCCAACCACTCGTTCGCTCAGCACATCTTCCATACGCAAGAGTTTTTCCCTTTCACTCTCGATCATTTTTGACACAGGTATTCCTGTCCATCTCGAAACTACATCCGCTACTTCTTCAGCGTCAACTTCCTCTTTGATTATCTTCGATTTTTCTTGAATTTCAGCAAGTTCAGCTTTCGCATTTTTAATTTCGTTTTCAAGCTCTTTAATTCGACCATATCGAATTTCTGCGACCTTTTCATAATTACCCTCTCTTTCAGCCTGTTCCGCTTCAAATTTTAGTTTCTCTATCTCTTCATTTCCTGATTGAATCGTATCAATGACATTTTTTTCTGATTGCCATTTTGCTAGAAAGGAGGTTCTTTTTTCGTTGAGCTCCGCCAATTCAACATTCAGTAAATCGAGTTTTCTTTCATCTTTTTCGCGCTTAATTGCCTCTCGTTCGATTTCAAGTTGCATGATTTTTCTTTCAATTTCATCCAACTCTTCTGGTTTACTGTTAATTTCCATTCGCAATCGAGAGCAGGCCTCATCGATCAGGTCAATTGCTTTATCAGGCAAGTGGCGATCTGTAATATATCTTTGAGATAATTCAACTGCCGAAATAATTGCCTCATCCTTGATCAATACCTTATGGTGTGTCTCATATTTTTCACGGATACCCCTTAGAATTGAGATGGCATCTTCAGTTGACGGCTCATCAATTAGTACCGTTTGAAAACGTCTTACCAATGCCTTGTCTTTTTCGAAATGCTTCTGGTATTCATCCAAGGTTGTTGCGCCAATTGCTCGTAGCTCACCTCTAGCCAGTGCCGGCTTGAGGATGTTAGCAGCATCCATTGCGCCTTGTCCTCCTCCCGTACCAACCAATGTGTGGATCTCGTCAATGAATAGGATAATTTCTCCATCAGAACTAGTTACTTCTTTTACGACTGCTTTAAGTCGTTCTTCGAACTCACCTTTGTATTTTGCACCTGCTACCAGCGCCGCCATGTCTAAAGAATAGACTTTTCTTGATTTTAAATTCTCCGGTACATCACCGTTCACAATACGATGTGCAATGCCCTCCGCGATTGCCGTCTTACCAACACCAGGATCACCAATTAATATTGGATTGTTTTTTCTTCTTCTCGTTAAAATTTGTAACACACGACGAATCTCTTCGTCACGACCAATTACGGGGTCTAATTTTCCCGAAGTGGCCATATCATTCAAATTATGTGCATATTTATCTAAAGAGCGGTATGTGCCCTCTCGACCTTGAGAGGTAACACTTTCGCCATTTCGTAATTTCATAATTGCTAATTTTAGGTTTTTCTCTGTGAAACCGGCGTCTTTCAAGAAACGACCAACTGAATCGGATAAATTTAGCATAGAGTAGAACAGTATATCGACTGATAAAAATTCATCTCCAAAAGATTTCATCTCCTGCATAGCCTTTGAAAAAAGCTGGTTTGATTGGTTGGATAAATGGATTTGTCCTCCTTCGACTTTAGGCAAGGCTGCTACCATACTATCAACCGTTTTGCGCATCGTTTCTATGTCAACTTGAGTTTCTTTTGCCAAGAAAGGAACTACGCTGTTTTCATGCTCCATGATCGCTTTTAGTATATGTGAAGGCTCCAAGACTTGTTGTCCGTTTCCTTGCACAATGCTCTGTGCTTTCTGAAGCACTTCTTGCGACGATGTAGTTAATTTATCTATGTTCATTGTATTAATAACTTAAATTCTGATTCTTCTCCCTCAAAATAAATTCCAAAACCAAATTCGATCGTTTTCTCGGTAAATTTGTCAGTCATATAGTTTTTTAACTGCCAATTTTACAGAGATTTAGTTCCTTTATCAGAAATTTTTACCGCGGAATATTGGTACTTTTGTCAAAACCACTGATTTGATTAATGTTCACGACAAAACATTCATTCCTTTTATTACAAAAGGGGAAATAGCAGCTATTGTAGCTGAGCTAGCGTATCAAATCAATGCAGATTATAAAGACAAGACCCCTTTGTTCATTGGTATTATGAATGGCTCTTTTATGTTTGCATCTGATTTAATGAAAAAGATTGATCTCACCTGCGAGATTAGTTTTGTGAAGTTCGCTTCTTATGTCGGAACGGAAAGTTCAGGTCAAATAACAGATTTAGTAGGACTACAACAACCGGTTGAGGGAAGACATGTTGTGATTATAGAAGATATTGTCGATACGGGCCAGACTTTGGAGAAAGTTATTCACATGATGGAAACCCAAGGTGCGGCTAGTGTCAGAATTGCTACGCTTCTATTAAAACCAGATGTTTTTGATAAAAACTATGCGGTTGATTACGTAGGGAAAAATATTCCGAATAAATTTGTTGTAGGCTATGGGCTGGATTATGATCAATTAGGGAGAAACCTAGATGAAATTTATCAAATAGAAGAAAAAACAACATGTTAAATATTGTATTATTTGGCCCTCCGGGCGCAGGGAAAGGAACACAAGCAGAACGATTAGTTGAGATATACCAACTATTTCATTTATCGACTGGAGATGTCTTCCGCTATAATATTAAAAATGAAACGGAGTTGGGTAAGCTAGCTAAAAGCTACATGGATAAAGGTCAATTAGTTCCGGATGAAGTAACGATTAAACTGCTTATTTCTGAGGTGGAAAAGCATCCAGAAGCAAAAGGTTTTATTTTCGATGGTTTTCCAAGAACTAAACCACAAGCAGCTGCATTGGATGAGATTTTGGATGAGCGTGGAACAGCTATCAAAATGATGTTGGGCCTTGACGTGACGGAAGAAGAGTTGAAATCGCGACTATTAGAACGTGCTAAAACAAGTGGTCGTGCGGATGATGCTGATCCGGAAATTATTCAACGTCGTATTGATGTATATAAGGCTGAGACTGCTCCTGTTAAAGAGTTTTATGCGAAACAAGATAAGTTCATCAAAATCGATGGCTTAGGTTCGATTGACGAGATCACTGCACGTTTATTTAATGCAATAGATTCGGCGGAGTAAAAGGCACGTTTCAAATTATTCTTTTAGGGTATGTCCAATTTTATCGACTATGTAAAGATTCATTGCCGTTCGGGTAGAGGCGGACAAGGTTCACGTTATATGCGTCGTGAGAAATATGTGGCTCAAGGTGGTCCAGCAGGTGGTGATGGCGGAAGAGGTGGTCATATTATTCTTAAAGG
The DNA here is from genome assembly GCA_049611865.1 of Crocinitomicaceae bacterium. Taxonomy (GTDB): domain Bacteria; phylum Bacteroidota; class Bacteroidia; order Flavobacteriales_D; family Crocinitomicaceae; genus Crocinitomix. The sequence goes on along the minus strand of JBMZAY010000007.1, from coordinate 148,845 downwards.
AAATGCACAGTTGTGGACTTTGCTTCATTTGAAGTATAAAAAGCATATCAAGGCGCAGCATGGTGAACCCGGGGGAAAGAATCAAATGACGGGTAAAGAAGGGGAGGATATTATTATGGAAGTACCGCTCGGTACGGTCATCAAGGATGCTGAAACCGGAAAGTTCATAGGAGAAATTAAGGAAGATGGCGAGTCTATGATCCTCCTCGAGGGCGGTAAAGGTGGACGCGGCAATGTACATTTTAAATCGGCTACGAATCAGGCACCTCAATATGCACAACCGGGCTTACCAGAGAAAGAAGGATGGTTTATTTTGGAGTTGAAAGTGCTGGCAGATGTAGGATTGGTTGGTTTTCCAAACGCTGGAAAGTCGACACTACTCTCAGTTGTTTCAGCAGCTAAACCAGAAATTGCAAATTATCCTTTTACAACCCTCACACCCAATCTAGGCATTGTTTCTTATCGGGATTATAAGTCGTTTATTATGGCGGATATTCCAGGGATTATTGAAGGAGCTCACGAAGGGAAAGGATTAGGGTTACGTTTTTTAAGACATATTGAAAGAAATGCTCTGCTGTTGTTTCTTGTTCCTGCTGATGCAGATGATATACACAAGGAATACGATATTCTTGTGAACGAACTTGTTCAGTACAACCCCGAATTAGCAGACAAACCTCGAATTCTAACCATTTCCAAATCGGACATGCTGGATGACGAATTGAAGGCAGAAATTGAGCAGGATTTACCAGAAATTCCATATCTTTTCATTTCATCCGTTGCTCAGCAAGGATTAACAGAATTAAAAGATCTCATTTGGTCCAAGTTAAACAACTAAAAGCCATTCCATTTCATTGGATTGCCAATTTATTATTTGGCTTACTTTTACTACTCACCAGTTGTCAAGGTACGGATAAACACCATACAACTGTAGGAGGCTATGGAATAGGGAATATGGAGAACGGAAAGGAAGCCGGATGTTGGACCTATTATTTTCCAAATGATACGATTGAGGCTACCGGTTGTTTCGATAATGGTATGATGAATGGTGATTGGAAATATTGGTATGTTGATGGCCATTTAAAGGAGGTTATTAATTGGAGGAGGGGGGTTGCTGACGGCCCCTATCTGAAATATTTTCTAAACGAACAACTAGAAGAATCGGGAACATATGATTCTGATGAAAAAAATGGATTGTGGGTATATTATTATCCAAATGGTGAACGGAGGAAATTAGGGTGTTTCACGTCAGGGAAAAAAAATGGTGAGTGGTTATCATATTACATCAATGGTCAGTTGAAATCTCAACAGTATTTGACAGATGATTTACCAAGAGATAGCGCTGTTTTCTGGCACCCAAATGGGCAAAAAAAGGAATTGATTTATTATCAGAATCATCAAATCTCAGGTGTGCGCTATAAGTGGTATGCTAATGGAGTAATGGAAGAATGCTCGCATTGGGACAAAGGCGCATTGAATGGAGAATACATAAGTTACAATAAAAAGGGTGATACCTTAAGCTTTGGAGTCTATGTGAAAGGACAAGAAACAGGGCCCTTTATCTCCTATTTTGACACCGGAGAATTGCATTGGACTGGGGAATATCAGGATGGTAAGAAAATGGAATGGTTTAACTATTACAATAAAAAAGGTCAAGTGGTTCTGCGCGAACGCTATGTTGATCATGTTTTGGTTAAGAAAGTTACTTTGCCAAACGACTAAAAACCTTAAATTCGTAATTCCATTTTTGGGAATATAAATTTTTAAGAGATGAAGATAAATCCAAAATATACTACAAAAGAGGCTGCTTCAGAATTATACAACAAACCGCTGATGGAATTGATGTATGAAGCTGCGACAGTTCATCGTGAGTATCATAATCCGTTGGAGGTGCAAATGAGTACACTAATTTCCATTAAAACTGGAGGGTGTCCAGAAGATTGTGGCTATTGTCCGCAATCGGCTAAGTACAACACGGATTTGGATGTACATGCAATGATGCCTGTTGATGAAGTAGTTGGCCTTGCAAAAAATGCAAAAGAGAATGGATCATCTCGAGTTTGTATGGGAGCAGCGTGGAGAAATGTGCGCGATAACCGCGATTTTGACAAAGTCGTGGAGATGGTTCAAGAGATCAATGGAATGGGGATGGAAGTTTGTGCAACATTGGGAATGTTAAATGCGGCACAGGCAGAGCGTCTTAAGAAAGCTGGCTTGTATGCATATAACCATAACCTCGACTCATCACGAGAGTTTTATAAGGATATTATTTCAACAAGAGAGTACGACAACCGAATTGATACGATTGCAAATGCACGCAACGCAGGTATTTCGGTTTGTTCAGGAGGTATTATTGGAATGGGGGAGTCAGCAGAAGACCGAATAGGAATGTTGATGACCTACGTACACATGGAACAACCACCAGAGTCAATTCCAATTAATGCTTTAGTTGCTGTTGAGGGAACGCCGCTTGAGGACCAGAAACCAGTGGAAACATGGGATATGGTGAGAATGATAGCTACATCGCGAATCATGTTCCCACAATCAATCATTCGATTATCAGCAGGAAGAACACAAATGTCAAGAGAAGCACAAGCAATGTGTTTCATGGCTGGAGCTTCTTCCATTTTTGCTGGTGAGAAATTGCTGACAACGCCAAATCCTGAATACAACGAAGATGTTGAATTGTTTGAGATTTTAGGCATGCAACCAAAGGCACCATTTCAAGATGGTGAACAACCTGAGACATTGCCTGATGAACGTGTTGAAAAAGCAAAAGCAGATCGACTTGCGCGTGAAAAAAGATTGGCTGAAGCGAAAGTAAAAAAGGCAGATCCGAACTTTGAACCAAGAAAAGTGACGGTTGAATAAATGCTTTTACCAAAAAGATTAAAAGATAAATTAGATGAGCGAAAAGAAAACAATTCTTTTCGCTCATTGCGTATCCGGGGAGAAGGGGTTGATTTTTTTTCAAATGATTATCTGGGGCTTGCTAACAAGGAGTATGAAGGACATGGTGCGCACGGTGCAACAGGTTCAAGGTTAATATCAGGGCACCACAGTATAACAGAAGACTTAGAGTTGGTTTTGGCTCGTTTCTTTGAGGCACCATCTGCTTTATTGTTTAATTCGGGTTATGATGCCAACCTCGGATTCTTTTCATCGGTACCCCAGCGGGGTGATACCATCCTCTACGATTCATTTATACACGCCTCCATTCGAGATGGGATTCGGTTAAGTTTTGCACAAGCTGTAAGATTTGATCACAATGATCTTTCTGATCTAAAGGAGAAATTGTCAAAAGCCACAGGAACGATTTATGTCGCTGTGGAATCAATTTATTCTATGGATGGGGATCATGCTCCACTTGAAGAAATCGCGGCTCTCTGTGAGACTTATAATGCCTTTTTGTTTGTCGATGAAGCGCATGCCGCTGGTATCTTTGGTGATAGCGGAAAAGGTTTGGTGCATGAAAAGGGATTGACCGCGAAAGTTTTTGCTCGATTGGTGACATTTGGAAAAGCCTTTGGAAGTCATGGTGCGACAATTTTGGGTGGTTCCGACCTGAGGGAATATCTGATTAATTATTCGCGTTCATTGATTTATACAACGGCCTTGCCGCCGCAAAGTCAGAAACGCATTCTATGGAGCATCCAAACGGTTAGCAATGCGGATGATGAACGTGAAATTTTAAAGTCGAATATTGCTTTTTTTCGAAAAAACGCAAGCTTATATAAGATTCCGATTTTGTCAAGTCAATCGTCGATTCAAGGTGTGCTTGTACCTGGCAACAAAGTGGCTTCTGCCTTGGCCAAAAGATTAATTGATAAGGGCTTTGAAGTGAAAGCAATATTGTCTCCAACGGTTCCCAAAGGAGGAGAACGCATCCGCATTTGCATTCATGCATTTAACACAGAAAAAGAACTACTCGATTTGATTAAAGAAATCAGTCAATTGATATGAGAAGAATATTTGTGTCCGGTATCGGAACTGAAATAGGGAAAACATTTTGTTCTGCAATTATTGTTGAAGCATTAAAAGCAGATTATTGGAAACCAGTGCAGGCCGGTGAATTGAATCAACTCGATTCTGACTTTGTACGTCATGCAATTTCAAATGATCAAACAAAGATTCACCCCGAGCAATATTTGCTAACTGAGCCTATGTCACCACATGCAGCCGCAAGAATTGATAATATTCTTTTAACAGCAGATGCATTTGTTTGCCCAGAAACAGATAATCACCTGATTATTGAAGGTGCGGGCGGATTGATGGTGCCTTTGAACGATGACGGAGAGATGATTGTAGATTTAATACCAAAAGTGGCAGATGAGGTAGTTCTCGTTTCTAAAAACTATTTGGGGAGTATTAATCACACGCTATTAAGTGTTGAATTATTAAAAAGTAGAAACATTCCGATTACAGGCATTCTATTCAATGCAGAGGCCAATGACGAGACCGAAAAAGTCATTCTAAAGGAAACGGGACTCAATTGTATAGGCAAAATTCCGATCTTGGATCAAGAATTAAAAGCTTTTGTGCGAGAACAAGCGAAATCTCTCAGCCTATAACCCCCTCAGTACAATTATAAGTTGTACATCAGTGAAAGACCAATTCCACTTGAACGCCATCTAGAGAATGCTAACAACTCATTAGCGTACAAAAATTCCGAGCTCAGGATATTATTTCGAAAAAGTGAAAATTCAATGGCAATGGATCGTTTATCCCTGAGAATAAAAGCAACACCTTGACTGATTCCAATTCCAAATGAGGCCATTTTTTGAAAGTCATAATCGATATTGCTGTAGATTTCTCCGTCGACGGTAGACGTGTCAAGGTTAACTCCCATGTACTCATCTTCCATAAACTCATATTTCAACTCTGCCATTACATACCAAGCTAGGTTTCGCTTATATCCATCAAATTGATATTTATATCGAATTGCTGGCGATAGATAAGTATCCATTCCACCAAGTGCGTAATCCAATCGAAGCCCAACAAAGTGCGTCCGATCAAAATATTTTCCAAAACCTAACCTGAGGTTGTAAGGTGTATACCAAGGAGAACTGAATGATCCGAGGTCTTGCGGAAGGTCCGGTGTCACTTGTCCATTTACCTCTGAGACAAATGTGCTGAGTCCAACAGAAAATTCGAATTCTTCAGTTTTTCTTGGATGGATTATCAGGGTGTCTTTTCCACTAATATTTACGCGCTCATCTTCTACAAAATATCTGTACTCCTCACGTGTAATTGAATATTTTCTACCTTCGGTATCCTTAAATGTGATGTCACCATCTGATTCTTGAAAGATCAATATTTCACCTGTCAAAACACGCCCATCTTTCATGTAAACAACATCTCTTGTGATGATGGTGGGTTCATTTTGCGCCTGACCAGCAAAGCAAGCGAATAAAAACATTAATACTAAGACTCTATTGATCATGGTTGCTAAATTGAATTTTGAAGTGTAATATACTAACAAATGTCTCGAATTTTGATTGACTTTCCATTAAAGATTACAACATCATTTAGCTTTGCTCCAATCAAAACCTGTCCCATGGGAGAACCAGGCGATATCACAAAGTAGGAGAGGTCTTCCACTTCTAATTTCCCGATACTTATGGCTAGAAAAAAAGTACCCGCATCGGTTTTGACCAAACTACCCGATTTAATTTGTGTGTGTTTGCCGGTGATGTCCACTGATTTGATGTTTCGAAGCAGTCGTTGCGCATCAGCGAGTTGTTTGCTAAGGCGCTCACTTTCAATATGCATCATTGCTCTTGCTGTATCATGCTTATCTCCCGCAGTCGATCGAGTTTCTTGGTTGGTTGAATTTTGAGTCTCCTCCAATGCCGTATTTGCTTTGTCTACTCTGCTTTGAGCATAATTCAAACAGGCCTTATACAGTGCTTCTTTTGATGCTTTATTCACGTACCAAAGATCAATGAAATTAACAGAAAACTATGATTTAATAGCAAATGTTTTAGACATGTTTCTGTTAGACACAGTGATGATGACCGGTTGTCCACCAAAATCAATCAATGCCATGTCTTTACAATCATTCGGCTCATAAAATCCGGATTCCATTGGTCCTAGTTGTCTAAAGTTGCCTTGCCCATCGCCCATAAGGATGGCACCACGTCCACCATCATAACGAATGGTCTCTACTTCAACTGCAAAATTATTTCCAACAACTATTGCATCTAAATTTCCATCATTGTTAATATCATGAACAATTGTTTTATTTATTGGTCCTAGTTGAGCAAATACAGGAAGTTCAGTGTATTTATAATTCCCTCCAGTTTTTGTGAGGAGCACAGAGTGGAAGTTGTTGGCTGAATAGTGAAGCGCTTTCTGAAGTTTTTCTGGACCGTAAATGCTCTCGACATCTGCCGTGGCATATTGGGCATAAGTAGGGAATTTCTGTTTAATAAATGGCATTTGTTCCGATGAGCATTGTCTTCCTCTAACGGGATAACATATATCATTCTGATACTTCGCTAACACAATATCGAATGTTCCATTATTATCAAAATCGTCGCAATACAGTTCCAGCGGTTTTTCTTTGCTCGGGTGAAATTTATTGTTTGCTCCAACATTCCCAACAATGTATTCATTAATGCCATCACCGTTAAAGTCTCCTTTTTCAATCGAGTACCACCAACCCACATCTAATCCTGGATTGTATTTGCTGGAAACATCAGAGAATTTACCGTCGTTGTTTTCATAGAACATGATTGGCATCCATTCTCCAATGATAACCAAATCATCATCACCATCTTGATCAAAATCGTCGAAAAGACAATCGGTAACCATTCCTGGTGCTTCAAATGGTGTCGGATTATCCACTTTTGTTTCACCAACGGATTCTAAGGTGATATCCTTAAAGTTACCTTTACCGTCATTTTGTAATAAAAATGATCTTGATGTAAAAGGGTAGTAACCTGGCATTTGACGACCACCAACGTACAAGTCTAAGTCACCATCTTTGTCATAATCTGAAATTGCTAAGCGTTGACCAGAAGCTTCCATTTTCGGTAATCTCTCCTTCGTTTCGTTGGTAAAGTTGCCATTACCATCATTGATATACAATTGATCTTGCATTAGAGGGCTGTTATAGACGAATTCATTTCCTCCAGACACAACATAGAGGTCTAAATCACCGTCACCATCAGCATCAAATAATTCAGAACCTAATTCCTCTCTTGTCTTTTCCTTGCTCCACGGGCCTTCTTTCTTCTCAAATCCAGTCGGCGTTTGGATGTACAAGGTACCGCTGAAATCTGCTGCACCACTTACATAAATATCCTCTAACTGGTCACCATTAACATCTCCCTTGCTCATAAAAGGTCCTAGTTGTGACATTTTGTGCGGCATTAAAACTTCACTTGCAAAATCATTTACCAAAGCCTCTTGGTGTACATGTGAGAAAATAGAATCTTTAATGTTTTCAACTAGGTAATGATCAGTGGAAAGATCAGGTTTGAAGGTGCCATTGGCTTGACTCATATCAAATGCGTGCAATTGGTTGGCCGCAATATCCTCTTTGATCATACGCTGACCATTTGGCCAAACGATTTCAATTTTATCCACTTTTTGAGCATCTCTGATTCCAAAGTGTAAAACAGGTTCTACAGATGATTCATAACCTCGAGAGTATTGAATTTCTGAATACTGTACATTATCTCCGGTAGTTACTTTCACTTTCGCTCCAAGCGCTGCTGTATTTTTACCACCGCCTTTTACTTGTAGTCGAACATAGTTGTTTTTGCTTTGGAGTTTGTTTTCCAGAATGAATGAATTCTCTTCCATATTATTCAGGATCAGATCAAGATCTCCATCGTTATCTAGATCGGCATAAGCAGCGCCATTTGTATTGACAGGGATGTCCAATTCCCAGCTATCAGTTTTTTTCGTGAAATGAACATCACCCTCATTCTTGTAGATGTAGTTGTGGATTTTTGCTGTCGGCATGAGTTCCAATCCTTCTTCAAAATCTACATCTCCTTCAAAATGTTTCTTTTTTGAATAATTTCTCAAATAGTCATTATCTCTTGCTTCGCGATTATACCCGTTAGAAATAAACAAGTCTTTGTGGCCGTCATTGTCGAAGTCGGCAAACAGCGGAGCCCAACTCCAGTCTGACTTAGATACACCGGCAACCTGCGCAATCTCTGTGAATGTTCCATCGCCATTATTCATTTGCAATCCATTAAACATGTATTGATAATGCAAACCATAACTGACATTATTCCAGAACTCCTCTGTACTCATCGCTCCCATGTTACGTTTTGATCGCACATGATCCTCAGCAGCCATGTCTACTGTGAAAATATCCAAATAACCGTCATTGTTAAAGTCGGCAATATCATTCCCCATTGAATAAGCAGAGATGTGATTCGTTCTAGTCTTAATATCCTGACTAAAAGTACCGTCACCATTATTCATGTATAATAAGTCCGGATCTTGATAATCATTGGAAACGTATATGTCAACGTACCCGTTACCATCCAAATCCCCAGCAGCCACTCCAAGGCCGTAACAGTTATTTAAAATCCCGGCTTTTTCGGTAACATCTACAAATTTTCCGTCTTGATTTTCAAGGAAGACGTCAGCTTCTTTACCATACATTTTGATTTTTTTGTAATCCGCTAAGGTTAGCAATAAATCCTCCGGGTATTTAGGCGGATGATTTAAAACATACAAATCTAAATCATTGTCATTATCATAGTCTAGGAAAAGCGCATGAGTTGTCCGTTTTTCAACATTAACGCCAAATTCTTCACCTTTTTCGGTAAAGGTCATGTCTCCGTTATTGATAAAAAGTAAGTTTTGAAGAAGTGATCGATCTGACGGATCACCCGAGCGACAAACATAAATGTCAATCCAATCATCTCCATTGACATCTGCCATAACAACACCTGTATGCCAACCTTCATTATAATCCGGTTCAAAAGCTGAAGCAGTGATGTCCTCAAATTGCATATTTCCCTTATTCAAGTATAATTTATCCTCAACTTGATTTCCGGTAAAATATACATCACTTAGGCCATCATTGTTGATGTCGCCCACCGCTACTCCGGCTCCATTGTAGATATACTCATAAGAGTAAAAATTAAAGCTGTCGTTTTCTGTAATTGTATTGTAAAAATCAATTCCGCTTTCTTCTGGGGATAACTGTTCAAAAGACATGGTTTCAACAAAAGTTGAATCTTCTGAAGTCGTGTTATTATTTTCATTTCCTCCGCATGCTGTCAGAGCGAATAAAGCGATAAAAACAATTATTTTATTATCCATATAAAGTTGGTTGAATATTATGTAATCGGTCTCAAAAGTTTCGTAACTTATGAGAGTATCAAATATACAATTTTAAAGCGTTTGTATAAAAGGAAAGGCCTAAGAAATCGACATGAAAGAAGATACTTTTGAACAAAAAGGGATAGGAGGTGTTTTACTTTTGAAATCACGAAAGGCTCAATCTTTGCAGTGAAAGAGAAGACGATAAGAAATTATCTTACTAAATTTGTACTAATACACTATATAAAATGAAAAACGGGTTAGACATCATTGACGAGGTAGGAGACAATCATATTATGACCTCCGAAGACACGCCATTAAGAGCGGACGCCTTCGAACTGTCGGACGAAGAAAAGATCGAACGCATTGAGGAGCACTTTAAGCAAATCATGGATACGTTGGGGCTAGATTTATCAGATGACAGTCTCCAGGGTACACCAAGACGGGTTGCAAAAATGTATGTTAAAGAGATTTTCAGCGGATTAAACCCTGACAATGCTCCAAAAGCATCATCATTTGACAACAAGTATAAATATTCAGAAATGTTGGTAGAAAAGGATATCACAGTTTATTCGACTTGTGAGCATCATTTCTTGCCAATTGTGGGAAAAGCACATGTTGCATATTTCTCTGACGGAAATGTAATTGGGCTTTCTAAGATGAATCGAATTGTTGAATATTACGCAAAGCGCCCTCAAGTGCAAGAGCGTATGACCATTCAAATTGTGAAACATTTGCAAAAGGCACTTGGAACGGAGAACGTTGCATGCGTGATCGATGCGAAGCATTTATGTGTCAATTCAAGAGGAATTAAAGACATTCAAAGTAGCACGGTTACAAGCGAATTTGGAGGCAAATTCAAGGAGCCTGAAGTGCGCAAAGAATTCCTTAACTACTTACAAATGAAAGTAGGGGTTTAATAAACTTCTACATAATAGATCTAAAGGTTCGTTCTAGCGAACCTTTTTTTTATGCCTTTTTTCAGCTAAATTTCAGGTAGAAATTAATCCTATGAAACGATCAATATTTTGGGCTGTCTTATTTTTATTAGCAGCTTGCAACAATAGTGAAACAAACGAAGATAGCAGTGATTCAAATTCCAATGAAGGTAACAATAACGAGCCTGCTACATTGGTTGAGGTGTCAGAAATACCATTTGAACCAATGGAAATGCATTTCAAGAAACTCGAAGAAATTCCTGTTGAACTCGCGTTTAAGGGTGAGTTAGTTGATGCTTGGTGGTGGAATGATTTAAATGGAGAAAACTATTTTTTGCGCACGCTAGAGGAGGAAGAAAACGAAACGATGGATGAGGAGTATGGAACAGGGGAGATGGCTTTTTATACGCGAAACTTACATGCTTACCATTACGTGTTAACAAAAGAAAAATCAGAGTTAATACTCCTGCGGGAATTGTTAGATTTTGAGAAGGAGTGTGAATTTGATCTGAAGGTTGCGCATCTTGAAAAAGTAAGTTTTGACGATGCAGATCAAGATAATTATGGAGAAATAACCTTTGGTTATATGTTGGCCTGCAGAAGTGACGTAAGTCCATCGACGTTTAAAGTGTTTACTTTTGAAAATGATGATAAGTACGGTTTGAGAGGTAGTTCAGAAACAATGGGATATGGAGGACATTATGAGGTAGGAGACGAGTTTAATTCTGTTCCCGATTCGTTATTGTCGAATGCGATCTCTTATTGGGAAGAAAATAAGGTGGAGTTTGAGTAAAACTTCTAAAAAATTCGACAACTCAGAATCGCTGTATCGTCTACATAGTTTTTCTTACCCCTCCAATCGTCTAGCTTACTAAAAACAATTTCATTCAAATCTTCCATAGATAACGGATAAAAACTCTGTACTATTTTTGTCAGGCGCTCCGTTTCAAATTGTTCCTCAGTTGCATTTTCCAATTCAACTACACCATCGGTGTATAGGATAAGTGTGGTATTATTTTTAATGGTAACCGTGTCGCTTTCTAGGAACGGCAGTTCTTCTAACATGCCCAAACCAATGCATCCCTTATTTAAGAACTGAGATTCGCGATTTCGAATCAATATCGGCCAATTGTGCCCTGCATTGACGTATTTTAATTGACGCGTTTTCGAATTATATTCAGCGATAAAAAACGTGACAAACTTTTCCCCTTTGGCACTGGTAAATACTTTATCATTAAGGTCTTCAACAAGTTCCTCCAAGCTTGGCCGTTGAACATTAAATATGGTACGTACGGTTGCTTGGAAATTGGCCATCAGCATAGCTGCAGAGATTCCTTTACCAGAAACATCGGCAATACAAACGATAAATTCATCTTTGTTCAGACGGATATAGTCATAGTAGTCACCACTTACCTTATGGTGAGACAAGTATTTTGCTGAGATGTCAATTTTATTGTTGGATGGAAGCTGAGACGGAAACAATAAGCGTTGCATTTCTGAAGCAACTTCTAATTCTTGTCTTACCCGTTGTTGTTTGATGCTTTCGTTTGCTAATCGTTTGTTTTCAATCGCAACAACAATAATATTGGTTAAGGTTTGAATAAAATTTAGGTCTTCAAAAGCGTGTTTATTATCCGGAGCATCCACTAAAATTCCGTTCACAAAAAGGTAGGCTAGGGGCTGTTCTTTATGAAAAACGGGGATAATTACATCGAAATTATTCAGTGATTTTTTATACGATGATTCAATTACTGTGATGTCCTTAAATTTGAGAATATCACGTTCGATATTAATGTCCTTTATTTTACCTTTTACACCAACCTTGGTGATGATTTGCCATTTCTCTTGGTGATTATACAAGACAAATTTTCGAATACCCAATTGCTCACGTAAAATGAAATTGTATATATCAAGAATTTCTGCAACCGGCTTATTGTAATTGATAGCACGCGTCACTTCAAGCAAAGAATTTAGCTTGAATTCTTTGGACATTAATTGATTCTCTAATTCATTTATGACCGACTCGGGTACCATTTTATAAATTTTCAATGATTGACGGCAATCGTTTAAAAGCGGCTAGTTCTTTAAATTTTGTGCGGGCTTCGCCACAAGGTGAACCAAAATATGTTTTTCCTGCCTCGAGATCATTTCCCACGCCAGACTGCCCTAACACAGTTACGTTATCATGAATTGTAACGTCACTGACAACTCCAACTTGCCCCCATAAGGTTACATTATTTTTGATAATCACACAACCGGCGATACCAACATTTGCTGCAAAAAGACAGTTCTTGCCGATCACAGTGTCATGCCCAACATGTACTTGATTGTCAATTTTTGTTCCTGCTCCAATGATTGTGTCTCCAGTAACACCACGATCGATGGTACTGAGTGCACCAATTTCCACGCGATCCTCGAGAATTGTCCTTCCGCAGGTATGCATACGATCGAATTGATCTCCTTTCTTTTTATAATAGAAAGCGTAATGACCGATGACAGCATTTGGCCCGACCGTTACGTTATTTCCAATAATGGTGTTGTCACCGATTACCGCTCCCGCATGTATCACACAATTGTCACCAATAGTGACATTATGACCAATCGTTGCATTGGGATAAACAAACGAATTTTCACCAATGCTGTAATTTGTTCCCGTTTTGGATGACCAGTGTACATCGGGAGAATAATGACGCGTAATTTTGTTAAAAGCATCAAATGGAGCTTTGCAGATAATAATTCCTTTGCCTGCAGGAACTTCAACCTCTTGATCAATCAAAATCACATCTGCAGCACTGTTTAGAGCTTTTTTATAATATTTGGGATGATCAACAAATACAATTTCTCCCGATTCTATTTTGTGTATTTCATTGATACCGGTTATTTTCAGATTTGGATCTCCGATAAATGGGGACTTCAGAAAAGCGGCTACTTCCTCTAAGGTAAAGTTGTTCTTAAATTTCATTTCAAGGCATTATTATCCAATTATAAAATTAGCACATTGAATGCCCGTATGATTGGAGGCTTGGCCCTATTTATTCAGTAAGAAATGTTAACAAAGGCGGAAGTTGATTAAACTTCAGATGGACGAGCAGGTACTACGTTTTGCGCTTTCCCATTAAAGAAGGCACCTACTAAACAGGCTCCGATATTAACAAAAGCTGCTATTGTGATCCACAATTGGAAACCAGAATAAGTCCATTTTGCTGTAAAGAAGGCAATCAGAAAGAGTGCCGTTAAAATCGCTGCATAGCTCATTAACTTTGCGATGATATGCTGTTTTTTGCCCCATCCTAGTAATTGAAGTTCTACGAGTAATACATATATGATACCACCGACGAATAACCAATTGTAATAGGTTCGAATAGGCAAGACATTAAAGATCACTAATCCACCAAATATTAGCACCACTAGTCCCCAAATGCTCAATACTTTTTTGATCCCACTTTTTGTGTGTGAAGAATGATTGGACATCAAATAAATGCCCGTCATTACAACTGAAGCGACGAATAAAAAAAGTGATAATTGTGCGTTGATAGCCTTAAAGAATTCTTGACTCATCAGGGTTAACCCTCCGGTAACAAAAAATGCAATGACCGTTAAAAGTGTCAATGTTCCTATCAGTTTTCCTTTCATCTATCCAATTTTCATTTTTTGGATGCTTAAAGATAACTATTCGATAATTGGTCGCAAAGGTTTCCGTTCAATTTCCCATAAAAAGCCTTTAAAAAAGAGTTCTTTTGCCGGAATTTGATCCATGGGGTAGAAAACACTTGTTGGTTCATCGAGAAAAGCAACGGATTGAATATCACCATCGGTAAACCTAAAAAGTATGGCATTACAATCGACTCTGTTTGCTCCTTTTAAAACAGTCTTGTCACCGTTAAGGGTATCTTTTTGCTTTTCCTCAGGATAATAAAGTGCTTGTGCATTGGATAATATATGAATGCTTTTTATTTGATTTGAATCGAGAGATGCGATCATCTTTTTGCCTTTCATTTGATCATAGTGAATACTATCGTCTTCATGCTCACCAATCAACATGGCATTCTGGTACATGGTCATTTCATGGAACGCTTTATCATAGTAAGTGGCGTACATTGAATCAGATGAAAGCTGGCTTGTTTTGCTCCAAAGAATAGGTTCTTTGTGCAATTTCAATATAGAATCACGTTCACTAAAAAATGCGCTGTCACATCGAATAAAAAGATCACCCTTAATGATGCTTACATTATTTTCTGCAATTGATATTTGCTGATCTGAGATGGAGTCTTTGTAATAAATAATGGTGTCTCCGGCAAGGCGCATGGTGTCTGTTTCGCTATATTGTAAAATGCGTGCATTATCTTTTAGTGTAACAGCGGAATTTGCTGGTTGCTTTAGCATATAATCTGCTAAAAAACGAACGTTTTCTGTTGAATCAAATAACATGACATTGCAAAACCCTTCTCCTATATCATTGGGTTGATCAAAAAACAAGCTGTCAGCATAAAATATTCTTCCTTTTTCTAAAAATGTTGCTCCCTGGTGTAATTGTGCAATACCGCTATTGGTATTATAAAAACCTTTATGACATTCTAACCGAGAAGTATCCATTAATATGGTCGTTGGGCCGTGGAAATGAGCTTCAGATGGTATCGTTCGAAATTCAAGGGTATCAGCAAATAATTCATATTTTTCATCCGAAACATGAACACTGTCCTTAAAATAGAAGATCTTAGATTCAGAATAATAATAACCTTTAACCGAAGTCAGTTTCATGTCATTTTTGATGGATGATATCTGCGCGTGCTTCGTATAATAACCTACCGAGCGATTTCCATCGTACTCCAATGAGTCCGTCAACATAAGATATTCGTTATCTCTAAATCGCACATTGCTTAATAGTTTGGAAATATTCGTTTTTCCGTTATACTTGAGTGAATCGCAAAACAGGTTAACAGTATCGCCTTGATTAATTTGCACATTACTATAGGCATGTACTAAGTTGAAATCGCGAAAATAAAGAGCAGAGTCACAAAAAAGACGCGTATTTCCATGTCGAAATTCGACATGGCCTCTGGCAACATCAGTATTTGCGTACTCCACTGAATTCACAACATCTTCGGCAAAAACAAGACGAATATTATCCTCTTGCGCATTTAGATGAAGCGGAATAAAAACGGCGCTTAATAAAAGCGCCGTCCATAATATGTGTTGACATTTAGTCAATTAATTTCGAATTATAGTTTGCGCACGATCTGGCCCTACGGACACAATCGATATAGGTGTTTGCAATTCTTGTTCCAAATAGGTAATGTAATCTAAGAAAGCCTGAGGAGCATCATTCATACTTGTTAATGCCATTAGGTCCTGATTCCATCCTTTTATTTTTTTATAAACCGGTTGAACGTCTAAATTGTCAATATCGTATGGGAAATAATCAAATTTTTCACCATCGATTTCGTAATGTGTACAAACCTTAATCTCTTCGAAGCTATCTAATACGTCTGCCTTCATCATTGAAAGCTCTGTCGCTCCATTGATCATGATAGCATATTTTAAAGCAGGTAAATCTATCCACCCGCAGCGTCTATCTCTACCGGTTGTAGCGCCATATTCATGTCCGATTTTTCGAATGTTTTCTCCAGTTGCATTGTCTAGTTCAGAAGGGAATGGGCCTGAACCAACGCGCGTACAATACGCCTTAAAAATACCAATCACTGCACCGATGCGATTGGGAGCAACACCAAGACCAGTGCAGGTTCCGGCTGTTACGGTGTTTGAAGAAGTTACATAAGGATATGTTCCGAAATCAATATCCAACATGGTTCCTTGCGCACCCTCAGCCAAAACGGATTTACCTTCTTTTAAAGCATTATTGATGTAGTGCTCGCTGTCGATTAAAGTAAATTTCGAAAGGAAGTCCATCGCTTCAAACCACTTAGGTTCAAATTCAGCTAATAAATCTGCGTATTCATAATCGCCCAGAATAGAACGATGCTTATCTACTAATTGATCATATTTTTCTTTAAAATTAGCCGCAAGAGAATCTCCCATACGAAGACCATTACGACCAGTCTTGTCCATATAAGTTGGACCAATTCCCTTTAAGGTAGAACCAATCTTTTTCTTTCCCTTTTGTTCTTCAGAATACTTATCAAGAATCTTGTGCGTAGGAAGGATTAAATGCGCTTTTTTCGAAATCAACAACTTCGAAACGACATCAACTCCATTTGCTTCTAGCTTCTCAATTTCCTCTCGTATGATGATGGGATCGATAACCACACCGTTTCCAATTACATTAATGGTATTATCTCTGAAGATACCTGAAGGAATGGTATGTAATACGTATTTCTGGTTGTCAAATATTAAAGTATGACCTGCGTTTGGTCCACCTTGAAAACGGGCAATGATGTCGTATTTAGGAGTAACAACATCTACAATTTTACCTTTTCCTTCGTCTCCCCATTGCAAACCTAGTAATACATCCACTTTTTTCATTCGTCTTTTTTTATAATGCTACAATCAGAAATAAAAAAAAAACACCACCTCTCCAGTTTTATGGATTGAAATGGTCATTTTGAATTTTTAATTCAGTGTCAATTTCTGTTCTGCTTCTTTGACAGAAGTTGCAATATTAAGAACTGTATTTAATTTAGTTAGCAAAAGGACCTGATTAATTTTATCAGAGATATTAACAATGTACATGTCACCCCCGTTATTACGACATTTTGTAAAGATTCTGATGAGTGTGTTAATGCCGATGCTATTTAGGATATCTACCTTATCAAGATTGAGAATAATATTACTTTGACCATCTTCAATACACTCCTGTATTGCCTCATTTAAGTTTATGAAGTCTGTTTCTATCAAAGGTGTGCCCTGAAGTTGAAACTCAGTTGAATTCGCGTGTTGAATTGGGATAATGGACAGACTCATTCGTTAGTATTCTTGCTGTTAGATGTTCGCTCACCATAAAAATACAATGAATGATGATGGATTTTCATGTTGAATAATTCTTCGACTGTGGCTTTTATCTTTTCAATTCGAGGATCACAGAATTCGATTACTTCACCTGAATTGGTACAAATGATATGATCATGCTGCTGATAACCGTATGACTTTTCAAATTGAGCAATATTGTTGCCAAATTGATGCTTTCGAACCAAATTAGAGCTAAGCAATAAATCGATTGTATTGTACAAAGTTGCTCTACTTACACGATATTTTTTATTTTTCATTTTGACATACAAAGACTCTATATCAAAATGTCCTTTTTGTGCGTAGATTTCTGCCAGTATGGCGAAACGTTCAGGCGTTTTACGGTGTCCGTTGCGCTCAAGAAAGTTGCAGAATATGTCTTTAACTTTTTCTTGTAGTTGCTCTTTTTCCATGTATCCTCTAAAGGTATAACAAAGATAGCCATTTTTTGTTGGACTCTGACTGATTATATTCTTTCAACCGATTTCACTCCATCGATTTGTTCGAACTTTAGTATCAATTCGTCCAAATGTTCAGTGTCATAAACATAAAGCATGATCTTGCCTTCAAAGATTCCATCATTCGATTCGAAACCAATTGATTTCATGTTTATTTCATGCTGAGTTGAGATGATATTGGTAATGCGGTTTACGATACCAAGGTCGTCGATACCAGTGATGATTAAACCGCATAAACGTTCCCTGATTCGATCATTTTTCCATGTGGCTTTAAGTATTCGATATGCATAATTCGACATTAACTGAGTTGCGTTAGGACAATTCGTTCTGTGAATTTTGATGCCTTCAGAAACCGTAATGAACCCAAATACGCTATCACCAGGAATTGGATTACAACAATTTGCCAATTTATAATCCAACTCTTTAAAATCATCGCCAATAACTATGGTGTCTTTCTTAGCATCAACTGCAGAGATGATCGAATCAAATTCATTTCGATTAACTTCTTTTCGACGTACCTTCGGTTGAGCAAAGTTTTTACCTTGAATGGTTAATTCCCTTAAATCTGAAAGGTTGAGTTTTCCTTTTGCAATCTGAAAATAGAGCTCAATAGCACCTCCCTTAATCCCAAAAAAACGTTCCACCACCTGAATGTTCTCACCGACAAAATTGACTTTCATTTGGTTGAACTTTCTTTTCAGAATCTCTTTTCCGTCTGAAGCGATTCTTTTTTGCTCCTCTTTTAAAGCAGACTTAATTTTAGATTTCGCTCTCGCTGTACCAACAAATTTGAGCCAATCTTCTTTTGGTTTTTGCTTATTGGATCTTAAAATTTCAACTTGATCACCACTTTTTAAGACATGACTCAATGGCATCAGTTTACCATTGACTTTGGCTCCTATACACGACAAGCCGATATCTGTATGGATGTCAAAAGCAAAATCAAGCGTTGTGCTGTCCTTTGGTAGGACCCTGAGATTCCCTTTAGGTGTAAAAATGAATATTTCATCACTAAATAAGTTCAGTTTAAACTCATTAATGAATTCTTCTGCATCGGCTTCAGGATTTTCAAGAAGTTCCCGAACCTCTCCGACCCAGCGATCAAAAGTGCTTTCCGCTGTTTGGTTTTCTTTATATTTCCAATGAGCAGCATATCCTTTTTCTGCTATTTCATCCATTCTTTTACTTCGAATCTGTACTTCGACCCACTTTCCAGTTGGGCTCATGACAGTCGTGTGCAACGATTCATATCCGTTTGCTTTTGGAATGGAAATCCAATCTCGAAGTCGATCAGGATTAGGTTGGTAAAAGTCTGTGACTATACTATAAATCTTCCACGCATCGGCTTTTTCTTTTTCCATTGGAGTGTCGAATATGATCCGAATAGCGAAGATGTCATAGATCTCATCAAAGCTGACATTCTTGTTTTGTATTTTTTTGAAAATAGAAGGGATACTTTTGGTTCTGGCTTTTATGCTAAAGTCAAATCCTTCAGCTTCTATGGCTTCTTTGATTGGGTTTGTAAATTGACGAATAAATCGATTTCTGACCGCCGCCGTTTTCTCAAGTTTACTCTCTAATTGATGATAAATTGCGGGTTCTTTGTATTTGAATATAATGTCTTCAAATTCATTTTTAATTGCGTTAAAGCCCAGTCTATGAGCTAACGGAGTATAGAGAAACTCTGTTTCTGAAGCGATTTTCAACTGTTTGTCTGGACGCATAGAGTCCAAGGTTCTCATATTATGCAAGCGATCCGCAATTTTAATAAACGCAACTCTTAAATCGTCTGAAATGGTGAGAATCAGTTTTCTAAAGTTCTCTGCTTGTATGGAGATGTTGTCGTCAAAAACCTCAGGAATTTTAGTAAGGCCATTGATAATTTGGCGTGCCTTTAATCCAAACAAATCTTCAATATCTTGAAGTGTAATGTGGGTATCCTCTACAGTGTCATGCAATAATGCACATACAATAGCTCTGGTACCAAGTCCCATTTCTTCAACACAAATTCTAGCCACTGCAATAGGATGGTAAATATAAGGTTCACCAGATTTGCGTCGCATATCTTTGTGTGCGTCCACGGCTACATTAAATGCCTTGCGGATCAATTTCGTGTCTTCCTTATCACGAATTGATTTACTGGCTCTTAACAAGCCTTTGTAGGCTTTAAGAATTTCAGCCCGCTCTTTTTCTTCGTCAAAAACCTTTGAAGTGTCTGTTGTCATAGTTTACCTGACTATTAGTAGTATCTTGATCGTTCGTATTTTCCCCTGAGGTCGTAGTCTTTCCATTCTCCAAATGGTTCACCGTCCCTAAATTGTCCTTCTTGCTGTTTTTTGCCGTTTTTGTGATAATAAAACCATTTTCCATCCTGCTGTCCATCTTTCCAAAAACCGTGTTCTTTTAATTTCCCGCTTTCATAATAATACATCCATTCGCCCGATTGAACACCGTCAAGCCAATTGCCTTGCGTCAGTAATTTACCATCTTCACCATAGTATAGCCAAACACCATCTTGAATACCATCCTTCCAAAATCCTTCTTCCACTAATTTGCCGTCCTCATTGTAATACTTCCATCGCCCGTGTTGTTTACCGTTTGCCCAATCTCCTTCTTCTTTTAGCGAACCATCTCTATTATAATACTTCCAATGGCCATCTTGTTCTCCATTTTGATTGTAGCTACCTTCTTGTGATAATGTTCCATTTGTGTGGAAATAAGACCACTGTCCGCGTTGAACACCTTTAATTCGATTACCCTTTTCACTAATGTTTCCATTTTCATGATAGTGTGTCCAAACTCCTACATTGTAGCCGTTTTCCCACTCTCCTTTCATCTTAATATTACCGTTTTCATAATAGTAAGTCCATTCCCCAACTTGTCCCTGATTTTTCCATCTGCCGGACTCTTTTAATACTCCAGAAGGATAGTAATACTCCCATAATCCCACCGCTTTACCATCTTGCCATTCTCCTCTTTCTTCTAAATTTCCTAATTCGTTATAGTAAGACCAAACCCCACTTTGTATCCCGTCATCCCAGCTACCGGTTCGTTTGAGTGTACCGTCTTCATAATAAAACTTCCATACGCCGTCGTTTTCATCATTTTTCCAAGATCCTGTTTTTTCCAGTTGCCCGTTCTCGTAATAATAGTTCCAGATACCAGTTTGCACTCCTTTGACAAAATTTCCATATGACTGAAGTGCCCCAAGACGATGGAAGTATTCCCATGTGCCAGTCTCTAAACCATTCTCGAAGTTCCCTTTTGTCATGACATTAACATTGTCATAATATGCAATCCATTCTCCCTCTTTTTTGCCATTAACAAATGAACCTGTTTCCAACAGCTCACCATTATCGTAATAATAGTACCATTGTCCCTCTTTAACACTGTCTTTGTATTTGCCTTCTGCCAAAAGTTGTCCATTTTCATAGAAAAAGGACCATTTACCTACCGGTTGGTCTTTTTTGTAGCGCCCCAGTTCTTTCAGGGTTCCATCAGGATAATAAGCTTTGTGCTTTTGAGCCACAAGCGAATTAGAAAGGAGAAAAGCGAAAAAAAGTATAAATAAACGTCTCATATCTCGGTTTTAGAAAGAGTATATCATTCGAAAGTATTTATAAATGCTCAAAAGAATCTTTCGAATATGTTTATTTTTAACAAGATTAAAGTTAATAATTCATCTTATCGCAAATAAATCACATAATAAGAAAATAGGAACAGCAGCTTTTGTGTTTACAGTTTTACACTTTGTGTTAATCGTGATTTATGCTTGGCCCCAGTCCTTGAGTAATCCAACATTAAGAAGGTATGCTGCAGCTTATGTCGAGCCTATATTTTCTCAAAGATGGAGCATGTTTGCTCCTTGTCCTACAATCGACTCAAAGGTATATTTAAAGTATAAATTTGTGAATGGTGATTCTACTGATTGGTTTAGACCAACTCAAGAGATGGCATCCAGTCATGCAAAATTTCCTGCTTTACATTACGGTGAATTGATCTTGGCAGAAGGAAATCTTGACTATTGGTTGAGTGTAGATTTGAATGAAATGGGATTGAATATCAACGATTCTTTTCCGATGGAAAAGTTAGATCGATATAAAAAAGGTTATAGCTATTTTAAAATTAGAAATTACATAAACGGATGGGCGAACTACTTGTATAGTGAACCGATAGCAGAAGGTCAAATTAAATTCGAAAGAACGGATGTGACAAGCGGAGAAGTAGGAACCTTTACACTGCCAACCTATATTTTCAACAATGATTGATCGCATAGCTTACATATTTACAAGGCCTTTTCCTTATGCCAATCGTTATTCATTTTTTAAGAAAGTACTTTATGTTTTTCTTTTCTTGAATACGTTGACGCTGTTACCAATAGCAGAAGAGCTGTTTGGTTATTACGGAATAGTAGGTTCTGGAGGGTGGAATACCGAGCTACCTTGGTACGCACAAGGAAGTAGGACGCTCGTTAACATGCTGAGTCACCCCATTAATGGTACTTATACATGGCTTTATTGGATTTTTATAATGGGGCAACTTATTGGTTTGTTGCTTGGTTTTTTTGGTATTTGGAGAAGACTGGCATCTCTGATGGTATATTTTTTTACTGTAAACCTCTTCCTCAAGGGATACCTCATGTTTACAGGGGGAGAAGCACTCATTAATATTCTTTTGTTTTACATGATATTCATTAATGAATCAGCAGACAAGGACAGCAGAAATTTCTATATCCAGAATGTGCTCAACAATACATTTCTTGTGATAATACTCGTCCAAATTTGCGTTTTATATTTTTTCTCCACCTTCTATAAGCTTATTGATGAGCATTGGGTGAGTGGTGAAGCGATGATGTATATTTCTCAAGTAGACGCGTTTTCAGGTAGCACAATGAAAGCCCTTTTTGCCGAAAACCCAACTTTGTCAAAAATAGCCACTTGGGCTGTATTGGCATATCAAGGATTATTTCCAATGCTGGTTTGGATGAAAAGAGTGAAAACACCTTTACTAATAGTTGGTGTTTTATTTCATCTCTCCATTAGCATTTTTATGGGGATTTTTGCCTTTGGAATCATCATGATTATTACGTACATCCTGTTTTTAGATGGTCGGCAAATTATTTGGATAAAGGACCTTTTTAGAAGAAAAAGACTATCCGTTAAAACGAATAACTCGAATTAAATCGATATCAAAAACTAAAGTGGAGTAGGGCTCAATTGGACCGCTGCCTTGTTCTCCATAAGCCAATTCATAAGGTACATAAAATCGATAACTGGCGCCTTCTCGCATCAATTGCAAACCTTCTTGCCAACCCTTAATAACTCCCATTGGGGTGAATCCCGCTGGCTGGCCTGATGGCACAGTCGATTCAAACTCACGTCCGTCAATAAAATGACCCGTATAATGAACAATACATGAATCTGTTAAGTATGGCTGTATACCGCTTCCTTTTTCAAAGATTTCATATTGCAACCCGCTTTCGGTCATCATGACCCCCTCTTTTTTAGCATTGTTTTCTAGAAATTGAATGCCCATCTGCTTATTGATATCAGCAAAATAACTTGACACTTCCATCTGAACTTCCTGAATTTTTAGGATAGACTCATTATTGCGAATGCCATTTGACATACCCTTTTGAAGTTGGGCGACATCGGTTTTTTGATCAATACCTTTTGCGACAAGTGTTCGAACGAGTGATTCTCCCTCCATCAAACCCAAGGCATAGCTGGCATCAGACATTGGAACAATGTCCGTGTTTACAGTGCCATTTTCACCTAAATAAAGGTCAAGAATAGAATCCACAGCAAAAAGATCGATTCGAAGTTCATCATCACCAAGGTAATCTAACATTCCTGCTTCAAGATCAACGATACTAAACTTACCGCTTGTTCTAGGACCATTATATACTTGATTAATAGCAAAACCATTATCAAAGCCAATACAATAACTAATCTTTTGATCGAAGTTTTCGAAAGTATGAACCGGGTCCTCAGGAATGGTAATCGCTAGGTTGTCTTGTTCGGGCTCATTACCGCATGCAATGAGTCCGAACAATACCAATAAACTTAACAGTCGCATGCTTAGTTAACGCTGATTAATTCAACATCAAAGATCAACGCCATATATGGTTTGATCGGCCCTCCAGGATGAGGATTTGCTCCATAAGCCAAATTTTCTGGAATGTATAACTTCCATTTTGATCCTGCTGGCATCATTTGCAAGGCTTCTGTCCACCCTTTGATAACTTGGTTAACACCAAAGCTTGCAGGTGTTCCTCTACTCACACTGCTGTCGAATACGGTACCATCTGTCAAAGTACCATGATAATGGACGGTTACTTGATCTGTTCCAGAAGGTTTATTTCCTGTACCCTCCTCAATGATTTCATATTGTAAACCTGAAGCTGTAACGGTAACTTCATCTCGTTTTGCATTTTCAGCGAGGAATTTTTCTCCATCGGACTTATATTGCCCGAAACGCTCTTCATTCATCCCATTAATGTAGGTCGTGATTTTATCATTTGCTTCATTGGGTGTAAAGCGCAATTGTTCGTTGTTGAAAATAGCATTGATACCCTCTAAAAAGCTATCAAGATCGATTTGATCTAAATTTTGTCCTTGTAAACTTTGTCCTATGCTCATGCCAACACTGTAGCTGGCGTCTTTTTTAATTTGATCCATGCGTAAATTTTTATGCAAAGATACAAGAATATGAAGAGTGGAGTAGTTGAACGATGACTTATCGTTGCTCCAATACAAAGAATGCCATACGACGATTTCGCTGGTGTGCTTCTTCACGCAAATCTTTCGTCGGTAGGTTTTTGATGTATTCTACCGTTAAGACATCAACCTCACCATCATCGTTTGGTATCTCGGCAGGCATGGTTTCACCATATCCCTTTGGCTTAAGCTGTTCCATTGGAATATCGTGTGCGATAAGGTAATCTACAACACTCTGTGCTCGTCGTTCTGATAATTTCAAGTTATAATCGTCATTACCGCGTTGATCGGTGTGCGAACGAATCTCAATGACGAGGTTATCATTTAGTTTTAAGAACTCAACTACTTCGTCCAATATTTCCTCTGATTCAGGACGCAGCTTAGCACTGTCAAAGTCGTATTCAATCCCCTCAATCGTAATCTCTTTCTTAGGGATTTGTTCGAGATAGAAATCTTGATTAAAGGTGCGTGACGCTGTCTCTCCAATTGTTGTCATGAGTGCCTTATCAGCAAAGTAATCCACCATACTAGCTCTCATAAATAACTCAAGGTCTGCTATCAAATGATACTCATAATAACCGTTTTCGTACGTAGTTACTTCAAAGTGTTCCCATTTGTATGTTACGTCTTTGAACTGAACAGTGGCATTCGGGATAGGTTCTTTGGTTTTTTTATCATATACGTATCCACGAACCGCAAAAACAATTTCAGGACGCGTAAATTGGTAGATCTTGTCACAATGCACAGCAAGACTGTAGGTAGAATCACATTCAATACAAGCATCTCTATTCGATGTCACAAATCCATTTTCTAGTTCTTCATCGATTACAAAGAAAGCGTCATCCGCACTTGAGTTGATCGGTGAAACGGATGATAGTCTATTGTTTATTCCTATCGGTTTAAACGGTGAGTATTGGTCTGTTTACACGGATGAAAATGGTTGTTCAAGATCGTCTGATCGAATTGAGAACCAAATCATCGTGACTGGAATGAGTATTCCTGAAAATGAAAACGAACTAGAAGTTACCGTTTACCCGAATCCGTTTAATAATATTTTAAATGTTGACGGCGCAGAGCAGATTGATGAATTGATGATTTATGGCTTAGATGGTCAACTCGTATATCAATAAAATGGTTTTGCTCCAGGATTTGTGCAACTCGATTTGAATATGCTTGCATCAGGTCAATACATCATGTATATCATATCAGGAGAGCAACAAACAGCTCGTCAGTTGATTAAGATGTATTAAGTTTATAACCTTTTGGTTGAACCTCCCGTAACGCATTAGTAGAGAATGAAGCGATATCTTTTATTTATAGTATTCATCTTGATTGGGATTCAATTTTCCTTCGGTCAAATTGATACCTTAAATCAGACGAATAATAAGGGAAATAAAGCAGGTTGGTGGGTAACCTTGCTCGATCAAAATCTTAAAGTCATAGATGATAGTTCACGAGCAACACATTGTATGTATAATTACTTTGTTAATGGTATCCATACTTATCGATTCGGAGAAGGGTATGGCTCAGAAAAATACCCCATAATCTTTCCAGAATCGGATACCGTGATGATTCAAGGTTTAAATCTGTTAAATGGTAGATACACGACAAAATACAAGAACGGAAATCTACGTTCAGAAATGATAACTTCGAACGGTTTTTTAACCAGCTTTAAAAAGTACCATAAAAACGGAAGCCTAGCTTTTGAAGTCATCTATTCGAAAGAATGCGGTGCGCCTAAGCAGCATTGTATTATCGAGTATAAGAAGAATGGAAGTATTAAACGTGAAAGTTTCACCTGGCAGCCAAATGTTAAATAGATGAGGAGTTGAGTGGTTTATTTTGACTCGCTTGAAGCCTATTATTTTCGGCTTTTATTTCTTTAAGAAAAAATAACATTATAATTATGCGTGCATAACATTATTATACTTATATTTGAGTTTGTAAGATAAGCATAATTGAATGAACAAAGAACAACTTTTCGAATTTCATATACGGAACAACTGGTTTAAAATATCCAGGTATTACAATCAAGTCGCCTCAGAATATAACATGTCTTTTTCATGGGGGTTTATTCTTTTGAATATCGAAAAGGAAGGAACACCGAGTACATCTTTAGGGCCAAGAATGGGTATGGAACCTACAAGCCTTTCTCGTACTTTAAAAAACATGGAATCTTCAGGACTTATCACGAGGCAACAAGATAAAATCGATAAACGTAAATCGTTGGTCTTTTTGACAAATGAAGGTGTTGAAAGAAGGAAAATTGCTCGAGACGTAGTATTGGGTTTTAATCAAAGGGTATATGATCAAATTCCAAAAACAAAAGTGAAAGCATTTTTTGAAGTGATGGAGCAATTGGATAATATTCTCTCAACAATGTTGGATGAAAATCGCAATGCAGATAAGGTTGAAGGTAAAATTAAGAAATAAAACAGTAACGCTCAAAATTTTTTAGTGAAGATGAATAGAAAAATCAAAAAAGTCGCCATTTTGGGTTCAGGTGTTATGGGATCTGCCATTGCCTGCCATTTTGCAAATATTGGCTGCTCTGTACTTTTATTGGACATGGTTCCACGAGAGTTAACAGAAAGTGAGAACAAAAAAGGACTAACCTTAGAAGATAAAACTCTAAGAAATCGTCTTGTAAACGATTATTTAACAGCATCACTAAAATCTAAACCTTCTCCGATCTACCACAAGTCTTTTGCAAGTAGAATTGAGACAGGGAATTTTGATGATGATTTTGAAAAGATTGCAAGTTGCGATTGGGTCATTGAGGTGGTCGTTGAAAGGTTAGATATTAAAAAGATCATTTTTGATAAGGTAGACAAGTATCGCAAGCCAGGAACGTTGGTGTCAACGAATACATCCGGTATTCCAATTCACTTGATGCTTGAAGGAAGAAGTGAGGACTTTAAAAAGCATTTTTGCGGAACGCACTTTTTTAATCCACCGAGATACCTCAGGTTATTGGAGATCATTCCATCACCGGAAACGGATCAGCCCATTATTGACTTTCACATGGATTATGGAGCTCGTTTTCTGGGTAAGAAAACAGTTTTATGTAAAGACACACCAGCGTTTATTGCGAACAGAGTTGGTGTATACTCTATAATGTCATTATTTCATTTAGTGGAGGAAATGGATATGACGGTGGAGGAAGTAGATAAGCTAACAGGCCCGGTGCTTGGAAGACCTAAGTCTGCAACATTCAGAACATGTGATGTTGTTGGACTAGACACGTTGGTGCATGTTGCTCACGGTGTAAGGGAAAATTGCCCGGATGATGAAGAGAATGCGCAATTCAATTTGCCAGCTTACATCGATAAGATGGTTGAAAGTGGATGGCTTGGCTCCAAATCAAAGCAAGGCTTTTATAAAAAGGAAGTAAATGATGGGAAAAAGGAAATTTTGTCTTTGAACCTCAAGACCATGGAATATGAGTCGAAGCAGAAAGTGAACTTTCCAGTTTTGGCTCAAACAAAGGCCTTTGATGATCTTGCTGAACGCACCAAAATGTTGTTTGCAGACAAAGGTAAAGCAGGGGAGTTTTATCGAAAAGCTTTTGCAGGACTGTTCGCTTATGTAACGAATAGAATGCCTGAGATTTCTGATGAATTATACAAAATTGATGATGCTTTGAAGGCTGGTTTCGGATGGGAACTAGGTCCATTTGAAACATGGGATATTCTTGGCGTAAAACGTTTTTTAGAAGTTGTCAAGGCGAATGGAAAAACAGTTGCTCCATGGATTGATGAGATGTTGGCCAACGGCAACGATTCTTTTTACAAAGTTGAAAATGGAATTCGTCAATTTTATGATCAGAATTCAGGGTCATACAAGACAATTCCGGGAACTGAAGATTTATTATTCCTGGATAACCTAAGAGATACTAATACCGTCTGGCAAAATAACGATTGCCATTTGATTGATCTGGGAGACGGTATTCTTAACCTTGAATTCCACACAAAAATGAATACGATTGGAGGAGGAGTTCTTCAAGGGATCAATAAAGGAATTGAATTAGCTGAGAATGAATATAAGGGTCTTGTTATTTCCAATACGGGTCAAAACTTCTCAGCTGGAGCAAATGTTGGGCTCATATTTATGATGGCAGTAGAGCAGGAATATGATGAACTTAATTTTGCTATCAAACAGTTCCAAGATACGATGATGCGAATTCGATATTCTTCATGTCCAGTGATCGTTGCGCCACATAACATGGCGCTTGGCGGCGGATGCGAAATGTCAATGCACGCTGATAAAGTAATTGCACATTCAGAATTATACATAGGGCTCGTTGAATTTGGCGTTGGATTGATTCCTGGCGGCGGAGGTACCAAAGAATTTGCCAAGCGATTCTCTGATAATCTAAAAGATGGTGACGTAAGAATAAACCGATTCAGAGATAGTTTCTTAACAATTGGTCAAGCACAAGTGTCAACGTCTGCTTATGAAGCCTTTGACTTAGGTTATTTAAGAAAAGGAATTGATGAAGTCGTTGTAGATCGAGATTATCAATTGACACGGGCAAAAGAAGCATGTTTATCTCTTTATAATGCTGGATATACGCAGCCGGTAAAAGAGAAAAACATCACAGTTTTGGGTCAAGAGGGATTAGGTATTGTATACGTTGGAGCGGATTCAATGGAACATGGAAATTACATTTCAGAACATGACAAATACATTTCTGAAAAGTTAGGATTTGTTTTGGCAGGTGGTGATTTGTCTGATTTGACGCAGGTTGATGAGCAGTACTTATTGGATCTCGAGCGCAAGGCGTTTTTGGATTTGTGTACAAAAAAGAAGACGCTAGAACGCATTCAATCCATTGTAACGAAAGGAAAGATATTGAGAAATTAAGCTGTCAAAGGAGAATCTAGAGTCAAATTTGATGTCTTTTAAGAAATACAAAGAAATAACATGAGAACAGCATATATAGTAAAAGCATATCGAACAGCAGTAGGCAAAGCCAATAAAGGAGGTTTTCGTTTTACGCGTCCTGATGATCTCGCAGCAGATGTCATTAAGCACATGTTGAGCGAGTTACCCGAGTTGGATCATGAATTAATTGACGATGTGATCGTTGGTAATGCAATGCCAGAAGCCGAACAAGGTTTAAATGTCGGCCGTTTCATTTCATTAATGGGACTGAATACTGAAAAAGTTCCCGGAATGACAGTTAATAGGTATTGTTCATCCGGACTAGAGACAATGGCGATTGCAAAAGCTAAGATTGAAACAGGTATTGCAGACGTCATTATTGCAGGAGGAACAGAGTCCATGTCTGCTATTGCTATGGGAGGATGGCGTGTAGTACCAAATGCAAAGATTTCAAAAGATCACGCTGATTGGTATTGGGGAATGGGAAATACAGCAGAAGAAGTAGCTCGAAAGTTCAATGTTTCTCGAGAACAACAAGATGAATTTGCATACCACTCGCACATGAAGGCCCTAAAAGCAATTGAGGAGAATAAATTCGGAGATGAAATCGTACCCATTAATGTTAACGAAGTTTATTTAGGTGCGAACGGGAAAAGAGCTGAGCGAGTTAATACCGTGGCAGTTGACGAAGGTCCTCGTATGGGAACAACAATCGATGCATTAGCAAGATTAAAACCAGTCTTTGCAGCGGGAGGAACAGTGACAGCAGGAAATGCATCTCAGATGTCTGATGGAGCTGCATTTACGCTGATGATGTCCGAGGAAATGGTTAAAAAACTCAACTTAGAACCGATAGCGAGATTGGTATCCTATAAAGTAGTTGGCGTACCACCAAGAATTATGGGCGTTGGACCTATTGATGCTATACCAGGAGCAGTTGAAATGGCAGGTTTAAAATTAAACGATATCGATTTGGTTGAATTAAACGAGGCATTTGCTTCTCAATCGTTAGCGGTCATAAAGGAAACGGGATTAAATCCGGACATCGTCAATGTCAATGGTGGAGCAATTGCATTAGGGCATCCGCTTGGTTGTACAGGAGCAAAATTGTCAGTTCAAATCATGAATGAATTAAAAAGAAGAAATGGCAAGTATGGCGTTGTTACCATGTGTATAGGAACAGGTCAAGGAGCTGCTGGCGTCATTGAAATGATGTAAGATTATTAACGTATTAAAACAATTGATCATGGAAGATAAGAAAGCAATTAAAGGAGGAGAGTTTATCATCCGCGAGACTTCTTGCGATGAAATTTTTACACCTGAGGATTATACAGAAGAGCAAAGAATGATTGCTCAAACTTGTTTGGATTTTATTCGTCAAAACGTAGATCCGCATCTCGATCGCATTGATTCGCTAGAAGAAGGTTTAATGCCTTCTCTAGTTGAGAAAGCGGGTGAGTTGGGTATGTTAGGCATGTCAGTTCCTGCTGAGTTAAATGGAATGGGGGTTGATTTCCCTACATCGATGTTAGCAACTGAATATCTTGGAAGAGGACATTCATTTTCTGTGGCCTATGGTGCGCATACAGGAATTGGTACACTGCCAATTTTATATTACGGTACTGAAGAACAGAAGCAAAAGTACATTCCCAAATTAGCTACAGGAGAATGGAAAGCGGCATACTGTTTGACAGAGCCTGGATCTGGTTCAGATGCAAATTCTGGAAAAACGACAGCGAAATTATCAGCGGATGGTAAAACATATACGATCAATGGTCAAAAGATGTGGATTACGAATGCGGGCTTTGCAAATTTATTTACCGTCTTCGCAAAGATTGATGACGATGATAACTTAACTGGTTTTATTGTTGAGGCAGATCGTGAAGGAATCTCATTAAATCCAGAAGAGAAGAAAATGGGAATTAAAGGGTCATCCACCCGTCAAGTGTTTTTCAACAATGTTGAAATTCCTGCTGAAAACTTGCTCGGAGAGCGGAATCAAGGATTTAAGATTGCCTTAAACATATTAAATATTGGACGTATCAAACTAGCGGCAGGCGTAATGGGCGGAGCGAAAGAGGTCATCAATCACTCCGTGAGATATGCTAACGAACGTGAACAATTTGGTCGACCAATTTCAAAGTACGGTGCTATCCGTCAAAAAATAGCTGAGCAAGCCATTCGAACATTTGCCCTGGAGTCCGCTACTTATCGTGCTGCAGCGAATATTGATCAAGCCATTGCCGCATTAGTAGAGGGCGGCATGGACAAGCAAAAAGCAACCTTAAAAGGAATTGAGGAATTTGCAGCTGAATGTGCCATGTTAAAAGTGGTAGGATCAGAAGTGTTGGATTATTGTGTGGATGAAGGTGTGCAAATTTTCGGAGGAATGGGATTCTCAGCTGAGTCTCCGGTTGAACGGGCATATAGAGATTCCCGAATCAATAGAATATTCGAAGGAACAAATGAGATTAACCGACTCCTGACAATCGATATGATCTTGAAACGTGCCATGAAAGGAGAGCTTGATTTAATGGGGCCAGCAATGGCTGTAGCTAATGAGCTCATGAGTATTCCTGATTTCGAGGATCCTTCGGATGAACTATTCGCTGAGGAGAAAAAGTACTTGCAAAATTTTAAGAAAACCTTATTGATGGTAGCGGGTACTGCCGCTCAAAAGTTAATGATGCAACTTTCAAAAGAGCAAGAGATTTTAATGAATGTTGCTGATATCGCGAACGACATTTATACGGCTGAGTCATTATTGTTGCGTGTTGAAAAAATGGTTAAGGCTAGAGGCGAGGATGCTTGTAAAGTATACATCGCTATCGTTAAAACATTCATTTTTGATGCTGCAGACCGAATAAATAAAGCTGGAAAAGATGCATTGATGGCATTTGTTGAGGGGGATGAAATGAGAATGATGTTAATGGGATTAAAGCGATTTACAAAAGTTGCTCCATTTAACACAAAAGAAGCGCGTCAGTTGATTGCCGCAACTTTAATCGAAGAAGGAGATTATTGTTTGTCAGACGCAGTGAATCTTTAATGTATAGAAGATACTTGAAAGAGGCTACTTTTCGCAAGGAGAGTGGCTTTTTTAGCTTTTCTATGATACTAAAAAATCTAGAACTTAAATAATCGTTTATGTTGATAATCTTCATAGCTTTAAGCTGAAATGAATCAAACAACAAATATTGATACTTCTAATTGGGTAGATGACTATGCGGATATGTTTTCCAATTATGCAATTGTTCGGGTCAATGATCATGAGTTAGCCAAAGATTCGGTTCAGGATACATTTATATCTGGATTGAACTCATTGGCAAATTTTGAGGGAAAAAGCACGGTTAAAACCTGGCTATTTTCTATTCTTAAAAGAAAAATCATTGACCATTAGCGTAAACAGGAATCAAGAAAAACAAAGGCCTTCTTATTCTTTAATGATAAAGGAATGCACAAAGGTGGATTTGCAGAGGGCCATTCCCCTAAAGGAAAATTACCTGAAATAGAAGCGCAAATGGAGAACTGTGAACTTCGAGAAGCACTGTTTTATTGTATAGGAGCATTACCTCCAAAATCGAAAGGTATCGTGGTAGACAAACTAGTAGATGAAAAAGAGAGTGAGGATGTTTGTAATGATCATGATGTAACGCCGTCAAACCTTTGGGTAATTATACACAGGGCAAAAGTACAACTGCGTGATTGTCTTGAGAAAAAATGGTTGACCCTATGAACTGTGAATAGATTACATACTACATCGAAAAGGGCTACTTAACAGAGCTGAGTATTTCTGAAAAAGTACAGATTAAATTGCATCAACTTTACTGTAAGTGTTGCAAGAATTATGAACCCGATTCACTGACTCTCAATCATATTTTCAAACTACTGGCAGAAGAAAATAACGTAGACGAACTCTCTCAACAAGAGAAAGAGTCAATTAAAGCAGCACTTAAAAAACTAGATTAAATTCCAGTTTCTCCAGTAGCTTTTTCAACCATATTAATTCCGGTAAAGTTTTGTGGAGTGATCTGCTTTAATTCAGTCTTGATTTCTGATGAAACATCTAACGTATCGATAAATGCTGCTATACTTTGTGCATTTATTTTTTCATTCGTTCTTGTCAAACCTTTCAAAGCTTCGTATGGTTTAGGGTATCCTTCTCTTCTTAAAACGGTTTGAATCGCTTCTGCTACTACAGCCCAATTCTCCTCTAAATCTATTTGAAGCTTTTGCTCATTTAATAGAAGCTTGCTTAGACCTTTCAATGTTGCATTAATGGCAATGATAGTATGCCCAATCGGAACGCCAACATTTCTTAATACAGTTGAATCGGTCAAATCTCTTTGTAAACGTGATACAGGAAGTTTTGCTGCCAAATGTTCAAATAAAGCGTTTGCAATCCCAATATTACCCTCAGAATTTTCAAAATCAATTGGGTTCACTTTATGAGGCATTGCTGACGAACCAATTTCTCCCTTTTTAATCTTTTGCTTAAAATAGTCCATCGAAATATACGTCCACATGTCACGGTCTAAATCAATGATAATTGAATTAATTCGTTTTAAAGCATCAAAAAGAGCAGCTGTATTATCGTAATGTTCAATTTGAGTAGTCGTTTGACTACGCTCAATCTCGAGCGTTTCGTTTACAAATTTATTTGCAAATTCAACCCAGTTAATTTCTGGAAACGCGACAAAGTGAGCATTCATATTACCCGTTGCACCACCAAATTTGGCTGAATAAGGCACAGCCAACAAATGACGCATTTGAACATCCAAACGCTCTACAAAAACAAAAATTTCTTTCCCTAATCGTGTGGGAGAAGCAGGCTGACCATGTGTTCTAGCCAACATAGGAATATCTTTCCATTCTTGAGCCAAATTGTTTAACGTCAAAATAAGCTCGTTTAGCAATGGGATGTATTCATTTTGAATTGCATCACGAAGTGAAAGCGGAACGGCTGTATTGTTGATGTCTTGCGACGTTAAACCAAAGTGAATGAACTCCGCATAGGCGCTTAACCCCATGTTTGCTAATTTCTCTTTAATGAAGTACTCTACCGCTTTTACATCATGATTCGTAGTTCTTTCAATCGTTTTGATCTGCTCTGCGTCAGATTCTGAAAACTCTCGATAAATGTCCCGCAATCCTTCAATCTGATCTGATGGAAATGTTGAAAGCGCTTTAATGTCCATCTTAGTCAATGCAACGAAATATTCAATTTCTACCAATACACGATATTTAATCAGTGCATATTCCGAAAAGTAATTTCCAAGGTTATCGACTTTGCTTCTATAACGACCATCAATAGGTGAGATTGCAGTTAACGAATTCATGTTATCAGGTATTGATTAAAAATGCAAAGATACGTAAAACTTGAATCTAGGACTAGAATTACAAGTCAATGTTTTCAACGATTTGCCAGAGATATGAACCTTTTTTAAGAGGCCATCAATTCATCGATGATTCGTTCCATACTATAGCCCTCTGCTTCTGCTTTGTAATTTCTTACAATTCGATGTCTTAGAATTGCATAAGCAACGGCTTTTACATCTTCGATGTCAGGCGAATATTTGCCATGAACCGCAGCATGACATTTGGCTCCAATAATAAGATACTGTGATGCACGAGGTCCAGCACCCCAATCTAAATATTGTTCTGTTAAAGGATGAACGTGCGGAGAACTTTTTCTTGTTTTCGCAACAAGCTTCACAGCATATTCATAGACGCTTTCTGGAACAGGTACACGACGCACCAAATTTTGGAAATAGATTATCTCTTCCGCGCTTAAAACAGGTTGCAAACTTGTATTACTATCCGCAGTTGTATTTTTAACGATGGAAATTTCTTCTTCGTAGGTAGGGTAATCTACCCAAATATTAAACATGAAACGGTCGAGCTGTGCCTCTGGTAATGGATAAGTTCCCTCTTGTTCGATTGGGTTTTGTGTAGCTAACACGAAGAAGGGTTTGTGCATTTCATATTTTGTTCCAGCAGCAGTCACCGTTTTTTCCTGCATGGCTTCAAGCAATGCTGCTTGAGTTTTAGGTGGTGTACGGTTGATCTCATCGGCAAGGATAATATTTGCAAAAATTGGCCCTTTGATGAATTTAAAATTTCTGTTCTCATCTAGAATTTCAGAACCTACAATATCCGATGGCATCAAATCTGGTGTAAACTGAATACGCTTGAAACTCAATCCAAGGGAATCGGAAATGGTCTGAATTAAAAGTGTTTTTGCTAATCCTGGTACACCTACAAGGAGACTATGTCCACGACTAAAAATTGACATAGTGACTTGGTTTACCACTTCATCTTGCCCAACAATTACCTTGTGTATCTCAGCTTGTAGTGCTTGATATTTTTTTGCCAATAAATCAATTCCTTCCTTATCTGATAGCTCCTGCATATTCATTTTTTATTCTATGTAAAAATAGTAAATTCAATCCTCCTATTATAACGGCGAGTCCCTTTTTTATCAATCACTAGAGATGATTTGTCGCTTTTTTGGTTCTTCCAGTTAGAGCGAATCCAAAAACCGCACCAACGATTCCTCCAACAATGTGAGTTGTATGTGAGATATTATCGTCTTGAAACATGCCAATAATTTCCTTACCGATGAACAGAACAACGATTAGTATGAAGGTAATTGGAATTTCACCTGTTTTGATATTAACCAATGACGCAATTAGGATAAGCATAAATACAATTCCACTCGCACCTAATAGTGAATAAGAAGAGAATGTTAAATGAATAATAGAGCAAATCAAAGCAGTTGCGATTAACATAAGGACCATTTTCTGAGATCCGTATTTTTCTTCTACAAGTGGTCCAAGCAATAATATATACATCAAGTTTCCGATAAGGTGCTCTGCATTCGCATGTCCAAGTGTATTAGAAAATAACCTAAAGTACCAACCGAATTCACTAAATTCCCAGTATGGTTTAAGTACAAATGAATCGCTGAATAAACCAATACCATGGTTGAGTATATAGACGCCTACACATAGAAAACAAAATGTTAAAATTGCAGGGGCATTGAAAGTTATTTTCATATCGCTTGCTTTTTCAGTCAACAGCTAAGTTTTGACTATTTTTGTAAAGCTATTAATTATCGTAATGAATTCCGCAATGGGAAATTATAAATTCTTAAAATTTGGTTTGATCTTGATCACTCTTTTTGTTTTTCAAATCAGTCATGCACAAATTACCGGTGGTGAAATGGGAGATAAAAAGAAAGACGGAAAAGATAAGAAAGAAAAATCTGAAAGGTTACCGAAAGTCGATACATTCAACAGAGATAGCTTGTCTGGAACTGTTTATCATGTTTCGGGATTTATGCAATATTCGTATCGCGTATTTGAGGATCAATCGGTTTATGGAGTGCATGCTGATAAAGTAAACGAGGTGCCTATGTATTCTACAGGAGGTATAAATTTAGGAATATTGATGCCAATTTCAGAGCACTGGTCTGTTGATGCAGGGGTTACTTTTTTTGGTCATGGAGAGGCATATAATTATAGCGCGCCGGATTCAGATTCTACCTTTAATTATACCAATGTCTATATGCAAGTAGGTGTGCCATTAAGCCTTCGTTATACTTACGGTGACGATTTTCAATTCTTTGGATTTGCTGGCATTACCCCGATTAATATCATGTCACGCCGCTATGACGTTAATTACCGCGTAGCAGATGGCGAACCTTTTGATTTACCATTGGCAAGTGTTAAAGACGATTTTACACAAATTAATGTAATGGCAACAGCCGGTATAGGTGTCAACTATTATTTTAAAACAATGGGTATGTTTTTATCTACAGAATATAGACGACACCTTGGCAATACCTATTCAGAAGACACTTTTAAACGTACACACAATATGTTTGGTATTGGGTTGCGCTTTGGACTCAATTTTAGAATTTAAAAACCATTCATGGCTTTCGGTAAAGCGTTAGTGACATCACGAGTGATGATACCTATTTGACCTTGATCACGACTAACAATGTCCCCAGCTTTTCCATGATAGTAAATTCCTTGCATTGCCGCTTGAAAAGGACTTAGTCCTTGTGCTAAAAAGGAACCGATAATGCCCGTTAAGGCATCTCCCATACCTGCTGTCGCCATACCTGGATTACCAGTTGGATTGATAAAGATTTGACCAGTAGGCGTGGTTAGTTTAGACCATGCGCCTTTCTGAACTATATAAACTTGGTAAGTCTTTGAGAATTCAACCTGTTTATCCAAAAGCTCTTCCGGACTTGCAGATTTTCCAACCAATCGTTCTAACTCTTTTAAATGAGGGGTAAGAATCGTGCCTTTCGGAATCGACCTTAATAAAAACTCATTGGCCGCTAATAGATTAATGCCATCTGCATCCAAAACAACTGGAAGGTTTGAAGCAAAAGCATTCTCTAACGCTTTAAGGCTTTTTTCTTCCAATCCAAGTCCAGGACCAATAGCAATAGCTTTCGTTTTTGGATTTGCTACTATAAATTCTGATCCTAAATAAATCGCCTCAGGAACTCTTGAAAAGAGGGCCGTTTTACCATCGGCATCACAATATACGCCAACATAACCGCAACCTGCACGAAAGGCAGCGAGTGAGGAAAGCAGTGCAGCTCCCACCATGTTTTCACTTCCTCCAATAAAGGTCAGAAAACCCTTACTTCCTTTATGTATAAAATTGGACTGTATTCGATCGGCAAATAAGTCTACACTTATGAGTTCAGCGATAGATTTGCCCGAGAATTTAGCTGAAAGTCCAATATTGACGATTTTGACTACCCCCGTATAAGCCTCATAGGGAGCAAAGAAAAAAGCAAATTTCGGTATTTGAAAGCTAAAAGTATAATCGGCTTTTATAACATGTTGAAGAGGGTTTTGTGAATTATCCTCAACAAATAATCCGCTCGGAATATCAACCGAGACAATAACTTTTCCCGATTCGTTAACCTCTTCAATTCTAGAAGCCAACCACCCTTCAATCGGTCTATTCAGTCCAGACCCAAACAGACAATCGACAATTGTATCCGCTTCAGTAGTGAATTGCGAATCAGCATTGAGGTATTCGATTTCTATGCCTTCAGATAATCGTGATAGGTTGGCTTCAAAATCTTCAGTGCCACGTTCGGAAACTTCACAAATGCTGATTTTTACTTTTTTTCCGAATGCATGTAGTTTACGGGCCATTACTAGGCCATCTCCTCCGTTATTTCCTTTTCCACAGAAAAAATGGATAGAATCAAATGCCACAGTACCAAGCAAATGTGTCGTGCAATTTTTCGCGGCACGCTCCATTAAATCCAAAGAAGAAATGGGTTCATTTTGGATGGTAAATTGATCCCATTCTCTTATGCCGTTCGCATCGTAAATTTTCATGTTTTGAGGAGTTTTGAAACAACTTCGATAACCTGTGGAATTAACATTTCAACTCCATCATTTACAATGATGTAATCCGCTAAAGCTTGTTTTTTTTCATCAGGCCATTGCTTCTCCATGCGTTTCTTTACTTCTTCTGCTGTAACCTGATCTCTGTTCATGACGCGTTTGATCCTGATATCGACTGGTGCAGTAACCAAAATCATTGCATCATAGTTTTTGTACATTCCCGTTTCAAAAAGAATGGCTGCTTCGTTAAGTAGTATAGGAGCGTTTTGCTGATCTTGCCAAATAGCAAAAGCATTTCTAACTGCTGGGTGTACAATTTGATTGAGTTGAGACAATAGTTGATTGTCTTGGAAAACTTGTTGAGCGATGTATTGACGATGATAACCTCCATCAATGTATGCCTCAGTACCGAATAGATTAATAATCGCTTGACGAACAGATTTATCCTCATTGAGGATTTCTTTTGCAACTTGATCGGAATAAAAAACGGGATAACCCATGGCATGGAAGATACGACAAACAACAGATTTACCCGCACCGATACCACCGGTTACCCCGACTATACGTTGTACCTTCAAGTATTAAATTTCTTCGACTTCTATCATTTTAAATGGCAAGTCGATGATAGCTCGGTAATCTTCACCAGCTTCTGCCATATCCTCATCGTCTTCTTCATAATACCAGTTCACATGAACTTCTGTATTCTGTTGGTTTAATTTCTCCAATTGCTTGAACAAATCAAGGATACACTTAGACGAAGATGTATTAAAATACTCTAACTTAACATCAACCGTAGTTTTTGCTTGCGGAGTAGTCGCATACTGATCGATCCAATCGTTCAACGGCTTATAAAATTCAATTGAGTTCTCAGGAATAGAGCGTCCTTTAAGCTCTAGTGTACCATTTCCACCGTCAAAATTAACAGTTGGTGTCTTCGCTGATCCTTCTAAATTTAAGTTTTCCATACAATATAAATTATGCTCACTCTTGTATTTTAACCGAGAGGCTAAAAAAGGTTAAGTTTTCGTTTATGTGTGTTAAATCATATTCCAATTTCTTACCCGATTTTCGGGCAATATCTATCATGCCAAGCCCAGCAGTGCCTTTGTCTGATATCGTTCCTTCATTCAGAACTTGCTTGTAATATGACTTTAATTCTTCTCTTGTCATACCATTTATCGTGTCCAGTTTTTCTTCTAATACCGGAGACTCTTCTGGTTTGATGTAGTTGCCTGTTGTAATGATATAAGCCGAGTTTTCTCTGACTATCATAAACAATGAATTCCGTTCATCTTGAGGCGTAGACTTGTCATAGATATCATCATCAATGTGATGATAAAGGTTTTGCAGACATTCAACTAAAACATTGAACACCTTTTTTCGAATTTTGGGACGTTCTTCCAGCTTGTCCATTATTGACTCCATAATTTGGAGAGTGGTCGTAAGTAGTTCGGATGTCATCATTCCTTTGAAAGAAAGGATCACATTACGCTCCTCTAACTGCTTGTATATTTCAAAAATATTTGCCACAAATCTTGCAATGAAAACAAATATAAAAATTAATTCCTTGAATCTTCGATTAACCTTCTTTTTTTAGAAATATGGCGATCTTGATTACGAATTTTGGATCACATACTCCTAAATTTAAACTGCTTGTAGCCGATTAAGATCATAATTTGAAGTTTATGAGGTGTGCGCAAAAAATGAATTTACAGCAAGAATTTTCTTGTCAAAAGATAAATCTGACTTATTTTTGCAACATTGTTTCACAAAGCGGAGTCTTTATTTAAAAACATTGGATGGGGGAATGGTTTGAATCTTGGTTTGATACGGCTTATTATCACAAGCTTTACAAAGCGCGTGATTTTGAAGAAGCGGAGGTTTTCATCAAAAACCTATTCAATTTTTTAAATCCATCGAAAGACATTAAGGTATTGGATTTAGCTTGCGGAAAAGGGCGTCATGCCATTTTCGTCAATTCTTTGGGTTACGATACAACGGGCGTTGACCTTTCCGAGAAAAGCATTAATGAGGCAAAGAAATTCGAAAACGAACATCTTCGATTTTTTCGTCACGACATGCGCGACCCTTTAAGTAAAGATAGTTTTGATGTTGTTTTGAATCTGTTCACAAGCTTTGGTTATTTCGATGATAAATACGATAACGAACTAGTTATTAGTGCAATTCGAAATACTTTAAAGCCAAATGGGTACTTAATCATTGATTTTTTGAATGCTGATCAAGTTCGTTCAAGTTTGGTTGAATACGATGAGGTTCAAAGAGGGGATATAACTTTTCAAATTTCTAAAGAAATCGCAGACGGTAAAGTGTTTAAACATATTCGGTTTGAGGACAAAGGTGAAAAGTATCACTACCAAGAAAAAGTGCAGCTTTTGGAGCTGGAAGATTTTCAACAGTTTTTGTCGAATTCAGGTTTTGACATTAGGTATACTTTTGGTAACTATCAACTTGATGCGTTAACCAAAAATGCTGATCGTCTTATTATTATCGCTCAAAAGTCTGAATAGATGCCGTTATATTATCAAATAGCGTTGTTTATCATTTCCGTTATTTTGGGCGGATGGCTGGTTGAGGTGCTCAAGCGATCATCTAATATCAAACTGCTTTTGTCGTTTTCTGGTGGATTTTTATTAACCATCATATTTACGCACGTATTGCCAGAGTCTTATGAGGTTTTGCATACGACAGGATATTTCATATTGCTCGGTTTCTTCTTTCAACTGGTATTGGAATATCTTTCTAAAGGAGCAGAACACGGTCACACTCACATTCATGATCACAAAATAAGTCACTTTCCCATTGCTATATTTATCAGTTTAAGTTTACATGCTTTTATTGAGGCAATGCCAATCAATCATCACATAGCGCATCATCACCATCATGATCATCATGTAATGAGTGATCTTTTTTGGGGAGTATTCATTCATAAGATTCCTGTAGCAATAGCCCTTAAAACTATACTCGATGCTTCTGGTGTAAGTAAGGTTCGATCATGGGGTTATCTTGTTTTATTTGCTCTAATGGCACCTGCAGGACTATTGCTGGGAGAATGGGTAAGCGCCAGTTTCAATGCTTCTTTAAATTGGCTTATGGCTGTTGCGATCGGAATGTTTTTCCATGTTTCGACAACGATCATTTTTGAATCTTCTGAAGGACACCGGGTTAATTTCATGAAATTAATTGCCATACTATTTGGTTTCGGTGTCGGTCTGCTTATGGGTTAACTTACACTTGTTGAATACAAAAGTAATTAGCACTTGACCGCCGCCTAGAATCTCATTACCTTTGCCGATATAACTTACAACTAAAATAAAAGAAAATGAAAAAGACACTAATTGCTTTAATCGGCTTAGGTATAATGGTGGCTACCTGCTTGTAAAAAAGGAGAGAACGACCCGGCATTCAGTCTAAGCTCAAGAAAATCAAGAGTTGCTGGAACTTACAATTTGGATAATTGGACATCTTACACCAAAACAACTGATACCGATGGTGTAATTGTAGAAACGACAGTAACAATGGATAACAATGATGGAACGCGCGTTGTTAAGACAACAGATGGCGGCGAATCAGTTACTGAAACAAGAAGCATCACTGTTAACAAAGCTAGTTTCACATTTACCAAAGATGGAACTTGGGAAATAGAATTGAATACAACAACTACATGGACAGAAGCCGGTGGAGGATGGATTGTAGAGGAGTATACATATACCGTAGTTGAAACAATGAAACAGTCAGGTACGTGGAGTTTTATCGGTGGAGAGTCTGAAGAGTTTGAAAACAAGGAGCGCATAATCATGTCTGTTAAAATGTCGGAAGGGACAAACCAAACAACAACTGAAACACTTTATAGAGATGGTAGCACTGATACTTCAACCGGTAATTTATTTGGGAATGAAGAAGAATATGCAAGTGGAGAAAACACTGCTGTGTATAGCATCGATATGTTAAAAGGAAAGGAAATGGTCTTAAAGCAAGACAAAACAGGAGAGTCCTCAACAAGCAATACAGATGGAGCGATTACATTTACCTTCACTGTTACGCAGGAGGGAGAAGTGGAGATTAGATTAGTTGAGTAAGACTTAAAAATATACTGAAACAAAGAGGGCTATCGTTTATGTTAGCCCTTTTTTTATGTCTTCTTGATTTGGTAATACATTCTGGTAGCTGTTATTGCGATTAGATTGGGTAGAAAACTTACGGTTAACAAATATAAAATCATCAATCCATAAGTTTGAGGTATATATATTCCAGCATTAAAAACCAATCCAATTAGGATACAAGCTAACCAGTTTTTTCTGCCAAAGCGTCGACTTTCTTTTGCTGATATTTCATCAAGTTCCAGAGCAAAATCAAAGTATGAGAAACCTATAAAAAAGGCAATATTAATCATACTGGCAATCGTATAGAACGTGTCACCCAATAGGAATGATAAAAACCACAAGACAATCGAGATGAGCAGTTGTGTCAAGAATGCAGTCGTAAGAATCAGAAGCATCCTTTTGAAAGCGCGC
Source organism: Crocinitomicaceae bacterium (assembly GCA_049611865.1). Classification (GTDB taxonomy): domain Bacteria; phylum Bacteroidota; class Bacteroidia; order Flavobacteriales_D; family Crocinitomicaceae; genus Crocinitomix. The sequence continues at coordinate 105,668 of JBMZAY010000007.1, read as the reverse complement.
ATAAAAATCGAAAACGAAAAGGGAATAGACTCCCCAGTTATTTCTTCTCGAGTTCTCTCTGCTAGTAATGCAGTTATTGGCGAAAAAATTACGAGTAGAATAAATTCGAATAGCATGAACCCAATAAATGCGAAAAGACTTTTAAATGCGCCAACCAACCAGCCAATTAACCACCAATCTTCCATGAAAGAAGCTCCTTGAGATATCCATGAACCACCGGAGAAAAGCAGGTAAAAAATCAATGCAATGATAATGGATGGAATGAAGTACCAAAACATTTTTTTCTCCCACACCAACTTTATCGAATAAGAAAAACTTGTAAAAAAGGATTGGATTGTATCCATTTTATGTCTTTTTAAAGGTTTAGCCCAACGCTTCTGTAACCAGCTTCGTTATAATAGTAAAGATAGGAATCATAGACAAATCAGAGTTTGTCGACCGTATCTTTTTCTCTAAGAATAAACCCCGAGTAATAAAAACCCATTTTATAGAAAGCACAGTTTTTGTGCTCTAAATGGTTTGAATTTTTATAATATGCGCAGATTGTTTTTTCCTGTTATCGGAGTGATGTTGGTGATGGTTTTGGGAGGGTGTTCACATGAAAAAACAGCATGTGAGTTTTGCAGAGAATATCGTTTAGATAATTTTTCAAAAACGGAGTTTGTATATGATCAAGCAGAAAAAACTAGCATCAGAAGAAGTTTTAATGCCGATCATTTGGCAGGCGAGGATTATTACAGCTACTGGAATGAGTCTGGAGAATCGGACATTCAAGTAAATCAATTAATTAAATCAATCTATTACAAGGACCAAAAATTTGTAATTAAACAAGATGGTAATTGGACATTTGAAGCAGAGCTGATTGAAACTTTTTTGATGAGTGATGGGCAGGAATCTTATAGTGTCGAGCTTACATTCAATGAAACTGGGACATGGATTTATAAAAACGAATCGAAAAATTATGTCAACTTTAGTCGAAAAACGGCGACTATTGAATCTATTCCGCAATTTGCAGATCAAGAACACCTAGAATTCCCAATAACGGATTTTCCATTCTATAAAAAATGGACCTATCAAGATGAGATGAGACCCTTTGAATTACTATATGATGCAGATCATAATGTCTTGACGATAGCTTCATTGATTGAGGATGAGACCATCCATGATCGTTCTTTATTGACTCCCTCATATTCCATCTGTGAAGGGAATGTGTATTCAACAATGATTCCTTACGAAGGGAATAAGCTTACACAAAACAAAGAGTAACCGAAACAATTGTTAATTACTTGCCGAACTGTTGAAAACTACAGCTAGTTCAAGTGGCCTTGATCGTCTTCTTTTCCGTAAATTAGATGGTTCGAAAACGATTAAGCTCAGTCCTGCATGTACATCATATTTGATACCGAAACTACTGGTTTACCGAAAAACTGGAATGCTCCTATAACAGACACAGACAATTGGCCTAGGTGTATTCAAATCGCATGGCAATTGCATGACGAATTCGGTGAAGTAATTGAGCACAAAGATTATCTCGTGCTACCTGATGGTTTTAATATCCCTTTTGATGCAGAGCGAATTCACGGCATTTCAACGGAGCTAGCCCAAGCTCAAGGTGTACCGCTCATTCAAGTTTTAGAGGAGTTTAATGAGGCCCTTGGCAAAGCAAAATTTGTCGTAGGACAAAACGTTGGTTTTGACAATAATGTAATGGGATGCGAATTCCACCGAATGAATGTTGAAACTGCGTTAAATGACATGCCAGTGCTGGATACATGTACTGAGAAAACAGCGGAGCTTTGTCAAATTCCTGGAGGTCGTGGTGGTAAATTTAAATTGCCAACCTTAACGGAACTTCACGAATTTTTATTTAATGTTCCATTTGCAGAAGCGCATAATGCAACGGCCGACGTTGAAGCAACTACGAGGTGTTTCTTTGAATTATTAAGAACAGGGAATTACACGGGCGAAGAATTACAGGCTTCAGACAATTACTTGCGTGATTTTATTGAGAAAAATCGTACCCCGTTTGAACCGATTGGTTTGACCCATGTAAACCTTAAAGAGGAAAGTGAAAAGCTCAAAGGAAAGCAAGAAACAGGTGTTGAGGCGATATCGGATAATCTAGTCAATGAAAATAAACAGCGACTGAAAGATGTTCCGTTTTCTCATCTACATAATCACTCGCAATTTTCGGTTTTACAATCCACAGTGAAAATTGGTGAATTGGTTAAAAAAGCTGCCGATCATAAATCGCATGGAGTTGCCTTAACCGATATCGGTAATATGATGGCTGCCTTCCATTTTGTGCGTGATGTCATGAATCACAATAAAAAGGTTGAGCAGGAAGCTGCTGCTGCAGCTGAAAATGGAGATGATTATGAAGGTAAACCAATAGTACCCATCGTTGGTTGTGAATTTAATGTTTGTAAAGACCATACTGATAAAACCCAAAAGGATAACGGTTACAAAGTTGTTATGCTAGCCAAAAACCATAATGGTTATTTGAACTTGGCAAAGATGTCTTCCATTGCCTTTACAGAGGGATTCTATTATGTCCCTCGAATAGACAAGACAGTAATCGAGCAATACACCGAAGATGTCATTTGTTTGACAGGTAACATGGGCGGAGAGGTACCGGGATTGATTCTCAATGTTGGTGAAAAACAAGCAGAAGAATCATTGTTGTGGTACAAGGAAAAATTTGGAGACGATTTATACATCGAGTTGATTCGACATGGTTTAGAGGAGGAGGATCGTGTTAACCAGACGCTGATCGAGTTCCATAAAAAGCACAATGTAAAAATTGTTGCAACCAATGATACATATTACCTAGAGCAATCTGACGCCATCGCGCATGATGTTTTATTGTGCGTTAAGGATGGTGAGCTCCGATCGACTCCAAAAGGGAGAGGAAGAGGTTTCCGATATGGATTAGAGAACGACGAGTATTATTTCAAGACGGCTGATGAGATGAAAAAGCTTTTCATCGATTTACCAGAGGCCATTGAAAATACGAACGAAATCGTTTCTAAATGTGAGCCATACGATTTAGCGCGTGATATCCTCTTGCCTAACTTTGATATTCCCGCAGAATTTAGGGATGAGCGTGATGAAGAAGATGGTGGAAAACGAGGCGAGAACAATTACCTCCGACACTTGAGTTATGAAGGAGCAAAAGAACGATACGGAGAGATTACTGATGAAATTCGAGAGCGCGTAGATTTTGAGCTTGAAACAATTGCAAACACAGGTTATCCGGGTTACTTTTTGATTGTATGGGACTTCTTGGTAGCAGCAAGAGAAATGGGCGTTTCTGTGGGGCCTGGACGTGGATCAGCAGCAGGGTCAGTTGTGGCATACTGCTTAAAGATTACCAATATAGATCCTTTAGAGCATGATTTGCTATTTGAGCGTTTCTTAAATCCTGAGCGTGTTTCAATGCCCGATATTGATATCGACTTTGATGATGAAGGGAGGCAAGATGTTATTGATTGGGTAATTGATAAATATGGTTCCAATCAAGTGGCTCAAATTATCACTTATGGAACAATGGCCGCAAAATCATCGATTCGTGATACTTCTCGTGTTTTGGACTTGCCCTTGCATGAAGCAGACCGCTTAGCGAAATTGATACCGGATATCAAATTGAATAAAATATTTGGTCTGGACGATGTAGCTTTGGCTGATAAACTAGGGAATAATCAAGATGACTTGTCTCGTGTCAATGAATTAAAAGACCTCGCAAAAGGTAATGACCTCCAAGGAGAAGTTATTCGAATGGCAACCAGTCTGGAAGGATCATTAAGGAATACAGGTATTCATGCCTGTGGGGTGATTATTACTCCTGACGATATCACGAATTTCGTGCCGGTTGCTTTAGCTAAGGATTCCGACATGTACTGCACGCAGTTTGATAACTCGGTTGCAGAAGATGCCGGATTGTTAAAAATGGATTTTCTCGGACTAAAAACCTTGACCCTGATTAAGGATGCTGTGAAGATTATCAAAGATCGACACGGGATTGAATTAGATCCAGATAATTTCCCAATCGATGACGAAGAAACCTATAAGCTTTTCCAAAGAGGAGAGACAGTAGGTATATTCCAATACGAATCTGCTGGTATGCAGAAGTACCTCAGAGAACTAAAACCAACCGTTTTTGCAGATTTGATTGCAATGAACGCACTTTATCGTCCTGGTCCGCTTGAATATATTCCATCATTTATTCGTCGTAAACACGGATTAGAGGAGATTGAGTACGATATTGAGGCAACAAAAGAATACCTCGAAGAAACATACGGCATTACCGTTTATCAGGAGCAGGTAATGTTGCTTTCTCAGTCGCTTGCAGGCTTCACTAAAGGTGAAGCGGATACTTTGCGTAAAGCGATGGGGAAGAAGAAATTTGACCTTCTAGCCAAGTTAAAACCTAAGTTCATAGATCAAGGTGCTGAACGTGGTCATGATCGAAAAAAGTTGGAGAAAATCTGGACCGATTGGGAAGCCTTTGCCGCTTACGCTTTTAACAAGTCTCACTCTACTTGTTATGCTTGGGTAGCCTATCAAACAGCCTATTTAAAAGCACATTATCCAGCCGAATATATGGCCTCAGTGTTGAGCAATAATATGAATGATATCAAACAGGTCTCATTTTTCATGGAAGAATGTAAGCGAGCTGGAATTCCAGTTCTTGGTCCCGATATCAATGAATCGCAATACAAATTTACTGTGAATAAAGAAGGAGCTATCCGATTCGGTTTGGGAGCAATTAAAGGAGTTGGAAGCAAGCCCGTAGCTGCGATTCTAGAAGAACGCGAAGAAAATGGTTGGTTTACTTCTGTTTTTGACGTTACATCCAGAGTAAGTCTGAGGGCATGTAATAAGCGTGTTTTTGAAAGTTTGGTATTGGCAGGAGGATTTGACTCATTTAAACGAATCAATCGCTCTCAGTTTTTTACTGAAGATTCTAATGGTCGATTGTTTCTAGAAAATGTTATTAAGTATGGAGCGCGTATCCAGGAGAATAAAGACTCTTCCCAAGTTTCTTTATTTGGAGGTGAGAGTTCAGAAGAAGTAGCAGAACCACAGCCACCCAGAGCGAAAGAATGGCCAACATTAACACGCTTGAGTAAGGAAAAAGAGGTTGTAGGTATTTATATTTCTGGACATCCATTAGACGATTTTAAGTTGGAAATCGATTCGTTTTGTAAAGGAACTGTTGCAGACATAACGAAATTAGAAGAGAATAAAAATCAAGAACTAAGAATAGCAGGCATTATAACAGATGCACAGCATCGAACGACCAAACATGGTAATCCCTTCGGAACCCTGGATATAGAAGATTACGGTGATAGTACTCGATTATTTGTATTTGGAGAAGATTACATGCGATTTAAGCATTTAATCTCGTTAGGAACCTTCGTTTTCGTTACTGGGCGGGTGCAGACTCGAAAGTATGGTGATGGATTGGAGTTTAAGATATCGTCAATGGAGTTGCTCACTGAACTCAGAGATAAACGTAGCAAAACGTTAATGCTAGAGGTTGAATCTTCGGACATTACCGATCAAGTAATTGACGATTTATATCATGTGGTGGCAGATCACAGTGGAAATTGTAAACTCAAGTTTATTGTTAAGGACCACAAAACAAATGCAAGGGTGAAAATGCCTTCAAAAACCATGAAGGTGGCAGTTGATAACGCATTTATCAAAAAGGTTGAAGCATTGAAAGTATTTGAATATACGCTTGAAGGATAAGATATTCGGCAGATCTTATCTTTGTTAGTATCCACCAATAAGATAATGATGAGCAGATTTATAAAACATATCACCTTTTGTTTTGGGATTCTCTTTTGCCTTAACAATTCATTTGCTGCAGCCATTTATTATAGTTCTGTTGACTATGGCTGTGCAGACAGCTTAGGGGTTGAGAATATCATTCACAAAAAGAATGAATTACATGTTGTGCATGAAGATGGTTCTATACATGCAGTTGATTTGAATAACAACGTGATTTGGGGCTTTAGAAACAAATGGGGTGAAGATTATCGCTTTGACAAATCAAATAAGAGTTGGCGAATTATTGAGTATGGTAAAATATCTGTGTTTGTGGATCCAAAGAAGATAGCCGCGAGTACTGATAATCCTGATATCGCACCTGGTTATCAAGATTCACCTTATGAGCTGAATAAATACCATAGATATGCGTTAACTCCTGACGGTGAGTTGATCAAATATTCGCGAAAAAGATTTTTAAAGGGCTTGGAGTCAGATCCCGCACTACGAAAAAGATTTCTTAAGATACTTAATGAGCAACCCGCGAATTTGCTTCTTTATATCATGAAGTACAACGCTGATTTGTGGTTAGAATGATACAATCTCAATTAAACACCTTTAAATACAACGATTGCATTATGTCCGCCAAAACCAAATGCGTTGCTCATTGCAACGTTTACGGGTGTCTCGATCGCAGAATTAGTAACGATATGCAAATCCTTTGAAATAGCAGGGTCAATATTATCCACATTAATTGTAGGTGGTATGATGTTATTTTTGATCGATTGGATAGATAATATGGCTTCCACCGCACCTGCTGCGCCAAGCAAATGTCCTGTCATTGACTTTGTAGCACTTAATTTAAGATTAGCCGGTTTTTCGCCAAAAACATTATGCACCGCTTGTATCTCACTTACATCGCCCACTGGAGTAGAAGTAGCATGACAATTCAAGTAGTCAACATCTTCAGGGTTTAACCCTGCTTCAGCCAATGCCGTTTGCATTGCCCTTGTTGCACCTTTACCTTCTGGATGGCTAGCTGTCATGTGGTATGCGTCTGCCGTCATTGACGCCCCAACAATTTCAGCATAAATATTTGCTCCTCTCGTGACTGCATGATCATAATCCTCGACAATTAAAGCACCAGCGCCTTCGCCCATTACAAAACCATCTCTATATCGATCGAAAGGCCGTGAAGCTTTCTCTGGATCTTCGTTACGAGTTGACATTGCTCTTAGCGCATTAAATCCACCTATAGAAGCTTCCGAAATAGGAGACTCTGATCCTCCAGTGATAAATACTTTACCCTTACCAAGGCGGATATAATTAAAAGCATCCATTAAAGCTGTATTAGCAGTTGCACAAGCACTGATTGTATTGTAATTAATACCCATTAAACCGAACTTTAATGAAATCATTCCAGAGGCCATATTCGTAATAATTTTCGGGATAAAGAACGGGGAGAATCTCGGATTTTTATCGTTTTGATGATAGTCTTCCAATTCCTCTTCGAAGGTAGTCATTCCGCCTTGTCCAGATCCCCATATAACCCCAATATCAAAAGGAGAAATTTTATCCAAATCAAGTCCACTATCGGCCATAGCTTCAGAGGCAGCATGCAAAGCATATTTGGTAAATAAATCTGTTCGTCTAATTTCATTTCTATCCAAATATTTATTCGGGTCAAAGTCCTGAATTTCGCAAGCAAATTTTGTTTTGAATTTAGTTGTGTCAAATTTGGTAATAGGCTTTGCTCCACTCATACCAGCAATGGCATTTTTCCAAAATGAATCTGCCGAATTTCCGATTGGAGTTATGGCTCCCAGTCCAGTTATAACAACACGTTTATTACTCATAAGTTTATTTTTCTTCTAATCTCTTAATCCAATATTTAGCGATATCAGCAGTTATGTCCCGTTGTGATACACGCTCAATGATCAATGCCGACATCATTGACGAGGTTATCATGTCAGCCATTTCATTTGAAGGCATTTCAAAAACAAAATCCTTAGATTTTTTTCCGGATTCTAAGGTATTTGTTAGCCATTTTGTGATTTCTTCATGTGCCCCTTTGAGTTCATCCTGCATGAGGACCGGAAGTGTATTATATGACGCACCAAAAGCTCCCATAAAACAGATTCCTCCATTCTTACGATTGTTTCGATACATCTCTAAAAACAAGCTGACCTGTTCTTTATATGACGCATCCTGCCACAATTTCGTTTGTTCTAAAAATTTTTCTCTTGATGCTTCGATTACAGCCTTACCCAATTCAGCTTTAGATGGATAATGGTAATGGATCGCAGCGTTCTTCAGGTTGAGTCGATTGGATATATCCGAATAGCTAAAAGCATTGTAGCCCCTAGATCGAATCAATTGATCCGCTATAACAACAATTTTCCGACGCGTTGAAATCACATGACAAATATACTTACTTACTACTAAGTAAGTGCTGTTTTGTATAACAAAATGGAGGAAACAGTTTAGAACCGTACAATTTGATAATAGAAGCTAGCTTTTGCTACTTGTGTATCGTAAATGAGATCAATAAGTTTAAGTTGCGCTTCAATCCAATCTTGATCCCTAACATTAACCAGAAACAATGAGCTTTCACCATTGTTAAATAATTCGAATTCTGCTTCGTAAAGTCTTCTGTAATTGTCTTCAGCCATTCTATAAGTTTCAACTTGTTGACGTGTGCTCACCCAATCATTATATGCTTTATCCAATTTATAGCCTACAACAGCTCTTTTATCCGCCAACTTTGCTTTTTTGTCCTCTAATTTTACACGAGCAAGATTTGCATCGGCTCTTTCTTTTCTAGTAAATGGTGCATAAGAAACCGTTGCTCCCCACGTGTAATTTTCGACATTATAATTATCAAATGAACCACTGTTCAACGCATTGTATTTTAGTGTCAAGTCTGGTTTTAATTGTTCTCGTTTTAAACGAAAATCAATTTCTGCAATGTCAATGTCATTTTCAGCATACAGCAATTCAGGATGATTTTGAAGAATGCTATCTCTTTTTTCTGGATCAATTAATTCTGGAAGGTCTGGATTTGTGTTTCTGAACGAGCCAGGGGTGGCCAGTGAGTCTAATTCCAGCGGAATGAATCCTTCTCGCCATAAAAACACCTCGAGTTGATTGATCTTGTTTTCTAATTCGTATTTAAACTCCGTAAGTTTGGTTATGCGGTTTTGTACTTGAATTAACCCCTTTAAGGTGTCAACATAAGGTTTGTCCCCAAATTCAGCACTCAATCTAATCGCTTCAAGACGAAAATTTGCATTTTCAAGCGCAGCCTCATATACGGCTTGTTTATTGTAAATTTTAAACCAATCCCAGTAGGCAACTTTAGCATCGAATAGCAACTGGTTAAGCATTAACCGTTGTTTTAATTCAGAACTGTTTTGAAAAATCTTCGCTTGTTTTAATTCGGCTCTCCTTTGGTCAATAAAGAGACCGTTACCTAGTGTTATCTGCAAACCGGCATACCATAGACCGGGATCTGGAGTTGTTCGCTCAGGGTTTAGATATTCACCTTCACTTTGCTGAAAACCTGCACCAGCCGTTATTCCAAACCATGTAGGAACTTTCATACCTGCATTAAGACGACTGTAATAGGTTTTGTCTTCGAAATATTTTTGATCAATTCTACCTTCTAATTTAGGGTCAAAAGCGCCCTTAGCTTTTTTCACTTTCAAAACACCAGCCTCAACTGCAAGATTGGCACGATAGGCAATAGGATGGTGCGCCTTAACTATGGCGATATAATCAGTTAAGGTGAGTTCTTGTGCTTTTGAATAAAAGCTCAGCAAACATAGTATGATTACAAAGAAGTACCTCATTTAATTTTCTCTTTGCCTCCGCTGGCTGCCATTGGTCTATAAAAATCAGGAGGAAACCCGTTGATTTGACGCCATAATTCATACCATATCGGTACGTCTTTCAACAATATCATTGAAGAAGTTCCGCCTCCAAATCGCAATGCATCAGGCCAAGGATAGTCGTCTGGATCAGGTGCTACGAGAACTCTATATTTACCATTTGGACTGATGAACTGGTCGATACCGTAGATGATGCCACCGTAGGTACCATGGCTAACATTTGGCCAACCCGAAAACACAATCGCCGGCCATCCGTCAAATTGTAGTCTTACTTTTTCCTTTCGACGAATAAGTGGCAAGTCGATCGGATCTACATAAACTTCCACGGCCAGATCATATCTTGCTGGCATTAATGTGATGATTTCAGCGCCTTCTTTGAGGATTTCTCCAATCCCTGTATAGTTAGTTTGCGTTATATAACCGTCCTGAGGTGCCATGATATAGTACAATCCGTTTCTGAATTCGTAATTCGATAATTGATTAGCTAACTTATTCACGCTTGTTTCAGTATCGAATTTCGCTGATTGTGTTGAGAACTGATCAGATAACAATTTGTTGACATCGGACTGGTATTTCATCTTCGTGTTAGACAATTCAATTCGCAGATTTACAAGGTCATTTTGACTGTTTAACCACTTATTTCGAGCTTCAATTTCGTAGGCCTGTGTGCTTTGCAATTTCAAATTGCGTTTCTCTAAATCGGTAAGTGATTTAAGTCCCTTGCGATAAAGCGAATCCATTCGATCATATTGGTAATTAGCAATGTCAAGATTCGTTCTTGCGGCAGAATAGGCTACACTATCATTCTGAACTTTAAGTGTCGTTTGCTCTATTTTAACACGGAGTTGCTTGAGCTTAAGATCTCGCTGTTCTTCGAGAACTCCTAATTGATCAGACTGTGTTTTAATTTTATCTTCATACATTTTGATCGATTGCTTTTTTAAATCGAGCTGATTTTTAGTTCGTTCTAAAAGCTGGTTATCAAAATATGCATCCTTAATTTCCGAAAGTCTGAGTAATGTATCTCCTTTGTGAACAAAATCTCCTTCTTGAACATACCATTCCTCAATTTTACCTCCAATCACACTATTGATCGTTTGCGGACGTTGGTCGGGTCGCAAGGTAGTAACGCTTCCATTTGATCGAATATTCTGCGTCCATGGCAAAAACAAAATGATTAAGCCCACTATGATAGTTGCATAAATGATACGTCTAAAAACCTTGCCTGATTTTTTAGCCTCCACCCGTGTTAATGCCTCGTAGCGGGCATTATCAATATATGGAGATATGTCGTAATTTGAAAGGTTCAACATATCCTATGCTTTTATATCTATTAATTTACCATCCTCTACCATTACTTGCCGCTTAATAAACTTTGATAAACTGTGATCGTTTGTTGAGACAACAAGGGTCCAAGGGGCATCTTCGCTGGTTAAAAACTCAAAGATACGTTCCTTTTCTTCTCGACTTGTCGCGCTAAATGTGTCACTAATGATTAAAAGTTTTGGTTTATCTGCAATACTCCTTGCCAATATCAGTCGCTCAACTATCCCCTTGGGGAATTTTTTACCTTGTGGGTAAATTACTGTATGATAACCCTCTGCCAATGCTTTAACAAATGGATCGAGACCAAGCATCTTTACCGCCCAGATAACATTGTCAAATGTGGCATTATCCCTTCCCATGGATATGTTTTCAAATAAGGTTCCTTCAAACAATTGTTCATCCATTAAACAATCTCCAATAACTGAGCGCAGTTTAATCGGATTAAGGTTACCATAGGGAATGTCGTTGTAAGAGATGCTTCCCTCTTGCAGCTGGTAAAGCCCTCCTAATAAATAAAGTAATGTTGTTTTTCCAGTCTGGCCGGCACCAATCACCATTACCCTGTCTTTTTTTGGTATATGAAGGGATGCACGATCAAAAATCTTTTTTTCTGAACCTGGGTAACTGAAAGTAATATTGTTAATGTCTACGCTCAATTGTTCGTTATTTCCTAATGCGCAAGGATCTATTCCTCTCTCAGCTTCCAGCTCTAGATCTGTGACTTCACCTACTTTTTCCAAAGAAGTTAAAACATCATAGATTGTCTCTAAACTCATGATCAATTTCTCAACTGAACCTATGATTAATAATATAATGATCTCTGCAGCAACGAACTGACCGATGTTCATTTGTTGCTCCATTACCAAGACACTTCCGACTATTAACAGTCCGGCAGCCACCAAGATCTTAAAAACAATCATTAACGAATAATGACTGACTAAGACATTGAAGTGCGACTCCCTTTTGTCTATATATTGGCCCACATGTTCATTGGTTTTTTGCATTGGTAGGTCTGTCTCGCCAGCAAGTTTGAAAGTTGTACTGGTTCTTGCTAATTCTTGGAGCCAATGAGCCAAGCCATATTTGTTTTTCGATTCTTCTAAACTAGTTCGCAAACCGCGTTCGCCGGTATATCTAAAAATAGCCCAAACTAAAACTACGAGTATGAGACTGTATATGATGAAAAATGGATGATAAAGTGATAATAGGATTAATCCAAACACCGTCTGAATTGATGCCGTAGAAAAATCGATCAAAATTTTTGACAGTCCTTTTTGTATCGCTACAACATCAAAAAAACGGTTCATCAACTCCGGTGCATATTTTCGATACAATGCCTCCAATTTTACTTTGGGTATGCGATAGGCAAATTCAAATGCAGCACGCGTAAAAATCTTTTGTTGTAAATGCTCAGTTATTTTCAGTTGTTGTACCTGAATAATACCCGTAATGGCTATCCCCATAATCACAAAAATCACGAGTATAACCCATGATGAATTGATCTGTCCACCTTGAATAAGGTTGACGATGGATTGTATCCCTAGTGGAAGAGACAAATTAACCAAACCAAAGAAAAAGGCATAGATGTAGACATTACGGATTTCCGACTTGTCTGGCTTGATGAGTTTCCAAAACCTTTTCCCGGGTGTTAAAGTTTCGTTATTGTCCATATAGTTTTCCTTCTTTATAGAAGTTACGACTGCAAATATAATAGTATTACTATCATTTCCGCATTTTTAACCATTATTTAATATTCTTTAACAGTTTAATTTGTATTAAATCAGGTGTTTAAGGTTTTGGTTGTCGTAATGATTATTTGCTAAATATACTGGATATCATTCAAAAATATCTGCCTTTCTTTTCCAATCTTTCAACATTCAATGCACATAATTGTTCTTGAGTTTGAATAAAAGTTTTGGAAGAAATAAGCTTCCTTTTTTAAAAAGTCAAGGTGTAGGCAACTTCCCAATGTTGAATAAAGCATCTAAAGCACTCAAGTTTGGTTCAAATTCACCTTCAGAAAGTACTTGATTATATGGAGTTACTTCAAAATTGCATCTAAGTTTCGGTTGCATCAGCTCATGTAACAATCGGGATACTTTAAGGTTAGAATTCTCATTTTTAACCTCACAGTCGATATCGAATGCTTCTACTAAAAACTTAATAAGTTCGAAGTTAAGTTCTGCAAGCGTTTGATATTTTGAGTTTATTATGGCCAAAAGTTCCTCTCCAAAATAAGAGTAGTATGGGGCTCGTCCGTATGCACTAATGATCGCTTTTGAATGATCTTTTTGCCAATTTTCCTGATAGCTTATTAGCACGTCTTTAGTACTCGTGTTTTTCCCAAAAGGTCGGGATACTGGTACGATTAAATTGAGTGGACCATTGGCGCCGAGAATAGTAGCTCTTGAACGGTAAGTTTGCTTTTGAAATTGTTCTCCGCAAATAATGTTTATCGAATCGTGGGTTTTAATTTCTTGAAACCATCGAATGGGGGGGAGGTATGCAGTCGGCAGAAGAATCGCTCTTCTATTAACAACTCTTTCAGTTTCGATGTTAAACGGAGAGAGTTCCCTCTTCTCTTCCACGAGAGCCGTAATTTGGTCTTGATCCCAATCATATAAATTAGCTTTGTTAAAAAGGGCTTCTCGGATGTCGTCAAATGCCAATTCATAAACGAGTTCGACTGGACGTTTATCGTAAGTCGATAATGAAGAAAATTGACCGTTTTGATGCGCCGACAGCCGTTCATTTAAGTTTTTACAAACGCCTATGAAATAAGATCTATCCGTGCAGCGCAAGATGTACAAATAATACATCTAGCTATTTATTCGATTCCTGTAAACACACGATCCCAACGAGCACCTCCATTGAATAAACCTTCCTTGCCAGCGGATAACCAAATAAAGGCAGCTTTACCAACAATGTGATCTTCTGGAACAAATCCCCAAAAACGTGAATCGGCTGATCCATTTCTGTTGTCTCCCATCATCCAATAATAATCCATTTCAATGGTATAAGTCGTCGCCAATTTCCCGTCAATAAAAATGCCTTCATCAGATTCTTTTAAATCATGCCCTTCGTATGCCGATATAATTCTTCTATATATCGGTAATGTTTTATGGTTTAGCTCTACAACATCTCCTTTTGCCGGAATACGTAAAGGACCAAAATTGTCTTCTGTCCAATCATATTGTGGGTCGTTAGGAAAGATGCTCAAGTACTGATTTGCTCTTCCTTGTCTGAATAAGGTCTCATATACGCCTCGCTCCCTTGTGTCTTTTTTAAGGGCATCTCCAAAAACAGCCTTTGCTTTAATGTAATTAGCCTCGTTCAGCGGGAAAGTCAAAACTTCTCCAGGATAGTAATAACGGCTCGCAATCTCATCACGTGTTACCCCGAAAGACTTCTCAAAGTACTCGTAGTCGCTATCTGTAAAGAAAGTTGTGCTATCTAAATAATATTTGTACTGCATGTGTTCGGGCTTGTGAGCTAGTTCCCCATTCACAAATAATTCTTTGTCCTTAATTTCAATTAAATCACCGGCAACGGCTACGCATCGTTTGATGTAGTTTTCTCGCTTGTCAACAGGGCGTTCAAGTACGCCATTAATTGCGGTGTATCCCCGTTCCATATCGTTGTAATCCAGAATACGCGAGTAGACAGTCCCCTCCTCAAAATGCTGGCGCGCTTTACTTTTGTATAATTCCAAGTTATCCTCAAAATAATCAAAGCTCATTCCTTCTTTTGTAGCAATATAATAAGCCTCATCTCTCAAGATTTGCTCATAGGTGTGTCCTACTAAACCATAAGGCATACGGAAATCTCCAAGTGCTGTATCTCCTGCAGGAAAGTTAAAAACCGTTACATCGTTGCGCTCTACAAATCTAAAGCCCGGAACCCTTGTGTAGGGTATGTCCTGTATTTCAACGTAGGATTTTGTATTAATCCAAGGTAACGTATTATGCACCACCGGAAATGAAAATGGTGTCATGGGTACACGAGGACCGTATGTCAATTTCTCAACAAATAGATAGTCACCTACCATCAAAGTCTTCTCCATCGAACCGGTCGGAATGGTGTACGGTTCGAATACATAAGTTCGAATTGCACTCGCAGCGATTAATGCAAACAGGATAGCATCCCCCCATTCCTTTAGCACTGATTTTTTTCCCTTCTTACGGTCTCTGCTGATTAAAGAAAATGGAAACCATATTGCATGCCCAAGAATTGGAAGTGCAAAGAATAAAGCAACATGGTCGCTAGGTGTACGCATATTAACTTGCTTCTCAATATCCCAATTGGTAGCCGCTGCAGGCTGATATTTTTCCTCATCTTTCGCTATGCTCCAAAAGATCGGAAATGGAAATAAAATTCCAATCGCCGTTTCTTTTGCACCAAATTCTCCAAATCTACGGACCATTGTCACATTAATTGAGGCCCACATGATAAATTGAATACCAGGCATAAGCAAGAAAATTACCCAATACCAAGGTTGATTACAGGCCCTTAGGGCAACAAAATAATTGTAGAAAGGCACGTAAGCTGCCCAACCGGGTTGATCTAACCTTGTGAACAATTTGTCCCAACGACTGAATACCGGAGTCAATACGATAATCGCATAGCCTATATAAAATGCTAAATATTCCATATTAGATTTTTAATACATCACGCATGGTGAAGATTCCTTTTTTATTCTTTAACCATTCTGCCGCAATAACGCTTCCGAGCGCAAATCCTTTACGATTATGTGCAGTATGTTTTATTTCTATTGTGTCAATCGATGAAGTATAAACCACTTCATGTGTTCCGGGTACTCCAGATTCTCTTTTCGAAGCAAGTGGAAGTACATTATCCTCCTTTACGTTCTCTGCAAAATCATTTGCCCATTTCGTGTACCGATCTGATCTTTGAATGATTTGTTCTGCCAGGCTAATTCCAGTCCCTGATGGAGCGTCCAATTTTTCGGTATGATGAATTTCAAGCATGGAAGTGTCGTAATCTTCAAGTCCATTCATCATCTCAGCTAACTTTTCGTTGAGAGCAAAGAATACATTTACGCCTAAGCTGAAATTTGTAGCATGCAAAAGACTTCCATTATGACTTTTACATAAGTATTCAACCTCGCTCAGTTGATCATACCAACCAGTTGTTCCAACAACAATTGGAATGCCTTTTGAAAATGCAAATTGAATATTGTCTACAGCGTACTCCGGTCTTGAAAATTCAATGATGGCATCCGTTTCTGATAAGTCAAATGATTCACGAGGATTTTTACTGTCTACACGCGCGCTCACTTCGTGGCCTCGCTCAATAAGAACAGCTTCAATCGAACGTCCCATTTTTCCATATCCAAACAATGCAATTTTCATTTTCAATGATTTCTGCGAAAATAACAATTTACTTTAGTTTCATTGTCATTTCGGTTGATCGCAATCCGATCTCCTTTTTTAAATGAATACCGAATAATGAGTATCCAATTTCTAATGAATGTTACACAGAATTTTTTTTCTTATGTAAGACCAAAGTCAGGGATTGAATTACGCCTTAAACATCATTAATTTAAGTAATTTTATGACCTCACTTTTGAAAAATAGTATGAATTATCCAAAATTATTTGCGCTGAGCTTATTGTCAATAGTTCTATTAGCATCCAGCTGCGGTAACAGCGAAACAAAGAATGACGAAAATGATTTCAATGAAATCTATAATCAACTCGATACGTTAAAGAATGAACTGGCTGTTGAGGATGAAAACAATTGGAGGAACTTCTTTCAAATTAAGGTTCCTGAGCCAATGTTTGAGATGAATCAACTTAATGAAGAAGCGGTAGCGCAATATGGTTACATAGAGGAGGTGCAATCAGATTCTAAGGACGAAGTAGAAGTTTTAGAACACTATCTAATTATCATGATGGAGACAAAAGCAGATATTGCAAATTATCCAACGGATATGGAATTTGATGCAGCTTCTTATTATGATAATGTCATGCAATCCCTGAGAGAGTCGAAGGATGAATTTGATGAGGTTGTTGATGACCCTGAAGTAACAACAATCAATGGTTTAAATGCGGTTCATAACGAGGCAATCGCAGGTATGCGTGTAAAGGGAGAATGGATTGACTTATTCTACGAAATTGCCGTGGTTGAAGGGAATAGTGCGTTTTATCAAATTATAACATGGTGCCCTAATGGTCAACGAGAGATTTTTGAGACGGATATGGAGCTGATTATTAATTCATTTAAAGAGAAGTCTGATGCTCCTGGCGCTGAAGATACCCACGATCACAACCATGACCATGCTCATTAATGTCAATAAATATTGGTTTGTCATTCTCATGGCTTTTGTCTTAAGCTGTGGATCCGGAGAACAAAAATTCAAGTCCGTTTCAACTGATAAATTTACGATCGATATACAAGATTATATGGTTGAGATGGATTTTCAGAATCCCGAAGCAGCCCTGCAATATGGAAATGATTTAGAGTCTTTCTACATTGTAGTTATTCGCGAATCGCACGAGAAATTGGCCACTTTTGGTTTTCAAATGAACTTAGACGAATATTCCGACTTGATGATCACTTATGCGCAAGCCTCAATTGGAAATGCATCAATTAAAGCACTCGAATATAAACCACTTGACATCGAAGCGAAAGGATTTGAAATTGAAGGAGTCAATAATGAAGAGAGACCCATCTACTATCAAATCATGTATTATCGAACTGATAATGCCTTTTACTCCATAACGACTTGGTGTGATGGTCATAGAAAAGAACATTTTGCACCTCTAATGGAGCGAGTTTTGAATTCATTGACTGAGAAATAAAAATCAATTATGTTCAAGTTAACCAGTAAATTCTTGGCTCCTTTATTTAGCGCGGTTATCCTAATACTTTTGGTAGGATGCAATTTGGCCAATTCCAAAATGCATCGCATTTCATTTGAAGGGGATTTTACGTTGGATATTCCCGTTTATATGGAGGAAATGAATATAGAGTATGAAAACATTGTAGCTCAATATGGTAGTGAGTATCATGAACACCATGTCACAATTACCCGAGAGTCCAATCAAATTTATGTGCCAGGTTTCAGTGAATTGTTTGTTGAAACCTATGCATTGCTTTGTGAAAAGAATTATGAATTGGGATTGAAAGATGCGGTATCTGAAAAAATGGACGATGCTGTTGTTAACAGAAACGACATGGAAACGGTTTCATACCGAACAACAGGTATTTTTAATAACGAATTTGGAATTGATGTTCCTGTTGTATACTACAATATGTACTACAAAGGCCCAGATAATTTTTATATTGTCAGCACATGGACGATTGCTGATCGTGAGATCAAATATCAAAAAAACATGCGACACATTGTTGAATCATTAAAAAAGCTATAGAATGTCAGACGACAAGAAAATCATATTCTCAATGGTAGGTGTTTCAAAGGCAACACCTCAAGGGAAAAATATCATTAAAGATATTTATTTGTCCTTTTATTATGGGGCAAAGATTGGAATCATCGGTATGAATGGTTCCGGTAAATCAACCGTTTTAAAGATCATTGCTGGTCTGGATAAAGCATATCAGGGTGATGTGGTTTTTAACAACGATTACTCAATTGGTTATTTGGCACAAGAACCAGTTGTTGATCCAGAAAAAACCGTAAAGGAGATTGTTCAAGAGGGGGTTCAACCAATTGTTGATCTATTGAAAGAGTATGAAGAAATTAATGCTGGATTTATGGATGAAGCTGTCATGGCAGATCCTGATAAAATGAACGACCTCATCGAACGCCAAGGTAAGGTGCAAGAGAAGATTGATCAAATGGATGCCTGGGATCTAGACAGTAAACTAGAGCGAGCAATGGACGCGTTACGTTGTCCACCGGAAGATCAAAAAATAGCGACCTTATCCGGAGGGGAGAAAAGAAGGGTTGCCCTTTGCCGATTGTTATTACAGAAACCTGACATATTATTATTGGATGAGCCAACCAACCATTTGGATGCTGAATCGGTGGATTGGTTAGAGCAACATTTGAAGCAATACAGTGGTACGGTGATTGCCATTACGCACGACCGTTATTTCTTGGATAATGTAGCTGGATGGATTCTTGAATTAGATCGCGGAGAAGGAATTCCTTGGAAAGGAAATTACTCCTCGTGGTTAGATCAGAAGACCAAAAGAATGGCGCAAGAAGAAAAACAAGCCAGCAAGCGAAGAAAGGTCCTCGAGCGAGAGCTGGAATGGGTGCGAATGAATCCGAAAGGAAGGCATGCGAAAAACAAAGCTCGTTTGAATAATTACGACAAATTATTGAGCGAGGAGTCAAAAGATCGCGAGGAGAAATTGGAGTTGCCAATACCCAATGGACCTCGTTTAGGTACAAATGTTATTGAGGCCATTGGGGTGGCTAAAAGTTTTGAGCATAAGTTGCTATACGATGATTTAAACTTTAATCTTCCTCCAAACGGTATTGTCGGAATTATTGGTCCAAACGGCGCAGGTAAAACGACGATATTCAAGATGATCATGAATGAAATTCAACCTGACAAGGGAGAGTTCAAAGTGGGAGACACTGTTGAAATTGGCTACGTGGATCAAGATCACAAAGAAATGGACCCTGAAAAGAGTATATTCGAAGTTGTATCAGGCGGTACTGAGTTAATAGAGATCGGAAACCAAAAGATCAATTCAAGAGCATATCTGTCACGATTTAATTTTAATGGTGCTGATCAACAGAAAAAGGTCGGTGTGTTATCTGGTGGAGAGCGAAACCGATTGCACCTCGCTATGACTTTAAAGACAGAAGCAAACGTATTGTTGCTTGATGAGCCAACCAATGATTTAGATGTGAACACGATTCGAGCCTTGGAAGAAGGTATCGAAAATTTTGCTGGATGTGCTGTTGTAATTTCCCATGACCGTTGGTTCTTAGATCGAATCTGTACGCATATCTTGGCCTTTGAGAATAACTCATCGGTTTATTGGTTTGAAGGTACCTATTCTGAATACGAAGAGAATCGCAAAAAGCGTCTCGGAGACGAAGGTCCAAAACGCGTTCGTTACCGCAAATTGATGGCGGATTAGTGTCTACCATAATTATAATGGGTAATGAATTGGTGTCCGGAAATCGCCGGTACTTTGCTGTAGTTTGCTACCTTTGCAAGAAATTAAGGACATCTATTTGAGTTCCTCAACATAAGTATAATGAAATACTACAATAACGTATTAGAAACGATCGGAAACACTCCGTTGATTCGTTTGAATAAAATTACGAAAGACATTAAGGCAACTATTCTTGCCAAAGTCGAAACGACAAATCCCGGAAACTCGGTGAAAGATCGGATGGCTTTAAAAATGGTAGAAGATGCCGAGGCGCAAGGTCTGATTAAACCGGGAGGTACGGTAATCGAAGGTACATCTGGTAATACAGGTATGGGTTTGGCATTAGCGTGTATTGCAAAAGGATATAAATTGATCTGTGTTTTGAATGATAAACAGAGTAAGGAAAAAATGGATATCCTTCGTGCTGTTGGGGCAGAGGTTGTTGTTTGTCCAACTGCTGTGGAACCGGATGATCCACGTTCGTATTACTCCGTATCAAAAAGATTAGCAGAAGAAACGCCTAATTCTTGGTACGTCAACCAATACGACAATCCGTCCAATGCGATTGCGCATTACGAACAAACAGGTCCTGAGATTTGGGACCAAACAGATGGTGAAATCACACATTTTATTGTGGGAGTTGGTACCGGAGGAACCATCTCTGGAACTGGTAAATATTTAAAAGAACAAAATCCAAATGTAGAGGTGCTCGGGATAGATACCTACGGCTCAGTATTTAAAAAATACCATGAAACGGGAATTTTTGATGAAAACGAAATTTATCCATACATCACAGAAGGCATTGGAGAAGATATTCTTCCAAAAAATGTTGACTTTTCCGTGATTGATCATTTTGAAAAAGTGACGGATAAAGATGCCGCGGTAATGACACGTCGTCTGGCAAGAGAAGAAGGGATTTTTGTCGGTAATTCTGCCGGCGCAGCCGTTGCGGGGATTTTGCAAATGAAAGATCGCTTCAAAGAAGGAGATGTTGTTGTTGTGCTGTTCCACGACCACGGAAGTCGATACGTTGGTAAAATGTTTAACGACGATTGGATGCGTGAGCGCGGATTCTTAGATGAAGGTTTTAAATCTGGTCATGATTTGGTGAAACAACATGGTGATAAAAATCTAGTTATGTGTGGCTTAGAGGAACTTGTATCACATGCGGTCGCAAAAATGAAAGATTATAAAATATCTCAAATACCGGTTACAAAAGATGGTGAGATTGTTGGGTACGTAGATGACGCAAAGCTCTACCAAACAGTCATGGATAATGCAGAGATGATGGATGCGCCATTGAGTGCTGTAATGCAAGAGCCTTTGCCTGTTTTGCCTGCTCATTCAACTGTCGAAGAGATTTCTAAATACATCAGCAAGGAAGTACCAGCTGTTCTTATTGATATGGGTGGAGGAAAGCACCATATTGTAACAAGACATGACTTAATTAGCGCAATAGCGTAAATTGAGATGGAATATATAGACCAAATGAATCGTACAATCCGCCTGGAGAATGCTCCAAGGCGGATTGTTTCTTTGGTGCCGTCTCAAACAGAACTGCTTTATGATTTGGGATGCGGGGATCGCGTTGTGGGGATCACTAAATTCTGTATTCACCCCGATCAATGGTATAGAAATAAAACCCGCGTGGGCGGAACAAAACAGGTTAATTTTGAGCGCATCAAAGCTTTAAATCCGGACCTGATTATTGCGAATAAAGAAGAGAATACAAAAAAGGAGATAGAGCTTCTAACAAAGGAATATCCTGTCTATATTAGCGATATTTATAACGTGGGAGATGCTATAGAAATGATTCATTCGGTAGGTAAATTGGTTTATGAAGAAGAAAAGGCCATTGAGCTTGCCAGTCGAATAAGAGAAGATTACTCAACCTGGCCAAAGTTCAGCGGGCGTGTCCTGTATTTTATTTGGGCTAATCCATACATGGTGGTTGGTAAAAATACGTTTATAGGAAACGTATTGGCTGATTTGGGATTCGACAATGTACTTGAAGATAAGGACATCCGTTACATCGAGATTACTGATGCAGAAATAGAAGCGTTGAAACCAGAATATGCCTTGCTAAGTTCAGAACCATTCCCGTTTAAAGAAAAACACATAAAGGGCCTAAATCTATTAATTAACGGAGAGGCATTACTCGTAGATGGTGAAATGTTCAGTTGGTATGGCTCTCGAATGACCAAGATGAAAGCTTATTTCGAAGGTTTATTCGATCAGTTGGAGCTATTGCAGACCCGAAAGGAATAGAATCGCACCCGTCCCAAATGTCAAGCTTTCGACCATGGAATGTCCCTCTTTTTCTTTCATGTCTATTTCTCCATGAGCAAATATTTGCGCTGCATTATCCGCTGTCAACTGAAAAGTTATTTTTTCCATGTTTGAAAAATCACGAATTTGCTCGAGGATTGAATTTGCCACAACCAATCCCATGCTTTGCTCTAACTGGCTGGGAGGATGCGTTTCATGCACTGAGAAAATAGTGCCGTCAAGCATAACCTCAGGCATTAGCTGTAATTCAAAATAAACATTAGAGGGTTCTGCATTGACTAAGGCAAAACTATCTTGTCTTAGCTGAAATTGTTGATTGGTAATTGCGTATTCAAAATGAGCCCCTTCCGCAGTGTTGAATTGATTCGGGTTAATCGTGTCCATTTGAATTTGACTATGCGCTTGGAGTGTATCAAGAAAACCTTGCCAAACATCATGATCATTGATGTCAATGTTCACACGCAAATCAGGATAGCTCATAAATGGCGTGCTAAAACCCTGGTTTCGATGAATCAGTTGACATTCGATTCCATAATAGTCAAACGCCATTTGACGATAATCAGGCAGGTTTTCAATCTTTTCTTCGTTAAACCAATAAATACTATTTAAAACATTTAATGAACTTCTTAAACTCATGCCTGCCTCCTGATCTATGGCATAAGCAATTGGATCTTTTAATTCATAACCTGAAACAGGAGAAAATGAACCATCAATTAAAATGCGGTCTTTTAAGAAGTCGAAAGATAAATGCCCATCTAGTAAACCATTGTATCCCGTGTTTTTCGGAAATATGTAGGCGTTAATCTCTTTTGTCGGATCGAATACCTCCATTAAATTGACACGTTCTGTAAATGGTTTAATTGCTTTTGTTCGGATTTTTTCGAGATGCTCGTCGATCTTATCTTGTTCTTTTGAGTTGGTTAGCTGTACAATCGCATAATTCGAATCAAAGACCAGAGAGGATGAAGGAATTCTTTCCTTTACAAATCGGCGAAGTTCATCCTCGTTGGTGTACTTAATGATACTAAACCAGATCGATTCCGAAGCCCATTGCTCGCGAAAAATGATAATTTTCCCGAATGGGTCAATTCCATTTTCAATGAACTTAGGTTCAGGATCCTCTTCCTCCTCATAAGTTCGATTCATGAAATATTTCTCATTGTAAATGCGCTGATAAGCCAATTCGTTGATGAAATTTCGCGTATTGATCTCGATAACAAAATCACTCTCTTGAGGTATGTAACGATACACCCAATTGGTGTCTTCAATCATTAGTTTTGTCGCAACAAATTGTGCAAAAACTAGTGACATCAACAAAAAGAGTAATGAAGCGTATTTTTTTACCTTAGCCATTGGCTTAAAATTACTTATTTTTTCCATACCCGTGATGGGTTAAAAAACGAAATTGGAGAAGACTGTATCTCGAACAGAACAATGCTGATTTAACAATTGTTATGAAAACGCCTGTAAATTTAAATACATTCATACGACCAAGTCAACACATGAAAAAGAATAAATACATGAAACAAAGCACGAAATTATTAATACTAGGACTATTTCTTACAGTCGGTTTGTTTTCTACAAGCTGCAGTCAAGCACAAGAGAATAAGACTTCAACCGATAAGATGATTTCGGATGAAAACGTCCCTGTCGATAAAGACAAAGAAAGTCCACTTGGGCTCATTACCAACCCTCAAAACTGGAACGAGCTGAGCATCGAGGAGGCTTATGTAATTGTTGATAAAGGAACAGAATACCCAAACACAGGAGAATATGTTCATAACAAGAAAGATGGCCTCTATTTGTGTAAGCGTTGCAATGCCCCCTTATTCGACTCAAAAAGCAAATTTAATTCTGGAACCGGATGGCCGTCTTACGATGATTTTATTGATGATGCTGTAGAAGTAGTGCTAGATGCCGATGGCTATCGAGAGGAAATCGTTTGCCGAAATTGTAAGGGACATCTCGGTCATGTTTTTTACAATGAAGGTTTTACAAATAAGAATACTCGACACTGCGTAAACTCAATTTCTCTTAACTTTGTAGAACGCGATGACCCAAGGTTAAATATGACGATCGAAGAAGAAACAAAAATAGATACAACAAACATGAAAACGGCAATATTTGCTTCTGGATGCTTCTGGGGCACAGAGTACTTTTTTGAGCAATCAAAAGGTGTAATTTCAACTCAAGTTGGATACATTGGTGGAACAAAAGATAACCCCACTTACGAGGAAGTCTGCGCTAATACAACAGGTCATGCAGAGGCCGTTAAGGTGATATACAATGCCGACGAAACGGATTATGAAACTTTATGTAAACTGTTTTTTGAGACGCATGACCCAACACAGGTGAACCGACAAGGTCCTGATATTGGGGAACAGTACAGAACAGAGATTTTTTATCTCAATTTGGAGCAAAAAGAAATTGCCGAACGTTTGAAGAAAATCCTGGAAGAAAAAGGCCTTGATGTAGCCACAAAGATAACTGATGCTTCAGATCTCCCTTTTTGGGATGGAGAGGATTACCATGAGCATTATTACAGCAAAAAAGGAGGGTCTCCTTATTGCCATATCTATACAAAAAGATTTGATTAACCGAAGAAAGAATTAAGTATATGAAAATCCTTTTATCTCCTGCAAAATCAATGAATGAAGATGTTCAATTCGATGTTCAACAAACGACGTCGATTAAATTCGCTGATGAAACAGAAAGATTGATAAAAAAATTGAAGAAATTATCTGTCAAGAAGATAGCGTCTTTAATGAGTGTGAGTAAAGACTTGGCAGAGTTGAATCACGAGCGATTTCAGCAGTTCAGTAATTCATACACAGAAGAAAATAGTTTTCCTGCGGCATACGTTTTTAGCGGCGCAGCTTATCAAGGATTGAGCTATACGAGTATGTCAATGGAGGATCAACTTGAAGGACAGAATCGGTTGCGAATTCTCTCAGGGCTCTATGGTGTTTTAAAACCTTTTGACCTCATTCAGCCTTATCGCTTGGAAATGGGTACGCGGTTTCAAGTAACCCCTAAAATGACGAATTTATATAAATTCTGGGGGGGCAAAATTAGAAATCAACTAACAACTGAATTAAAAGAAGAGGGTAGCGACTTACTTGTCAATTTGGCGTCTTCTGAATATTTCAAGGCTGCTGAACTAAAAAAAATGGAAGGTATAAAAGTGATTACCCCTTCTTTTAAAGATCTCAACAAAAAAGGTGAGTATAAAGTCAATATGCAATTTGCTAAAACGGCAAGGGGCAAAATGACGCGGTATATTATTGAGAATCGAATAGATGACTCGGAGTCGCTCAAAGCATATGATGTGGATGGGTATTTGTTTTCGCCAAATGAAAGTACGGATACCGAATTCGTATTTTTAAGGGGTTAATCACCTGATGTTTCCATGCGGGATAAAGTAATTGAAATCTTATACGAATCGTTTTATGATAATGGTTCGGTCAATTTTGTAGTAAAGCAAGATGCGAAAAAAGATGAACGCATCCGTGAATTGTTGGCATACTCATACAATAAAGCTCAACGTTATGGAAAGGCCTATCTTTCAGATAATGAGCAGGCTGCGGCAATTGTTATTGATCCAGAGAAGGATCGGTTTACGTTAGGGGATATTCGATTGATTAGAAAGGTTATTGGCCTTGGCGGACTACCCAAAGTTTTAAAACGAGAGAAAAACTTAAAGCGATTTAAACCGCAGGGTAAGGTGATGTATATATGGTACGTTGGGGTTAAACCAGAAGGGCAAGTTAAGGGTCAAGGAACCCAGCTCATCAAAAAGATACTATTAGAATATCAAGATTATCACGTTCATTTGCAAACTTCAAACCCAATAAATTTCCCCTTGTATGAGAAGTTAGGATTTAGATTTGATGGAGATTATCAACAGTCGAACTATGCTGTCAAGATTTATACCTATCCTTCAAGAAAATGATATAAAATTTTCTTTTCGCTTTGTAACCTAGATCGCCAATTCACGTAATAATAGGGGTAACAAAGGTATGAGTATGAAACTAGGATTAATTTTATTGACAAGTCTTTTCATCGGAGCAACAAGTCTTGCTGCGGAGCGATTATCTAGTGAAGCCTATATCGAGAAATGGAAAGTAACTGCAATAGAGCAAATGAATGAATACGCGATTCCAGCTAGCATTACCTTGGCTCAAGGAATTTTGGAGAGTGGAAGTGGAAACAGTGATTTGGCTCGCCATGCTAATAATCATTTCGGCATCAAATGTCATAAAGCTTGGAATGGTAAGACCTTTTACCAAGATGATGACGAAGAGGATGAATGCTTCAGAAGTTATGATGACGCCGCGTTGTCATATATTGATCATTCATTGTTCTTGACATCTAGAAGTCGATATTCAAGTCTTTTCGAACTGAGTTTAAAGGATTATAAATCTTGGGCAAGAGGCTTGAAAAAGGCAGGATACGCCACTAACCCTAAATACGCCGATTTGTTAATTACAATCATAGAACGGTATGAACTTGACCAATACGATAACATGCCTAACTTGCCTATGGAAATCGAGCGGGAAAGAGAGCGTAAAGAATTAAAGACAACAGCGAACAAAGGGGCAGCTACGACCAAAATCGCTCCTGAAGAAGTGAAAGAAGAAGAACGTGATTATGGCGCAATTATAGCGCATGAAGTAGCTTTAAACAAATATAGAACACGTTATATTATCGTTCACCAGGGAGATACATTCTATCGTATTTCAAAAGAATTTGATATTTCATTATGGCAATTATACAAGTACAACGAACTTGGGAAAAGAGATGTGCTAAAGCAAGGAGAAATCATATACCTAGATCCGAAAAGAAGCCGCGCAAAGAAAGGCTATAACGTATATGTTTGTCCAGAGGATATGACATTGCGTGAAGTTTCCCAACGCGAAGGAATTAAGCTTAAAAAGTTGATGCAATATAACATGACGGATCAGCCGGATCAAGTGCTGCAGGAAGGGACAAAAGTCATCCTTCGCTAGTTTTACTTGTTGAATTGAATAACGATTATTGGCTCAGTAGCGCAATGCTGCTGGGCCTTTTTAGTTGTATTCATTCTTGAAGTTTTACAATTCGCATAATTTATTCCAAAACGAAGGTTATCCTATCGGATTTGTAGAATATTTGATTTCGCTTTCTGGTGCTGGATTTCTGTCAATCAAGGATTCGGTAATAATATAGTATTTGATTAGGTTGGGGACGCTTTAAAAAAAAGCATTAACTTTATATGGGTAAAATTGAAATCCCAACCGCACTAACTTGACATAATGTTTCACCTAAACCTCAAAAAATGAAGCCGTCAGCGGAGTTACATCGATTGATAAAATCCTTGTCTAAATCAGAGAAGAGATTCTTTAAGCTTAACTCATCTTTGCAATCGGGTGATAAGAACTATCTAAAGATTTTTGATTTCATCGAAAAGCTAAAGAATTATGATGAATCTGAATTGAAAGATCATTTCAAAAATGAAAGATTTATTAAGCATTTACCTTCAGAGAAAAATCATTTGTATCGATTAATTCTGAAAAGTTTAAGGGCTTATTATTCAGACCAGTCGGTTAGCTCCCAACTAAAACAAGAAATAAAGAATATCGATATACTTTATCGAAAAGCACTTTATAAGGAATGCAGTAAGTTTGTTAAGCGGGCAAAAAATTTGGCGCGAGAGTATGAGAAGTTTTACTATTTATTTGAATTGATAAACTGGGAAAAGCGACTCCTTGAGGAAGCTTATGAATCCGGGATTTTTACCATTAACCTAGATGACCTGATCCAAGAGGAAAGGGAGGTTCTAGAGAAGTTACAGAATCTTGCGGAATATCACGTTCTTTACTCACGAATCAATTATGTTTTCCGTTCTGGTGGATTTACGCGTAATGAGCAAGAACGCGAAATTGTAAACGAGATTGAGGATTATCATTTGATTAAGGGAAAAAACACGGCCCTTTCCACAAGAGCTACGACAATCTGTTACTATATCAAGGGTGTTTGTAGCGCTTCAAAAAGAGATTATGAGAATGCACTAATCTTCTTTAGGAAAGCAAAATCTGTCATGGATCTCCGAACAAAAATTAAAGACGATCTGCAAAAACGATATATAAACACATTAAATTTTTTAATGTTCTGTTATATCGACACGTACGATTTTAAAAAGGCAGAAGGAATGGCGGAGGAGATTAAGGCTCTTAATGGTAAGAAATCCTTTTCTTCTTTGGATTCTAAAGTAAGATTGTTTACCTCTACCTGGATCGGGAAGTTACATATGAGTAACCGAAAGGGGCAGTTCAAAGATGCTGTTGGCTTGATTCCTGAAATCGAGGAAGGTATGGAGCTTTTTGGTGAAAAAATCAACAAAGAGAAGGCTTTACTCTTCACTTATAATATGGCTTACGCTTATTTTGGAGTTGGAGATTATAGAGCGGCTTTACGCTACATAAATGAGGTTTTAAATGACAATGAAAAGCAATTAAGACAGGACATTTATTCTTTCGCCCGTATATTTAACTTAATTATTCATTTCGAACTCGAAAATCATGATTTCTTGGAGTATGATTTGAAATCTGCTGCTCGTTATTTAAATAAGCATCCGAAAGATTATCAAGTAGAAAAATTATTTATTACGCATATAAAGCGACTTGCAAAAGAGGAGAATAAGATTGCACAAAAAGACATCTTTGCTCAATTCAATGAAAAACTGAGAGCATTGTTGCAGAATGATCGTGAAAATGTTATTCTCGAATATTTTGATATCCTCGCTTGGACAGAATCTAAAATCAATGAAATTCCTTTTGATCAAGCTGTTCAAAACAGATTGAAAGAAGTATTGAACTAATTCAAGAAATTGATAATAGGCTAGTTAATCTCTTCCGTTGGTAAAACTTTGAATGAGATGTTGTTTGCACGTCGAGCAACTTCTTCAACATAATCTTTCATGTGCTGGTCTTCTTCTTCATAGTACCATGTACACTGAATATTCGTTTTCCCGGTTTCTTGCAAATTTTTCAATGTGTGAAAAATACGCATCAACATGCTAGAAGATGTTGAGTTAAGGTATCTAAAGGCAATTTTTATGGACGTTTCTTTACTTGGTTTGCGATAATAATCGCTAATCCAATCCATAATTTTGAAGTAAAATTTAGCAGCATCCTCTGGCATTGAGATTCCTGAGAATTCTAATTTTCCATTTTTGTCTAGATAGCAGTATGGCGTCTTATTTGAACTTTCAATTGTCAGGTTATCCATAGGTCTTGTGTGTTGCGGTTACGCTGAAAATACGTAAATTTTCCCGTTTATCAGTGTTTTCAGACCATCAGAATCACCACTTTTCGACCAACACAGAAAATCTTCTCGGTCAGTTTATGATTTAAACCGACCAATTAAAATAGTACAAAAACGGTCATTTAAGGCTTGTATTTCCCTTTTATAGGTAGAAAACGTCCCACCTGCTTAACGTAATCTGAATAATCAGGGTATTTGCCTAATGAGATAGATTCTGAAAAATCAGAACTACCTCTAAATAAAACAAATAACAGCAATGAGCCAGCAATTGACCAATTCATCCAGCTACCCGTAGCAATGACAGAAAAGAAATAAAACACAAACCAAATGCCTTGCTCAGCCATGTAGTTTGGATGGCGTACATAGGCCCATAATCCTGTGTGTGTGAAACCACGCTTATAATAATCATTCAACGGCTCCCCAGCA
The DNA here is from genome assembly GCA_049611865.1 of Crocinitomicaceae bacterium. GTDB lineage: Bacteria > Bacteroidota > Bacteroidia > Flavobacteriales_D > Crocinitomicaceae > Crocinitomix. Next base: position 75,556 of record JBMZAY010000007.1, on the reverse strand, counting down.
TTCATTTTTGAATGTTTCGCTTCTTGATAATTGTATTGTTGTTGATCAGCAATGAATTCAATGATGATGAGTATCAGTATGATACCAGCTATGGGATAATCAAGCCAATTTAAAGCGACATCGCATTCCATTGCTTTAAGCGCTGGTAATGTGAAAAGCAATATTAATCCCATTTGATATAAAGAGATGAAGAATAAATTGAATAATACCCATTTCCATTTCTGCTCAAATCCGGGCTTCGCTCTCAGAATTGACCAGCGATAATCTTCTTCTCCCGTCCAGAATTTCCATGAATAACCTCCTCGTCGTGCAAAATTATAGGTCAATCGAATGCCCCATAATGTCACCAGTGCAGCCATAACATTCAAGCGCGGTTCGAAACCGCCATACCAAGCAATGATCCATACGTAAGGAATAGGTATAATGCTCCATAGTTTATCAACCTGACTGTAATTGTCAGTGATAGAGCTAATGATAAAACATAGCGCTACGGCAACGCCGTATACAATTAACAGTGTTTGAAGTGTGTCCCATTGAAGATCCGTTAATCCCGGATCATAATAAAAAGTAATGATAGGTACAGCAATAAGCGTAAAGATTAAAATCAATGCAGTTTTCCACATATTCTCAGGCTTTTTTCATATTAATAACAAACTGATCAGGGCTGAAAGATTGAAGGTGACATAAGTCAAAATGTTTCAGGATAATTTTGTGTTTATGCATAACGCAAATTCTCAATTTTCGCCTTCCTAAAATATTAAATTTTTGAAAGCGATTGAAGCTTTGCTTGCTTTTTTTTAATTCGCACCTTTTGATGACGATTTATGATATCCTCCGCATGTTTCTTTTTGAGAGCAACGTAAGTTGACCTTGGACTAAGATGAATCATACCAACTGACTTTCCAGGTATACCGGCCACTTTGGTTAGAAAACCTAAAACATCACCTTTGCTTATTTTTTCATTTCGTCCGACATTCAGATGCAAGGTCACCAAATCACATGGAGCCATGACTTTATCAAATGGAGTGTTTTCTATCGTATCGATTGGTTTAAATTCTAAATCCTGAATGAATTCGGGAATATCTTCGTTCTCATCTTTGATATAGACAGCGGCTCCATCTGTTTTCATCCTTGCTGTGCGACCGTTACGATGCGTTTCTGATTTTTCCGATAATGGAAGTTGATAATGAATCACCAAGTTGAGATTCGGGACATCGAGACCTCTGGCAGCTAAATCGCTTGCTACCATTATGCGACTGCTTCCATTTCGAAACTGGATTAAACTTTCTTCGCGGTATTTTTGTTCCATATCTCCGTGAAAGGGAACAGCAGGAATGCCTCCCGACTGAAGTCGATCACATATTTTATCAACATCTTCTTTATATGAGCAAAATACAATCATACGCTTGTCACCACTATTAAGAATCAGTTTTCTTAAATAAGCGACTTTGTCCCTTGATGTACTGAGCAGTGCATATTTTACCAGCTTTTCGACCTTTGACTCATATCGCAACACTTTCAATGATCCTTTATCAATGTATGGCGGTATTTTCTCTAGCTGTGTAGCTGAGGTCAGCACTTGGCGTTGAATAGCGTCGGGTAATTGGTCGAGAATAGACATCATCTCTTGTTCAAAACCCAATTCGAGAATCTTGTCATATTCATCCAGTACAATGGCTTCTAGATCATGAAGTTCCACATGACCCTGGTCTACTAATGCACTAATCCGCCCGGGTGTTCCGATAAGAATTGAAGGTGTATGTTTTAGCCGTTTTTGATCTTCTTGACCAGAATAACCACCATAAAAGGCATGTATTTTTAATCCGAGTGCACATTGCTTAATGATGTTCTCAATTTGAACGGCTAACTCTCTCGTTGGAACAAGAATTAAGGCCTGCAATTTCTGTTTGTCGCCATCAATTAGCGGCAGAATTGAAAGTAAAAAAGCTAGCGATTTTCCAGTTCCTGTGGGTGATTCAATGATGACCGTTTTATAATCACCTTCAGCGGCTAAAACATCATTTTGCATGGTGTTTAGCTTGCCTATTTTAAGCTTGGTTTGAATCCGTGTAATAAGGTTGTTTTGCATTGGGTACTAAAGGTAGTTTATTTCAAGTTAACATTGGAGAGTTAGTTTCGTTCCTCTTTTTATTCAAGATTAACCATTTGTTAAACTGTCTCATATTCAAGAGATACAGATCTTCTTTTCAAATGTTTTATAGTTGAGATTTTTAATACTGGTTTTATATTCGTGATGTTCTGTTTTAAGAACCATAACAATTCTTAAGGATCTTGTAAAATAGGTTTAAGACAGCCGTAAAACACTTTGGATTTAGCCCCTTTAGTTTTGTACGCAAATCTTAAAACTAAAAGAATGAAACGAATTTTATTTTCTGTATCTGCCTTAATTGCTGGCGTTACCGCAAACGCACAATTAGGATTTAATCCGCAGATCGATTTTACTGTAGAAACTGAAACTGTAATAGTTCCTGCTTCTCCAATAAAAAAACAAGTCCTTTTTATAGGTGGAGTTGATGAAGTACAAACAACTGATACTTACGGTAACCCTGGAGGATCATTTCCGGCAAAACAATGGCATGACTTTATTGGCTTTACTGAAGATACTGACTCAGACGATTTAGGTTGGATTTCTGTAAACCATGAAATGGTAACGGCCAATGACAATATCGGAGACGGTGGAGGGATGACTGTATTTAAGGTAAGACGTGATGCTGCGACTGACACCTTAATTATAGTTGAGCAAGTATTAACTGATGGTCGCGAAGGACTTTTCTTCAATGTTGATTTTGCGAATACTGTAGGAGAAACAGGAATGAACTGTGGAGGTATCCAATCTGCTGCTGATGGAAGAATTTGGACTGCCGAAGAATGGTGGAGAAATAACAATGTTCACATCTACGATGATGGAGAAGGTGTTCGAGATACAGCTGAATTTACAATCAATGGAACGGGAATGCCCGCTTTTGACGGGGAATCGATCAGTAAGTATCAAAACTTCAATTACATGGTTGAAATTGACCCAAGAGAAGCTGTAGCAATTCGCAAGCAGTATAACTGGGGGCGTCAACCTTTTGAAGGTGGTGTTGTGATGCCAGATAACAAAACGGTTTATTTAGGGGCAGATGCTACTCCTGGAATCTTGACAAAATTTGTTGCGGATGAAGCAGGTGACTTCACTTCTGGGGTAACTTATTTCTACAAAGAAGATGCACCAACCAAATGGGTAGAAATCGATAATGAAGATTTGGCAACAATGTTAGATTTTACTTCCGTAGCCATTGAAAATGGTGCAACGATGTTCAACCGTTTAGAATGGGTAGCTTATGACGAAATTGGAGAACACGTTTATATGACTGAAACAGGTCGAGATAATCCAGCATCAAGATGGAACGATGAAATGGAAGATGGTGGAATGATTGCATCTCATCACTATGCAAGAGCCAACAACCAATTTACTACACCAGATGATCCTGTATATGCTGATTATTATGGACGAGTATTGAAATTGGATGTGGATACAGAAGAGATTTCTGTTTACCTCGAAGGTGGACCAAATTTCGGATCTGACGTAGTTGAGGCGGATTATCCTTCAACTCACTTATCAAACCCTGATGGACTAGGATTCATTACAATTGGAGACGTATCATACATGTTGATCTGCGAAGACCTTAACGGAACTTCTAACGGAAGAATGCCTGCTGGTTATGATAACAGAACATGTGAATTGTTCATGTTGGATATGCGTATCGAAAATCCTTCTCTTGACGATTTGATTCGTATTGCTACAGTTCCAATTGGTGCAGAAATCACTGGTGTGAGAGCTACTCCTGATGGAAAAACGATTCTTTTCAATTCACAACATCCAAATGCTGCTAATCCTTTTCCTTACAATAACTCTTGTACAATTGCATTGACAGGATTTACCGAAGGTTTTGCTGGAATTCCAACAATTGATGAGTCAATCGAGGAGCTGAAGCTTTACCCTAACCCAGCTACTCAAATCGTGTACATGAACAAGACGACTGATGTTGCACTTTACAACGCTAACGGTCAATTGATTCAAGTATTCAACAATATAGATAAATTGAACATTTCAAGCTTCCCTGCTGGAACGTACTACATCCAAACAGCGGAGAAAGAAACAAAAACATTGATTATCCAATAAATATCAAGGATCAGTCAACGATAGTTTAACCAACGAAACCACCCTGCCAAATGGTAGGGGTGGTTTCTTCATTTTAATTAACCATGCGCAGTATTGCATTACTTTGTTTAATTTTTTCATTTATCAATCTCCGCGCAGCGGATAAGCCGTCCAAGATCATCCAGCAAGAATTCAAGCAAAATTATGATACGCTTATTCAAATGGCTGAAAAATTGGAGGCATATTGCGTATCCAATTCAAATCAGGAAGATCAAAATTGGAATTGGGATCTGTGTAAAAGCCATTTTTTTAAGACCAGGTTAGCATACAAAAAAGTGTCGATCTTCTTGGATTATATTGACCGTCAATTTGTGGGTGATTTTATCAATGGTGCGCCATTGCCCAAAATCGAACGTAAAGCACCTAATTTAGTTGTTCTCGATCCAAAAGGGCTCCAAATTATGGAAGAAAAACTAGTCGAGCAAGACGAGCATGCCTTTGAAAAACTAGCACAATTATTAGCAGCCAAGTTAAAGGTTTTAAAACCTTCCATCGATCGTGTAAACATAAGTGAACGCATGGTTTATGAAGCGATGAGAGAGAGTTTAGTGAGTTTGGCTGCGCAAGGGATAACGGGTTTTGATACTCCTTCCGGTGAGAATACGGCTACAGAATGTGAAGTAGTATTGAGTGTGTTGGAGGAAACTATTTCTTACTATTATCCATACCTAACAGAAGATGAAAAGTATGAGTTTGTTTCAATTTTTGAGAAGGGTAGAAAATTTTTTGAAATCAATGACTTTGAGCATTTTGACAGATTTAATTTTATCAAAGACTGTATCAACCCCTTGTACAAAATATCTATCCTAGTACAGCGCAGGTTAAACATCGAAACAAGATCGCTCACTTCAAACGCAAGAACAAGTATCAACGAAAACGCTTTAAACATTTTTGATACTGATTTTTTAGACTATCGCTATTACTCTGCTTATTCGAATTCTGGGGATTCAGCAGCGCGAGTGGAACTAGGTAAGCTGCTCTTTTTTGATCCCTTAATGTCTGGAAATAATCAAAGAGCCTGCGCATCTTGTCATCATCCAAATAAAGCTTTTACAGATGGATTAAAGACAAGTTTAGCATTTAATAAAACAGGTCATATCAATCGCAATGCCCCTGGATTGATCAATGCTGTTTATAATTCTCGGTTTTTCTGGGATGCAAGAGCAACACAACCTGAAGATCAAGTTGAACATGTCATTTTTAACGCCCATGAATTCAATACAAATTATGATGAGATTGTCGCCAAGATTAAGTCTTGTGATGAATATGTTGAGAAATTTGAAAGTGCTTATCCCGGATTGAAAAAGGGAAGATCTCCATTAATTGGGCGTTATACCATTGTTGCTAGTTTGAGTGCATATCTTCAAACACTTCGATCCTTTAACAGTAATTTCGATAAGGAAATGAAAAGTGAAACGGCCACAAGCGATCAGCAATTGGTCAATGGTTTCAACGTTTTTACAGGGAAAGGTGCATGTGCAACATGTCATTTCACACCCACTTTTGCGGGGAATGTGCCTCCATTATATCATGAGACAGAAACTGAAGTTATAGCCATACCAGATAATAGTGATCAATCAGTAGCGCAACTGGACGACGATAAAGGTAGATATGTCAATGGCAGACCCAAAGAAAAAGCACCTCATTATGAATTTTCATTTAAGACACCAACGCTAAGAAATATAGCTTTAACAGCACCGTATATGCATAACGGGGTTTTTAAGACACTAGAAGAGGTAGTTGCGTTTTATAATGTTGGCGGAGGTCATGGATGGGGCATTGCACCTGAAAATACGACCTTGCCGCCTGATTCTTTGAACTTAACGGATGCAGAGCAAAGGAGTCTGATTTATTTCATGAGATCATTGACCGATACAGCAGGAATGACAAACATTCCCAATAAATTACCATCCTCATCAAGAGCTGATTTAGCTGGTCGTCCAATTGGCGGTGCTTACTAGGTTAAATACCACTTATCTCCAAAATTGAACCGATTATTGAGTATTTTGACATGGGTTAAAATATATTCTTAATTTTTTAGTATATTTCCCGACTTACTAAGACTTAGCATAAAATATGTCAGATAAAATAAAATTTCAGTTGGAGATAGAGGTGAAATCATCTACGAAAGTCCTGTACAATATGATCAGTACACCGAGTGGATTAAGTGAATGGTTTGCAGATGACGTGAATATAAAAGATGATGTTTACACTTTCTTTTGGGATGGAAGTTCGGAAGAAGCAAAACTCATCACCAAAAGAAAAGGTGAGGCCATTAAGTTTCAGTGGCTAGAAGATTTTGAAGATGGAGAAAAAACCTATTTTGAAATGGCAATTAAAATAGATGAGCTCACTAATGATGTTGCGCTCATGGTAACTGATTTTGCCGAAGAAGATGAAATAGAAGAATCAAAACTTTTGTGGACCAATCAAGTCAATGACCTCAAAAAGGTGATAGGATCATAACATTGGACATACGTTTTTTTATAATAAAGCGTTTACCTAAGAAATCTAAGTAATTATAAGAGGTGAAAAGATTAAACATTTTCATCATTCGTTCGTTTGTAGCGCCATTCCTTATAACCTTCTTTATTGCCATGTTCTTTTTGATCATGCAGTTCTTTTGGAAATATGTGGATGACCTAATGGGGAAGGGGCTTGAAATCTCGATCCTAATGGAATTACTTTTCTATGTTTCAGCTACTCTAATACCGCTTGCATTGCCGCTTGCTGTGCTGTTCTCTTCCATTATGACATTTGGTAACTTGGCAGAAAAAAATGAGTTAACAGCGTTAAAATCGGCAGGTCTTTCTTTGTTTCGTATTATGCGACCGATGTTGGTATTCATAATCTTTTTAAGTGCTGGGGCTTTTTATTTTTCAAATTATATCTTGCCAATTGCGAATTTGAAATGGCGAACAATTATCTATAATATTCAGAACAAAAAACCCACCTTTGGTATTACTGAGGGGATTTTTTACAAGGACATTGATGGGTATAGTATTAAAGTTGAAGAAAAGAACGACAATACAGGTCAGCTCAGAGATATCCTGATCTATGAATTAGGAGATAATAAAGGACAAGGAAAAACCATTAAGGCAGAGTCAGGTGAGATGCTTAAATCTGCCAGTTCTGATACTTCAGATCATTCGAAATACCTGCTGCTTAAGTTGAACAACGGTTCAATACATGAACAGATGTTGCCGAATGGAAAAACCAAAGTTGGTGCGCCTTTTCAAAAATCATTTTTCACTGAAGCTATTATCAAATTTGACCTTACCGGATTTGATATGAATGAAGAGAGTGAAGATCTCTTTAAAAGAGATTTTGAGATGATGAACTTTGTGCAACTTGGAATAGCCTTAGATTCGTTGATTGTTATTAATGATTCATTGGCAAAGCAGTTCGAGACCCACGTGATCAAGCAATCGGTTTTATTAAACCCTGACATAGGCAGAGCACCACCCATAGGAGATACAACAAATATTCTTGGGATTGAGGAGAGCTCCAAATTGTTAGATACATTAATCGGTTTAAATGATCTTAAAAAAATGGAATATATTACAGCTCTAACTTCCGCTCAGTCGAAAATTAGGGCAACCAAGGATTTGGCATACACACAAAGTGTAATTCGGGATAACCGAATGCGATCATTGGATAATTATCGGGCAGCTTGGCATAAAAAGTTTACTTTGTCATTCGCAATTTTGGTTTTGTTCTTCATTGGAGCTCCGCTCGGGGCTATTATAAGAAAAGGAGGGCTTGGAGCTCCACTTGTATTTGCCACGCTATTCTTTTTATTGTACTATGTTTTGATGATATCTGGTGAAAATATCGTCGAGTCTGGAGTTATTACGGTCTGGAAAGGAATGTGGATGAGTGCGTTCGTGCTAACTCCAATAGGTATTTTCCTGACTTATAAAGCCGCAAATGATTCAGCTTTGTTTGATCGTGATGCCTACAAAAAAGCAATTCGTCGGATTATTGGAAAGGAGTAGCCAATTGCTTTTATTAATTCGTCGAACTTTCGCACACAGTATAAAGCATAAAGCAGAAATAAATCTTAACTTTCGGAGCTGAAAGGATCATAAAGAAGGAGACATTAAGCCAACATCGTCCATGAAAGTTTTACAATTATGCAATAAACCGCCACAGCCAACGATTGATGGAGGGTGCATTGCTATTAACAATATTTCAAAAGGACTACTCGAGAAAGGAGTTACGTTGAAAATTATCACCATAGCAACAGATAAACATCCATTCATACCTGAAGCTTTTACTGAAAAATTTAAGAAACAAACTTCCATTGAAGGTGTGTTTGTAGATACTCGAGTCAATATTATTGATGCTTTTTCCGCATTGATAACCTCTGATTCGTACAATATCAGTCGATTCTTTTCACCAGATTTTAATATACGATTAACCGAGCTTTTGCAGGAGGAAACTTATGACGTGGTCCATTTGGAGAGTCTGTTTATGACGCCATATATCCAGACTATACGACAATATAGTAATGCTAAAGTAGTACTGAGAAGTCATAATTTGGAGCATCTGATATGGGAGAGGTTAGCGAATTCAACCGGTAACAAGGCAAAACGTATTTATCTCAAGCATCTTGCAGCTCGTTTAAAAACATACGAGCAAAAAACGATTAATGAGGTTGAGGGAATAGCAACAATTAGTCATGAAGATACAGAGCGTTTTTTTTCTTTAACTAAAGCGATTCCTATTCTAACCATTCCGTTTGGAATTGATATCCAGGATTACAATTTCAGTGAAAATGACCGAGCTAAAAAGAATCGATTCTTTCATATAGGTGCATTAAACTGGGAGCCAAATAAAGAAGCTGTTAACTGGTTCTTGGACGAAATTTGGCCTTCTGTTAATGATTTGGATTTGGAGCTTCATCTGGCTGGTCGTCATATTCCAGCTTACATGAAGGATCAAGAAGATGAAAAGTTTCGCGTGCACGGAGAAGTAGAATCCGCAACTTGTTTTATGGCTGATAGTGATGTGATGGTAGTTCCCCTTTTATCAGGAAGCGGCGTAAGAGTTAAGATTATAGAAGCCATGGCCATGGGAAAAGCAGTAATAACAACTTCTATTGGGGCAGAAGGTATCGATTGCATTAATGAGGAACATATTTTAATTGCTGATACAGCCGAAGCCTTTGCTGAAAAAATACAGTTTTTACTTGAAAATCCGGATAAAGTGATAGAAATTGGGCAAAACGCAAGAGCGCTAGTCGAAGATAAGTACGACAATAATAAAGTGATAGAAAATCTAATTCAATTTTATCATCAGCTAAATCAGTAGGAGGTGAAGATACTTGTTCTGTTATCGCGATTTCCGTATCCACTAGAGAAAGGGGATAAATTGAGGGCTTTTTATCAAATCAAGGAATTGGCAAAAAGACACGAGGTCGTGTTATGCACTTTAACTGATAAACCAGTTGATGATCAATCCATAAAAGCGTTGGAAAATCATTGCGCATCGCTTCATATATTTCCGTTAAAAAGACCCTTAATATATTGGAACACGGTCAAGCAATTTTTCACTTCTAAACCTTATCAAACGGGTTATTTTTATCAGTCTAGAATTAAAAGAAAGGTTCACGATGTTGTGCAAACCGAAAAACCGGATCACATCTATTGTCAGTTGATCCGAACCACTGAATACGTTAAAAACATTCATGTCATACCAAAAACCTTGGACTATATGGATGCACTGAGTAAGGGTATGTTTCGTCACGCGGCAATCAGTAGGGGAATCAAAAAACGATTATTAAAGGAAGAAGGCAAACGTTTGGCAGAATATGAACATCGCATCTTCGACTATTTCAATTTTCATACAATTATCTCAGAACAGGACCGACAATATATAAGCCACCCAAACAAAGATGCCATCACGATTGTAGAAAATGGCATTTCAAATGACTTTACTACGTTCGTATCGGATTGTGAAAAGGATTTTGATCTGGTTTTTACAGGTAATATGAACTACCCACCAAATATTGCTTGTTGTGAATATATAGTCAATGAAATTCTTCCCATTTTGAAAGACAAAGGATTTAAACTAAAAGTATTAATCTCTGGAGCTAATCCTCATCAACGGGTTAAATCCCTTGAGGTTGAAAATGAAGTAGTAGTCACTGGTTGGGTAGAGGATATCAGAGAAAGTTATTCTCGTGCAAAGATATTTGTCGCGCCTTTATTCATTGGCACAGGTCTTCAAAATAAATTATTGGAGGCAATGGCAATGGGACTACCTTCAATTACAACACCGCTAGCGAATAACGCTTTGAAGGCAGTTGACAATGAAACGGTCTTAATTGCGTCTAATGCTGAACAGTTTGCGGATTCTATTGTTTCACTACTTGAAGATTCTGATCGATGGAAGAATATTTCAGTTGCAGGAAGAAAATTCGTGCAAGAGCGATACAGTTGGGAAGGTTCAGTGATTAAGTTGGAAAAGCTGATGCAGTCGAAGCATTAGAGATGAAAAACTTGCACGATCGTAAACGAGTCTTCATAAAAAAAGAACTAATTTTGTAGCCAAATTGAACATATGTCATTTCAGTTAGATAGAATAGAAGAGGCGGTCGCCGATATTAAAGCAGGAAAAGTAGTAATAGTTGTTGATGATGAAGATCGTGAGAATGAAGGCGATTTTATTGCTGCTGCCGAGATGGTGACACCTGAAATGATAAATTTTATGGCGATGCATGGTCGCGGTTTGATTTGTGCTCCGTTAACGGAAGATCGATGTGCTGAACTAGAATTGAATATGATGGTAGACAACAATACAGTGTTGCACAATACTCAGTTCACCGTTTCAGTTGACTTAATTGGACACGGTTGCACAACGGGTATTTCGGCCTTCGATCGTTCGCAGACAATCAAATGGTTGACAAAGGCTGATACAAAACCTTCCGACCTTGGTAGACCCGGACATATTTTTCCATTGCGCGCAAAAAATGGAGGTGTTTTAAGAAGAGCAGGTCACACCGAAGCATCAATAGATTTAGCTAGAATGGCTGGTTTGCAACCAGCAGGTATTTTAGTTGAGATTTTAAATGAAGATGGTACCATGGCACGTTTGCCTCAGTTGATTGAGGTCGCTGAAAAATTTGATTTAAAAATCATATCTATTGCCGATCTTATCGAGTATCGTCTGAGGCACGAATCCCTTATTGAGCGTAAAGTAGAAGTGGAATTCAATACCGTGTGGGGGAGCTTTAAAATGTTGGCTTACCGCCAAACGACGACCGATGACGAACATCTTGTGATTTACAAAGGTGATTGGAAAGCTGGCGACCCTGTTTTGGTTAGAGTAGAGGCTACTTCATTTACACATAATTTGCTTGATGCCGTCAGAAGCGATAAACAATCAAAAATTTCGGCGGCTTTAAAAATTATAGAGGAGAACGGGCAGGGTGCTATGGTTTTTATTCAGCAAGAGGAGAAGCAAATCGGATTAATTGAAAAGCTTCAGGCATACAACAACGGAAATAAAGTAAAACAAACCAAATCTGACGAAAAAGATTATGGTATCGGGGCCCAGATTTTAAGAGACTTAAAAATAGATCGCTTAAAACTAATCACCAACAATACGGCTTTAAATACCTCTGTTATCAATGCATACGGTTTAGAGGTGGCGGAAGTGGTTCCATTTTAGGCTAAGTTTTAATCACTCAAAACCCCATCCTAAGGTAATCCCTGCCCAAGTATGCCAGTTGGGTTGATATTTTTTGAATTCTCTTGAATGAGAATTAATTTTATAAGCGAAATGGAAACGTCCATGCGTTATCATGGCTCCGATTTCACCCACCCATACAACGCGATTGATGAGGTCAGGTGTAACAATGTAAGGACTATATAACCAAGGTAAACTTTGTAATGAGGTGCTCTGGGCAACGAGCCTCACTTCACCCGTAACATAGGGCCTAAACCGATACTTTTTTCCTTCATCATTTCCTTTATTTGGAGGTATAATAGCTTTGTATTTTCCTTTTTCAATTGGACGTTTATTGTCAGCCATTAGTAAGAGACCGCCTGAGATTCCATTGTAGTACAGGCCTGTCTGTAGCTCCCAAATGGTGCGTGCTTGAAGCCAACGCAAGCTAATAAAATCAAAACCTGTTATATTGATTAAGGTGTTTTGATAATTGAATTTAAGGTTTGGTATAAAACGTCTTTTTGCAATTCGATTTTCCCAACCATTTGTCGGAGGACTGTCTCCAATGGTATGTATGGCATCCTGAATTTTCCCTGGTAGGATTCCACCCATCATTCCAAAGTATATTTCGGCACTAAAGCGTCTTTCATAATCAGCAGAATGTGCTATATAGCCTGACTGCAGGTACATGTATGAACTAAAAGGTCGGTCGTTGAGAATTATGAGGGAGTCAGAGACATTGTAAGGCGTGTGTAGATAAGAACCGAAAGAAGAACTAATAAAACGTTGCCCATTTTTAAATGGATTGAGTAAACCTTGTTTTTCTTTGATGTTTTCAATTTTCCGAATATATTCAAACTCCAACCCACCTGTGTATTGTTCATCACGATTTCCTAAAAAAAGAAAATCGTCATCGAATTGAGTACCGAAATAATTCATCTTCTCTAATATCGGATACTGATCCCTTCGTTGCGCCAATAGAAAGGATGGAATAATAAAAAATGAAAAAAATAGGAGTCTGTTCATTTGGTAGTATCCAATATAACATTAAAGATAATTCTAATTCTCGAATTGAGGAAGAGTTAGTTTTAGCGACTGCTTGTAGATGAACCAGAAATGACAGAGCGTGGTAAGATTTTTGTACTTTTAGTTCTGAAAAACTTGAATTATGAGGCTTACATTTCTTTGTGTATTGGTTTTCGTATCCAGCCTTAATGGCTGGAGTAATGAAATTGAAGGTAAAATAGGGAAATACCCAATTCTAATTGAAATTCAGTCAGTAGATTGGACTTCAGGAGATATTTTGGGAAGATACCGATACAAAAACAAAGAATCCTACTTGAGCTTAGAAGGAAACCTCATGCATCAAATCGTTTGGCTCGAGGAATCATACAAGAATGAAGTGACAGGACACTTCTATATGGTGATTGAAAACGCCACATTAAAGGGAAAATGGATTGCTGATAAAAAATGGCTAAATGCTGAGGTTTACTTGTCTAAAAAAGCAATAAAGCAACTCAAATCGAAATCCTTGAATGATTATCAAAAAGAAGTTTCTAATCATGTTTCAGGTGGGTATGCTAATGAAAATTATTTTATAAACGATATGTGGTTTCGCGACGATAACCCGCAACTCGAAGTCGGTTTCAATGGTGGAGCATTGGTGTTGGAGCAGGTACATGAGGATAGTTTGGCATTTTGGGTAAATACAGTAAGCGGACCAACATATCATATTGCGTATGCTTCAGGTGTAGCAACCAAAAATGATAACGGGCAATACGAATATCTCGTAGAAGCCTACGAAGGCGATTCTTGCATTGTTTACATCGAAATGGAGCCCAAAGAGGCGCACGTTTGGGCAAAAGGTAATTTTTTATGTGGATTCGGAGCAAGAGCTTATCTTGATCATAGATTCATAAAAATTACGGACGAATTCAAATTTGATGAGGAAGAAATTTCAATTCAAATGATGAAAAACACGAGGAATTAAAAACAAGAGCTAAACGTATTAATACAACAGTTGACTTATGCTTTGTGAATTCCTGTTCTAAGTCATTTTTTTAGCTGTTTTAGTGGTTTAATTTTACGCCAAATAAACTTAACCATGAAGAATATAGTATTAGTTGATTTTACCCCTGAATCGTTGGATGCCGTGCAATACGCGATTGGGTTTAATAAAATGACACAAGATAAACTGGAACTTGTAAATGTTTCAGGATTAGAAGATAAATCAGAAACGGATAGTAAACTAAAAGCGATTACGGATCAACATAGTTCTGGAGAATTTACCCTTGGATATCGATCGTTAGTCGGTGAATTGGAAGATGCGCTTGGGGATTACATTGAGCAAGAAGACATCGGTTTTGTGTTCTGTGGAACACATGAAGTAAGATTTTTAGAACGATTTTTTTCTAGTCGTGTTCTAAACCTCATGAATCACGCCAAAGCAAATTTCATTTTTGTTCCTAAGAATCTAAAAGATTACCGCCCAATTAAAAACGTTTTTCTACCGATTTTTTCTGATAAGCATTCACTACAGAATATAGGTGCACTCCACTATTTACATAAACACCTAACCTTCGACATTTCTTTGGTTACTAACAATAAGCCAGAAGAGGACGTAAAAGACAATTTAATCGTAGCATCAAAATTATTGAAAGGCGCTGACTTACCTTATTCAGTAGATTACTTTGGAGATTCTGAAAGCGAGTTAAGAAAGAATTTAGCCAGTCTTGCAAAATTGGCGAAATCAGACATCATTTCAATTGTAAACTTGACTGAGTCGAATCTATTTAACCTTGGTGAAAAAGGATTTGTAGAAGGGTTGATCAGAAATAAACAGGGATTGCCAGTATTGGTTATCCAGCATCAGAATAACGAAGTGTACGGAGGCTTCCATTCAACGGGAGGTTAATTCATACTTTTTAGTTTTAAAATTTGCGGAATAAGGGTCCTTGAAAGAATAAGGGCCCTTATCTTTGCACTTATGTTTTCAATTGTTCCTGCAAGTCTGTCAGATTTGGATGTATTAGTCGATTTAGGCAGAAAAACGTTTGTTCAATCCCATGGTCATAGTGCACCTAAACAGGAAATTAATGACTACCTCGACCGTAATTACACACAAACGAAAATGCGTCATGATTTAGAGGATAGTAGAAATAATTATTACCTCTTTTTGCTGGAAGGCCATCCAATAGGTTATTCTAATATTGTTTTTAATGTCCCGTTGAAGGTGGAGGCTATTATAGATGAAAAGGATAACGATCTTTTGAATGTTCACGCAATTGCAAAGTTGGATCGCATATATATCCTGGAAACATACCATGGAAAGGGTTACGCTCAATCTTTTTTCGATTTTCAGGTTAAACTGGCCAAAGAAGCGAAAAAGACAGCAATGTGGTTGTATGTTTGGGTAGAAAATTATCGTGCCATTGGTTTTTATGAAAAAATTGGTTTTCGGTCGGTAGGAACCTATGATTTTGAAATATCTCCGGTTCATAGAAACCCCAATTGGGTGATGTTAAAAGAGATATAAAGGGTCTATCCGAGGGGGGCTAAACAATTTCATTTGTAGAGCTGTTCTATGAAAAAATATACTGATCATGTTTATGTTATTGTTAGCCCTATGTGTATTGCCAACTCCAATTTCAGTATCTGATTTTACAGATAAAAATGAACGCAGCGAATGGGTAGTTGTGAATGATGGTGTAATGGGAGGTAAATCGCAAAGTCAACTAAAGCAAAAAGGGCCAAATCATGTTCAATTTTCAGGTAAAGTGTCGCTCAGAAACAATGGCGGCTTTGCCTCGATTCGGAGAATAATGCCTCAGATGAAAATTGTTGGTGCTACTGTAGCGAAACTCAAAGTAAAAGGTGACGGAAAAGACTATCAGTTCCGAGTAAAAAATGATCAAGAGGATCGACATTCATATAAATATACTTTCAGTACTTCTGGTGGTTGGGAGACAATTAGCATACCGCTCAATGAGATGACGCCAACTTTTCGAGGATACACCCCTAATCTTCCAAATTATCAGGCAGAATTCCTCGCTCAGATAGGAATACTAATCGCGAATAAAAAAGCTGAGTCCTTTGAGTTAGCGATTAGAAAAATATGGTTGGAGTAATTTTAAAAGTTGTACTCGAACCCCGTTAATTCCTCTGATACATCCCACAATTGTTTTGCCACTTTCTCATCGTAGGCGTGTGGTCTACCCTTAACTTTTTTGGGAGGACCTTTCATTTCTCTTCTGCTACTCGGTCCAAAATAATCACCTCCATGAACGTCAGAATCGAGCGATACCATAATTGTTGGTTTTGCGCCGTTTGCAGAACTGTGACTAATGAAGATAAATATTGGATAAAGCAGGATAAAAACGATATTTGGGATATGTCTTGCAAGTTCAGTTGTTGCTATCCCCGGATGGGCAGCGACAGAGATAGCGTCAATTCCGGCTGCTTTTAATTTGCGATCAAGTTCTAATGCAAACATCAAGCAGGCCAATTTGCTTTGCGAGTATACTTTTGTTTTAGCGTAAGTATCTTCATTTGGATTGAGATTGTCAAAATCGATCACTCCATTCTGATATGCTAAACTACTCAACGTTACAATACGCGCATTTGGAGTAGACTTAATTTATCATAAATATGAAGTCTTTAAAACTTGTCATCTCAGCGGTATTATTTTTTTCTTTAGTTGCTTGCAATAGCAATGGCGGTTCAGAAGGGGAGGATAATTTCACCGCACCGGATACCACGGCGAAAGAGGAGAAAGCGGTTTCTGAAACAGCTCAAACCTCAATTACAGATCCTACGAGAAATACCTACAATATTGAATTAATTGATAGTAGACGCTGGAAGGTTAATGGTGAGATGATGGTGCACATCCGAAACCTGGAAGCGGATATGGACACTTTTTCTGCGGCTGAAGAGAAGGACTACGCTGCAATTGCAAAAACACTTAAATCCCATATTGGTTCTTTGACGAAGAGTTGCACTATGAAAGGGCAAGCGCATGATGAATTGCACAAATGGTTATTGCCATTTATTGATTTGGTAAATGCATTAAAGAATGCCGAAGCGGATGCTGATCATGCATCCATGTACGTCGCAATAGAGGATTCCATGGATGAATTTAATATGTACTTTGAGTAAAAAACTCTAAAACTCAAAGATAACCCCTATCGTTGGTGTGATCAATGCGCTTCGGTTCTCAATGATAAGAGGTATACCATTTGAGCCGTCTGCTGCGAGTGGTAGACCGTCTATTGTGGCAAATCCCGTATTATCCTCATTTCGTTGGAAGGTATAATAAGGCGGTGATTCCTGCTCGAATGCGGTAATGTTTTGAATGTCGATGTAGAAATCGAAACTTACTTTTTTGAGATTGATGATTTTGTCTAAACGAAAATCCAATTGGTTGAATGAACGCAAACGAACACTGTTTACTGCATTAAAATCTAATACTCCGTTTCCAGTGAAAGCATATGCTTCTTGAGAAGCATCCAAGTCAAATGGTGTATATGGGGTACCTCCTGCGAATCGGTATTTTAACCCAAGTTTCCAACCTTTTCCGAAGTTCCATCCGAAAGTGGAAGAGAGTAGGTGCTGACTGTCCCATGCAGATGGTATAAACTCACCGTCTAATCCTGAAAATAAAGATCGGACATAGGTGTAGCTGACAACATAGAATATGTTTTTTACGAGCTTTTGTTGCAAGAATACCTCAAATCCGTAGGTTTGACCGTTTCCGATGCTCAAAACATCCTCATTTCCGACTGCTCCAAACTCTTGTCCTTGGTTTGCCAATGATATACCAGTAGCGACTGACACTGGATAGTTAGAATACTCCTTGTAAAAACCTTCTACGGTTACACGCAGACCTTCATTGGGTAGCCACTGTGTACCTAATACGTAATGGTCGGATTGAATGTATTCCATATTCTGGTTTGTTAGAACACCCTCTGCATCTCTATATCCTAATGATGTATAGGTTGGTATTTTGTAGTACCGTCCGATTGAACCGGTAATGTCCCACTTATCATTTAAATGATACGCTAAAGATAAGCGTGGGGATAGGGTTTCTATAGGATTATTGCCGTTATCTGTAAAGGTATTCATGTCTGATCGAACACCTGCTGAAACTAAAAGACGATCCTTAAAAAAGTTTTTTGATAATTGAGCGAAGGCCCCGTACTTAAAGAAGTCAATAGCTGTATTTGTGTTGATCTCAATAGCAGGTATAATGACGTTGCCTTCATCATCTAAGAAAGCAGGTTGCAAACGGTTATAAAGTGAATAATTATACTTCACATATTGTCCCATTACACCGAATGAATATTTCCAACCTTTTTTGTATTGATTCCAATCAAAACGAAATTTATTTTCAATCTCTTGAGAATTTAATCCGAAATTTCGAAAGTCTTCGTTACCGTTTTGCGCATCCTCAAATTGATCCAGTTGATTGTCAAACATGTTACGACTCAGCGCTAATGTGTAAAAACCGTCATTTACACGACGTTTAAAAGAAACACCATTTGTATAATTCCACTGTGTAATAAAAGGCAAAGATCGTCGTAAGAATTCAGTTTCATCATTGTCCTCTCTTGTAGGCGCAAAATTAAACCGGTCATAGGCTCCAAGACCTAATAACATGATCGTGGTTTTATTATCCGGACGGAAAGTAGTTTTAAATTGGAAATCGGTAAAGTTGGGGCGAATTGGCAAATCAATTAATGTGAAAAGAAAATCCAAGTAAGAAGCCCTTGCTGAAAGTAAAAAATCATTTTTTTCTCCCATCGGCCCTTCGAGTGTTACTACACTTTCGGTAAAACTAGCACGCAAGTTTCCAGATAGCTTTTCACGATTTCCTTGACGCTGTTTGATAACAAAAGTCGAAGCGAGTGCATTATCATAACGCGCATCAAAAGCAGAGGATGAGAGTTTCAAATCTTCAATAAAAGACACATTCAAGATGCCCTGAGCACCTCCCGAAGAACCTTGGGTTTGAAAGTGATTCAATACAGGGATTTCAATACCATCCAAATAATAAACGTTTTCGTTCGGGGCTCCTCCACGAATGATGATGTCATTGCGCTGCGCACCTCCGGCAGAACCTCCAACCCCAGGCAGGGTTTGTACCACTTTTGATACATCAAAATTCCCTCCTGGATTCGACTCAATTTCTACTGAGGTGAGTTTCTGAACGGATAAAGGGGTGACCATATCTGTCGTAGCCGCACTTTTATTTGACTCAAAAACAACTTCTACCGTTTCAAGATCGGTCGCTGCTTCAATCAATTCAAAGTTAACTGTCTCGACATTACCCGAGTTAACAGGGATATTGTACTTTTTAAAGGTCTGATAACCGGCATAAGTGACACGGATCGTATAGGTGCCCACGGGTAATTCAATCTTGAAATTTCCGTTGATGTCAGTGATAGCGCCAAACTCTGTATCCTCAGCTAAAACCTTAGCAAAAGCCAGTGGCTCTTCGGTGTTTTTGTCGATGACAGTTCCTTGGATAGTTCCGTTTTTTTGCGCAATTGAAAAATTGGCAGCTATAAGGGTGATCAGGATAAGTAATGTTTTCATCTTAAAACGTAATCGTATAAATCGGTCACAAATATAATACAAATCCGAATTAAAATTGTTCATTTTAATACGAAAACGTAATTAATTTATTTTTTATTACCTTTGTATTATGGATAGTACATTGGTGCAAATCATTCGCTTATATGAAGAGTTCAAGTCTGATCGTTCTTTGAAAGAGGGGACAGAAAATCTTGCTTCATTTGTTGCTTATGCGCAATCGACGGTTGGTGGTTCATCAGATTACTCTGAGAAGGTTAACACAGAGAACTGGAAAAAGTTCAATCGAAAGACATTATTAGAGATGACAGCCGCCCTTGTTGGCAAGATGGGCAGGTATATCGATAATTACAGCAGAAAGAATTTGAACAAGACGCCGGTTGGTAGTGTGGACGAGTTTACTTATTTGGTGCCATTGCTTCAATTTGATTCCCTATCCAAGTCTGAATTGATACAGATGAATGGTCATGCGATTACAACGGGTACTGACATTATCCGAAGATTAATCAAAAAGAAATTTCTGATCGAAAAAGCTAATCCGGACGATAAACGCAGTAAAAACATTCAACTATCCGACTTTGGAAAAGCGGCAATGTTTCAATCTTCCGAAACCCTAAATAAATTATCGGTTATTAGCGCTGGTATCCTTTCTAACGAAGAATTGATACAATTGGTGTCGATGCTGCAAAAACTGGATCAGTTTCACGAGGAAGTCCATAAAAGGCACAAAGATTTAGAAATGGATGCGATCCTCGAGATGCATGGAGACCAATTATCATCATAAGTTTATTTCAGGAAAGCATCGGAACTTACGGTAAAAGTCTTATCTTCAAGGATCTAAAAACCTAGACGATGAAGCTTTTCCTTCAAAGCAAAACCTTTGCTCGTTCCTCGCAAAGTTGTTTTTTTGTTTCACTCAAGGCTTATGAAAATGAATTTTCAACTCATTCATAAAACAAAAAAAACCTCTCAGTAAAAACTGAGAGGTTTTGCTTTGGGTGGAAGATGGGTCTCGAACCCACGACCTCCTGAACCACAACCAGGCGCTCTAACCAACTGAGCTACAACCACCATTTTAATACTTTGACTACACCGTTTGTGTAGCTTTCGATTTGAAACGAAGTAACTTGCTTCAAATTCGGATGGCAAATATAAACCATTTTTTTCTAGAACGGAAAAAATAAATTCAAAAAATTGAATAGAAATTATCTAATTCTGATACGGGCAAATAGTTTTTCAAAACCATCTAAAAGTCGCTTGAGGGCATCAAAGTGTAACGTAACCATCAAGAACAATGTCATAGCCCAAATAACTAACAAGTTGGCAGTGAAAGTATTGACATATACACCTAATATTTTTTTGCGTGGAGCATAAAAGTGTGCATCCAAGAAACCTGAGTCATATGGGTCTAAGTAAACAGGGTCTGATTTCTGAATAAGATATCCGTCTTTCTCTACCAATTTGGTTAGATCTGTTTTGTTGGTGACAAATTGTGTTAGCGATTCGTTTGTGTGCTCGTTGACGAGGGCTAAATAAGTCTCTTTGTCATATTTTGCTATGATCTCTTGTGTTTTCTGATCAATCTTGGCTCTGTTGTTGTCAACAATCGTTTTGTAGTGGTTTTTCAGAATGGAGAAATAATTCTTCGCCTCGTCATAAGTTCCTTGCGTATAAGTCTCCAATGTGAGTTGTTCAATACATCCGTTACAGACTAAGTTTTGAATAAACTCTTGCTCTCTTCCAATTTCGTTTCGCAACACTAACATAGCGTGCTCTACTTCGGCTGTTTTCGAGGTGTCAGCAACATTAGTTTTTACAAAATCCAACTCAGCAGTTAGCTCTTGCAACCAATAGTCTTTTTTCCATGTTGCAAAGCTCTTGTTTTTCTCGTACTCGAAGTATATTTTGTTGTACTCATTTTCCTTGAACTGCGTTACCGCAAGTGCTTCATAAGCCCAACGTGATGCCATAACATTTCCAGCCCACGGCACAGCTTGCTCATCACCAAACAAAGGATGAAGTTTATCGAACTTTACAATTACACCACTAAAGAGTAACTGCGGAATAATTAAGATCGGAATCAAAATATAGATAACTTTTACAGAGTTAAAGCTTGCTGAGATATTTAAACCAAGGAGGTTTGCAAAACACGATAAACTAAATAGAATTACCCAGTACTCAAGCCACATACCTTGTATTTCAAGAACATAATTACCAATCAATACATATAAAAGCATCTGAATCCCGGAGATTATAAACATAATGGTAATCTTCGAAACCAAATACGAACTTCTACTGAGGTTCAAGAATGATTCACGTTTTAATATCTTTTGATCCTTGATAATCTCCTCTGCGGCAACAGTCAATCCAATAAATAAGGCAACAATTACCGAGATAAATAAGAATGGAGGGATATTCTGATTATCATGGAATGAATATGCCT
Source organism: Crocinitomicaceae bacterium (assembly GCA_049611865.1). Classification (GTDB taxonomy): domain Bacteria; phylum Bacteroidota; class Bacteroidia; order Flavobacteriales_D; family Crocinitomicaceae; genus Crocinitomix. The sequence continues at coordinate 53,621 of JBMZAY010000007.1, read as the reverse complement.
CGGCACCAGAAGAATTATAAAACTTGACAAAGAATGATAATACAAAAGCTAATATTGGCGCTTCCAACAAGTTGATCAGGATGTATTGTTTATTTGTCAATTTCGACAAAACATCACGAACAAAGAACACTTTCAACTGCTTGAATAAGCTTGGCTTTTTAAAAGTACTCTCAGGAATCTCGGTAGCTTCTTCGGTTCTGTTTTCGTTTCCTTCAAGTAATTCCAGATAGTGCTGATTCCACTCTTCAGAAGAAACCTTACGATGCGGTGTAAGTTTACCGTATTCATCAACGACTTTCGATTCGATGATGTTAAAAATTTGTTCGGGATTTACATTACCACACACAGGGCACTCACTCTCATTACTCTTGGCATGATTGATGAGATTCTTGAAATACATTACCGCATCAACCGGGTTTCCTTTGTAAATAGGATATCCACCAACATCAAGGATGATGAGTTTGTCAAACATTTTGAAAATATCAGACGAGGGCTGATGAATAACAACAAAAACTAATTTTCCCTTTAAAGCAAGTTCCTTGAGTAAGTCCATGATGTTCTCCGAGTCTCTCGAAGACAGACCAGATGTTGGCTCATCCACAAATAATACCGATGGCTCACGAATCAATTCAAGCGCAATATTCAAACGTTTACGCTGACCACCAGAGATTGTTTTTTCTAAAGGGCTTCCTACTTTTAAGTCACTTGTTTCATAAAGGCCTAATGTCATTAACAAGTTCAAAACTTTCTTTGCAATGACTTTGTCACTTAGACTACCAAAACACAATTTAGCATTGTAAAACAAGTTTTGGTAAACCGTTAATTCTTCAATCAATAAATCATCTTGTGAGACATAACCAATAACACCCTCAATTGCTTTTGGGTCGTGGTGGATGTCAACTCCATTTATGGTCACAGCACCTTCAGCTGGCACATAATTACCATTCAAAATATTCAACAAAGTTGATTTTCCTGCGCCGGAACCACCCATGATTCCTAATAAAGAACCGGACTCTTCTTCAAAGTTAAAACGGTGTAATCCAACTTTTCCTCCTTTAAACTTGTAGACAACTTCATCCGCCTTGAATACAATTTTACTGGTCGTTGTATCTGACAAGAAGCTAGAGATAATGTCACTGTAGTAAATCGGAGTAACCTTAGAAGAGCGTAAAGAACTTCCTTGGTTAAGAATGATATGACGATATGGACGAACAGGTTGACCGTTGAGGTTCAGTTCTGATTTGCCCATGTATTTAAAGAAATGGAAGTTTACACTTTCGATCTTGATGACACGAATTTGTCCTTCAATTCCTTCTGAATAAATATGTTTGGCATTCTCAAATTGCTCTTCTTTATTAGAAGTTATATAGAGCAAATTAGAATCATCGATTATCTTATCAATTGGTGCTTCGGCGAATTCAAGAATCTTCTTGTATTCGTCCATCGATACATTGAACGTATCTGCGACTGTCTGTGCGAATTCACGTTCTTGATCAGCAACAAAATCATTGGCATTGATAAACTCCAAAATGCGAACCAGTACAATCATTTTCTGACGCTGAGCTAGCTCCTCGTTGATTTGTGTACAGATTCGAAGTACTTTTACGGAGTGAACAGAAGTTTTCTTTCTTCTACCGTCCTTCTTTGTTGATTTACCTTGATAAGAAATTAAGAATTGATCGAATAATTTCAGGTACTCTTCAACCGCAGCCGAACCTAATTCTTCTCGTAGAAAAGATTGAACAATCTTCCTGCCGGCACCCTGTGTTGACGGATTCTGAATGTCAATTTCCTCATCAACCCTAGCAATAATTGCAAAGAGCTGCATGAGCGCTTTTAGTATTCGCTGACTCATTTTCTAATTTATAATCGTACCGTTGTATTACTTTTGGAATCCAAGTAATACAACAATACAACCAGATACTTTCTTGTCGATATCTAGATACGCCTCGATGTAGCAATCTAAGGTGTTATCAACTTGGAAATCCCAGTAGGGTTGGTTGTCTTGATCTTTATTTGTAAAAAGGAGATTTCTCTCTTTATCGTAGACGTTAAAGATTACGTAATCGTCCTTAGTACCAGCAGATGTTGCAATACGATACATCGATCCACCATATAATGTTACTTTAAATTCAGCCGCCTGCTCTGCGTCTACAAATGATTGATAAACTTGCCCATCAGAAATAAACATTTTACCTGATTTTGCATCAGCTGAAAGATGGTCGTAGCATACGTTAACCAGAGAATCGCAAGCTTGTGCGAAACTCGTTTGCCCAGCCACAATTAACGCAAAAAGTATAATTAATTTCTTCATGTCTTATCCTATTAATGCGTTTCTGATCGACTTTACTTTCGTAACGATATTGGTTAGTACCGCTTCGTCAATTTGCACAGACGACTTACTCTTGATTTGTGTTAATGATTTTTCCGCAATCGTAACGGGCTCAATATATTGATAGTTGAATTTGATTTGATCAAACTCGGTTTTCAAATCTGTTAAATCAGCAATGAGATCTGTGTAAGTTCCTTCTCCGTTGAAGTCTTCCAACAATTCAATAATGGTCTTTAAAGCAGTTTTTTGCTCGCCAATTCGATCTGCAATTTCTTGATCCGGACTTTGCTCGTAGGTTGATGTTGCAAAATATAAGGCTTCAATCCAACCCCCAGTCAAAATCAAAGACGCCACATCATGCTGCTCATTGTCCTTGAGGAATTGATCTCCTTTGCGGTATCCTTCAGACAGGATCACTAACATTGAGTCTTGGTTGTTTCCGTTATCGATGAATCGTTGAACTATATCAGCATCAAAGGCACCAGATATTTCAAGTTCTTCTGACAATTTATCAACAGACTTTAAATAAGTCACTGCTTGGATATTTTTCTCAAAAACGGTCGCGTAACCCAAATCTGCACCATAAACTCCCATTATGATAGCACGTTTGAAAGTAGTTGTGTAATTATCAACTTCGTCTGCATTCGTCAGCAATTCTCCGTTATACGTATCGTTTTGACTCTTTATGAGAGAGACCATTTGAATCGGAGAAGGAATACTGAAAATCCTTCCGTTGATATTTGTATTGAGTGATTGCGTTGAATCTAAAACAGCATCTGTAATAACAACAAGTTCATTGCTGTCTGGTTCCTCTGAATCGATGTCAACTCCCTCGCCTCCACAAGAGTATAGCAGTCCTGTAAGAGCAAAGCTGAGTAAAAGTTTCTGGGTGAATCTCATAGGATTTAATTTCTCCCAAAGCTATAAAAATTATTCGATTTTCAATGGATTTTGCCTGCCATCCACAGGTTTTTTTTTGGCTTGGTTTTATTCATTCGGTTTTTAGCATTTTCCAAAGACGTCAAATGATATTGATTTTAATTCTAATTTTGTAAGCAAAGCTGTTTTTTTATGCGAATTAGACCAAGAAGAAATCGAAAAAATCAAACGATCCGAAATATGGTTGCTGAGACGAATTTAGCGCCATCGGATTTAATGTATCCTCTTTTTTTAAATTATGGAGAGGGTGATCCAGAGGCTATTGCTTCATTACCTGGAATTTTTCGTTTTTCTCAATCTCATCTCGAGAAGGAAATTGAATCTGCATTAGAAATAGGCTTAAGATCTTTTGTCTTGTTTCCGGCTGTGCCAGAGAAATACAAAGATAAAACGGCTACTTATGCCAGTGATCCGGACAATTTTTACCTGAAAAGTATTCGACGAATTAAAGAACTATTTCCTGAAATTGCTTTGATGAGTGATGTAGCAATGGACCCGTACAGTAGTGACGGGCATGATGGCTTAGTTAAGGATGGTCGAATTTTGAATGAAGAAACATTGCCTATATTGTCAGATATGTCGGTTGCTCAAGCTCAGGCAGGAATTGATATTATTGGGCCATCAGATATGATGGACGGACGAGTTGGGTCAATCAGAGATGCGTTGGACAATGCTGGTTATGACGAGGTTTCAATTATGTCTTATACGGCTAAATACGCAAGTGCCTATTACGGGCCGTTCCGCGACGCATTGGATTCAGCTCCAAAAGCAGGGGATAAGAAAACCTATCAAATGGATCCTGCGAACAAAGAAGAAGCACTCATCGAGGCTAATCTAGATACGATTGAAGGAGCCGATTTTCTTATGGTCAAGCCTGCCCTTTGTTATTTGGATGTTATTCATTTACTGAAAATGAATAGCAAATTGCCAATTGCAGCTTATAATGTTAGCGGTGAATACGCCATGTTAAAGGCGGCTTGTGAAAAGGGTTGGCTAGATTATGAAACGGCAATGCCTGAAATGCTTTTGAGTATCAAAAGAGCAGGTGCTTCAGTGATTCTATCTTATTTTGCTAAAGACTTTGCGAAGCTCTACAATAAAGGATTGTAAAGACTTTTAGGATGTTCAGTGATTCTTTTTAGCGCTGAGGGATGTACGGAATTACTTCCTGATATCCTTCAAGCATTAGTGAGATTTCTCCACCATCATACGCAAAAGCTGAAACATCAAAAACAAGTGTTTCTTCAATCTGCTCTCTGCATTCATCTCCATTATTGTTGTGGTGCAATTTGATGGATCGTTGCGGAGGGATAGACTTTGAGATCATTGGATGCCCCAATAATCTAAATTTATGGTCTTTACAACCGCCAGAATAGATTACTTCAATAGACATTTTATTGCCTGTTAAGCTAACATTTTGAATTCCAATCGGTGCGGATCTTCCTGCTGTATTGAAATTCATCTCCAGTTCACCTTTCGGAGTAACGTCAATTGTTTCAACAGTCGATTCTTGTTGATTTTTACACCCTAGGATGATTATTGAAAGGAAGAGAGTAAGCGCACTTATTTTTTTCATTTTTTTCGTGTTTTTAGAAAAATCAATACAAACAAAAACATTACAAATATACCACCAATAGTTGTATACTCAGTTGGAAATCCTATTCCTTTCTCTTCCTGCTTGACCAGAAGTTGAGGTGTGTTTTTGGCAATTGTATCATTGCGTTCAGAAATGATTTTTTCCTTCAATAAATCGTAATCAAATCGCCATTTTTTTGTAGTGGGGAAAATTCGTGTGAAGATTGGAATTTTATACTTTTTTCTGTTCAAATTAGCTTTTGCTCCTTTTAAGGCGCTACCGATCTCTTTGTCCCATTTATTGTAGTGTCTCGCAATGCTGTATGCATTATAAGCTTCGGTATAAGAAATGTATGCCTCTAGTATAACTCCCATTTCATAACAGGCGTGGGCCAAAATTGGGTCGTCTTCGTGAATAAAATGGATCAGTAATTTTAATACTTCATCAAGGTTCTGAAGTGGAATAATAACTTCCTCTTCGAATTCTGGAGAGGATTTATCCAGCTGTAGCAACGTGGAGTCGACCTCCCATTTAAAGATGCTATTTTCCTTATGCCACTTCGGATCTTTCTTCTCAGCCCGATAAGCGATAAAAAGCTGATCTAAAAAGTGCAATTTTGAAAACTCTAGAATTCCCGGGCTATTTTTGTGCAAATTTTCAATCCCCTCATCGTAGTCTTCGTTTAGCAAGTTGACAACCATGAAACTCCACCAGAATTCAGACTCTTCGTCAAAATCAACATTTAAATGATGAAAATAATAACTGGACAATTCCAACTCTCCCGTCCTGAGGGAAGTTTGCGCAAAGTTTAAACTGTCAAGTCTCGACCATTTTCGTCTTGGTTTTGCTTCAAGCGAATCAAGCTTTTGTTTTAGTTCATCACTATCATATCCCCGCTGATATGTGGTTAGTTTGAACCAAGGATTGTATTCTGTTTTATATGGTGATGAAACAGTTCTAGTAGAATCAGACTGTCCGAAACCTACTGTGGACAGAATCAGGAATGATATGTAGAAACAAATCTTAATTAGCTGCATTAAAGGCGTATTCTACAATGTTTGCTCCCATTCTAAGTGCTTCTAGACGTTTAGCTTCGCTGTCTCCGTGAACTTCGGCATCTTCCCATCCATCACCTAAATCCGTCTCATAGGTGTATAAACAAACTAATCGCCCTTCATATATAATTCCGTATGCTTTTGCTGGCTTATCGTCGTGCTCGTGGATTTTTGGAATGCCTTTTGGAAATGAAAATGTTTGGTTAAAAATAGGATGACTAGCAGGTAATTCAGCTAATTGCACATTTGGAAAGACTTTTTTTAATTCATTTCTAATGAATTGATCCATTCCATAGTTATCGTCGATGTGCAGAAAACCGCCTCCAATCAAATAGTTTCGAAGGTTCTCAATGTCTTCATTTGTAAAAACAACGTTGCCATGTCCTGTCATATGAATGAATGGATAATTGAATAATTCCGGATCAGACACATCAACGGTTGCAACATCTTCAGAGATGTTTGTCTTTATATTTTCATTACAGAATTTGACTAAATTGGGCAATGCAGTAGGGTTTGCGTACCAATCTCCCCCGCCACGATACTTAAGCACTGCAACTTGATAGGAAGCGTGGTCTTGCCCATAACCATTCACAATCAATAAGCTTCCGAATAGGAATAAGATCAACTTGATATTAAACTTACTGTATGACATGCAACAATTCCAGCTGTTTCTGTTCTTAATCGGCTTTTTCCAAGACTAACTGGGACAAAACCTTTTTCTTTCGCTAATTTAATCTCTTCAAGGGTAAAATCACCTTCTGGCCCTATAAAAATTAAGATATTTTTATCAACATTACAGGATTTGAAAAGGTCTTTTTTTGATCCATCGTCTTCGCAATGGGCTATGAAACGTTGCAGATCAGTATTATCATCATTTATCAAGTTCTCAAAACCGGTAAGATGATCGATCTGTGTAAGGAATAGTTGTCCCGATTGTTTCAGCGCTCCTATAGCCTGTTTTTGAAGTTTTTCGATGTTAATATTTTTTCTTTCTGAATTGCTGCACAAGATCGGAGTAATCCGATCTACGCCTATTTCAATTGCTTTTTCCACAAAGAAATTGAAGCGATCCATGCTTTTCGTTGGTGCAATGGCAACATGTAATTCAGGTTTCCGCTTGACATCTGAAACGGTTTCTGAAATTTCAAATTCGAGGTGCTTTTTATGGGCAACTTTTATCTTTGCTTTGTAGTAGTGTCCTTTACCATCAACAATTCCAATGTCCGAGCCCTCGCTTAAACGTAGCACACGAACTGCATGATTTGACTCTTCTGGAGAAAGCATGCCAGATTCTGTATTGGCACAAAAAAAAGTATGTTTTTCTGTAGACATCGATCAAAAATGTACCTTTGTACCGCCTAAAGTCGGCAGTTATGGTTCGAACAAAAATAGCATTTTTATACAGTGAAGTTGCAGGATATTTTCTTGCAGCGGCTGGGGCATTGTCCAATCATGTAGATGTATTGATCATTCGATGGCCTGTCAACAATGAAGCTCCCTTTGATTGTAGTCGGTTTAAAGAACTTAAAATAGAAGATAAGTCTACATATGATCGCACATCTTTGAGAAACAGATTACAAGATTTTGAGCCAGACATAGTGGTTTGCAGCGGTTGGATGGATAAGGATTATTTAGCGGTTGTCAAACAGTTAAAAGGCGACGTGAAAAAGGTGCTCACAATGGATAATCATTGGACAGGTCATTGGCGCCAAAGGGTAGCAAGCTTTCTTTCACCTTTTATTCTTAAAAAGCACTTTACGCATGCTTGGGTGCCCGGTGAGCCGCAAGCAAAATTTGCAAGAAAATTAGGGTTCAAGAAAATTTTGACTGGTTTTTACTGCGCAGACACTTCCCTCTTTAAAACCAAATTTGATGCGACCTTCCAGGGTAAAGAAAAAGTATTTCCAAAACGGTTTTTGTTTGTTGCAAGATACGTGGAGCATAAGGGAATATTTGAACTATGGAACGCGTTCATTGAATTGGCTAATGAGAATCCTGAAATGGAATGGGAATTATGGTGTCTTGGTACAGGTGATCAATGGGAAAACCGAATTGAACATGGGAAGATTAAACATTTTGGCTTCGTTCAACCCAATGAAATGGACGAGTATATCGCAAAAACAGGAGTTTATATTTTGCCAAGTAAATTTGAACCTTGGGGGGTCAGTGTTCAGGAGTTTGCGATAGCAGGATTTCCCTTGTTATTGAGTGAAGCTGTAGGTTCAAAAGAAGTATTTCTTAAGGATAATGGCTGGTCATTCGACATCGAATCTAAAACAGCGTTAAAGGAAGTGATGTCGCGCGTAATGAAACTAGGCGAAAAGGAACTGATGGACTTAGCTCGAAAAAGTCATGACATAGGAATGACGTATACATCAGAAAATTGGGCAACAAAACTTTTAGAATTAGGACATGAGAAATGATATGGAAAAATTAACCATTAAGTTATGCTTAACGCAAGATATCGGTGTTCACGGCAATCTCTTTGGTGGGAATATGCTTGCTTGGCTTGACGAGGCTGCGGCAACATGGGCATGCAGTGTTTGTAAGAACCCCAATATGGTTACAGCCAAAATTGATGAAATGGTTTTTGAAAGACCTGTGAAAATTGGTGAGCAGGTGATCATATATGGAGAAGTAAAAAGAATAGGCAAATCCTCAATTACAGTTTATATTGAGGCGCGTAAAAAAGACTTTTATTCGGGAGAGGAAGAATTGGTATGTTCAACGATCTTTACATTTGTACGAATCGATAGCAACGGAAAGTCAATAGCCATTGACGATAAGGTCAGAGAAAAATATGCACACTTATCAAAGTGAAAAAAATCTTAATCATACAGACCGCGTTTATTGGAGATGTTATCCTGGCAACTGCTCTTCTTGAGACATTGCATAAATGGTCTGAAAATGTTGAGATCGATATTTTGGTCCGAAAGGGAAATCAAGATCTTTTGGAGAAGCATCCATTCTTAAATGAGGTTTTAGTTTGGGATAAAAAGAATTGGAAGTATAAGAACTTGCTTCGTCTAACAAAGACAATAAGGAAACGTCAATACGATTACGTCTATAATTTGCAGCGTTTTGGTGCCACGGGATGGCTCACATGGAGATCCGGTGCCAAGAAAAGAGTGGGGTTTAAGAAAAACCCTTTCTCTTTTGGATTCGACAGTAAATTCGACCACAAAATTGGAAATGGCGAGCATGAAATTGAGCGGAATTTCATTTTGATTAAAGATGATCTAATTGAAAATGTTAAGCTCGAAAAACCAAAACTATATCCTTTACCACGACATTATGATGCAGTGGCAGATATTGTTAAGGAGACGAAAGAATTTATAGTGCTAGCACCATCTTCCGTTTGGTTTACTAAACAGTTACCTTTTCAAAAATGGTGTGATTTAATTAATAAATTTGAGAGAAAACATACAGTTTATTTAATTGGCGCTCCGGATGACTATGATTATCTAAACTCTATTGTTCACAGTTGCGCTGATCATGAAGTGATAAATCTTGCTGGTAAGCTTGATTTGCTCGGATCTGCAGCATTGATAAGTAGCGCAAAACGAACTTATGTAAATGATTCAGGGCCTTTGCACCTGGCCAGTGCTGTCAATGCGCCCGTAACCGCTTTCTTTTGCTCAACGGTGCCCTCATTCGGATTTGGGCCACTTTCTGATGATTCAAAAATTGTTCAACTGGAGAAAAAATTAGATTGCAGACCTTGCGGATTACATGGTCATAAAGCATGCCCGAAAGGACATTTTAAGTGTGGAAATTTGATTTCGATTTAGAACCTGATTTGATCGTAGAATTGAAAAGCTTCATCCTTCAAAAATGTAACTTTGATGTATTTCAAGCGTAAATGATCTAAATAAATTTGATGTAAGTATATTTACGTAGGGGTAGAAGTTGCATGTTTTGTAATAATTACCCTAACCTAACTAAACCAAACTCAGTTTAAGCAGGATCATTTTAGCGATGTTTCATGCTTTATTTTTATGAAAAGAATCCTACTCATAATAGCCGTATGTGCTTTTTTGCCTGGTTATGCGCAGCAAAAGGATAGCGTTTTAACCGAAAAAATAGCAGAGTTAACAGCTTTATTTGGCGATTTTTCATATCAACCGCTCACTTTTGAGGATACGTCTTTATACGTAATTAGAGGGATTTCTAAAATCGAAAAACTAGAAAACTTCCCTGACCGATCAACCTACTTGGATAAAAGAGCGCAACAGCTCGAGCAGGATTTAGGTGTAGATGTTGTTGGTGGGTACGTGCAAAATTTCAATCTAGACCCAATTGAGGATCTTCAGCAAAATATTAATTATCAACGAAGGCTTCAGGTTGGAGTAGAGTGGGATGTTCTAGATAATGGATATTTCGATAATCAAGTACAAGCGCAAATGCTTCGCGATCGTATTGAACGTGAGAAGTTGAGTAACGATGTGACTCGTGAAGGGCAATATTATCTGCACCGATTTGATCAAACGGTTTACACATTTAATTTATTGAAAATGGATGTTCTGAACAATCGTTTGGAAGCACTTAGAAATCAACATAAACTTATTAGAGACTTAGTATTATTGAGAAAGCTAAAAAAAGAACACCTCATTGAAGTAGAGTTGAGAATTGCAGAGGTTGAAAGTCTAGTGCAGGTCTATGAGAGCTATGCCGAATTTCTCAGAATGGATGATTCTGGACCGCGTTTTAAAGAATTAGACTTACCGATAATTGATCTCAATTATGAGAAAATATTTACCCTTCTCAACCAACAGACAGATAGTTTAATGGCAGGACAGTCTTATCAGCCTTACTATAAGTGGTATCATGAAGTTGGTCTTCGTCCATTCTTAAGATGGAGTTACTATGATTTAGCGGATGCAACTCAGGAAGATCGTGCCTTTTTCTCAGCAGGTTTAAATTTCCGAGTGCCATTAAATTTCGATTCTGATTTGAATAATCAAGTTGAACATGAAAGATGGATTTATGAAAACGAGCGCTTTACGAGTAATCGAGCGCAAATTCATGAGGATGTAATTAATACAGCTTACGAATTTAGATTTGAATTAAAACGGTTTGTTAATAACTACCAAAGCAGAAGACTGTTAAACGAAAAATTACGAATTGAACGTGCAAAATTGAGATTATCACACATGGCTCCAGATCCTTTTGTCGGAATGGATATATATGATGAATTAATGGAGGTAGACATGGAGTTATTGGAAAGTTTACAACGGCTCTATCTTAAAGCTTTGAAAATTCACACACGAATTCCAGGTTCTAAGATTGAGGACTTAATAAAAAGTCAATCAACGGGAGATTTATACGACTATATTGATCAAGATAAGCGATCAGTATACATTTGGAGTAAGACATTTGAGGATTATGCTCCAGATTTCATCGCAGAATATGCCATATATAACGAGTTTGACAAGCTAATCGTTGCCGTTTCCGATAAGGATACGCTAACAGATAAAAAGAACTTTCTCAAACATGTACAGGATGAAAAAGAGGTGTATTTTATGCTTGGTAATAATAAACTGTTTTCACATCCTGACATTACTTCTTATTTGTCGGATGTTATGTCCAATTATCAAGCGGTTGCGCCAAAAGGTATTCATGTTGATATCGAACCACATACCTTTCCAAATTGGAAAACTTATCGATCGCAACTCTTAGACGAATATGTCGTATTGATAGAGAAGATTAGTGAATTTTGTGCGACCAACAACCTTAAACTTGAGGTCTCTGTACCGAAACATTATGATCGTCCAATTATGGATAAAGTATATGCTCTAGTAGACAAGGTCTATTTCATGTGTTATGAGAATGTGGACACAGATTTTTTGGTAAGAAAGTTGCAAGCATACATCGATCTTTACATGGATAAAACGGTAATTGCTTTGCGCACCGAAGATTTTGACAACCGCCTCGATATGGAGAATAAAGCGGCGGAATTAAAAGAACGATTAGAAATTAACGAATTTGCCTTCCATGATATGAGGCGAATGATTAACTATGATCGAAGAAAAGAAGAATGAAAAGTTTAAATTTTAAACGTAAAGAAAACGCACAGTTGCGATACCTTGAGGAAAAGGTAAAAGGCACCGCTCGTTCCAGATACAATTGGGACCGTATCGTTTATTTAACGATACTCGGATTAATTGTGTTTTTCGTGTTGCGTTATTTCTTCTTACATAGTTTCTATATTACTGCAGATGGTCAGGTGCTATTCGAGTCTGTTGAAATTGGAGAAACGCAGGATGTTCGGATTGAGCGATTCTTTATCGAAGAAGGTGATAATGTGAAAGTAGGGGATACGCTATTTACTTATTTGATTCAAGATCCTAATGAGTTTGCGCTTAAAAACAATGATTCAGAATCCAAAAGTAATTGGGCCGAGCGTGAGATCTATGCGCTGCAAAAGAGCATTCAATTAAACAACAGCCAAATCGCAGGAGATGAAAAGTTAATGAATAGTTATAAGTCCCAATTGAAACGTCTCGAAAATGAAGTCATTCTTGGCGCAGCTACAGAGCGCGATCTAAATAACCTGGAATACCAGATTAGTAAGTTAGAAACCAATATCAGTTTGCTTCAATCTGAAAACGAGGTCATGAACAAGCAAATTTATGACCTCATGAACAATAAAACAGCTGTTCAAGAGAAACAAAAAGAGCCTGCAACCTTTTCGCCTTATCGTGCGTTTGTATCTCCAATAGAGGGGTATGTAGCAAGGATCTTCAAAGAACCATACGAAGTGGCGCTAAAAAGCCAAATAATAATGAAGGTTCACAGGGCAGATTCTGTTCATATTAAGGGGTATTTTGATCAAGAAGATTTAAAATATGTAGAGGTTGGTGATTGTGTTGATGTTACTTTTCCGGATGGTAAGGAAAGTGAAGGTATGATAAAACGATTTTATACCTCGACGGTGTTGATTCCTGAAGAATTTCAGGAAAAATATGAACCGGCAAAAAGAACTATTGCCGTGGATATAGTCCCAGCACCTGGTGCGGATCTTACGATATGGAAAAGGTATTATAAGTTGAGTGTTAAACTACGCAAAAGTACATTTTGATGAAACAGGTTACAGCACATAATGAAAATTTAGGATTTGTTCTCGAACAGGGGAATTATTCCTATTTCTATGTTCGCAATTTTGAGATTCCGCCGCTCGAAGAAATTGCTAATCATGATGCTGTAGTTATCGAAGTAAAAAATCTTGAATTCGTCCGTCTTATTGTTAATGCAATTCGATCACATCTAGATCCAGATGTCTATCTGGCTCCAATCTTTTTATTGAAAAAAGATGTCTTGGATGAATCACATTACATCGAGGAATTGGTCGATGGATCTGTGAAGTCTTTGGACGAATTGAGTTACATGAATAAGGAGATTGATAAGATTTCAACGCGTATTAAAAACGTAAATATCATTAATTCTGTTTCTTTCGAAGCGCAAGTGATTTCGAAATTGATTGCTTTGATGTATGTGCGTGAGATCAAAGTCTTAAATCCTATTCCTGATAAATATTCGAACGTGTATTACGCTTTTCCTTTTATGGCAATAAACTTTGAAGAAAAAGAGGAGCACTTGTCATTGAATATTTTAGATTTGGCAGAAGAAGAAGGTATTTTGCGTGCTGAGTATTTTGATCGAGTTTATTTATGTTCGTCATGCTCTGGCTCGCACATGAGTTATAGAGAGGTTTGTCCAAAATGCAGTAGTTCTAATACAACCCCTGATGACATTATTCATCATTTCCCTTGCGGATATGTGGGGCCATTGAAAGATTTTTCCAACGAGATTGATGATAAGTTGGATTGTCCGAAATGTAATAAACGCTTGAGACATATTGGAGTTGATTACGATAAACCTTCTGTTATTCATCACTGCAATAATTGTAATCATAACTTTCAGGATTATAATGTTAATGCGAAGTGCATGTCTTGTCATGCTGACAAACCGGTAGAAATATTAAAGTCACACGATATTAAGACCTACCGATTAACAAAGAAAGGGGAGCTTGCAGCTGTTAAAGGATTCACAACAACATCCAAAGATATCGAGGATATTGTGGGTACGGTTAAGTTTGATACTTTCAAAACAATGCTCAAATATGAAATTGAGCGTTTGAAACAAACAAGAGGTGATAGTAATTTATGTGCCATCCACATCGGAAACAGTTCTCAAGTATATTCAAAATTGGGAAGCGAATTACAAAGGGGGGTGTTTAAAGACCTGGTGTCTGTGATTCGTAGTAACATTCGATCGAGTGACGTGATTGCATTCTGGAGTTCATCCACAATAGTGGTCTCCATGAATGATATACCGCATAAAATAGCAATGAAAATTACAGGTGAGATGGTTGATCTTCTCGTTGAATTGATCAAATCAAGCTTTGATGATTTAGAAGTACAGTTTGAAGCGAAAACTGTACCGCTGGATTATCAAAAACCTCATGAAACACAACTGAGAAAATTATTAGCTGATTTTGATTAAGAATCATGGAAGGGGTTCTTGACAGCTATATTCGTTTTCTGGCTACGCTGACTCCAGCGTACTTCTTCGAGTTGTTTTGGTTTTATTTTGTCTTTGAATTTATCCGTTACTTTTTCTTAGAATTTATTGTATTGAATTTATTCAAAATCAAAGCTTGGAGTCAACGAGATAAACGTGAAGACGCAAGAAGAAGACTTTTCTTAGAGAACCCTTTAGTTTCAATTCTAATCCCAGGTAAAAATGAGGGGAAACACCTCTATAAATTGGCAAATTCCTTAAATGAACAGACTTATAAGAATATAGAGATTATAGTTGTTGATGATGGTTCTGATGATGAAACGCCAATTATTGGTCGTTCCCTAGAAAGGGCAGGCTTAATCAACACTTTCATTCGAAATGAAGTGAGAGGAGGAAAGGCCTCTGCAGCAAATTGTGCTTTACGCTTTGCAAAAGGTAAATACATTATACATCTTGACGCGGATTGCTCATATGACAATGATGCAATGGAGAAGATCTTGATTCCGTTTTTTATGGATGAGCGCATTGGAGGAGTAGGAGGTAATGTAAGTGTTCGAAATTATAATGAAAGTTTGGTAACAACGCTTCAGGGAATTGAATATTTTAATACGATAACAACAGGACGAACGGTTACGGCTTATCTGGGAATTTATAGAATCATTTCTGGTGCTTTTGGTGCGTTTCGGGCAGACGTTTTAGATCAACTAAAAGGTTGGGATATTGGTCCGGGACTTGATGGAGATATTTCTGTTAAGATTCGTAAAAAGGGATATAAAATTGCTTTTGCAGAGGATGCAAATTGTTTGACATCGGTCCCAAATTCTTTCAAGAAATTAATTAAGCAGCGCCTAAGATGGGATAAATCTATAGTGCGTTTTAGAATGCGGAAACATAGAGACATACTAGTTCCTAATCATGCATTTAAATTTTCAAATTTCTTCTCCGCTTTTGAAAACATTACTTACAACGTGATTCTTAATTTTAAATGGTATGTTTATCTGGGAATAATGCTGACATTTTATAGACCATTATTTTTGAATATTTTCATTACGAATATCCTCTTGTATACAGCTACAAACTTTGTCAAATTCATCGTTTACTCCTTATACAGACCAAAGGCACATGTGTCGATGTCCTATTTTTTAGTATATCTACCATTGATGGTATTTTATTATGGAATGTTTATTCGTGCTGTCCGTACCGTAGCCTATTTGCAAGAAATTTTCTTTAAAAAGTCATATCAAGATGCTTGGAATCCAAGGAAGACATCGGTGCATGCTGAATATTTGGGTATTTAACTTATAATCCAACCCGTCATCTCTTCTTGGAATAAATAGAAGATTGTGAATAGACACAAAAATATGATTCCAAGAAATGATAAAATGCGCATCAATATATTCGGACGATGTGTATCCGGTAAGTATTTCTTCCCTACTAAGATATAATTGAAAATCGCTATAACAGGCGCAATAATAAACGAAACCGATGTTGCTAGCTTGACAAGTTTTAAGAACCCATTGGGGTCAGTTTGGAAAGTGTAAATCAACACAAAGGAACCTAGCGACAATACGATCAGAACAATCCGATACAATTTTGTGTCCGAAGTTTGCTCTAGTTGGCTTGGAAATATGCTTTTGAGCGTTGCCGTCATAGATCTTGAAAACCCGTCAAAAACAGCAACACACGTTCCGAACATGATTGAAAAAGCCGAAGAAGATATGATAATTTCAGCCCAGTTACCAAAAGTCGCGGTATAAAGCTGAATAACTTCGCCAGAGAATGCGGCTCCAGACGGTGAAAACGATTTTCCAGAACCAAACATCACATAAGCTCCTAATGTAACAAAACAAATAGCTAATAAAGCAGAAAGTACGTACCCTAAGTTAAAGTCAAATTTAGTTTCTTTCAAACTTGGGTGGTATCCAGATTCCTTAATTCGGGCAACGGTCCATAAGCTATTCCAAGTCGATAGATCTAATGCTGTTGGCATCCAACCCATTAAGGGAATCAAAAATCCAAGGTATAGCCCTTTATCAGCCACAATGTCCATACTATAAAGTGGTTGAGTACTAACAGGACCTTTGATGAGAACAAGAACGAACGCAATGAGTGTAGATAGCAAAAGGACGATCCCAATCACTTTGATCAATCGATCTAGAATACTAAAATTATTCGAAATCAAAATTGCAATGCAGACGAGAAAAATTAGAACAATCGTTCCAATGGAGCTTTCGATTCCAAATAAGTTTTGCATGAATCCTCCAGTCACATTTCCAACTGCTGCCGTAACTAAAAACATAGAGACAATGGTAATCAAAAAGAAAATCCAAATAGGTATCTTACCTAATCGTCTATAACCACTGATAATGCTTTCTCCCGTGGCATTGGCATAACGCGATCCGTACTCAAAAAAGGGATACTTAAATAAGTTGGCAAGAATGATGGCCCAAAGCATCGTAAACCCGAAATCCGCTCCAGCTCGGGTGGATTGAACAAGGTGAGAAACGCCTATAGCGGTTGAAGCAAAGAGAATTCCCGGACCAAGTGTTTTGAGCAGATTATTCATGATTACAATGATGCATTTGTTTAAATTGACCTGAAAAGTTAATCATTTTAACATTATTGACCACAAAGAGAAAATTCTTACCCGTCGAAATGAATTAATGAGAGGATTAAGAAACATTCTCTGCTAAATCTCGTTAGTGTTGAATAGAAACTAGATCAGATGAAAGGAATCATATTAGCAGGCGGATCAGGCACGAGATTATATCCATTAACCAAGTCGGTATCAAAACAAATATTACCGATTTATGATAAACCAATGATTTATTACCCTTTATCGGTCTTAATGTTGGCAGGTATTAGAGAAATTCTCATTATATCAACTCCACGTGATATTGAGGTTTTTAAAGAATTATTGGGAGATGGAAAAACATTAGGTTTAGAAATTTCCTATTGTATACAACCTTCACCGGATGGATTAGCACAAGCATTTATATTGGGAGAAGATTTCATAGGAAACGATAACGCATGCTTGGTACTTGGTGATAATATTTTCTACGGTTATGGTTTGCCAAAAATATTAGAAAATGCCGCCAGTTTAGATCATGGAGCTGTGGTGTTTGGCTATTATGTGAATGATCCTGAGCGATACGGAGTAGTGGAGTTTGATAATAATCGCAATGTTGTTGGCATCGAAGAGAAACCTGAAAAACCACGATCGAATTATGCTGTTACAGGTTTGTACTTTTATGATAATACGGTGATTGAAAAGGCTAAATCGCTAAAACCATCTGCCCGTGGTGAATTAGAGATTACTGATCTGAATAAATGTTATCTGGAAGAAGGAACGCTGAAAACTGAATTGTTAGGGAGAGGTATGGCATGGCTGGACACTGGAACACATGAATCACTCATTCAAGCATCTAATTTTATAGCTTCAATAGAACAACGACAAGGATTAAAAGTAGCATGCTTAGAAGAAATTGCTTTCCGCAAAGGCTACATTTCTGCAAAAGAATTAGAAGAGTTGGCTAAACCGTTGCTCAAAAACCAATACGGTCAATATTTAATGAAGCTATTGGATAAGCGAAGTCAAGCTTTTTGACCGATTTTTTTTGCGTACTGATGGGTTGGTTTTTCAACAAACCGATAGAGTAACCAAGCACTAAAGATGCTAATGGCTAATCCGATTAAGATGACGACAGATTTTTGCCAAAACGTATCAACGTGATGAGATAGGTAATTGATAAAAGCAGCTCCAATGATCGAGTGTATGAGATAAAGGGAGTATGAAACTTTACCTAGAAATAAAGTTACCCTCGTTTTCAAGTCTGATCCAAAATGAATAATACCTATTGCAACAATAGCAATACCAACATCTACAAGATCGAGCAAGTAATAATTAACCACCAATAGGACAAGCTCTAAAATTGTAAATTCAATCAATTTGATTTTGTTTTTCCTGAATAAAATGTACCCAATTCCTATTAAAAAATAAGGCGCCCAATGCGGGAAGAATTCGTAATTATACCCAGAAAATCCAGCGCCAATGAAAATAGCGTAAAACAGGATGCGCAAACCGATCTTGTTTGATAAAACCAATGGAATGATTACGGATAGCACGAGATAATATTGAAATTCAACAGCTAATGTCCAAAAGACGTCATTAATCCAACGCACATCTTCAAAAAAGGGAACCAAATATCCAAGATGCAAGGCTACATCCTTAGCGCTTGGCGTCAAATCAACTGCGACGGTACCAGGTATATAATTACGCCCTATGAGATAGATTACACCGAGCGCAATCGCCACCAAATAGGGTGGTTCAATACGAATAAATCGCTTTAACAAAAAAGTCATCCATTGCTTCAGCGTATAATTTGATTTAATCATGGAAAGCGGAATAACGATACCAGAAATAATGAAGAATAACTGAACTCCTCGTTGCCCATAATCAAAGGTGTTACGAATCCATGGTGTATGTATAAAATCTTGGGTCGTAACGATAAAATGATAAAGCACAACAGAAAATGCAGCTATGCCTCGAAGACTGTTAATAACAAGAATATGGTCTTTCTTTTTCTCCAATGAATTGTGAATCTAGATTGGTCAAATATAGCGAAAAGACAGTTTCACTTTTTCAGATGATTCCTTTTATAAAATCTTCTGTACTGAAATCGTAACAAACCCTTAAAATATAACGTATATAAAGATGTAAGAACAGAATTTTTAATAATTTTACGTCAATAGCGAAGGGCGCTAAAAGTAGGCTATGAACAAGGTTATTCTCTTTGAACTCAATGAGGTTCCAATTAAGATCATCAATTATTACCGCAAAATGCGGCCAAATTCTTGGTTGGCGCAAAATATGGATAGTCTCAAAAAATTCGAAACTTATTGTGAAAATGGAGGGCACATTTCACCTTGGAATACATGGCCTACGATTCATAGAGGAGTGACCAACGAAAAACATTATATCTCTGATTTTAATCAAGATTTAACTGAGGTTGATAGAGAATTTCCTGCGCTTTGGGATATTCTGGCGAAAAACAAAGTTAAAACAGGTGTTTTTGGTTCTTTGCATTCTTATCCTCCGCCTGAAACGCAGGGACATTATAGTTTTTATGTGCCAGATGTTTTTGCTACCGGAAGTGAGTGTTTCCCGAAAAATGTTGAATTATTTCAAGATATCAACTTAAGACTAAGTAGAAAGTCGGCCAGAAACGTAGACTCAACTATCCCATACAAGGATATGTTTAAACTCTTTGGTAAAATTGAAAGTCTAGGATTTAAAACTTCAACACTAGCAGATGTTGCGAGTCACCTCGTTCAAGAAAGAACTTCCCGATGGAAAACTGTAAGAAGAAGAACATACCAATCAGTGTTAAGTTTTGATGTTTTTTACAAATTGTTAAACAAAGAAAAGCCAGATTTTACAACCTTCTTCACGAATCATGTGGCATCTTCGCAACATCGATATTGGGCAGCAGTATTCCCAAATGAATATGAAGACCTGAAATATGATCAAGAGTGGATTTCCCGTTATCAAGACGAAATCTTGTTTACCATGGGGAAGGCTGATGATATGCTTCGAAAGCTGGCTAAGTTTGTTGATAAAAACCCTGACTATAAATTAATGGTAACCTCGAGTATGGGACAAGAAGCCGTTGAATCAGAACCAATCGAAACGCAACTCTATGTTACAAATCATGATGCATTCTTCAGTCAGTTTGGAATAGAACCGAATGACTATCAGTTTCTGCCTTCGATGCTCCCTCAGTTTAATTACTTCGTAAAAGACGCAGAAGGATTTAAAAAACAACTGGAAACCATGAAAGTGAATAATCATTCAGTGGTATATCGTGATTTGGGAGAGGGACGCTTCTCAATTGATTTGGGACATCAAAATTTGAAAACAACTGCAATAGAACTAAATGGAGTTGCCGTGTCACGAGAAGATTCTGGATTGGAGAATGTTATGATTGAGGATAAGTCCAACGCCACGGCTTACCATGTGCCCGAGGGACATTGTTATATTTATCATCCTTCATTTAAAAAGTCGAACCTAAGCGAAATACAAGTATCTACACGAGAGCTTTTCCCTGCATTGTTGGAAAATTTTGGTGTAGCCATTCCGGAGTACGCTGAAAAGCCCTCTAAAATGATTTTAAGTTAAATTTGAAATGAATTTTATCCAGGATATTTTTGTGGATAGCCTTAACGGGTTTCCTGTTGCTCAATTACCACTATTTCTATTTCAGATGATCGTTGCCGGTCTATTAGCTTTTGCCTTGCAGTTCATCTTAAACAAGAAAATTGGCTCAAAAGTCCTTCAGTTGGGAGTCCTCATTGCTGTCGCAGTAACTATATTAAGTGCTATTTCGAAATATAATTTGCCTTTTACAGTTTTAGCTGCTGCAGCGATTCTGCTGTTTTTGAAAAATAATTCAGGAACTAAAGTTGAAGTTTTTGGACAATTCCTTTTTGTGCTAGTTGGGATTGGATGTGGAGTTGGTAGTGTAGTTCTGACGGCAATAGGTGTAGTTACAATTATATTCTTGATCATATTCACCCCTTTTAAAGATTGACATGGGTAAATTCGCAAAGTATAGGTTGCGTATTAATCCAGTATTCTTGCTTTTGCTCTCTGGAGGTGCATTGCTCTGGGTAGCTTTTCCTATTATAAAACAAGAAATATTTAGTCAAAATCGATATCGCCAGCTTTTGACGGGGCCAGAAAATTTGCTGCACATTCCGAAATCAGTGAATAATGACTCTGTATTTTGTTATAACCGCAGCAATGAATTACTTTTTTCGTTAAATGGAGGTGATCATTTTCAGGTGGCACGAGATGGTGTAATCAATTTCGATGAGGTCGCAAATAACAAGAATATCTTTCAACCCACTTCGATTCGCTGGCGTCATCCAAAGGGTGAATTTCCCCAAGCCCTTTCGCTTGTTTTAAAGGTAAGAAATCCCAAAAAAAAGGTTGAAACTAAACCTTATACAGTACAGTATGTCACTAATGAAAGTGCTTTACCGGCTGTTGCTGTCTCTATTTCAGAAGCAGATATGTTTAATTGGGTAAAAGGTTTGATGATATATGGTGATGCAAGCAATTATGACGATGGTTTTCAAAAGGATTGGTGGTATCGATCGGCAAATTTTGCCAACAGGGGTAGTGAATGGAAAAGAGGTGTTCAACTAACCTATTTTGACACATTGGGAAACAACTCTAGTTATTTTGCAGAAATGGCTATTTCCGGGAATGCTACGAGGTACTTTCCACAAAAATCATTGAAGTTTTACCTAACTGATGAGGAAGGGCGAAAACAAAGTCAAAAGGTTAAATTCTGGCCAAATGGAATCAGAAAAGCACGATCATTCTTATTAAGAAACTCCGGGAACGACAACATGAAAACGATGTTTGCAGATTTGCTCATTCATGAACTGGCAAATGATGCAAATCTACTCGTTCAAGAAGGTCAGCCGGTCAGAGCCTTTATTAACGGAAATTACTGGGGTATTTATAATCTTCGAGAACGGTTAGATGCACGTTTTGTTGCTGAAAAAGAGAATGTTAAAAGAGATGAAGTAACGATTTTGTTTTGCGAAGTGTATGGTGATCAAACGCGCCTCAAAACCGGAGATGATCGTGTTAAGAAAGAATTCGATGCTTTTATTGCTAAAATAAAAAAGGAGAATACGATTAGTTATGACGAATTAAAGGAAGTGTTGAGTATCAAATCATTTATCGACTATATACTTGTAGAATCATTTTTCGCAAATAATGACTGGTTGCACAACAATGTGACTTTTTATAAGGCGGACAAAAAGGATTGGAAATGGATCTTGAATGATATGGATTATAGTATGGCTTATCCCGGAGCACATAACATCAACAAAAATCAGTTTCAAGAAATCAAAATCAGTAATTCGATTATAGGGGTGCTATACAATGCACTCATGAAGCATAGAAAATTTAAAGATAAGCTTAAGAAAAGAGGACAGGAATTGCTTAAGACATGTTTGTCTGCGGAAAATATACAATCGACCTATAGTCGTTTATTTGCACTTTACGATCCCGAGATAAAATTACAGATCAATCGATGGAGATTTATTCAATCGAAACAGGAATGGGTAAAAGATTGTGAAGCCAACGTTAACTTTTTACTCGATCGTCGTACAATCTTTTTAGAACAGTTAAATAACCTCTAATGATAATAGCATACAAAGAGCATTTTCAGTTCATCATGATACTAACAATCATGTATGTGCTCGGTGCATGGGGTGGGCCGTTGATATATCCGGTGTACCCATTTTTTCTGTTCTTATTCGGCCTGAGATACCGGTATTTTGAAATGTTTATCGTTGCCCTTTGGACACTTATGTTGGCAGATTATGTACCCGTTGACGGCGCTCCCTACGATGATCTTCAGTTTGCGAAGGATCTTAAACCACTCGTGCCATTAACGCTGTTCTTTTTCTTCTTTCGAGACCGTGATAATTTCAAACCATTTTCCAAATTATCCCTCTATTTTTTACCATTTCTTGTTATTGCTGTTATAGCTCTGAAAGATTCTATCAACTTCCCCGTCGGTGCTCAAAAGACCGTTTCATTCATCATCATGTACTTGACCATTCCCATGTTCGTTGTCTATTTGCATCGGAAAGATGGAGAGCGGTTTTGGAAAGCTTTAATAACTTTTATTATCGGGATGCTGACCATTGGAATTGTGTTGCGTTTTGTAGCACCGGACATCGCGATGAAAGTAGGTCGCTTTAAAGGTGTGTTCGGTAACCCAAACGGTTTAGGGGTATTCTTGAACCTTACGTTTATCCTTTGGATGATTGTTCGAAAATTTGAATTGGCTCATTTTACCAAAAAGGAAAATGGATACATATTATTTGTGCTTTTGATTTCTGTTATTTGGACGGGGTCACGAAACGGAATGATGAGTATGTTCTTATTCTATGTTATGTTCAAACTCATTCAAATCAACTGGTTCTTCGCATTGGTAGTCCTCGGAGCAATTTTGGCATTTAATGACCAGTTGTTTGAGGTATTTATCGGTGTAATTAGTTTCTTTGGTTTACAGGAGTTTTTTAGAGTAGAATCTTTGGAGGAAGGATCGGGTAGGATAGTAGCTTGGCAGTTTGCCTGGCTCAAAATACAGGAATACTTCTTCGTAGGAGGAGGTTTTGGTCACGATGAGCACATAATGCGTCCAAATTATTATTGGCTATCAAGATTAGGGCACCAAGGTGGTGTGCATAACTCTTACCTCTCGCTATGGATGGATACTGGGATTCTTGGTGTCATATCTTACTTTGGAGCAATACTGGCAATAGTTGGCAGAGCAATGCGAAATAATTATGTTGTTTTAGCGGTTGTCACCTCAATTGCATTTAATATTTATTTTGAGTCATGGTTGGTTGCTTCATTAAACCCGTTTACAATCGTTTACCTAACCGTTTTTACAATACTTATCGGTAACCTGACTGGTCAGAATTACGTAGAACAAACCATAGTTCCGGAGAATGTCGAAAAAAATTAATAAGCCGAGGCTTTTTAGAAATATCATTTTATTGTTCCTCATAGCAGGATGTATCGGATTGTATATTTCCCATCGCTACATAAAAACAAAAGGTTTTGACGGTCTTGGTGACTTTATAAATACATATCAGTCCAATAAGAATCTTGCTGAAGAGGTTGAGGCAGAAATAATTCAATTGAAAATATCTGATAAAGATTATGCCTTCTTAAAGAATAAACGTCAAGAAGCACTGAATAGAGGCATTCAAATTAACGTAGGGGATAACTATGTAGATTGCTATGTAATTTACAAAGGTGATACTTTAGATGGCGAAATGCGACTGAAAGGTCACATGACAGATCATCTCGAAGGTGATAAATGGTCATTTCGAGTAAAAACCGAAGGTGAAGTTTTGGGAATGTATCGCTTTTCGTTACAAAACCCTGCAACACGAAACTATGCATATGAATGGGTGTATCATCAACTTTTAGCTAGAGAAAATGTGATTCATTTAAAATACGATTTCGTTCGCTTAATACTTAATGATCAGGATCTTGGAATATATGCCGTTGAGGAACATTTTGGGCAACATGTTCCTCGAGATAATAATAGGCCACCAGGAGCGATCATAAGATGGAATCCTGAATTGTATTGGGAAGGGCGTATTGATGAAATGGATAGCCTTTACCTCGATCAAGAATACGCCTCGTATTTATCATCCTTCCCGGAAGCATACGATAGAGGTGTTGTTCGTAAAGACCCTGAATTGCTCAAGAATTATATTCAAGGAGCTGCAATGCTTGAAGCTTTCAGAAGAGGGGAAAGATCGGTTAGCGAAGTCTTTGATATCGAAAAAATGGCATCCTTCCATGCCGTTATCGATTTAGTTGGAGGATATCACTCCCTCGACTGGAGTGATGTTAAGTTTTTCTTTAATGCCGATTCAAAAAAAATAGAACCGGTAGGCTATGAAAGTTTTTCGGTTAGAGAATCATTTAGTATCGCAGGACAGCGAAGACCAAATGATTATGCTTCGATTGGTCAGAATTACCATGATCAACTATTTGCAGATACGGCATTTTTTTCGGCCTACATAAAAGCCATTGAGCGAATATGCGATGAAGCGTATATGCGGGATTTCGAGCAATTGATTCAGCCTGCTTTAAATAAAAAAAGGGGAGTGCTAGCTGAGGAATTTGCTTACATCAAATTTTCTTGGGACGGATATTACGAGAACATTGAATTAATCAGACATAACCTCGAATTGCCAAAGCCTTTACACGCCTTTTTGGAAAAATCAAACGATTCAGTTGTGCAAATCGCTGTTGCACCTGTATCAGATTTTCCGATTGAGATTTTAGGTCTGGAAATGGACGGTAAAGATAACTGTGAACCCATTGAATTTAAAACAATTCGACCTAAACCAACCGATTCGTTTTTAGAATATGAAATGGTCTTTTTTAAACATCCAGATAACAAGTTGAAAGACTTATTCATTCGAGCAAAGATTCCAGGTAGCAAGAATATTTTTAAGGTTCCTGTTTCAGATCTTCCTTCCTATAAAAGTGCTGAAATGCCCAATTTTAAAACAAATAAAGACACGGCCAATTCGCCAATAGTCTGGTTGAATGATTCATTAGCCGTATTTAAAACCAAAAAAGTGGAGATAAATTCTCCAATTTTAATAGCTAAAGGTCAACAATTACGGATTCTAAATGGTCAGGAACTTGTTTTTAATGGAGGACAGATTTTCCTGGAAGGAAAAATGAATGTCTATGGTTCAATTTTAGATCCAGTTTTGATATCGGCGAAATCCGATCAATCACCAATTCTAATAAAAGGAGGTGAATTAAATGCGATTCACTCCGTATTTGTGAATTTAAAAAATGGTTTGATTCAAGCGCAAAATGCAAAATTGTCATTTGATAATTGTTCATTTGTAGATGTTGAAGCGCCCCTTATAATGGCTTCATTGTCAGAAATAACTGCCATCAATTCATGTAGTGGAAAAATGAATAGTCTTGGGAATTTCGATCGATCGCTTGTAAGAATTCGAAATTTTCATGCAATAAATGGTGATGTATTGCTAGCTGCCAAAGGATCTGATATTGATATTCATACTTCTTCAATTGAAGGTTATAAAGAGGTGGCACGTTTAGACCATGGAAGTTCTTTTTCCACTTGGACCTCAACTTTTAATGAAAATCAATTGCTGGTTGACCTAAAAAATGCATCTGTTTTTAATACTTTCTCCTGTCAGATAAATTCTGGAGAAACGGGAGTTCATATGGATACAACTGGGCTTGGAAAATATTCAAGCTATTCTTTTTACAAAACAACAACCATCAATCTAAAATCGGTCTTAACGGAAGGATGATTAGAAACTTGAAATATCTCTTTTTATTGTTGACTTTATTAGTGTCCAACAATATAGATGCGCAATATGAATCTCCATTCAATGGTCAGGAAATAGCTCCTTTAGATTCAAACGGATACCATTTTATTGTCAGTGGACACTTCTATGGTAATCGACACAATACTTCAAATATGCCAACTAACACATTAATGGCAAATTTGGATTGGTTGAATGAATCTGAACCCAATATGCTGGTGTGTCTGGGGGATTTGTTTAAAGATATCCGCAGCGATCGGGAGAATTATCATACGTATCTTTTTGATCGCTTGAAAATGCCGTTGGTCAATACAGTGGGAAACCACGACCTTTCAGGCGATGTTTATCAGGAAAATTACGGAAAGACTTCCTTTTATTTTTCCCTCAAAGGCGATTTACACGTTATAATCGATTCAGAGAGAGACAATGGAGATATCGTGGATGAGCAATTGGTTATGCTCAAAGAAGTAGCCGAATTAGCAAAAAATGAAAGCTGTAAGAATGTATTTGTATATGCACATCGGACGCTTTGGAGCGATGATTATGAAGCTTTAGACGGCCTTTTTACGGACAATACCCAATCTATTGGGGGAACCAACTTCGGAAAAGATATAAAGCCGATTTTAAAAGAGATAGGCAGTGTTGCAAACGTATATTGGTTCGCGGGTTCATTGGGGACAGCACCAGCGTCGTTTTTTCATTTTAGGGATGAGGAAAACAATGTGTCTTTCATAGCGACGGCGATTCGAGGTTTAAGAAGAGATGCTGTACTCATTGTTAATGTTGATTTGCAAGGCAAAGTAACATTTGAAACAAAAAGTTTTACCGGACAAGAACTCCTTGAGTTAGATGCCTACAATGTCGATTTTTGGCAAAATGAAGTAGGAGAAGAACCTTTTAATTGGAAGCTCATCCCATATTATATTGAATTGATGTTAACGCATCGCTATTTTTGGTATGGGGTAGGATCAACACTTTTTGCTTTTGTCGTACTGTTGGCTTATAAAAAACGTTGTGAAAAAGTCAAAGCCAAACACCAGTAGAACTGTATCAAGGCCCTGTAAAAGGAATCTTTTCGATTTTTTTTCTTATCTGCTTAAACCCTTCAATGATTTGTTAGTCTGAATAATTGAGTGATTAATAATTTGTAAAAAAGGGGAGTATGGAAAAGGGAAGATTACAAGAAGGAAAACAGCAACGTTTTATCGAATTTCTCATCGAAATAATTTTGTTGGCGCTGATTTTCACGATCTAACTCAAAGTTGTAAAACCGTCTAATTCAAAAGAAATGAAAACTTATTTAAGAACAAGTGCTCTTATCCTGCTGACAGCTGCATTGACTGGGTGTGATAAAAATGATAATACTGATAATGAGCCACAGATTGATGAAAGTTTACCGACAGCATATCAAAAATTCTACAATGTCGAACAAGTTTATCAAGATGGTGATTTCGTCGTGATTGAATGTGCAGGAATTCCCGATCATAAAAGTCCGTATTATATCGGCACGGCATGGGAAGAAGAACGTTATGAAGCTTACGGAGGGGCAAATCCTGATTATTTTCAGAATCCCAATCGGATAGATGAACAAAACTTCACGTTCAGATTGCCGCTGAACCCAGCTGTTGATCCCGGACATGAATTAACATCATTGGGGCCAATAGGTGTTGCGTTGAATGGTGTCGCTATCTTTAATCAATACGCCGCACCTGGTGATGATTTATCTGAGGAGATCAATACATTCGATCATTATAATGGGCACCCGACAGGAACAAGTACATATCATTATCACATTGAACCAACATACCTAACAAATACGCTAGGACAAGATGCGTTGATTGGTTTTTTACTTGATGGTTTTCCTGTTTACGGCCCAATGGAAGATGGTACTTTAATAACGAACGAAGAGCTTGATGAGTACCACGGGCATTCACATGCAACCGTAGATTTTCCGGAAGGAATTTATCATTATCATATTACTTCTGAAGACCCTTATATAAACGGAGATGGATTTTATGGCGCGCCGGGCACTGTTACGCAATAATATCTATTGGTTGGTTCTGCTATTTTTAGTGGCATGCAAGGAGGAGTCGTCCAATATCAGGGTGTTAACTAACGACACCTTATTAAAGAAATATAGAGGTGTTTTCTATTTCGACGATGAACCATTTAACGGGCATATAATAGCTCCTGCCTCTAATGGCGATACAATGGAAGTTGCGTCATATCAAAATGGAGTTAAAGAAGGTTTGACTATGAAATACTGGACAAATGGAAATATGAAGTTTAGGGCTGAGTATAAAGATGGAATTTATCATGGAGCCGTAGAGGAATGGTATGAAAATGGACAGGTGTTCAATCGTTTTACATACAAAGATGGACACGAAAATGGTCGGCAGCAATCTTGGAGGCCCGACGGTAGCTTAAAAGCGAACTATGAGGTTAAAGGAGGGCGTAAATACGGTTTAACGGGATCAAAAAATTGCAGTAATGATTGGGCAGAATAGCAAATATTTAGGGTGTATTATCATGATTTGTTTATGTTATGCTTGTTATGATCAAGACCAAAAAATCGATTCTGAAGAATTATCAGCCGTATCTGAACTACCTTTTTATCACACGCCTGATTTTGAGCCTATATGGGATGTCAATCGGACGGATACTATTCATAAAGTTCCACCCTTTCTATTGATCAATCAGAACGGGGATATAGTAGATAATCAGTCGTTTTATGGTAAGATTTACGTTGCCAATTTTTTCTTCACTAATTGTGGAGGGATTTGTCCTAAGATGATGAGGAATATGAGTTATTTGCAAAACCATACTGATGATAAGGTCATGTTCATTTCTCATTCTGTATTGCCAGAACAGGATTCAGTATCACAACTTAAAACATATGCCGGTAACTTTGGTGTGGAAGATGATCGTTGGCATCTAGTTACCGGTAATCGAACTGAAATTTATGACCTCGCCCGAAAAGGGTATTTCGCAGAGGAATCTATTGGTTATAATAAAGACAGCTCAGAATTTCTGCATACAGAGCACTTTATGCTTGTTGATAAAGAAGGGCATATCCGAGGGTTATATAACGGTACTTTACAACTCGAAATGGATCGAATTATTGACGATATTGAATTGCTTCAGTAGCGAATTTTCATTCAAGACAGATATTTGCTTAATAGATATTGATCTATGCAGATGCAGTCTCTGAACCATTAAGCTCGCCTTTTTCCTCATGTTTTGGAATAAAGAATAAAGCCGCTAATCCTAAAATGAAGAAAGCGATCAGAGCTAAAACAGACATTCGCATATTACCTGATGTTGCTTCAACATAACCAAATATCACCATTCCGATTACGATTCCTACTTTTTCCGTAATATCATAAAAGCTAAAAAATGATGCAGTATCCTTCGTTTCTGGCAAATATTTAGAATAAGTAGAGCGCGAAAGTGATTGTGTCCCACCCATCACAAAACCGACAACTCCAGCTAGAATATAAAAGTTGAGTTCATCGTAAACAAAGAAATAAGCAAATGAACAACATAAACACCATATAAATAGAGCAATCCCAAGTGTTTTGATATTACCAATTTTCTTTGATGCCCAGCTAAACACATAAGCCCCTGGAATGGCAATAAACTGAATGAGCATCACCGCAATAATAAGTCCGGCTGTTTCGGATTCACCTGTAATTGGATCTGGTTTGAAAACTTCTTTTTTAGCAAATAGAACAGCCATGAGCATAACCGTTTGAACCCCCATGCTAAACAAAAAGAAAGAAATCAAATAGCGCTTTAGGCGTTTGGTTGTTTTTATGAAGTTGCCAACTTTCTTCAGTTCTCTAAAACCATCTCCCAGAATCTTCTTGCTGATCTTATTTTTTGATTGAGAGTTGGGTAAAACAGAATAAGTCACTTGACTAAAGCCAATCCACCACAATCCGGTTAGAACAAAACACATTTCAGCAGATAGAAGGGGAGGGTCAAAAGCTTTCATACCCACTAAACAGGCTATCAAAAGAATAGAAGCTCCTGCATACCCTAAAGAAAAACCTTTGGCACTCAATCGGTCATGATCCTTAGGCTCAGCAATTTCAGGCAAGTATGCATTGTAAAACACCAAACTGTTCCAGAAACCAAGACTGGCAAAAAAGATGGAAAGCATGCTGAGCTCCATATTTTCTGGATTGAAGAAATATAAGGTTGCAGTAGAAATGGCACCTAAATAGCAAAAGAACTGTAAAAACCGTTTCTTACTGCCACTGTAATCTGCCACTCCGGATAGGAGGGGAGAAAGAATACAAACCATCACAAAAGAAGCCGCAACAACGTACGAATACAAAACAGAATTTTTGATTTGTGAACCGAAAAACATCACTTCATCACCGTTCTCACCAAGTCCAATCTTCGAAGTCACTGTCTCGTAATAAATCGGAAAAATTGCAGTTGAAATCACCAAAGGATATACAGAATTGGCCCAGTCATAGAAGGCCCATCTGTTCATGGTTTTTTTATCTCCTTTTTTTATCATAAGGTTTTGATTGGTATGACGGTCCTTTTAAACGCTCCGAACCGTTGCAAACAAAAATGCTAAAAATAAGGGAGAAAATTCCTGAATTATGCATAAAAAAGCGCCAGTCGAAGACTGGCGCTTTCAAATCTTTTATAAAAAACGACTATTTAATGAATGTAAAACTCACACGTCGGTTTTTAGCTTTTGCTAGATCAGTTCCTGAACTATCGGCAGGAGCTGTGTCTTTTTTGTCTTCAGTTTTGATTCGCGTGTAATTGATACCATTCTTCATGAGGTATAATTTAAGCGCTTCTAAACGTTGATTTCCTAATTCAGCTAATTCTGGATCTTTTGCTTCGTCTGAATCCAAGTGAGCGGAGATCAAGATTTTCGAACCAGGGTTATCTATTAGGATTTTGAAGATATTCTTCAAGTGAGCTTCACTGTTAGAAGAAATCTCAGAATCACTGTATCCGTAATAGATAGAAGTCAAGTTTGCAACTTGAGTAGGCTCTATACCTTCCATACTCATTGGAGCGATCTCGTAAACAAATTTAGTTTCTACAGTACGAGCATCGGCCATACAATCGCATTCAGATTCATCATCGATAGCTACTACCGAAATGTTATCTAAGAAATAATAGGCTGAAACAACAGATGTACCTGAGAAGGTTTTATCTTTCTTCAAACGCTCGTTTTTAGTATCACCATTTGCAGAGAAATTCCCTAGCGTGATGAACTTTTCACCTCCCTGTGCTTCGTATACACCACAAACTTCATCCCATCCAAACTTTCCATTAAAAACAGGATTGTCTTTGTGCATTACGTCTGTATTGGTCATGATACTTCTCGCTTCATCAATATTGTATTGTTTCTTTGAGAAACTTACACCAACGTTGTTGGCAGCGTACTTTGATCCTTCAGCAAGATTAACATAAAATTTTACGCAATACTTCTGACCTTTTTTCATGGTCATCTTCAACTTTGAAGATACGTAGTTACGCGGTTCTTTATCATTATAACTGAATGTACGAATACCTACGTAGTTTTCACCATCATGCGGTTCTTCCATTCCAAGATCATTTTTCGGAGTACCAAATCCTTCTTTCACCTTTCCAGCGAATAAATCCGCTGAAGCTTTCGTAGGAGACATCCAACCGACAGCAACAGTGATGGCACCTGATCTTTTAATTCGTCCCTGAGTACTTTCAAAACTTGAGTTTTCCACCAAATTGTTCATGTCCTGAGCTGACAAGTTCAAACATAAACTCAATGATAAAAACGAAATAATAACTTTCTTCATTTCTTCTTTTTTTTAATTAATTGAATGTGCTTTAACAGTTTCAATAAAACATTTAACTTTTTCCAGGTCGGTGTCCGGATAAACGCCGTGCCCCAAATTAGCAATATGCTTGCGATTACCAAAGGATTTGAGCAAGATTTTGGTTTCTGCTTCAATTGTTTTAAAGTCGGCGTACAGTGCACAAGGGTCTAAATTACCTTGTAACGTTTTATCCATTCCAATGATCTGCCGACTCTCTGCAATATCCATATTCCAATCAAGCCCAATCGTTTGACAATCCAATCCCGCAAGTTCTTCTCTAGCGTAATACGCACCTTTAGCGAAAACAGTTACAGGAACTTCTTGAATTGCTTCACATATCCTTCTTACATATTTCGTTCCAAACTCTGAATATGTCTTTGGGCCAAGGATGCCTGCCCAGCTATCGAAGACCTGCACAATGTCCGCCCCAGCTGCGATTTGGTGCTTTAAATAAGTGATCGTTACATCTGTAATTCGGTCTAATAATTCATGCGCCATTTCCGGATTGGAGAATAAAATTCTTTTTGCCTGTAAGAATGTTTTAGAACCTTGGCCTTCTGTCATATAACAAAATATCGTCCAGGGTGCACCGGCAAAACCAATCAACGGAACGCGTCCATTCAATTCACGCTTTGTTACTTTTATTGCTTCAGTTACATATCCCAAACGTTCAGCTACATCAATCTCTTTAGGCAGTTTCTCAAGATCTGCACGAGAGCGAACCGTATTTTCAAACCAAGGTCCTTTTTTCTCGATCATCTCGTATGGAAGACCCATTGCTTCAGGTACGACCAAAATGTCTGAAAATATAATGGCTGCGTCAACACCTAAAATATCAACAGGTTGAATTGTAACTTCAGCAGCTAGTTCCGGTGTTTCTACCAATTCTTTGAATCCACTGAGGCTGTTACGAATCGCTCTGTATTCCGGTAGTATGCGTCCTGCTTGGCGCATTAGCCATACGGGAAAGCGATCAACTTTCTCGCCGCGGATCATTTTTAATATTGTCTCGTTTTGATAGGTGCTCATTAATTACCAGTTTATTGGTTCCTTTTCCTGCAAAATTAACAACTCATTTGCTTTACTGAAATGTTTACACCCAAAAAATCCACGATATGCGGATAAAGGTGACGGGTGAGGGGATTTTAGCACGTGATGACGGTCTTTGTCAATTAAAACAGCTTTCTTTTGCGCGTGGCCGCCCCAAAGTAAAAATACAACTCCGTCCTTTCGATTTGAGATGGTTTTAATGACATCATCTGTAAATTGACTCCAACCAATATAAGCATGTGAATTTGGATCGCCAGCGCGAACGGTAAGTGAGGTATTTAATAAAAATACCCCCTGATCTGCCCACCGGGTCAGGTCGCCGCTTTTAGGAGATTCAATTCCAAGATCAGTTTTTATTTCTTTGTATATGTTTTGTAATGATTTTGCTAATGGCTGCACGTTGTCAGGGACTGAAAAGCATAATCCGTGAGCGTGACCAGGAGTGGGATATGGGTCTTGCCCAAGAATTACCACTTTCAGCTTATCAAACGGACAGTGATTGAATGCTGCAAAAATGTCTTTTCCTTTTGGCCATACAGATTCTGATGCATAGGCCGATTTTACCTTCTGAGTAATTTCGTTAAAGTAGTCCGATCTAAATAACTTTTCCAGCGGTTCTTTCCAGGATGCTTCAATTGAGATATTCATAGTCTTTAGTAACGAAAAAAGTCCGTCAGTCTTAGACTGACAGACTTTACATATCTGAAATTCTTGTATTTCGTACTTATCAAGCCGATTAGAGCTTGCTCACGTGCGCTGCAAGACCTGACTTAAGGTTTGCCGCCTTATTCTTATGAATCACGTTACGCTTAGCTAACTTATCGATCAACGAAGACACTTTCGGAAGCATTGCTGTCGCTTCTTTTTTGTCAGTTGTTGCACGTAAGTTACGAACTGCATTTCTTACCGTTTTGTGCTGATACTTGTTGCGCAAACGTTTTGCATTGTTCGAGCGAATTCTTTTGATTGCTGATTTATGATTTGCCATAATTCAAATAATAATTCTTTTTTCTTTTTTGCTTCCCTTCAGTCTTTTTCTCTGCTCTCAGTTAAATCCTTAACTGAAAAGTAGCCCATAGGAGAATCGAACTCCTGTTTCAAGGATGAAAACCTTGCGTCCTAACCACTAGACGAATGGGCCATTTGTCAAACAATTCAATGAATGTCCTGAAGGATTCTTAACATTTATTGAAAAGGTCAACAATTTATGTAGCCCATAGGAGAATCGAACTCCTGTTTCAAGGATGAAAACCTTGCGTCCTAACCACTAGACGAATGGGCCTCAATAACACCTGCAGTAATCGTTTTTACCGCACATTAGCACTTATGCGCTAACTTTGGAGGGTGCAAATATAATTCTAAATTTTCTAACTCCAAACAACTTTTTCATTTTTTTTAACCGATTTAAAAAATCGTCTCTACGCCAGTAGTATCTGAGGAATGAAAGATGTCGGATACTTTTCTTTTATTAATTCACATCTGGTTCAGATTCGAGCTTGAATCCCAGTCGTTTACCGGTTTTCATTTTCGAACTTTGTGTGATCGTGTTCAAGTCATTTACTGTTGTTTGCTGAACCGCTTGATATGGCGGCGTATACAAATCGAAATTAAGTGCATGAATGCAAATACGAATAATAATGTCTTGAAGAACCTCTCTAGACATCATTTGATGCATAAAATCACGATACATAAAACCAATTTGACCTTTGCCTTCCATCATGAAATGGTCTTCCTGATTGATGAAAATTCTACCAATCAGATATCCCATATCATGAAGACGGTTGTATTCGTATGAGTCCGCCAAAAAGTTGTAGATGCGTATGATACCACAGTATGCATTCATGGGGTTTTGACGCACATAAGATGTTTGACTGTTATAGTCTCCAGGACTCAACTGGAAAATATTAGAGTGCATATTGAAAACAATAACATCACTCCCTATAAACAACTGAGCTTCTGTATCCCCTCTATCAACAAATCGAAGTCTAATGCGTTTATCCTCTATTTGCTCGCTAATCTCAGCCAAGGTATGTTTGATCTCCTCTTTCAATACCTTGAACCATTCGATGGTCTTACCATAGGTGTCTAGTTTTGCGGCAGTCTTATTTTCCAATAATCCCGTGAGAATTTTTCTGCCGTTTGTGAGATGTTGTTCAAACTCCTTTTTGCTCATGTCGAATATCTTTTAGTACGCTTTTGCGAATATTACTCTTTGTTTAGAAGGCTTGCCTGTAACCATACATCTTCCTTCTTCTTTCTCGCCCATTAAAGGCAAACAACGAATTGTTGCTTTAGTTTCCTGTTGAATTAATTCTTCGGTTTCTTCTGTGCCATCCCAATGTGCTAAGTAGAAACCAGGTTTTTCTTCGATTTGCTTTTTGAAGTCGTCATAACTATCAACTTCGTATGTGTTGACCTTTTGTCTTTCAGCAGCATTTTTGTATAGGTTGTTTTGAATGTCTTCCAAAAGGTTTTTGATGTATTCTACAACGTTATCAAAAGTAATGAATGCTTTTTCTCGTGTATCTCTTCGTGCCACTTCCAATTGTCCTTTTTCCAAATCTCTGGCACCAATTGCAATTCGCACAGGCACTCCTTTTGCTTCATATTCAGCAAATTTCCATCCTGGTCGACGTTTGTCATCGTCATCAAATTTTACGGATAAACCGTACTGTTTTAATTCTTCAAGGATTGGCTTGATGGCATCATAGATGCCGTTTAATTGGTCCTCACCTTTGAAGATTGGAACAATTGCGACGTGAATCGGCGCTAATTTCGGAGGTAGTACCAATCCAAAATCATCTGAATGTGACATAATCAAGGCTCCCATTAATCGCGTTGAAACTCCCCAAGAGGTTGCCCATACATGATCCAATTTTCCTTCTTTGTCAGAAAATTTAACATCAAATGCCTTGGCAAAATTCTGTCCAAGAAAGTGTGAAGTTCCTGACTGAAGTGCTTTACCATCTTGCATCATTGCTTCAATGGTATATGTTTCTTCTGCTCCTGCAAAACGTTCGCTCTCAGATTTTACACCCCGAATGACTGGCATTGCCATATAGTTCTCAGCGAATGTTGCGTATACATCTAACATTTGCTCAGCTTCCGCAATTGCCTCCTGTTTTGATGCGTGTGCCGTATGTCCTTCTTGCCATAAGAATTCTGCGGTTCTTAAGAATAGACGCGTTCGCATTTCCCATCGAACAACATTTGCCCATTGATTAATTAATATTGGCAAATCACGATACGATTGAATCCATTTCTTATAAGTATTCCAAATAATGGCCTCACTCGTTGGTCTAACCACTAACTCTTCCTCCAATTTTGCATTCGGGTCAACTATTAGTTTGCCCTTATTGTCGGGATCAGCTTTCAAACGATAGTGGGTGACCACTGCGCACTCCTTGGCAAACCCCTCTGCGTTTTTTTCTTCCGCTTCAAATAATTTTTTTGGAACAAAGAGTGGGAAATATGCATTTTGGTGCCCAGTTTCTTTGAACATTCGGTCCAATTCTTCTTTCATTTTCTCCCAAATTGCAAAGCCATAAGGTTTTATAACCATGCATCCACGAACATCTGAATTCTCAGCTAAATCAGCTATTTTGATGATATCGAGATACCATTTCGAATAGTCTTCAGAACGTGAAGTGATTTTTTCTGCCATTTTTGGTATAATTTTTGTATCTTTTTTAGTGTGGAAACAAATGTAACCATAATTAAATTTTTACCATTCCAATTGATCGCAAAATGAAAAATTTAGTCTATTTATTATCACTTGCAGTCCTCGTCTCTTGTGCGGGTACACAAGATGTCGTGTATGACGATGTCTATACACGAATTAAAGTCGAAGAACAAAGCAATCCTGCTAATGACGATTTAGGATATGCCGATTATATACGTAATAGTGAATCGGAATACCAAGTCGAAGTGGACAGTTCAGCTTTTAACAATCAGAATTTAAACGGAGGTTATTATACCAATAACGGGGATATTAACGTATATAATTACGGTTCGAACATGTCACCTAATATGGGTGGAGGTACCTTTGTAACAAACAACTACTATAATCCTTATCCTGTAACTGGATGGAATAATGGATGGAACAATTGCTGTAACTCATGGGCCTGGCGTCCAAACTGTTATAATAATTGGGGTTGGAACGTTGGCTTCAACTGGGGTTGGGGTGTTAATCCCTATTGGGGTAATCCTTACTGGGGTTGGGGCGGAAGTCCTTATTGGGGTAACCCATATTGGGGATGGGGGGCCAATCCATACTGGGGTTGGGGTGGAAACCCTTACTGGGGGAATCCATATTGGGGCAACCCATACTGGGGATGGAATGACCCATGGTGGGGTAATCCCTATAATAACCCAGGAGTCTGGGGCGGCGGATCTGTATTTGATGGTGGAGGAACATCCAATATCATTTATGGGCACAGAGGTGCTGTAAATACAAATTCATCTAATTCCACTGCCTATGAACACACGGTTAAATCACAAGTTAATGATGGTGGAGGATCAAAGGACAAGCCTTTCCAAACTTTCACAGAAGATCAGGCCAGTGTAACCACTGGACTAGGAATTGCAGACAAGTCGAACAGTTCAGGTGGCTTCATTGCAACCAATAATAATGGAATCAACGCAAACGTTGGTAAGGTTGATCAGGGTAATGGCTTTGTTAATAATGGGAATAACGCTTCGAATGGAATCAATAATCAAGTTGTAAAACCAAACGATAACAATGGTGGAATTATAGGACTTGGTAATAATAACAACAACTCAGGAGCGACCGTTGATAAAGGAATTGCCAACAACGGATTAAATAATCATGTGAATACTGATGTGGACAATAATAATAATGGTTCACAAGCTGTATACGACAGAACAGTTCGTCCAGCAAATAATGGATTCGTTGCTAATGGAGAGGTGAAGCCTGTTAACAACGGAACGATTGTCCGAAATAACCATCAGCGAACTACAAATAGTCCTGCACAAAATAGGTTTACAACAAATAACAATACAATTGATCGTCGTAATGGAACAACCTACACGAATAACAACAATGGTAATAACTATCAGGTAGATCAAAGAAACAACAGTTCGCCAAATCGTACATATACCAATGGTACAAATCGCACGAATAACAATACTAATAATAGCGGTACCACAACTCGACGAACTTCTAATAACACTAATGGCAGCGGTACCTATAATTCTGGTACGCGAAGAACTACGACTAGTGGCAATCGAACATATAATTCCGGTACAAATCGTACAAATTCAGGAGGGTCTTATAATTCTGGAACAAGACGCACTTCGGGAAGCAGTGGAGGGTCTTACAATTCTGGAGGCTCAAGAACCTCTGGTTCTTCAGGAATGCGATCTTCAGGGTCGAGTGGAGGATCACGCCGTAGATAACAACGAATAATAGATATTATTTTACCTTCATATTTGAAGAGAGAACCCTCTTCAAACGGCTGAAGGTTTGCTAAAACATTACCTTATGAACCTAATTCGAATTATACCATTTCTATTCATCGGCACTCTGGCAATGGCGCAGAATGAAGACGATGCATTACGATATTCACAGACCTTCTTTGGAGGTTCTGCTCGAAATTCAGGAATGGCTGGAGCTATGTCAGCATTTGGAGGAGATTTCTCTGTAGTAACTCAAAATCCGGCTGGTTTGGGCCGTTTTTCAAAGAGTAATTTTTCTGCTACCCTTAATGTCGAATCCTTGATGACCAATGCTGATTTTAATGGGAATTTGCGAACAGATAACGGTATGAATGCCAATCTGAGCAATCTCTCTTACGTCCGGGCCTACGATTTAACGAAAAACAAACGATTTAAAGATTGGTATACCGTTCAGTTAGGAATGGGGGTTACAAGAATTAAAAGCTTTAATCAACGTATTGAATATTCAGGTGTAGCGGATTCATCTATTTTACATTCTTTTATACGAGAGGCAGAAGGAACACCAGAGGAAAATATCTATGACTACCATCCTTTTACGGCGGGCTTAGCGTATGAAGTTTTTGCGATAGATCCCTTGCCAGACGGCGGATATTCAACCGCTTTCAATGCGGGAGAAGCAATTCATAATAGAACCATTGTCCGCAGTGGTGGTATGACGGAATACAGTTTCAGTTTAAGTGCTAATTATAAAAACAAATTATTGCTCGGGGGGTCTTTGAATTTCACAAGAGTTAAGTATGATGAAAACTTTACGCATAGTGAGTCTTTTCCAGATACATCGGTTTGGCTAAATGGCATAACCTACAATGGAGATTTAGATATCGATGGATGGGGTTATGGTTTGCGAGTAGGAGCTATATACATGCCGATGGATTGGCTAAATGTAGGATTTTCAGCTCAGCTACCAACACTTTATAGAATGACCGACCTATGGAGTAATAATATGATCAGTCAAACTGATGACGGACCATATTATACTAATCCTGAATTCTTGCCTGCAGGTAAATACGACTATACTGTTAGAACTCCTTTTAGAGCTAACGGGTCGATTGGTATTGTTTTAAGCAAATTCGGTTCAATTGGTGCAGAAGTGGAGTATGTTGATTACGGATCAGCTGTCTTGAATGATCGAAGATTCTCAAGTGCTCCTTATTCCTTTATTAATGAAAATGCACAGATTGAGAATATCTATCGATCAGTCTTTAACACGCGTGTCGGTGCCGAATTGAAAGTGACACAACAAATGTACATTAGAGGAGGGTTTGCATATTATGGTTCGCCTTTTAAAGAGGGCAAAGGTAATGAGCTGACACCTACATTATTTTATACTGGAGGGGTAGGTTACAATTGGGGACTTGTTTATGCTGATGTGGCCTGCGTAATTCGTAACTCACAAGAAGCCTATTACGCCTATGACCCAACTATTGACGGAAGCAGAACTGATTTAGACTTTAGAAACGCACAGTTTAGGTTTTCTCTGGGTTTAAGGTTTTAATCTGTCAATTTGAATCTGATTTGATTTCCTGGTCGAAATTGTGCCAATCGATTAATTGAATTTGGGGTTAATTGAAGGACACGCGCATATCCGCCAGTTGTCTGAGCATCGCGCATTAGAGCGATCAATTGGCCGGATGGAGTAAGCTGAATCGTGCCGGGTATAACAGGAGCAGTTATGATCTCACTAGTCTTCAGAGAAGGATTTGCAAGAAACCGATACCCCATGCGATTCCAATGATTACTCAATTCATGTAATTCGGATAGAATAATATGTCTTTGATCCGCACTCAACTGCTCAAATTCAGGACCATAAAACACGCCAAGCGTATTGTTGGATGCGGACTTGCGCACTTTTGCAAATTGTTCATGGATTTCATTTGTTGATTGTGTCTTTTTGATTGGAATAAGGTCGCCTTTTCTCAATTTTTCAGTTCTAGTGATATTTGTATATTGACTCTGGCTTCCTAGTGTTTGTTGCCCCGAGATTCCTCCTACTACACCGATGTACGTATAAACTTGATTTTTGCTTTTTCCGACATGCAATAGGTCTCCTTTTTTTATGCTAATAACAGCGTCCATTTTTACGCGTTTACCATTAAGTGTTGCGTTTGTTTCTGACCCCGTCAAACAAATGTTCGTTGCGCACGAAAATTTTAGTACTGGACCATTGTGCATCGACTCAATTACTGCTGCGTTTAAAGGGTTGTTCAGAATTTGATTGGCTTTGTGGAATGCATTTAAGTCCATCGCGCCACTCGTAGGAACGCCGTAATGACGCAGACCAGTCCTTCCTTCATCCTGAATACTCGTAAACCATCCACTCGTTACAACTTCAATCATCAATTGGTTGTTTTTTAATGCGGTAGGCGCCTGATTTACACTCTTTTTCAATCAAATCAAACATTTTCTCCGACACTGGTTCAAATTTAATTTCGTCACCATTCTTTATGAAAACAGGAGGGTCTTTTTCTGCCTCAAAAAACACGATGGGTGTTTTCCCGATGATATGCCATCCCCCTGGACTATTACATGGATAAATACCTGTTTGTTGTCCGCCTATTCCAACTGAGCCAGAGGGAATATTTAATTCTGGCGTTTCTTTTCGTGGCGCATGTAGAACTTCTGGCAATCCGCCGAGATAGGGGAAACCG
The DNA here is from genome assembly GCA_049611865.1 of Crocinitomicaceae bacterium. Classification (GTDB taxonomy): domain Bacteria; phylum Bacteroidota; class Bacteroidia; order Flavobacteriales_D; family Crocinitomicaceae; genus Crocinitomix. The sequence continues at coordinate 12,252 of JBMZAY010000007.1, read as the reverse complement.
GGTAAAAATCCCATAAAATAAACACGGTAAGAAACTGATGCATGTAATTCGATCAATTCACTTGGTTGTATTTTTTTTTCTGCTGCCAATCGAAATAAATCACTGTTTTCCTCAGTTGCATAAAGCAAAGGTATATGCCATCGGGTTCGAGAAGGATGTCCTACTTTTATTTTTGAAAGGTCGATCTCGTTCATTGCTCGCTCAATATCTTTCACACTCACCAAGTTCTGAAATTCAATCAGTATTGATTGATAACCAATCGTAAGATCACTGATCTTATCTTGCATCGTTAGTCCTAAGATATCTGCCAATTGCAATAGCTTTGAGTGCTGTTGTGGATCTATTCCAAAAGACCAGTCAAGACTGTAAACACTTTCACCTATCCGCGATATTTTTGGTTTATTCTTGTTCAATTTTTTTACGGATGAATGATAACTGTTGAAATGCGAATTGAGTATCACCGTGTATGCATGCGGTCTTTCCTGCAAGGGGAATCGTTTTCCCACTTATTGTTCTAATGTACTGTTCATCTCTGAGACCCTTGTACTGATCCCAGACGGCTTTGGGGTCCTCAAGGATAGCATTACCCTGAGATCGAGACACCAAAGTTAAATCGTCATTATAATTTCGATCGATAAAAACTTCATGAATAACGAGAAAATCCTCGTTTGCCTTGGCTGCCAATGCTGAATTGGGGGGTGCGTAGATTTCACCCTCGAATTTTGATTCTTTTAAGATATGGATGACGTCTTCGGCAATATCTTCTTCTTCAGCAGCCATATTATACAATGCTCCGTGCAACTTTAGATGATTGACCTTGGCACCTTCCTGATTTGCAATGTAGTTGAATAAATGAACTTGCAATAATAGCGCTTGACGCAAGGTCTCGAATGGAAGGTTTAATCGTTTACGACCAAAATTGAGAATGTCAGGAAAGGAAGGATGCATCCCTATTTTTTTTTCGTATTTCTGAGCAAGCTGTATTGTTGCTCTAATTGTTTTATCATTTCCGGCATGACCTCCGCAGGCAATATTACAGGCATCAATTAGAGGCATGATCTCTGCGTCATTGTCAATTCCTTCCCCTAAGTCACTGTTTATTTCTAAATAGGATTTCATACGTTGTTAAATAGGTGAATGAAGGTCTTAATACTAATAAATAAAGTGAACAGGATAACGATTGCAGCACCGATATTTTGTAAACCGGTGTTGGTAAATTTTCCCATCAGTTGCCTTTGATTGATTGCCCAGAGGAGAATAATGGCGATAAAAGGGAGTAGAATTCCATTTAAAAATTGAGCGAATTGAATGATCTCTAGAGGCTTTGTTCCGGTTGAAGAAAAATAAACACCAACGGATAATACAAAAAACCAAATGATTTTGAACCTTGGGTTTTTCATTCCGCTTTTCCACCCAAAAACCTCACTCCCTGCATAAGCTGCAGCTAAAGGCGCAGTTATTGCTGACGTTAAACCTGCCGCCAAAAGGCCTATGCCCAAAAAGTATTTTGCTGATTCTCCAAATAAAGGTGTTAGCGCAATGGCCAAATCTTGTGGCTTGTCAAAGTTTGCGCCTTGAGCAGATGCGGCAGCAATGATTACGCTCATGGATACAAGTCCGCCGATTAAAATGGCAATGAAAGCATCCTTCCGTGCCGTTTTTATTTCTGTGACACCGGACCATTTCTCACGAACACTAGATGCGTGTAAGAACAGATTGTAGGGAACGATGGTAGTTCCTATTAAACCCACTATTGTATAGAAGCTTCCGGATGGTGTAGACGGAATAAAACCGGAAAACAATGCGCTTAGCTGCGACAATGTGATGATCGCTGTTAGTAAAAAGGAAATACTCATCAGCATCACCAAAACAATTAAAAATCGTTCAATCGTTTTGTAATTGCCAATGAAAAGTATAACACTGGCTACTATTCCGATGATTAATGGAATAAAGTCGTTTATCTGTGACGTTTTTTCATACAGCAATTCGACACCGATAGCTCCACCCGCAATATTACCTGCTTCAAAAGCAGTATTTCCAATCAAGATGCTAGTAAATATTGCGCCAAAGAACAGCTGTTTAAGAGGTTTGGTTTTAACCAGTGTACCAATGGATTGAATGATTCCCTGATTCGTGGCCAAAGTCATTCTTACGGTTATCTCTTGCAAGATATATGTACCGCCAGTTGCAATTAGCATGACCCACAACAAGTCATAACCATATGTAATGCCTGACTTTGTGCACAAACCAATAGTGCCGGGTCCGATGAATGCAGCTGCTACTATTGCACCAGGTCCAAACTTAGATAAAAGTGATTTTCTTGCCATACCTCACCTAAGGTAACAAGAAGTTTTGAATACGAATAAAATGTAAATTATGTGATGGAATTAGGCTGTCTTTTTACCCTTGTTTTTTCCGTCTTGCCACTTACCATTTTTAACTTCGCCTAGGTAAGTAACAATTTTTGTTTTTCCATATTGCTCCATGGCTAATTCTACCTCGCCCATGCTTTCTCTTCTGATTTTAACCGGGTTGTTAGAGCCTCTTGATCTTAATTCAATGTAAAAACCTTCTTTCAGTCCTGCCGGTTTTGTGGCAGGTCTTCCTTTCTTCTTCATTCAAAAATTTTGACCTAATTTAATAGAAATCTTGAGAAATTTAAGTGAAAATTGAAAAAAATCGAACAGAATTAGGATTTTTTAGAATCTTACCACCCCCAACTTGAGATAAATTTTCAAAAAGAATCTCACTAAACGAATTCTCCAACAAACTTCTCTTTAATCTTGTTATTACATAAATTGCCAATACTTCCTTCATGGCTATGGGAAAGTTTTTTGTCCGGAGGGAAATCCTCATTTTCAATTGCTTGTCCGAGAATTTGATAGGCTTCTCGGAATGGAAATCCCTGCATCACAAGCTTGTTTACCTCTTCAACACTAAACAAATAGTCGTAGATTGATGATTTTAAATTTTCCGATTTGACTTGGATGTTTTGTAGCATAAAATCACATACTTCTAGATTATCCTTCGTTTTCTGTATTCCTTCCATAAAACTCTCTTTTAACAGCTGTAAATCACTATGATACCCACTTGTCAAATTGTTGGAGATTGCGACAATTTCGGATGGTAGGTTCTGAATCTTATTAATCGTTGCGCGCATTATCTCAAAGACATCGCGATTTTGTTTGTGAGGCATAATACTAGAACCTGTTGTTAATTCTTTCGGAAAACCGACGAAGTTGAAGTTTTGACTCATGTATAAACAAATATCAGCAGATAGTTTGGATAACGTAGCCGCTATCGATGATAGAGCAAAACTTGTTGTTTTTTCTAGCTTTCCACGACTCATTTAAGCAGCCACTACATTATATTTCATAGTGCTAAAACCGAGAATTTCAGTCGTTAACGTGCGGTCAATGGGAAAGGAACTTCCATATCCTGCAGCGGAGCCTAAAGGGTTTTGGTCGGCTATCTTTATAGCTGCATTAATCAGAATCAGATCATCAACCAGTGATTCTGCGCACGCTCCGAAACAAAGGCCAAATGATGAAGGCATAGCCACCTGCATGTGTGTATATCCTGGAAGAAGAATATCCTTGTGCTGCTCACTGAGATTTATAAGTGTGTTAAATAAAGATTGTATTAAGTTTTTTATCGTTTTCATACTTGGACCGCTTGAATGAATTGCGAAAATTTTATCGGGACCTGTAAATTCAAAGATTCACTTAAGTTTAAGTTTGCATCTTACGGAGTTTTTCTAACTTGCCGTTAAAATTGATTTTATGAAAATCCTTTCTACGTTCCTAATTTTCTTGACTGTTACAGTTGTTTTCGGCCAAATTACACCTGCTTCACAAGGTGGAGAAGAGATAGAACCTTTAAAAATAGAACATCAATGTTTATCAAATTCTGAGCGGGACTCAATATGGGACGATCTTCAAATGAAAAGGATGGCGTTAATTGAGGAAGGCCTTCTAAACTATTCACCAACGCGCGATGCTGTTGCATTCAGATGGCCCTTGCAGCAGGCGGATGGTTTTGAATGGAACAGTTATTATGGAATTTCGAATTACGTTGATCAAGACTTAACGGAGGATGGATTGTTAGATTATCATTGCGATTCAAGAACCTATGATGGTCATAAAGGAACAGATATTTTTACTTGGCCTTTCCCCTGGTATATGTATGAAGAAAATTTGGTTGAGGTAATTTCAGCTGAGGATGGTGTAATCATTCAAAAGTACGATGGTAACGAAGATGATCATTGTGAATGTTATGGGTCTTGGAATGCGGTTTACGTCGAGCATTCGGACGGTTCTATCGCCTGGTATGGACATTTAAAAACAGCGTCACTTACATCAAAAGATATTGGAGAATTTGTAGAACAAGGAGAATATTTAGGAGTTGTAGCAAGTTCGGGATGTTCAACTGGGCCTCATTTGCATCTAGAGGTATATGACCCTGAAGGGAATCTGGTAGACCCTTATGCTGGAGATTGCAATTCTATGAATGATACAACATGGTGGGAAGTTCAACCGGAGAATCGAGAGCCCACAATTAATGTTGCACTGACTCATGATGCCGTTCCTGAACACGGTTGTCCAACTGTAAATGAAGATCCTCATTTTCAAAATAATTTTTATCCTGGTGATCTTGTTTATACGGCGTTCTACTTTCATGATGCTTTAGCAGGCACGCCAGGATATTACAAATTGATTGACTCAGAAGGAGAAGTATGGAATGCTTGGGATCAAACCATGGACGTAACGTCTAACGCTTCTTGGTGGTGGTGGTCATGGTACTTACCTGAAGATGGTCCTTTCGGGGTATGGACATTGGAGGCGGAATATGAAGGGTACATCATATCGCATCAGTTTAACTACGGTGTTTATGCTGAAAATCAGGAAATAAAAGAAAAATCTGTGATAGAAATATATCCCAATCCAGGAAATGGGGATATTTTAACAATCAAAGGTTTGATGGATAATATAGGTGTCCGGGTTTGGGATGTTTCAGGACAACTTTTACTCCAGACTTCGACATTAGATCAGGAGGTTAAACTTGGAAATCTTGTTGATGGCGTGTACATTATTGAATTATTACTACCAGAAGGGCCCGCTGTATTGAGGTATGTCGTTGAGAGATAACATTCTCAATAACATGCGTCTTTTTTGATTATATTAACGTCCTACTATCAGATGCAACCAATTGTTTATGAAAAGACTAATAAAATATTCTTTGTTTTTTCTTTTTGCCTTGCTAGCAAGCGAAAATGCTAAAGCACAGAGCTTAACGAATGAAGGAACCGAGTTTTATGTGGCGTTTCCAGAGGTTTACGATAATGCTCTTGCATTGTTTGAAATTAATATCTCTTCGCGTTATTCTGCGACAGGTACCATTGAGGTTTTTGGAACACCTTTCGTAGAAGCTTTTACTGTAACACCTGGTGTAGTGACTTCGATTACAATTCCGTCGGCCTATGCGGATATCACGCTTTCGGAAACTGTTGTGGAAAGGGCTATTCACGTAACTTCTGATTTGCCAATTGCTACTTACGCCTCCACATTTCATAATTTTCGTTCAGAAGCAACAGTGGTCTTGCCCGTATCTACTATTGGTTCAGAGTATTTGGTAACAACTTATCCAACGGTACTTAAAGGTGGTGTTTGGTATCAAAGCGAATTCACAGTCGTTGCAGGTAATGAACCCTGTGATATTACAATAACGCCAAGTGCAAACACTGAGACAGGAACGCTTGCAGGTACACCTATTTCGGTGAGCCTACTTCCTGGAGAAATATATATGGTGCAGGCCGCAATTGGCTCTGGCACGGACTTAACAGGCTCTACAATTGTTGCAGATGATGGTGAAGATAAGTTTGGGGTTTATAACGGACATATTTGGTATTATGGTGGACCTTGTCCGGGGTTGGATGCTGATCCGTTGTTAGAAGTCGCTTATCCCACCAGTACATGGGGTAGAGACTACATATTAACGTTGACATCTGAACAAAGTGAAAACTGGTACAGAATCATTGCAAAGGATGATGGAACGACGTTTGACCTGGATGGCGTGCCTTCCGGAATAACATTAGATGCTGGCGAAGTATACGACGGTGTCTTAGCTGCAGAAGCTTTACTGATCGAAGCAGACAAACCAATTGGTGTAGTGCAAGCGATGTTAACTGGTGATTGTGTTGGTAATGGAGATCCTTCTATTATTATGGTGAACTCCAATGAGCAAATGTACTTGGATACAATCGCTTTTTATGCTGTTGATTATAATGACATCGAGGCGAATTATGCGAATGTCATTACACGAACAGATGATATCGCGACGGTCGATTTTGATGGTGCTCCTTTGGGAGGTTGGACTACTCTAGCGGCAGATCCTGAATATTCTTATAATATCTTTGAAATTGACACCGGTTCACATACGCTTGAAACTTCTGGTTGTGGATTTTTAGCCTACACTTATGGCGTTAAAGATGCTGAAAGCTATTTCTATGCAGCAGGCGTTCGTTTGAATACAATAGAAGATACCGTTTCAATAAGTAATTTAAGTGCTGAAAATCTATGTGCTGAGGATTCAATTCAATTTACACCTTTGACCTCAGGAGGTATTGTTGAATCGTATTTCTGGGATTTTGGAGACGGTGAGACCTCAACAGAAGAAGCACCTATTCATGTTTATGACGCCAATGGAGAATATGATGTATCTCTGATTGTCGTTTATCGCTGTTCAAGTGATACGATTGAAACAACTATTAGTGTTTACAACTCACCAGAATTAGAGGAAACAGTCACGAATGTAACATGCGCTGGTTACTCAGATGGTAGTATCGAAACAGATATTTCGGAGGGAACACCCGATTTCACTTATGAATGGAGTAATGGTGAAACAACTCCCGATATTACAGGTCTTGAAGGAGGGTTTTATACACTAATTGTGACCGATGAAAATGGTTGTCGTGATTCAATAACGGTAGAAATAACAGAACCTCCTTTGATAGATATAAGTGTTGATCCTGCCGGGCCTTATGCACCTGCAGATGGGGTTGATTTCATGTCTGGTTCTCCTGGTGGAGGAACATGGTCATCGGACTGCGGACCTTGTATTGATCCGGTTACAGGGGCTTTTGACCCTTTGATCGCTGGTCCGGGTGTTTGGGAGATTTGCTACACCGTGGAAGTTGAACCTTGTGATACAACCATGTGTATAGATGTGCTTGTTGATACTAACTGCGCGATGATTGTCTATCACAATGAACCAACTTGCTACGGCTTTAACGATGGCTCATTTACTGTCAATGTTTCAGGAGGTGCTGGGGATATTACATACACATTAACGGACGCAGATGGTTCTTTAGTAAATGTTGACAACTCGAATACAGCAAATAGTTTGGAGTCCGGCTGGTATTATATTTCTGTAACCGATCTTGTTTGTACGTTCACAGATTCGATCTTTATTGATCAGCCTGATCCAATGGATGCTGAGATAACTATTACAGATCCTTTGTGTTTCGGAGATTTGACAGGCGTTGTGATAGTGGATACCGTATTCAACCCAGCCGATCCTTACTATGAGTTATCTTTTTATTGGGCGCCTTTACCACCGGGTAATGACAACGGACTTGGTGAAAACTCAATTGAAGGAGCTGGTGCAGGAGACTATAACCTCTTGATTAATGATGCAAATGGTTGTTCGCATGCGATTGATTTTACAATTAACGAACCAACTGCGCTCGAATTTGTGGAGCTTGGGTATGAACCGGCATTGTGTAGGCTTTTTGGTTATCAATCTGGTAACGGAGTGGTTTTTGCCAGTGCGAATGGAGGTACGCCAGACTATGATTATGAATGGATGAATTTAGCAGATTTATCAACAACCGATAATTCAACCTGGGGTGGATTAAATCCTGGTGTTTATGAGATAACAGTGACCGATGAGAATGGCTGTACGTTGGTTGAATATATCAATCTTGATTCATTAAATCCAATTGCAGAATTTGATGTGATATCTGAAGAATTGAATGATGACCTTCAAGGAACGGCTGTTGTGAATGCGAATTTCATCAACCAATCAATAAACTTTGCTAGTGAATCAGATCCATTCTCTGATACAACGTTCTATTGGTATTTTGATTTAGCACCTTTTGACTGGATTTTATCCGATGATTATTTTGAAACATTTGATCGATCTTATGACGATTCTGGAACTTACAATGTTTGCCTTGTTGCATTGAACAAAAACGGATGTGCCGATACAACTTGTAAAGACCTATTGATCTTTGATAAGCCTGTGTTAATTACACCAAACGTCTTTACACCAAACGGTGATCAAAACAACGATGTGTTTTTCTTTCCGAATATTGCAATCAAAGAATTTAACGCCGTGGTTGTCAACCGTTGGGGAGTTAAAGTATTTGAGTTTACGGATATCACGCAAGGCTGGGATGGAACCGATTCAAATGGCGATCCATGCCCGGATGGAGTCTATTTTTTCAAGTACACCGGAACGGCTACGAACATTACGAAATTTGAAGGTCAAGGGAATATACATTTGGTGAGGTAGTAGTATTCTCAGAATGATTGAAATTTTCGCGTGTATTTATTCTTTAATTTTTAATCTTTTGAAGCCAATTAACTAGAACATCGTCACTGGATATTGTCGGACCTATTCTGTTTTTTACTAAATTTACATCTAACTTCACTTTAACTAGATATGAATATAAATCTACTCAAGCGAATTTCGCTGATTCTTTTCTTGTGCTTTTCTTTTACAAGCTGGTGTCAAATTACAACTTTTGGATATACAGGAACTCTTCAAACATACACTGTACCTTTGGGTGTTACCTCAATTAGGATAGAATGTTCTGGTGCTCAAGGAGGAAGTGGAAACGGTGGTGCTGGAGGATTAGGAGCTACCATGATAGGTACTTTCGATGTTACTCCTGGAGAAGTTTTAGATGTTATTGTGGGAGAACGAGGATTACAATACGGTAATTCTGGTGCTGGAGGTGCTGGGTCTGGAGTTACAGATGCGACTGGAGATCCAATGATTGTTGCTGGTGGTGGTGGCGGTGGAGCTACCAACGAGGCTGGAAAACCTGGGTTAACAACAACTACAGGGGGTAGTTCTTCGGGCTCAGGAGGAGCCGGAGGTAACGGAGGTCAAAAAGGATTCCGATCAAGTGATTGTGGATGGGCCGCTGGAGGCGGTGGTTTCTATGGTAATGGATATGGAGGAAACGGTAGTTGGGATGGCGGCGGTTTTCCGGGTACACTTGGTGTTAATGGAGCCGGAATGTCTTGGGCTTCCGGTGGTGCTGGTGGAGTAAACGGTGGATGTACTTTTACATATCCCAATGAGGGTACCTGGGGTTGTGGAGGCGGAGGTGCCGGTTCCTATGGTGGAGCAGGTGGTGGAGGATACTCAGGTGGTGCTGGAGGACAGTATGTTGATATAGCAGGACGTCGTGGCGGAGGAGGCGGCGGTTCCTTCAATGGAGGTACTGACCAAGTCAACACGGCAGGAGCAAATGCTGGTTTTGGAGAGGTTATTATTGAGGTCCTTTGTACTGGTTTAACAACATCTGTTTCTGCTACAGAGGTTTGTGAAGGTGAAGAAGTAACATTGGAGGCGTCTTCAGAGACAGGTGGAACAATTACTTGGGATGGCGGAGTAACCGATGGTGTTGCTTTTGAACCACCATTGGGTGTAACAACATACACAGCTACAAGTTCTGATCCAGATGATTGTGATTTCCAAGTAGATATTACAGTAAATGAAACACCAGATGTAACATTATCAGTTACAGCAACTGAAATGTGTGATGATGAAGAAATCGTATTCACAGCTGGAGGTGGAGCAGACACATATACTTATGACCCTGTTGATGTAACAGATGGTATGCCATATACACCAGCAGCACTAGGTACAGCTACTTATACTGTAACGGGAGTTATTACAGCAACAGGATGTGAAAACACAGCCTCAGTAGATGTAACAATGAACCCAACACCAACAGTGACAGCAACAGCTTCAGAAACGGAGATTTGCCGTTTCGAAGAAGTGATCTTCACAGAAGGAGGCGATGCAGATACGTATACTTGGGATCCAGCAGGAATTGTTGATGGTGTTCCATTCACAGATTTACCAGAAGGAACAATCGATGTTGTTTTAACTGGTACTTATGATGCAACAGGATGTGATACAGAAGATATGGTAACAGTAGTAGTAAATCCTTCACCTTATGTAAATGCAACATCAGGAGATGAGAACTATTGTGAAGGTGAGTCAGTTGTATTAGGGGCAGGTGGAGATGCAGATGTACTTGTTTGGGATCCAACAGATCTTGAGCCAGGTGTTGGTACACACACGTATACCGTTACTGGTAAATACGATGGTGGAATCTGTGAAACAACAGATGAAGTAACAATTACAGTTCACGAAAACCCAACAGTTACTGCATCAGCAGATAACGAAGAAATTTGTGTAGGTCACGACGTTACATTAAACGGTGGCGGAGCTGAGACTTACGTTTGGGATATGGGAGTTGAAGACGGAGTTCCGTTTGAGCCAGGTATGCCAGGCGTTTATACTTACACAGTAATGGGTACAGACGCAAACGAATGTATGGGAGAAGCGACAATCGATATCACAGTTACTGAAGAGATCACAATTACTTATGTGGTCACACCAGAAACAGTATTCGAAGATGGAGAGATCGATATCACAGTAACAGGTGGTGTTGCTCCTTACACATTCGATTGGGATAACGATGGAACAGGAGATTTTGATGATACAGAAGACTTAACAGGTCTAGCTGACGCACTTTACACGGTTGTTGTAAACGGATCAACAGGTTGTTCAGCAACTGAGAAGATCATCGTAAGCACACAAGCAAGTGTAGGTGAGTTGAGCCAAAAATCAATCTCAATCTATCCTAACCCAACAGTTGATATGATCACAATTGAGTTTGAAGGAACATTCGTTTACGAATTAATGGACATCAATGGTGCTATCATAACTCAATCAACAGCAACAGATAAAGAAGAAGTGTCATTAGAAAATGTAGCAAGCGGAGTTTACTTCGTGGTAATCAAAGCGAACGACACCGTTCAAACTGTTAAAGTAGTGAAGCAATAAGCGAATAGCTTAATCAACTATATAAAATCCCTGCTCGTCAAAGACGGGCAGGGATTTTTTTGTTTTATAGTTACAATTTTCCAAACAGCACTAGCATAATGATTTAATAATGATGATAATCATGTTTTCCTACGAAATATTTCTATACATTTGCGCGACTTAAACTAGCTAATTTATCAACTATGAAAAGAAATTTACTTAAGAGTTTAGCGCTGGTAATGACGCTGTTTTTATCTGGAATAGGATGGGGGCAGATCACAACTTATACTTACACTGGTTCGGTGCAGACTTACGTTGTACCGGCAGGTGTTTCATTAATCAATGTCCAAGCATATGGAGCAAGTGGAGGAACCGCTACAAACGATGCCGGTTGTGGTGGTATTGGTGGTAGAGGGGGATACGCTGAAGGAGACCTAACGGTTACTCCAGGAGAAACCCTTTTTATATATGTCGGAGGAGTAGGTCTTCCTGGTAATGCTGGTGGATGGAACGGAGCAGGTGTTGCATGTGCCAATACATCAACCTGTGCCACTGGAGGAGGATCGTCTGACGTTCGTCAAGGAGGAACAGCTTTAACTGATCGAGTAATCGTTGCTGGAGGTGGCGGTGGAGCTGAATGGTCTGGTTGTTCTGGTGGAGGTGGAGACGGTGGCGGTCTTGACGGTGAAGGAGGAGCGCATCCTTCTTATGGAGGTCGAAACGGTGGCGGAGGTACACAGTTTGTTGGAGGTGCTGCAGGTATAGGCGGTTACAGCGGATTTGCTGGATCTTTTGGTATCGGAGGTAATTCTGGTTCTCATCCTGCTGGTCACTCTGCTAGTGGTGGCGGAGGCTGGTACGGTGGTGGCGGTAGTGCTGAAGATGGTCACGCTGGTGGTGGTTCTTCATACATTACTGGACTCGCAGGTGCAACCACTGCTCAAGGAGTAAATATTGGTCATGGTGAAGTTATTATCGAAGTATTGTGCGACGGTCTAGTAACCTCAATTTCCGCAACAGAGGTCTGTGAAGGTGACGAGGTAACGTTAGAAGCAACTTCAACAAACGGTGGAACAATTACTTGGGATGGCGGAGTAACCGATGGTGTTGCTTTTGAACCAC
>JBMZAY010000006.1:0-170137 GCA_049611865.1 Crocinitomicaceae bacterium | reverse complement strand
AAGAGCGTTCAGTTCAAGAAAGAAGAATTATAGGTATTGCACCTGTTATCTATCAGAAAGACGAGAACGGAAATATTTCTGGACTCAGAGACTTATTCTGGTTGTATTTCCCGGAATGCCGTTATGTTTTCCAAAACTATTTTTTGGCAAATCGACACAATGACGCTCAACGAATGTCTTTGGATGATTTGTTTTGGAAAAGAATGTTTCAGAGTTACATCGTTAAAGAATCAAATATTTATGGACGCGACATTGATACATATCAATCAGGTCGGGATGCTTTATTAGAATCACATTCAATTGAAAATATAATTAAACAGATTGAGGCAGATTTATGGGAGTACTGATCTTTTAATTTGCCATATTTATGAGCAGTTAAGCGGGTGACTCAAATGATTACGCGCTTATTTTTTTGTTACTTATTTTCTTTTCCCGTATTCCTTCTATAAACCATTCCTTGCAAGGGAATATAAAATCAGAAAACAATGGCAGGAGGAAAACAAACACCTAGACAGAAGATGATCGGAATGATGTATCTCGTCTTAACGGCGCTATTGGTGCTTAACGTAACAAAAGAAGTCGTCAATGCATTTGTAACGATTAACGACAAGCTCGATCAGAGTGCGACAATAATTGATGATAAAGTAAATAAGGATTATTTGGCTTTCGAGATGAAGCGAATGACATTGATCGCTAAAAAAGCAGATTTGATAGTTTGCAATATGTGGAAATCAAAAGCAGACACATTGCGATCAGCAACTGGCGAATTGGTTAGTTATTTGTTGCACGAATGCAATGACATGATTAAAGAGGTTGAAGGTGAGGATTGGATTGCCCAGAACGGCATCGATGAAAACGGAAATATCACACAATTAAGACCGTTAATGGATATTTCAGTCAAAGATAATTATGACGTTCCAACACAATTGTTCATAGGAGGTAATCCTGAAAAGCCAATCGAACGTGGTTTAGAAATTCGTGAACGCATTCATGCATACCGAAATAAGATTACCCAAACGATGGGCACTTATATCGAAAAGAACAAAAAATGGACATTCAAACCACCAAAGGAAATGAGTCAATTATCAGAAGCACTATTAACAGCAAACCCAAGAGATACAGCATACTTGGCTCATTTCTACAAATCATTATCAATTCCTGAAACATTATATGATTCAGGTGAAGAAAAAGATATGCCATGGGTTTCAGTTACATTCAATCAGGCTCCGCTAGTTGCAGCAGCCATGTTTACCTCATTAAAAGTAGATATTAAAAATGCAGAGTCGATTGCTTCGGGTTATATGTTGGCAAAAATAGACGAACCTCCATATCCGATAAATAAGATTGAACCAATGGCCAAAGCACCTACAGCTTATATGAACATGGGCGACTCTATGAATCTAAATGTATTGATTGCAGCTTATGATTCAACAGAGGTGTACAAAATTAAGTGGGGAATGGATGCGGATACTATACCTGAACGCTGGAAAGAGACAACAGGGGGCATAAATTTGCACGGTGCAGCTCTGGGGCCACACCGCGTTAAAGGTGCAATCGGGGTAAGAGAAAGAGGAGGATTGGTATGGAAGCCATGGTCATTTGACTACACCGTTGGACAACCAATGGGTGTTGTATCTCAACCAAATATGCGTATTTTATATCGCGGATATCCAAATGAACTAGAAGCAACAGCAAGTGGTTTTCCCGCAGATAAGGTGTCGCTTCGCGGTAGCGGATGTACAATAAGAAAACAGGGTGGAAAATGGATAGCATCACCTGTTGATGGTTCAAGAACAGCGACAATCAATGTTATCGCGCAAAAATCCGACGGTTCATCTTTAAACCTAGGCAGTTATGAATATAAAGTCAAAGGTTTGCCTGAACCAAAAATTATGCTAGGTTCGATTAAAAATGGAGACAATGTTTCGCGCAGTACAGTGCTTGCTCAGAATCGCTTGAGAGGAACTTTAGGGCCGGAAGTAAATTTGACCAATGTTAACTATACCATAACCGGGGGAACTGTTAAAGTGGAAGATGTAATGCGAACTGGGCGTGTAAACAGAGGAGAAACGCTGGATAGTCACGCACAACGTGCTTTGCGACAAAGTTCGGGTAAAACAGTGATGATCATGGTGGATTATTCTGATCCTTCGGGGGTTGTCAGAAAAGGAGCTGTAACATTTACCGTTCGATAAGTATTTAAAATAAAACCGTGTAAAAGAGGGCGGGCTGAGCGAGTTTGGTGCTCATGCCTGCTTTTTTTTGTTTGCTAGATGCGAATCCCTACCTTTGCAGCAGAAATTTAGATTATGGTTTGCATTGGTGCCCTTTCTTATCATTTGCCACAAGGATTCCTATACAAGGATATTTCTTTGTTTATTGATCGTGGAGATAAAATTGGATTAACAGGAAAAAACGGTGTTGGTAAGTCAACTTTGCTAGGGATTATTTCCAAACAAATTCGCCCAACAGAAGGAACTGTTACTGTTGAGAAAGGAGCTTCGATAGGATATTTGACTCAGGACATCGAGATTCGGAAAGATATTTCTGTTCGTGAGTATATCAAACGTTCTAACCAAGAGATTCAATCGTTAAATGAACGGTTGAATTTTGTAAATAACGAACTAACTACACGAACGGATTATGAGTCTGATGCATACATGTCACTCATCAACGAAGTCACAGAGATTAATGATCGTTTGGTGGTGATAGATGCACATTCATTTGAAGAGCGTATTGAGCTGGTTTTAAAAGGTTTGGGGTTTAAGCAAGTTGAGTTTGATTTAGACATTGGAAGTTTTAGTGGTGGATGGCAAATGCGTGTCGAATTAGCGCGCTTGCTGGTCAATAACCCGGATGTTTTGTTGATAGATGAGCCGACTAACCACTTGGATATTGTTTCTATTCAGTGGTTGGAAAATTA
Source organism: Crocinitomicaceae bacterium (assembly GCA_049611865.1). Lineage (GTDB taxonomy): Bacteria > Bacteroidota > Bacteroidia > Flavobacteriales_D > Crocinitomicaceae > Crocinitomix. Next base: position 167,214 of record JBMZAY010000006.1, on the reverse strand, counting down.
CCTCATCAATTTCAAAGGAGGACTGGTTCTAATTTCACACGACCGTCGGTTTTTGGATAATGTCACCAACCGAACAGTTGAGATTGCTAATCAGCGCTTATATGATTACAATTGTAATTATTCGAAATACCTGGTTTTACATGCCGAGGAGATGGAGCGCGCTATTGCTGCCAAGAAAAATCAGGATCGAGAAATCAAACGTACTGAAGACCTGATCAATAAATACCGTGCTAAGGCAAATAAAGCCTCTTTTGCTCAAAGTTTAATCAAGAAATTGGATAAAGTTGAGCGCATCGAGATCGACACCATTGAGCGGAAAGCATTTCATTTGCGATTTAGCTTGGAAAATCCTTCTGGTAAACGCGTTTTGGATTTGGCAGGGTTGAGGAAAACATTTGGTGATAAAACCATATTTAATGGATTGGAAGTGGTCTTAGGAAGAGGAGAGAAAATTGCCTTATTAGGTCCAAATGGTGTTGGTAAATCGACTTTAATCAAATGCATAACGCGACAAATTGATTATGAAGGACAGATAGAATACGGACACAATGTTCGGATTGGTTATTTTGCGCAGGATGATGCTGAAAAATTAGATCCGGAAAAGACGGTTTTTAAGACCATAGATGATATTGCGGTTGGCGAGAAAAGAAAAGATATTAGAAGTATTCTTGGAGCCTTTTTGTTTAGTGGAGAGGATTCTGAAAAGCAAGTGAAGGTTTTATCGGGAGGAGAACGTACCCGCTTGGCTATTTGTAAGTTGTTATTTGAAGATTTCAACTTTTTAATCATGGATGAGCCTACTAATCACTTGGATATCCAGAGTAAGGAAATCCTAAAAGATGCACTAAACAACTATGAAGGAACGCTCTTGCTCGTGTCTCACGACCGTGAGTTTTTGGATGGCTTGAGTAATAAGATATGGGAAATTCGTGAAGGACAAATTCGTACGCACTATTTTGGTGTTAATGAATTCCTGAAGCGCTTGGATGAAGAAGGCCGAAAGCAATCCATGCAAAGTGTCCACGCTACAAAAACGACTCCTACGGCAAGTTCCGCTTCGACGACCTCCGAACAAAAAGAGGAAAAAACCTTATCACGTGAGGAACAGCTTCAACTAAAAAGACTGGACAATAAAATCAAAAAGTGGGAACGAAGAATTGAAGAGTTGGAAGTTGAAGTGAAAGAAAAAACCACGCTTTTAGACGCCACGCCTTATAGTGAATCTGATGAATATAAAGCGCTGCTTGCTGATTTTAATGCAACCCAAAAAGCATTAGAGGAAGCAATGGAAACCTGGGAGAACGCTGAATTAGAAAAGGCTGAATTAGAAGATTAAACCTTTTTAAATTCCCTTCTAATTCGAAGTAGCGGTTTTTCAATAATTTTGAAACTAATGTTTGCTGCGATAATCGCCCCGTTAAATGCGCTCAAGAAGATAAGCAACAATGCGTAAGGTGAATTCAGGTTTCCTTCAAGTGATTCAAAAGCAATCATTACCATAAAACCAATAATACCTTGATAAATAATCAAACTGTAGCTGATCCGACCAAAATGAGTGAGAAGTTTTTGATTTTTCAATTTTACAAAAGAGTTCTTTCCGAATGTTTGTTCGATAATGATGTAGCCATAAAAGATTGATGTTATAAGTGGAATAAAAGCTGTTCCTATGTGTTTGATTGTTACGATGTAACCTCCAATAACGAACAAAGACCCAATAATATAGATAATCGTATTTACGTTCTTAGAGACTTCTTTTAATTGTTGAATAAACTTTAAATCGGACCTTATTGCATACGCTAAAAATGCGCCAACCCCGATTGGAACACCATAGGCCATAGTATCTAATACAAAGTCGGAACCTCTTGAAACATGTATGATGCGAACAACGAGGCCAAATAACACAAGGCCAATCCCAATATGCGGAATGAATCGATTGAAGTATTTTAAGACAATGCCCCAAACAAAGTAAAATTGCAAGAACATGTATACTGCAGCTATAATAGCCAAATATAAAAACTCAAAATTACTCGGTCCGGAAAAATAGTTTGGTAACATATATAGAAACGGCTCCGCTTTGGGCAGTGATATTTCATGCAAAGCCAATTTTTCATTCATCCAAGGGTGGAAAATAAAGGTGAAAATCAAGGCAATGATTAAAACAGGAGCAATTCTAAAGATGCGTCTAATATAGAAGTTTTTGAGAGAGAATTTCTCCAGATACTTATACTCTCTTAAGGCATGTGAAGTCAGTAAGAAAGAAGAGAGTAAGAAGAAAAAATCAATTGAATTGTAAGCAATTTTTTCCACAAATACATTCAGCTCCTTTAACATACCATTTTGCTCGTAGCTCACATAATAGAGTGTGCAAAACAAAAAGATCGGGAAGAATGCAATTCCGCGTAGCGCATTAAGATCTTTAAAATGAAGTCGTTTATTTCTTGGCATTTAGATTAGTTGCTTGTTGTCCCGTGATATAGACAAATATAGAAAAAGCATTTCAAACCAAAGTTCTGATTAAACTCCGCTTAATTTCTTATACATTTGCAATCATGAAATTGAAAGCAATTCATTATTTGATTTTGGCGATAGCAGGAGGTGCTGGAATGGGACTGGCTTTCCCTTTTACTGGGGGTATATTTCCACTGGCATTTGTATCATTTGTTCCTTTAATCATTATGAATATTCAGCTTAATGATTTCTCAAAAGCGAAACGATTCTTCGCGAGATTCAGCTATAATTATCTATATTTTTTGGTCTTCAACCTCATTACAACGTGGTGGATTTACTATGCTTCTGAAGGAGGGATGTATATGGCAGTTTTGGCAAATTCACTATTGATGACGTTGCCTTTTTTCTTCTTTGGTTTTATGACAAGTGTACTGGGAGAAAATAAAGGACTGTTGAGTTTGTTAGTTCTCTGGATATCCTTTGAGTATGCCCATTATTTTTGGGAATTATCTTGGCCATGGTTAAGTTTTGGTCATGTATTTGGTAATCACCCTTGGTTGATTCAATGGTACGAATATTCTGGCGTAACAGGAGGTACTTTCTGGGTTGTTCTAATCAATATTATGGTTTACATGATCATCCGAAATGTTAAGGTAAGACAGGAAAATTGGAAAATTCAAACTCCAATTTTTTTGTTTATCGGTTTAGGACTTTTCATTCCCGTAATTAGCTCATTAATCATTTACGGAACGTATGATGAGAAAGAGGATCCTATTGAAATGGTTATCGTTCAGCCCAATTTTGATGCGTATACCGAAAAATTTATTATTCCACTTCCGGATCAGCTCAATACCATGTTTGAGTTGGCGTCTGAACAAATTACCGAATCAACGGATTTAATCGTTTGTCCAGAAACCGCTATATCTCGCCGCGTAAATGAAGACCGCTTAGACAGTGAACCTTCAATTATTGCAATTAAAAGCTTTCTTCGCGACAATCATAACGTAAATATGCTCATTGGTGCTGATGGCTATCGCTTTTTTAGAGAAGAGAAATCATTAGCTTCTTATTACAGTGAAGGAGCTCAAGCTTGGGTTGAAAATTATAACTCAGCTTTCTTGATTGATCCAAATCGTCCGGTACAAATTTATCATAAAGCTAAACCAGTTTTGGGAGCAGAGAAAGTTCCTTTCTTGGGATGGTTTCCTTCATTGAAGGAGTATTCTGTTGAATTGGGAGGAACTTCAGGTATGATTGGTTTAGGAGAAGAACCGATGAATGTTGTCGCTGGTGATTATCGATATGCACCTTTGATTTGTTATGAATCAGTATACGGAGATTATGTTTCTTATTTTACTGCTCGTGGTGCAGATATTCTTTGCGTGATAACGAATGATGGATGGTGGGAAGACACGCCGGGTTATAAACAACATCGATCATTTTCTCAAATTCGTGCAATTGAGAATAGACGATGTGTAGCGCGATCAGCAAATACAGGAATATCCTGTGCGATTGATCAAAGAGGAGAAATTATTGAAGAAATTGGTTGGGATGAGCGAGGCGCTTTTCGCGTCAACTTAAATCGTAATCAGGAAATCACTTTTTTTGTTCGTTATGGAGATGTAATCGGTAGACTTTCAATGTTTTTAACCTTGGCTATGTTTATCTATGCGATTACAACTTTTTTAAGAACATCCGGTTTTACCGAAAAAGCACATCTCATTCGAAAATAAATTGTTTTTTGATCCCTCTCTTTTTGTCAGTCAGAAGCTGTAAATTTGCCACTTTGCCAAACCTAAAACACCTTTCTTTTATAGAAAAGTGACAGAATGTCTTGATATGGGATATGGCAGCTTTTTTGTGAACCAAAGTAAAAACGATAAAAAATGTCTGAAAAAGAAAACGAAAATAAAGGGCAAGAGTTGGATGAACAAACAGTAAACAATGAAACTGTTGAGTCCACTGAGGAGACGAAGGATGAGGTAGAAGAAACGGAAACGAAAGAACCTACCCTTGAAGAGCAATTGGCTGAAATGAATAATAAATACGTTCGCCTTTATTCTGATTTCGACAACTTTAGAAAACGAACAATCAAAGAGAAAGCGGATATTATCAGTACTGCGAACGGAGGCCTAATGACAGACCTTCTCGGAGTTTTGGATGATTTCGAGCGTGCTATAGTTAACAATGAAAAAGTGGATGACGCTGAGAGTTTAAGGGAAGGCTTTAAATTGATTCATACAAAATTTGCTTCCATCTTGAAGAATAAAGGGTTGGAGCCTATGGATTGTAAAGGCGATGTTTTTGATGGTGATTTACATGAAGCCGTAACAAACATACCGGCCCCAACACCTGAAGACAAAGGGAAAGTTGTAGATGTTATTGAAAGAGGATACAATTTGAAGGGAAAAGTTCTTCGTTATGCTAAAGTGGTAGTAGGACAATAATATTTACGGTCTAAAAGAACGGAAATGAGAGGAAAAAGAGATTATTATGACGTCTTGGGGGTAGAAAAAAGCGCAGATGAAAAGACGATAAAAAAAGCTTATCGAAAAATCGCGCTTAAATATCACCCTGACAAAAATCCAGATGATAAAGAAGCGGAGGAAAAGTTTAAAGAGGCGGCTGAAGCCTACGAGGTATTGAGTGATGCTGATAAGCGCGCTCGATATGATCGATTTGGTCATCAAGGTGTCGGAGGAGCTTCGCAAGGTGGATATGGAGGCGCTGGAGGTTTTGGCGGGATGAACATGGAGGACATCTTTGATCAATTCGGTGATATTTTTGGAGGATCTTTCGGCGGAAGACCGAGCAGAGGTGGTTCTCGAGTTGCGCGTGGATCTGACCTGCGCATCAAGATAAAATTGAATCTGAAGGATATCGCATTAGGCGTAACCAAGAAGATTAAAGTAAATAAACTTGTCAATGCAGATGGTGTAACTTACAATACCTGTAAGACTTGTAATGGCCAAGGTCGTGTCATGCGAGTAACGCAAACGATGCTTGGAGCAATGCAGACGCAATCGACTTGTCATGTTTGTCATGGTACAGGAAAAATCATTGATAAAAAACCTTCTGGTGTTGATGCACAGGGATTAAAACGCAAGGAAGAAGTTATCGAAGTAAATATTCCGGCAGGAGTAGAAGAGGGGATGCAATTAAAAGTGGGTGGTAAAGGTAATGCTGGTCCATTTAATGGAGTTCCAGGGGATCTCTTAGTTGTCATAGAAGAGGAAAAGCATGAAAATTTAAAGCGTGACGGAAATAATTTGCATTATGAGGCGTATGTCGGATTTATCGACGCTGTTTTGGGAACATCAATTGAAGTACCTTTAGTTGAAGGTAAAGCAAAAATCAAAATAGAACCAGGAACACAAAGTGGTAAAATGCTAAGATTGAGAGGTAAAGGTTTACCAAGTGTTCAGGGTTATGGTAGCGGCGATTTATTGGTCCATATTAATGTATGGACTCCGAAAAAAATATCAGCGGAAGAAAAGGAATTATTAGAAAAACTCAGGGATTCTGAGAACTTTCAACCGAAACCAGGAGGAAAGGAAGAAGGTTTCTTCGAAAAAATGAAGAACTTCTTTCAAGGGTAACACTTGATTATAGATTACTGTTAAGAATCGTTCGTTTAGTAATAAGCGAACGATTTTCTGTTTTTAAAAGAAATAATTACCGGCTTCTTTAGAATTCATAACAAGTACAGGCACGCCTGCTTTATTGGTAATTAAACTTTGTGCAAATGTGTCAAATTGAGGAAGCAAACTATCCGAGTGATATGCAAATGCTATTAGATCGGCGTTAATGCTCACAGTATAATTGACAATGTCTTGCGCATATCCTTTTTTGCGCGGTAAAATTTTTGTTTCGTGCGGAATCCTTTTTGCTTTTAGCTGTTTGGTAATTAAGCCACTGTGGACCGCAGTTTTTAACTTGAGGTTACTATCCACTTTTTTCTCAGTGACTACATGAATTTCCGATTTCAAAATCTCGGCCAATCCGGTGGCCACTTGTTCGATTTGTAAACTCTCTTGTGATTCGTCCAATGGCACAACCATTTTACTTATGTCGATACCAGAAAATTTATCCTGAACAACTAAAAAGGGTACATGGGTACTTGTAATTACTTTAATGGCGAATGATCCGAAAAGTTTTTGCATTCCTTTTGCTCCATGAGTACCCATTATTATTAGGGTTGAATGTAATTCAGAAGCTTTTGAAGCAATATCGGTGTAAATCGATCCAACCGAGACATGCGAACGTACTTCGACCTCTGCTGGTTTATTTTTCAAATTACTTACAATCTTGTCGAATTTCTTCAAAGCAGCGCTTTGTTCTTTCGATGATTTTACTACGTGTAGAAGATCAACATTTGCTCGAATCGCTTTTGCTAACTCAAGAGCATAAGCCACGGCATTATCTGCTACTTTCGTAAAGTCGTGGGGAACAAGGATTGATCTTCTTTCCATAATATTTTGCGTTTAAGGTAAATATACAAAAAAGAAAAATGCCGTGCAAGATAAAAAAAAGAGTAATGAACAACGCAAAGTCAATAACCAATTTGACGGTAACTTACCCTTTATCAAGATCTTATAGTGTGCCTCAATTTTAAGTTGGCTGAACAATATGAATCACTGTTACATAAGAGAAAACCGTAATCATTGCAAGGCAAGAATTTTCCGCCTTACCCTTTTATTTTGACCGATTTCAGGAAATCTAAAATAATCGAATCATCAAGTTCTCCCCCTGCTGTTAAACCCACAACTTGATATTGAATCTGGCCGATTATGATGGCTTTGTAATGTCCTTTCATTCCACTTTCATCGGAATGAAAGGTTTATGAAAGGCCTTTGTTTTTCTTGATTCTCCATTCCTCCTTTGTGTCTATCTCAGCATTCAGTGCCTCAACAAATGTATCAACTGAAACCTCTGCGAGACCTTCTTGACCTTTCATATCAACTGTGTGATAAGTATGTGAGAGAAGGAAAACATAAGAATTTCCACTTTCGTTCATTTCACATATAGCCTTTACTGTGGTTGATTCATCTGCTTTTGTTTCAGTTACCTTGAATGGTGCCGGAAACTTTGCCTTAATGCCAGCTTTTTTATCGGCGTATTTGTGAACACTCGGTGGCGCAACCGCTGCAATTCCGATCAATAAAATGAAGACGAGGCTAAACGGGTGTATTCTTTTCATGTTGATATTTTTAAATTCCAAATTCGGTATAACCTTCATAATAGGCATTAGGATAGCAAGAACGGCAGTAGTTCAATTTCACACGCTGGGTTACCGTAATATTGTTGACATTGTCTTTATATGACTTTGATAAGTGAAATTTACCGCTTGACTTTTTATCAATATCCCAATAATTACTCGTTCCTACTCCATCCTCGAAACGATCATTCGCAGTCCAATAGGTCGTCATATCCGATGTTCCAACACTGTCAATTTCGTAGTATTTTTCGCACGTTTTTACTCCAATTCCATCAATATAAAATCTCCAGAACGCATTATCAAATTCCATTTCTGTAGTGACCACAGATCCATCGGCAAAAGTGCTGTCGATGCTCTGAGATTCTACAAGCCACATCCCTCTCCCTTTTGTTAAGTTAGCTCCTGTGTTTTTGATGCAAGAAACGGCTATTGATCCGACAACAATAACAATGAGTGTTAAATTTTGAATTTTCATTAGTCTCTATCTTTAACTAAGTTAAACGCAAGCTCAATTCCAAAATTATTTGGTCGCTCGCGCATCGTAAATCCACCAGCATTCAAAACACCACCCGTGACATTATCTGTGTATGGATTTATTCCATCTTGTTACGCTTGCAGGCTGGTCGTGCCCATGGCCAGCTGAAAATAGGGGCGAATCATAATATCATTATTGATATTGATATAGGTAAGAAGAGTAAATCCACCAGTAACGCCAATACATGGTTTAGCGGCCTTCCACCAGCGCTCTTGCCCATTTTCTTTTGTGTGTAATTTGAACCCCATAAAATCTCCGGACCATCCGAAATAAAAGAATTTTTCATCTTCACCTTCATCCAAAGAGAATAATAAATAGGTGAATTCTAAGCTTAGGCAATGATTTTTCATTTTGATTTTTCGCCAGGCCATTTCACCTCCTTGGTCAGGTGCTGGGCCTTTTGCCTCATTCACTTTTCTCCTAAATTGGTATCGAATTTCAGCACCTACCAAACCAATGTTTCCACCGGCTGTGATAGAAGGTGATACAAAGTGACCAAAATGCCCCATCTCTCTCGTTAACCAAGGCCTCGTTGCGTTGTATTGATCAACAAACAAATTAACACTTGGCACAAAGTGGTAATTGTAACCAATACCAAGATTAACATATGGGGCTTCATTTATTGCTGGTTCCCAACGCTCCTTCTTTTGTGAAAAGGCAGAGACGCATAATAGTACTTAACAGGATTAAGACCAGTTTTCTCATGTCTTAAACTTATAAAAAATATGGAAGAGTACGCAGGGCATCATTGTTTTTTTCTGACATAAAGATCAGATAAACAGTTTGATATCGTGCTTTTTATTAAAACTTATACGGCCCAACTTCCACTGTCTAAACTCCTGTACTGAATGGCTTCGGCAATATGTGGATGTTCAATGTCAACCGATTGTTCCATGTCAGCAATTGTGCGCGCGACTTTTAATATCCTCCCGTATGAACGGGCTGAAAACCCAAGTCGATCCATTTTTTCAATAAATCTTTGGCCGTCTCATCGATTGTGCAGAACGCTTCTATTTGTTTGGGTTGAAGCTGAGCATTGTAATAGATAGTAGGTGTTTTTTTATATCTGTTTTCTTGAATCCTTCTTGTCCGTACTACACGGTCTCGGATTTGCTTACTCGTTTCTCCTTTTGATTTTTTACTCAAATCATTGAAGGGAACCGCAGGTACCTCTATGTGCAAATCAATTCGATCCATTAACGGTCCGGAAATCTTATTCAAATAGCGTTTAACAACATATTCAGGATCGCCATTGGGGTCATTCGGATCTTAGAAATTTCCGGAAGGCGAAGGATTCATAGAAGCCCAACATAAAGCCAGCTGGATAATCAACGGACATTTTTGCCCTCGAAATGGAAACCACTCGATCTTCTAAAGGTTGTCTCAATACTTCAAGGACTTGCCTTTTGTATTCGGGTAACTCATCCAAAAAAAGGATGCCGTTATGTGCCAAAGATATCTCACCAGGTTTTGGATTTGATCCACCTCCAACTAGTGTAACATCTGAAACGGTGTGATGAGGTGATCTAAACGGCCGTTTTTTCAGAATACCTTTATGTGCTCCAATAAGTCCGGCAACTGAATGAATTTTTGTTGTTTCGAGTGCTTCTTCTATGGTTAACGGCGGAAGTATGGTAGGCAATCTTCTTGCTAACATCGTTTTTCCTGATCCAGGCGGACCGACAAGGAGAATATTATGTCCACCACACGCTGCAATTTCGAGGGCACGTTTTGCATTCTCTTGACCCTTGACATCGAAGAAATCTACCAACAATTCTGTTTCATTTTCTGTTTGTTCTGTTTTGATAAATACCTCCGGTTTGAATATTCGCTCTTCATTAAAAAATTCAACCAATTCCTGAATGTGCGATATGCCATAAGTCTCAAGTCCATCCACTATGGCAACTTCTTGTGCATTTTGTTTCGGCAAAATAAATCCTTTAAATCCTTTCTTTTTCGCAGCAATTGCCATCGGCAGTGCACCTTTAATTGGGCGCAATCCTCCATCCAAAGAAACTTCTCCCATAATGACATAGTCGTTGAGTCGATCAGGCTTAATTTGATCACTGGCGGCTAGTATTCCGGTTGCAATTGTTAAATCATAGGCCGATCCCTCCTTCCGAATATCGGCTGGGGCCATATTAATTGTAATTTCTCTTTTGGGAAATTTTAGATTTGAATTGGTGAAGGCGGCCTTAATCCGTTGATGACTTTCCTTAACGGCGCTATCGGGCAACCCTACAAGAAAAAAATTAATTCCACTGTCAATATTCGTTTCTACAGTAATGGGGAGCGCCTCAATACCATAAACAGCAAATCCATACGTTTTGATGAGCATTTCATAAGTTTTGGTTTTTGGGGTTGAGGGTCAAATGTATAAATTCTGACAAGGAGCAAAAAGAATTCGTTAAGTTTTTTTTATCAACATACGATCCAAAATATTTACTACGTTAAGCAGAAATTATTAACCATTTACTATGAGTGATTTGGAGAATACAAGTCCAGAGCAGCAAGAACAAAAGGCGCCTGTTCAAAACGAATCGAAAGTCAGCGCTAAGCAAAAGACACGTATCATTATTAGTACGCTTTTAGTTGCATTTTTAATCACCTTTATAATCCAGAATTACAACAAGGTAAAAATCGAATTTTTGATGTTCGATTTTCAAATTCGCATCGTAGTCATTATTCTAGTTTCAGCAATTATTGGTGGTTTGTTTACCTACTTGATGATGCGTCATTGGAGAGCCAGAAAGAATAGGAAATAGGCAATTAGTTAGACGCCATTCCAGTTTCAATGTAATCAATGAGGGAGTGAATGATTTTAATGTGAATTTCTTGCACACGGTCGGCATATTTGCTTTGCGGTGCTCGTAATTCAATGTCTACCATATCAGCGAGTTTACCGCCGGATTTACCTGTCAATCCGATCACGAAAATACCCTTCGCTTTAGCGGATTTTACAGCTTGAATTACGTTTTCAGAATTTCCACTGGTAGAAATAGCCAATAAAACATCCCTTGATCCCCCAATACTTTCTACAAATCGAGAGAAAACAAAATCGTATCCGTAGTCATTAGAAATGCATGATAAATGCGAAGGATCAGAGATGGCTATTGCCGCTAGTGGACCACGGTTTTCTCTGAATCGTCCAGTCATTTCCTCTGCAAAATGCATTGCGTCAGACATTGACCCGCCATTGCCGCATGAGATCACCTTGCCGCCAGTTTTTAACCGCTTAATAATTTCATCTCCAGCTTCCTGGATACGTTCGAAATTACTTTTGTCCGCAATAAATTTTTCCAGTACGGACGCGGCTTCTAAAAAATGGTCTATTATTTGCTTAGTAGTCATTGAACAACGAAGTTTTACCAAATGTAGCAAAAATGTATTGATCATTTGAGCAGGTTTTGTCAAACTTATTTTATATTTGAAAGATCGAGTTTATGGAAACGAATTACAATTTTATGAGAAAAACAGTTTTACTCTTGTTTTTAACCCTATTAGTAGCTGGAGGAGCAACTGCCCAATCGGGATGTCTTGAAGAGTGGAGAAACGCTTTTGAAAAGCGAGGATCATACTCCGTAGCCGACGATATGCACAAAAAAGTATACATCAGTTTTGTAGAAGATGGTGTGTCAACTTGTATTGAGGGAAAGGCGCGTGTTGAGAACGGAAGAATAGTTTCTGTTTTTCTGCAGTTTGAAGACGGTACTTACGAATTGATGGACGAAAAAATTCTAAACAAAGACGGTCGTCCACCAAAAGTAGAAAACGGAATTTCTGAGGAGATCATTAACGAATCTAAAGATCACTTCTTTGTGATTTTTGTTGAAAAGTTAAGACCTAAGAAAAAGGAATACAAAACAGTTGGTGGTCCTGGTGATATTTAATCAGAAACCATAAAATATTCTAAAAGGTTCGCTTTTCAGCGGACCTTTTTTTATGGCCCATATTATTCTTTTATAAAACGTTGATTGGTGACGATGTTTTCTTTGTCTTGAATAATGATCTGATAGATTCCAGAAGCCAAATCGTTCAAATCAACCGATTGTCCCTTGAGGTTTCCTCGCTTTATGATTCGACCATCCAAACCATAAATAGCATAAGTTCCATTTGCCACTGGCGTTGATAGGTTTAAAATGTCTTTAGCTGGATTTGGAAAAACAGCGATTAAGTCTTCTTGGTTTTTTTGTGCTGACAATGTCGGCGCATTCATGCAATCTAAATTCAGATTGTAATTGACTTGATCACCTTCTAGTGATTCAACCTCACTCCATGCTTCCATAGAGAATTTTAAATAAGCTTCTAACCAAGGAGTAAGCACTTCTAAAACAACTGCATGTTGTTCCGTTTCAGATAAACCAGAGGAGGGGCAACTAAATTCACCAAATTCACATAACGGATTGCTATTTGCAAATTGGCAATGTGTACCCTCTTCAATCAATACATAACCTTTACAGTCGCTGAGGTTATCATAGATGGGTTCTTGATGCTCAGCTGGAGGCGTTACACAATCAACATCCCCGGCAAAGGTCAACGAAGGGATGTTAACACTACTAGCAGCAGTAATGGCAGAAGGATCTGTTTCAGCAGCAGCCAATGTAACGAGTGTGTTAATTTCGGAATATTCTGATGCCGCCAACACAGCAGCTCCTCCCCCCATCGAATGACCGATTACAGCACTTGTCCCACCAACATGCTCATAAAACAAGGAGGCTTCGTTTTCATCTTCAGCTTGAATAGCCGTTATGACATAACCAAGGTCTAGTCCGTAATCACCATGAGAGACATCTACCCCTGTTTCCGTATTGGGCAGTACAACAATATACCCCATCGGCACAAAATGCTGCCAAAGGTATTCATAGTAATCATAGGTCATTACAAAACCATGTCCAACGCTAATGACTGGAAATTTACCAGCGCTAACGGCTACATCAGATCCAGCGACATCAGCTGGATAGAAGATAAAAGTCTCGATTTCACGTGAACGATCAGGATCGTTGTAGCTTGTGGAGGTTTGACCAATTTCGTATTGGGAATAAGTTGTAATAGAAGGCAAAAGTGCTATCAAAAATATCGATTTCATGGTTTTAAAGATACGAATTGTCAGTTACGATTAAAATTATTCGCTTAGCTTTGTTTTGATTCACAAAACTGTCGATGAAAATTAGCTATATCTTTTTATTACTTGCTCTGGTTGCAGAGATCATCGGTACAATTGGAGGATTTGGTTCGTCTGTTTTTTTCGTTCCGATTGGTAATTTTTACTTCGATTTTCATTCCGTTCTTGGTTTAACAGCCTTGTTTCATTTATCCAGTAATTTGAGTAAGATTTTCCTTTTTCGAAAAGGCTTGAATAAAAGGTTGCTTTTATATATGGGCCTGCCTTCCGTTCTTTTTGTGATATTAGGAGGTGTAGTATCAAAGTATATCGAGACGACCTGGCTTGAAATTATTCTTGCCATCTTTCTGGTCGGTCTGAGTATGCTATTCTTGATCAGAAAAAAATTGGTCATAAAGGATAACAACAATAACGCAGTGATTGGCGGTTCATTATCCGGTTTTTCAGCCGGATTACTGGGGACAGGTGGAGCGATTAGAGGATTAACGATGGCCGCTTTCAATATGGAGAAGAGCGTATTTATAGCAACCTCCGCATTTATCGATTTCATGATCGATTTTTCCAGAACATTCGTCTATTACAATAATGGTTACATCCATACGCATGACCTTAAATATGTGCCTTTTCTTTTGGTGATTGGAATCCTCGGTTCTTATATTGGTAAGCGAATATTGACCATAATACCTCAATCCAAGTTTCGTCTGATTTCACTTTATTTGATTTTGTTGATTGGGTTGATCACTTTTATTCAGATCTTCCTCAATTGATTTGGTTTTTGAATTGACGTAGGGAATAATTGGATCTTGAGATTCATTTGTAACAGCCATCTATGCCTAGATGGTTTATTTCTAGTTGGCATGTATCGTTGAGTGTAAGTCCTTGTTTTCCTTGGAGATAAACATCGGCTTTTCCTTGTTGCTGAATATCTTCACTTTTTTTCATTTTTTTTGTTGTCAGAATAAAAAACCTGCTTATATTTGCCCCCGCAACGACGGTAAAACGTTACCATCAAAAAGCAAATTTCGGGCGATTAGCTCAGTTGGTTCAGAGCACCTGCCTTACAAGCAGGGGGTCACTGGTTCGAATCCAGTATCGCCCACAAACCAAAAAAAGCCTCAGCATACTGAGGCTTTTTTTTTACCCAAAACTTTCAAATGTTTTATACATATATTCTTATTCACTATCGAAAGACAAGTATTATGTGGGACATATACTGGTTAATCTCTATAAGATCGTTTACGCAGAGATAATCCAAAAGCTATTTTGTGAGGCCCATATTATAAAGGGATAAGAAGAAAAGAACACCTCTTGCAATTATTATATCGATAACTTAATATTGAATCTACTTAAGAAAAATTATTTAAAAAATTCCGCAGGATTTGTATTTTTAAAAAACACCATTTTATAATTATCAGCTTTTTTCAATCATTACATATGAAACTATCTGAACGATCAGTAAATAGCATTATGCTTTTCTTTATTTTGGCTTCACAAATCGGCTTCGCGCAAGATCTTAAAGGGAATAGAGTTGTCAGTACTTATTTAAAAAAAGTGAAGGCAGAGGGCTGTGAGCTGGTTGTTCATGGCTCGTTCAATTCAGGTGAATTGCCAAAGTCAATAAAGTTAGACCTTGAGGAGTATTACAAATACCAAATATATGCCATTCCCACGGGTAAACTAAAAGCTGTAAGAATGGAGATCGGCTATATGAATGTGCCCGGAAGTACCAAGCAAAATCCTGTACTTGATTGGGTATATGTCGCTCGCTCATCAAAAAAAACAGTTTTTAAATTTTTGAATACAAAAAAGAAAGGCAGTTTTAAGCTCTCCCCCGAAAATTCCCTTTATTACATCATTGCCAAGAAACCAGTCTAAATCGATTGTCAGGCACTACTGAATAACTCGTTTGATGGGGTGGTAAAATTTGGCTAAAGCTAGCAATTTATTGCGTGCGAAGTATGCTGGCAAAAATCCCGGACTCTGGCTGTCCGACCGAGATGGCCGCCCGGACTATGGACGCGTAATGGGGGAAGAAGTGTGGCCAAAGGGAGGACGTTAGCTTTAGCTACTATGTTGTGCACCGTTTTTCTAAGCCAAACTTTTAATTCTATCAATTAAGTCTTTTTCTGACTCTTCAATATTACCATCACTAGAAGCTAACTTCATTAATGTATCAACAACCTCTTGGAATTTTTCTTCTGATGAAAAAGTAACGTCTTCTTTTGTAAGGTCAGGAAGTTTCGGAGAATTCATTAAATCAAAAAACTCTGTCTTTTCGCTAGAGGTAAATTCATCAATGCTATTGATATGTTCTGATAAAAAGAGTTTTTCTTCTTCTTCAATTATTCCGTCGGCTTTCGCTAAATATATCATAAGACGAATTTCTTTTTTTCTATCATCTTTTGCTTTGAAAGATTTTGTTTTTAGCAATTTCCCAAAAAAACGACCGACTTTTTTGGTAGTATCTTTAACATCTTTTTTTACGGTTTCCGCGGCTTGATGAAATTTCAATTCGGGGTTTTCAAAAAAGTTAATTATTGATATTTCATGATTCTGATTAGTCAGCATGTGGGTATATTCAATTTGTATACATGGTATAATGGAATACGCTATTTTTTCTTCGACTAATTTTGGGTAGCTATCTATATGAAGGTCAAATTCATTGCAAATTTGTTCCGAATATTTCAGAATGTGGTCGTTTCTTTCAATTGAATGATTTTCATTGAAATTTCTAACAGTGATTGATGGTGCGGGATTAGCTTTTGAACTGCTGATGATTTCATTTTCAGAAATTTCGTTCAATGGAGATTCCATTGGGAAGAGTTTTTCAGTCGATACGGGACGAATTGAAGTTTCTACATATGCTAAGTAGCCCATTTCACCTTGTGCTTTGCACTTTGGGCAATCAATCATTCCAAGTCGCTCTTTATCTCCGTAACAATTTGGACATGTGATTTTCTTATTACCTTGACACGTAGAGCAAACTACTTTTCCCTGTCCACTGCAGTTATTGCAAACAACACGGCCTCGAGTGCAATCCGAGCATGGACGCCATCCTCGACCTTGACAACTCCCACATTTTTTTTCTTGAAAATATTTGGAGTTTGCTGCTTTTGCTGCCATAGAGTCATTCACCTTTCCATCACCACCACATTTAGAACATTTTACTCGATCATTCCCACCACATGTGCCACACATTATTTTTTTTGAACCACCACAAGTGTTACAAACAAGGCGGCCTTCTCCATTACATTCAGTACATGTCCAAATGTGACGACCATCACATTCAAAGTTGTCGCATTTAACCAATTTGTTGCCAGAGCATTCATCACATTGCTCTTTGTATGTTCTGTCAGCTATAAAGTAGAAACGTTGGTTTGTAGAAATATTATCGCCATCTGTATCAAAAGGAAAATCGAAATCTCCAGCTGTACTGACTGGATCAAGCTCAGGCTCAATGGAAAAGTTGTTTTTTAGGTTGGAAAGGATTTTGTCTGTCGGAAAATAGGCAAGCTCACCATGTTTAGAATCTCCGCCTTCAAATTCTGAAAAATTATTTAAAATAGGAGAGTACATAGGGAAAACTATTTTTTTTCCCTGTCGGTCAGCTGAAAGAGCACTATAGTTAAGTAGCAAATAATTGCAACGCTGTAGAGTTTGATTTTTATCAATAATCATTTTATCATATTCACCTGGATTTAGCTCTTTGATTTTTAGTATTGCATCTTCAAGTGATATTGATTGCAAATTTTTTTCAGCTTGTTCTTTCATGAGTAAGATTTTGGATAAAACAAATATATAAAAAAACTCTAATTGTCAATGGTGCACAACGGTTAATATATGAAAAGTAGGCGATTTCGAAGCACCAACCTTTCGGTAAGGAACAAAGTTTGATACGAGCTAAAAGCTTTTAATTCATCACCACATCGCCTATTTTTTATATACATTGTTATGCACTTTTATTATTTATCTCAATCCATTTATGTCATAGCGTGATACAAAATTCCAAACCAATTCAGAAGCATTTTGACCTTGAAAGGTTGAACTAAACCAAACGTGGTCTCCTCCAATATATTTGTAATGTTCCACAGAAACTAAGCTGTCTCCTTGGTCATATACATAATGCTCAATTGTCATACCACCAATATTGTCAATGGTTACTGTTGGGATTGTAGTCGTGTTGTTGAAATTTATCCAATAATCTAAAGTGCTTTGTACAGAGGTCAAATCACTGCTACCATTGTAAGGGAGAACATAATCGGAAGTGCCGTGAAGATGAACTACTGGCATTGGATGACTTGAAGGTCCAGTGCAATCTAACATACCTCCCGAAACAGAAGCTACCGCAGCAATTAAATCACTTTTATAGTTCGCAAGCCCATATGCCATCATTCCTCCGTTTGAGTATCCAGCAGCATAAATTCTTTCCATATCAACATTGTACTGAGATGAAATCTCATTAATCATTGATTCAACAAAACCAAAATCATCAGCATCACTTTTATTGTCTCCACCAGTTGGACACGCATTCCAATGAGATAAACCATCCAAACAGCTTCCTTGCGGATAGACTAAAATAAAGGTGTCTGATTCTGCCAATGGGCGCATATCAGCCTCAATTATGTACTCACTTGCACTTTGACTATACCCATGAAAATTCAGCATTAGAGGTACAGCAGATGTTCCATCATATGAATCAGGTATATACAAAACATATTCTCTATTGAGGCCGTCATGAACTATGGTTTGTGCATTAGTATTTGAGTAACAACCCTCTGGATTGTAATTATCATCTTTTTTACAACTACTCAGGATTGTTAATAGGATAGCAAAAAAATAAAATTGTTTTTTCATTGTACTTTCTTTTTTAGTATGTATCATGGTCTCTCCGTATTAATTGTGCATAACGGTTAGTGTAAACGGTCGTTTTAATGCCGTTTACACAGTGTTAGCAGTTTTTCCTATTAAGTTGATTATTCTACTACGGTTAAATTTTGTTGATTAATTACAAACTCGGAAGCATACTCGATTAAGCCTACTCCGTTAATCATGGCATCCCAAGGTCCGTGCCCTCGTCCTTCTAACAAATACAATTCATTATAAATCCCTAAACTGTCATATATTTCAGCTATTCTATACGCTTGATCAACATTTACTGTTGGATCTTCAGTTCCGTGAACAATTAAGACTGAAGGATCATTACTATCATAACGATTAACTCCATAAATAGCATTTGTAAGTTCAACCCCGGTTAAACCACCCCAAAAATCAATGATTGTATGAACTTTAGACGGCTGATTTAAATGTGTAGTAGCCAATGTTGGGTCTTCTTCCAATGTTAACTCATTGGTAAAGTCTTCAGGATCAGTAATTCCTAATGATAAACTTATATTGCAACCTGCAGAACCACCTCCAACAGTTATAAAATCTGTGTTGACTTTGTATTCTTCAGCATTAGCGTATAGCCATCGAATAGATGCCTTTGCATCTCTTGTTGCAGGATATATTCTTAAAGCATTTGTGCCAAGGACGCTCATATAGTCAACCCAAGCCTGAGGAACTGTTCCATTCTCATCATGTAATCTGTAATTAATACAAATGGCAACCCATCCTCTAGAAGCAAAATGATTCGCCATATCAATATTCGTTTCTTTCTCACTATCACCACCATAGAATCCTCCACCATGAAAAATGACTATAGCCGGTCTGTTTTCGGAGGTAGCATCATCAGGCTCATAAATGTCAAGAGTTAATGATTTAGTAGAATAAGTATCAGAGTTCCAGGCAGTATGAACTTGACCTTGGGCATATTCTATTCCTTTTTCTACCTTTACGCCATAGGTGGAATCCGCATAAACTAATGGAACTCCATTGTCAGGTATAATTAGTTTTTCTTCATCTTTATTACAAGCTGAAAAAAGCGTAATAGTTAAAAGACTAACAAAAATTTTATTCTTCATGGTTTTTTCTTTAAAATTTATATTTAGACTGCTTAATTTATCAAAGGTTTAATTACTGCTAAAGGCCGGCAGCTAGAAAGGTGTACGGCTCTTTAACCACCAGTTATATTTTAAAGTTAAGAATGATTTTTTAACCGAGATTGAAATTACGAAGCGCGTGTTCCTTATGCTTTTTAGGTGCTGTTAGGTGTATTTTACTATTAGCTCTGTCCATTATTATATAATAGTTACAAAAAAGAGGGACAGCGCCCCTCTTAATCGAAACTATGTAGAGCTTTTTACATTGCCGCTTCCGATAATTTTGCCTGAATTTCCTGCATTCGTGACAATTGCTCTGGACCAAAGTTAGATGACATTTCTGACATTTTTGTTGACCACTCAGTACCCTTTTGCATGAGTTCCTGATATTCCGTCATAATCGACATGTCAGCAGGATTTTCTTTTTGTTTTTTAATAATGGCCACATAATCGTCAACATAAGATTCATAATCATCGAGAACACTATCCCATTCATCTGACGAAGATGAGTCGTCTGTGATTTCTGTGTTTGATTCTGATTCGTCGTCCTTATCCATGACTGTTTCATTCTCTGTTTCGTCAGTCATTTCAATTTCATCGAGTAATGAATCTAAATCAGATTCTACCTCATTACTTCCTCCGCAAGAGGCAAGAATCATTGTTGAAATGGCAGCAAAAGTTAATAGTTGTTTTTTCATAATCGCTTTTTTTTTTACAAAGTTATTAAATCGTTATTGTATATTTGATACATTTTTGATACATTTTTGATACATTTTTGATACATTTTTGATACATCATGATAGAATTATTGAAAAGTGAAGTGCAATTTAAGTTGGGAATTGAGATTAAGAACAGGGGCGATTGTCAGATACTTTCTGATGCTATTATGTTAGATTTAGATGAGACACTTAATTACAATACACTGAGGCGATTCTTTGATGTCGACAAAAAGTCAGAAGTGAAACCAAGCCGTAACACCTTGAACGTACTTTCATGTTTTGTAGGTTACAAAAGCTATAACCAATTCTCAAAACAGGTAATGAAGTACGGAGTGAATGGTTATCAAGACGAGTGGTATTCAATTCTCAATAAAGGAGACGGAAATAGTATAATTCAATACCTTAAAGAAAGGCGGGAACACCAGAATTTTGCAGATCTGTTTATTCGAGCAATCAGAGAATTAATACTTATGAGGAAGGTTCAAATGGTTAACCTCATTTTTAATTCTAAGAAGCTTGGTTTCGCAAGGTTTAGTTATTCAGAGTCCGTTTATGTTGGAAATGCTATCGGAATATTATTGCGGGATTTTGATCTACCTTCCGAAGATTCTATTACTCTTCTGAGAAATAAACGTTTTGTTCAAAATGTATTATCCATATTCGTCGATTATGCTAGCTTAAATTCGGGATACGGAAGTATTGTTTTGTCTGCACAGAAAATTTCCAAACACCTTTCAATAAGTGATTATATCTTTTTCAAATGTCTTAATTATCTAAGGTTATATTTAAAGAATGAACGATTTGAAAAAGAACTGGACGCTGATTTCATGACTTTTGAAGGCCATCCAATTCTTGTCGGTCGGATAGCTGCAGTTGAGATGTTACATTGTGAATCGGACAGTTTTGAAAGAATTAGAATCTTTGAAAAACTCAAAGTGAGGTATGAGAAAGAAAAAGTAAAGCGCCTAGACTATTTCTATGAAATAAAAATCGTAGCACTTATTCTGTCTGACTTTGAACTAATGGAGATGATAGATCAAGTGTACTCTGAGTCAAGGGTTACCCAACAATATCAAATAAGCCACAACCAGCTATTTTGTATTGTGAAATTATTGAAGTCTATAGCTTCTCAGAGTCAAAATGAAACATCTCAAATTCTTGGTCAAATTAAGCAAGATTTGTGGGTAACTAGTTATTATGAATTCTTTAATTTGTTTTACCAAATTGGTTTGTATCATGCAGCTAACAAGATTGATGAGAGGGAAAAGCACAGAGCACTTTATCTAGAGATATCTGAAAAGATGAATTATCAAAAATTCGACGAAGGTTATTTGAAAAATTATTTTGTGTAATCTTTGTTACACCTAACGTCTGTAGAAAGATATATCTTTATTTTCCTTATCCCAATCCCTTGCTGTTTCTCGATTTACTTCGATAGGCGTTTGGCTATTGGAACTAAATCTCAAATCAGGAACATTTAAAAATCGTGGGATACTGGTTGTTGTTTAAGCTTTGGTAACACAAATATAGAAAAAGCCTTTTAAATCAACTCCTCCAGCAAATAAAAACTACCGCAAATCAAGATGACTTCATCTTCTTGAGCGTCTGATTTGCATTGTGCTAAGGCTTCTTTTGAATCATCAAAACAACTAAAAACAATGGGTAGGCTAGAGGCTGCTGCTTGCCATTCTTTTGCTTTGACGGAGCGCTGGGCTTTAAATTCGGTGAGGTAGAGTATAGCCTCGTTCGGGAAAAGGTTTAGGATGCTTTTCCAGTCTTTATCATTGGATGCGCCATAGATAATGCGCAGGGTATTCATTGGATATTTTGCAATCGAATTTAAGAGGGAGTGGATCCCAATTGCATTGTGTCCCGCATCGGCAATGATGAGCGGATTGGTGCTCAGTTGTTGAAAGCGACCATGAAAATGGGTGAGGGCTCCGATGTTTTGAACCGCTTCTTTAATTTTTTCAAAATCCAAATTCCAGTTTTCCTTTAGTACGCGTGTGGCTGTTAAGGCGGTTCGAATATTGCCTTGTTGATAGTCAGCCAAGAGGTCGGTTGGAATAGGAGTGAGGTCCTCATTATTGGTGAGGATAATCTGTGTATCAACCTCCGCTGCTTTATTGTGGAAGATGGAAATTAGGTCGTCATCAATTTGGCCTAAAACAACAGGTGCTTCAGCTTTAATGATACCCGCTTTTTCTGCCGCAATAGATACGAGAGTGTTGCCTAAAAACTGTTCGTGATCACGTCCAATTGTTGTAATGATGGCCACCTCAGGTTTTTCGATAATATTGGTGGCGTCTAAACGCCCACCTAAACCGGTTTCAATAATGGCAATGTCACATTTTTCTTTTGCAAAACAATCAAATGCCAAAGCGGTAGTGATCTCAAAAAAGGAGGCATCAATTGTTGAGAAATTTACTTTGTTTTGAGTTACAAAATCAATGACAGTATTCTCTGAAATCAATTCACCATTGACTTTGATTCGCTCTCTAAAATCGTGAATATGCGGACTGGTAAAAATACCTGTTCGATAACCATGATGCTGAAAAATAGCTGCTAAAATGTGGGCCACTGATCCTTTGCCATTCGTTCCGGCTATATGAATCTTTTTTAATCCTTTATGTGGATTGCCCAGCGCCTCCATCAATTGTTCCATACGGGCTAAGCCTGGTTTATAAGCTAGCGCTCCAGTTTGATGGAAGTTTGGAATTTGCTTAAAAAGCCACGAAGTGACTTCTGAATAGGTCATTTATTGCTTTGTGAATTCAAAGATTACATAACCAACATGCTCAGAAAAAACACCTGATTTCTTGTCGTACTTCATGGTCTTGGCTCCTTTAACAGCTAAACCAAGTAAGTATTGACTTCCGGTAGTTGATTTAGAGGCCTTGTACTGCGTTTTTATCACATTACCGTTAGCATCTACCCAAATATCTAATGCGATTCGTCCTTCTTCCTGTGCGTTGGACTTATAATTTGGTTCCTGTAACACTTTTCGATCGGGATTATAGTTTCCATCACCTGGAACATTTCCATCACCATCGCCACCAACGCCGTCCCCATCTCCGAATCCTGTTCCGTTACCGCTCCCTTGTCCAGTTCCTGATCCTGAAAAAGAAAAGTCACTGTCTGGTTCCGGTTCGCTTTGATTCGTGTTGTCGCTATCCGTATTTCCTTGTCCCGAAACTACAGGAACGGTTTCTTCAGTTTGCGTATCGACCTCTTGAGCTGTTTCTTCTAAGTTTGGAGAAGGAACAGGTACACTTGTTTCTTGATTGCTATCACTTCCACCTTCGGGTTGTGAGCCTTGCTCAAAAATAACATCTGGTAATTCAACCTCTACGACTTCAGGCTCACGCGGCGGATCTGGTTCTTCTAGACTAACCAACAAGAAAAATAGGATCATCAACATGATGAAAATTAACGAGGCATACAATGCTCGTCTGTGGTCTTCTTCTCTTAAATAACTCAACAGCTTCATAACTTCTCCTTTTAGTTTGATTTTTTCTAGTCAAATACCAAAATCGGATTCCATCCATTTCGTTTTGCCATTGCAATTAGACGGAATACATATTCGTAATCAGCATTGCGATCACCTGAAACTTTTATTTTTTGCTCTTCAGGATTTTCAGCCATTTTAGCTACGATGATCGGTTCTACTTCTTCGAATGTTTGGTACTCTAAATCCAGATTATCATCTAAGACGTAGGTGTTGTTTTCCGTTACACCAACATTTAATATGGTTACGGTTGGATCAACTGAAGTTGTTTTTTTATCGCTTGGCAAGTTCACGTTGACACCCTTTTGTGCCATAGTACTCATGATGATAAAGAAGATCAGCAATAAGAAGACAAGGTCTGTCATAGACGACATTCCGCCTTCCATTTTGACTCTATTTCTACGTCCTAAATTCATATCCTTATCTTTCTATACAACTATGAACCCGGTTCGTTCAATAAATCTAAGAATTCGATCGAAGCACCCTCCATCGAGTGAATTACTTTATCTACTCTTGCTACTAAGTAATTGTATGCACCATAAGCGATAATACCTACCACCAATCCGGCAATTGTTGTAACCATGGCTTCCATAATACCACCACTCAGGTTAGAAATTTCAACCCCGTTAAATTTCATGGCGTTAAAAGTCTTTACCATACCCAATGTTGTACCCAAGAAACCAATCATTGGTGCTACACCGGCAGTTGTTGCCAAGAAACTTAATCTTTTCTCCAATTGGTAAATCTCTAACTTTCCAACGTTTTCGATTGAGCTAACAATATCGCGCATTGGTTTTCCAATACGGGAAATACCTTTTTCAACCATACGCGCAGCCGGGTTATTTGTCGCTGCACATAAACGTCTGGCATCGTCCACTTTTCCATTCATCAGTAGGCTTTTAACTTCTACCATGAATCCTTTTTCATCCTTAAGGGATTTATTGATGGATAATAAGCGCTCCACGAAAATATAAATCGTCATGACAGATAGAATAGCCAATGGGATCATGGCCCATCCACCTTCCATTACCAAATCCCAAACCGGGATTTCCTTTGTCATTTCGGTTACTCCTTGACCATTGTCTAAACTGCTCAATGTATCTGCAGCAGGTCCGGTTGCTTGTAATAAAATTGCCAAAGCGCTCATATTAAATATTCTTTGTTTTAATTAACGTAGGTTCAAATTATTTGTTACATCCCAAACATGAAGAAGTAACATGCTGCACCGGCAAAGTAGCCGACTACAGCGTATAAGGTAATTTTCTTAAGATACCATCCAAAACTAATTTTCTCAAGTCCCATTACTGCAACACCGGCAGCAGATCCAATAATCAATGCACTACCTCCCGTACCAGCACAATAGGCTAGGAACTGCCAGAAAGCCCCATTCTCAGCAAATAATCCGGCATCCGCAACAGGATACATACCTTGCGCCGCAGCAACCAATGGTACGTTATCTACAATCGCAGAAAGTAATCCGATTGAGATGTTGATTGAATACATATTTTGGTCAAATGTTGTATCTAAAAAGTGTGCCACTGTTACTAAGTGCCCAACCTCTTGTAATGCAGCTACTGCCATCAAAATTCCAAGGAAGAATAAAACACTCGCCGTATCAATCTTTTGTAAGACACTGATCACCGAAAGTTCCTTTTTCATTTGACGTTCTTTCTTTGAATGTAATAGCTCAGTTACCATCCAAAGTACACCTAAACTCAACATCATTCCGGTAAATGGAGGTAGGTGTGTGGCTGTTTTAAATATAGGCACAAAAAGTAATCCCGCCAAACCAACGAAGAAAATTAGATTCTTTTCCCAAACTGCAGGTTCAACCGTATGATGTCCAACTCCAACTACTTTATCTGGTCGGGAAACAGTACCTTTTACAAATACAGTTGCAAGTCCAAGAGGAACTAACATCGCAACCAAAGAAGGAATGATTAGGTTAACAATGATTACGCCCGAGCTCGGGATTTGACCATTGTTCCATAACATTGTTGTTGTAACGTCTCCTATTGGTGACCAAGCTCCTCCGGCATTTGCAGCGATAATAATAAATCCTCCAAATAACCAACGCGTTTCTTTATCTGAAATAAGTTTTCGTATCACGGAGATCATCACGATGGACGTTGTTAAGTTATCCAAAGCTGCCGACATGAAGAACGTCAACAAACAGATAACCCACAATAGTTTTACTTTGCTCGTAGTGCTAATGCGATCCGTAATCAGAGAGAAGCCGTCATGTGCATCAATCAATTCAACAATGGTCATTGCCCCCAATAAGAAAAAGAGGATACTGGCGATATCAAATAAATGATGTGATAACCCATGCTCTAAATAATGGTGCACGTGCTCATGAGTGTGAGCAGGATCTTTGGTTGTCATTTCAGCATCGAAATGGCCATGATTAAGAATTTCATCTTTCTCCTTAATCAACTCATGGTTGGCATATTCAGAGAATTTCGGCGTGGCTTCCTTTATCTCATCACTCCGAGAAATATCCACCACAGACATGCCTTCATCAACACCTAAATGATCCTCTGGCCACATGGCATAAAGTCCCCAACAAACCATACCTATTAATAGTGCCGACGCAGCTTTATCGATATGGATGTTGTGCTCAAGTGCAATCGCTAAATATCCAACGACAAATACGATTACCATTATGTATTCAATCCCCATAGTCTTTAGATTAGTTTATTCAATGCTATTTCGAATGCAGTTCGTGCAATCTTAGTTTTACTATTGTTCTTTTTAAAAGTCTCCACCATTGCTTCGCGAATTGTCTCAGATGTATCTTTAAAAATGTGTTCATCTTCAATGCTTGGTAAATCTGAGCTCATTAAATAAGCAAATACTCTTGCCATTCCGCAGTTTGAAATAAAGTCAGGAATGACAGCAATGTTTTGATCTGTATAATCCGCAATTGGCCCGAAGAAAATTTCAGCATCTGCGAAAGGAACGTTAGCACCCGAAGAGATCACTTCAACACCTGCCTTCATCATACGATCAACATGCTCTTGTGTAATCAAACGAGATCCTGCACAAGGGATAAAAATATCTGCGGGAACATCCCAAATTTTTGCATTTACTTCATCAAAAGAAAGCATGTTTGGTGCGTTCAATTGATTTCCGTTTTTAGTCAAAAACAATTCCCTAATTTCTTCTAAAGTGAAACCGTTTTCGTTAATCAACCCTCCAACGCGGTCAATAATCCCAACAATTTTGGCTCCATGTTGTGCCAAATAATATGCTCCTGCAGAACCAACATTACCCCATCCTTGAACGATAACTTTTTTACCCGCTATCGATTCGTTAAATAAGTCATAGTAGTGATAAATAGATTCACTAACACCATAACCTGTAATCATGTCAGCAACAACATATTTTCTTGCAACACTAGGAGAGAAATTACTGTCTTCAATTACCTTTAATACACCTTGACGCAACTGTCCAATTCGATGGATTTTTTGGGCTTCTCTTGGTTGAAAATGTCCATTAAAAACACCTTCTTGCGGATGCCAAACACCACAATCTTCAGTGTACGGAATAACTTCATGGATTTCGTCCACGTTTAAATCTCCACCAGTACCGTAATAATGTTTTAGTAAGGGAGTTACGGCCGCATACCAGCGACGTAAAACACCTTCTTTACGGGGATCAGCAGGATCGAAATTTATACCTGATTTTGCTCCTCCAATTTGAGGACCAGCAACGGTAAATTTAACTTCCATGGTTTTTGCTAGTGACTCTACTTCTCGTTTGTCAAGACCTTTTCGCATTCGGGTTCCTCCCCCGGCTGCTCCTCCTAGGAGCGAGTTGATAACAACCCAGCCTTCTGCTTCTGTTTCTGAATCTTTCCATTCAAAAACAATTTCCGGCTGTTTGTTCTCAAATTTTTTCAATAATTCGATCATGCTACGCACGTTTTTAAACGCAGCAAAATTAACAAAGATTTTCACTTATCGGATTGATAAAGACTAAATCGTTTGCACAGTGAATTGTGAGGTAATTCAATGCATCGTTTTTTAAACTATGGAAAATTCATTATTAGAGCGGCTCAACGCGTCGACCTCCAATCGAATTTCTGCGGGCACCCGTTACTGATCTAAGTGTATTGATCTCATTTCGAGCATGTAAAACGCCCAAAAAACCAAAAATTAAAGCTTCTTTAAAATCAACCAATAATCGGTTGGGAACGTGAATTTTTGTTTTGGTTTTCGTCTTTAACGTTTTGATGAAGAAAGAGTTGAGTGCTCCGCCTCCGGTAATAAGAACGTTTTTGATTGAATAAGATTCAAATACCTGCGCAATTTGATCCGTTTCGTGATCAGTAATTGTCTTTAACCGATCGGCTGCGGAAAAATGTTTGAAATTTCCTAAAATGGGGTAAAAGCTCGTATGTAGCCATTCAACCCCAAGTGACTTAGGAGCAGTTTTTTGATAATAGTCTAATTGATTCAAAGAATCCTTTAATGCTGTTATGATTTTACCGCTCGCAGCAACAGCACCATCCCTGTCGTACTCAACTCCCAATTCTGTTCTTGTTATTTCGTTGAGGGGAAGATTACTGGGGCTGATATCAAAAGCGATTCTTTCGCTGTTCCTATTCAAGCTGATGTTAGCAATACCTCCTAGATTTAGGCAAGCGTCATACCCATAAAACAGGTATTCATCTCCAATAGGAACGAGTGGTGCGCCTTGCCCTCCAAGGGCAACATCCGCTGAGCGAAAATCATAAATCACGGGTAGCTTTAAATGATTCGCAATTCGTTGTCCGTCTCCAATTTGCACTGTTATACCAACTTGTGGTTGATGATGGACTGTATGACCATGTGAGCAAATTAAATCGACTTTTCCTTGGAGTCCATTTTTGTCGATAAATTGTCCTGTTTTTTTCGCTAAATAATCGCCAAACTCGCGATCCAATGACATTAATGACTCACGATCTAATGTAATGGCCTTTCCTAGTTTTTGGCGCCATTGATTATTGTATGGAACCGTCTCAGCAATAATATTTGAATAAGTCCAGTTGTCATCTTTCTCAAAGGTGCAATAGCAGATGTCTAAACCGTCCAATGAAGTTCCTGACATTAATCCGATGACGTGCTTTCTAAACATTGTTTTTTTGTCAAACAAAATTGCTAAATAATTGTTATTTTTGTACCGCTCCAATTCGGGATTCTTGCGAATTGGAACGAGAGAACAAGATAATAAATTTCAAAGTTAAGTTAATGGATTTTAAGTTTACGGAAGAACAACTAGCGGTGAGAGATGCAGCGCGCGACTTTGCGCAAAATGTACTGAAGGCTGGTGTTATTGAAAGAGATATTCACGCAAAATTCCCTGAGGCGGAAGCAAAACAATTAGGTGAGCTTGGTTTCTTTGGTATGATGGTAGACCCTAAGTACGGAGGAAGTGGTATGGATACTGTTTCATATGTGCTTGCGATGGAGGAGATTTCAAAAGTGGATGCGTCAATGGCCGTATGTATGTCAGTTTGTAATTCACTCGTTAATTGGGGGTTGGAAGCTTTCGGATCAGAGGAGCAAAAACAAAAATATTTAGCGCCAATCGCTCGTGGAGAAAAGATTGGAGCATTCTGTTTGTCTGAGCCTGAAGCAGGGTCGGATGCAACCTCTCAACGCACAACTGCAGAGGATAAAGGAGATTATTATTTATTAAACGGAACAAAGAACTGGATTACAAATGGTAGTTCGGCTTCTACTTATATTGTTATCGCTCAGACTGACAAAGAAAAAGGTCACCGCGGAATCAATGCTTTGATCGTTGAGCGCGGAATGGAAGGGTTCATCGTCGGAGAGAAAGAAGATAAAATGGGTATTCGCGGATCGGATACACATACATTGATTTTCAATGATGTAAAGGTTCCAAAAGCAAATCGTTTAGGAGAAGAAGGGTTTGGATTCAAGTTTGCGATGAAGACTTTAGGAGGTGGACGTATTGGTATTGCTTCGCAAGCACTCGGAATTGCTTCGGGGGCTTTGGAATTAGCGATCGCTTATTCCAAAGAGAGACAAACTTTTGGTAAAGAGATCCACAAACATCAAGGAATTGCTTTCAAATTAGCTGACATGGCTACCCAAGTTCAGGCAGCGCGTTTGATGTGTTTGAATGCTGCGTCGCTGAAAGACCAAGGTGAAGATTATACACAAGAAGCTTCAATGGCTAAATTGTATGCTTCGGAGATTGCACAGTCAGTAACAACAGAAGCTGTTCAGATTCACGGAGGTTATGGATACGTTCGTGAGTACCACGTTGAGCGTTTAATGCGTGATGCAAAAATTACGCAAATTTACGAAGGAACTTCAGAAATTCAAAAGATTGTTATTTCAAGAGGAATCTTGAAAGATTAGTAACAATTGATAAGTTAGTTTGAGAAAGCTGTTCGTTTAATACGAGTAGCTTTTTTTATGCTATAAAGAAGGGATCAGTTTTTCTAATTGGATGCCTCTCGATCCTTTTAGTAGAATTACTTTGTCTTCAATGTCCGACAGATTAATACCATTCTTTAAATCTTCCCAAGAATCAAATTGGAGGATGTCTTTGTGTTTTGTTTCGCCCATAACTTTACCCACAAGGATTGTTGGGATTTTATGCTCGTTGACATAATCCACAATTTCTTGATGGGCTTCTGTCGCAATATGACCCAGTTCAAGCATGTCCCCAAGAATAGCCAATTTACTGGGGTCACTCATCTCATTAAAACTCTCAAGCGCAGCCTTCATGCTGGTAGGATTCGCGTTGTAACAATCAACAATCAATGTGTTGCGATCCGTTTTGGTGACTTGTGAGCGGTTATTCGAAGGAACGTAATTAATGATTGCTTCGTTCATCACTTCAGGATCAACCTCAAAATAGGATCCGATGCACAGCGCCAATAAAAAATTGGTGCAATTGTATTGACCTACAAGATTTGTATTGAGTTCTGGTGATTCGTATTCAGAAGTTGACCAGGTAAATGATACAAATGGATCTTGTTTTGTCAGCATTCCTTTAACGATGCCATCCAAACCGAATCCTACAAGGTTGGCATTTCGTGGTAAGATGTTGCGAAGGACAGAGTCATCTGTATTAAAAAAGATTGTTCCCTTGTGCGTTCCCAGGTAATCGTACATCTCCTTCTTGGTGTTGATGACACCTTGAATCGAACCAAATCCCTCTATGTGGGCAGCTCCAATATTGGTGATCACCCCATGAGTCGGTTCTGCTATCTCAACCAATTCTTTGATGTCGCCTGGGTTATTAGCGCCCATTTCTACAATGGCGATTTCGTGCGTTTCGTCGAGTCGCAATAATGTAAAAGGAACACCTAAATGATTATTTAAGTTTCCCTCCGTGACAACTGATTTAAATTTCTTTGTAAGAATGGTACCAACAATTTCCTTGGTTGTTGTTTTTCCATTACTTCCTGTAATGGCGATAACAGGAATGTCAAATTGTCTTCTGTGATGACGCGCTAAGTCTTGCAAGGCGAGCAAAGTATCATCAACAAAAATGAATTGCTTGTGCTTTTCAAGTGAAGGGTCATCGACCACTGCATATGCTGCCCCTTTTGAGATTGCATCCGCTGCAAATTTGTTCCCGTCAAATCGATCTCCTTTTATGGCAAAAAACAAGGTTCCGGATTCAATTTTGCGCGTGTTGGTTGAAATACCTTTGCAGGTTTTGAAAAGCTTGTACAATTCCGCTGTGGTCATATCTTCTTATTGATTAAGAATAGCTGCAATACCTGGTAATTGCTTTCCTTCTAAATATTCTAACATCGCCCCACCACCTGTTGAAACGTGACTAACGCGATTGGCTAAATTGAATTTATTCACAGCAGCAACACTGTCACCTCCTCCAATCAAAGAGAATGCTCCTTTATCAGTTGCATCAGCTACCGCTAATGCAATTTCTTTTGTTCCAGTCTGGAATTTCTCCATTTCGAAAACACCCATTGGTCCGTTCCAAAGCACAAGAGCGGATGCCGAAATAACAGATTTAAAATTCTCAGCCGCTTTTGAGCCAATATCCAATCCCATCCATCCATCAGGAATGGCGTTTATGTCGACGATTTGTGTATTTGCATCTGCACTGAATTCATCTGCAACAACGGTGTCCACAGGTAAATGAATACTTACTCCTTTTTCAGCTGCTTCCTTTAAAATGTCGTTAGCCGTTTCTAAGAAATCATCTTCAACTAATGAGCTTCCAACGTTTCCTCCTTGTGCTTTTATGAATGTATAAGCCATTCCACCACCGATTATAAGGTGATCTACTTTATCCAATAGTTTTGTGATGATCGTAATCTTTGATGATACTTTTGCCCCTCCTACAATTGCGGTTAAAGGAGAGCGGTCAGAGTTAAGTACTTTATCAACACTTTCGATTTCTTTTTCAATTAAGAAACCAAACATCTTCTCGTTAGAAAAGAATTTTGCTACCACAGTAGTGGAGGCGTGTGCTCTATGTGCTGTTCCAAAGGCATCATTGATGTACACATCTCCGTGCTTTGCCAATAATTCAGCAAAATCTTCTCCTCCTTTTTTCTCTCTCTGATGAAAGCGTAGGTTCTCCAATAGAAGTACCTCTCCCGGTTTTAAATTGGCAGATTTTTCAAATGCGCGGTCGCCAATACAATCGCTTGCAAATGATACAGACATATCCAACTCTTCTTCTACCGCAGAGCGGATGTTTTTTAAACTAAACTTTTCCTCGGGTATATTTTTAGGTCTACCCAAATGAGACATTAAAACCACAGAACCTCCCCCTTCTAAAACTGCTTTTATGGTAGGAACCGCCGCTTTTATTCTTGTGCGATCTGTAACTTCTAATGTTTCTTTGTTGAGAGGGACGTTAAAATCAACGCGAATTAAGGCGCGTTTCCCGGCAAAATCGTAAGTGGCTATTTTGTGCATTTCTTTCGAAGAATTATTCTTACAAATATAAACCTAAAAAGATTTTTAAAGACGTCTATCAGCGAATGATTTGAACAAGTAATGAACGAAAAAAGAGAGCCTGTTTTCACAAGCTCTCTTCAATAGTTACTGAATAAAATATGTCCTAGAACATGATTTTACGGTTCAATACTTTATTGTCAACAAATAGAGAAACCAAATAGATTGAATTTGAAGTAACTCCGTTTACTTGGAATGTTTCATTGTAATCACCAGCTGGCTGGTCACCAAAGTCACGGTAAGTAATCAATCGTCCTGATAGATCCTGTACATTCAATACTACTTTTGCTTCTTCTGGTAATGTGTAGCTCAGATTAAGCTCTTGTGCAGCTTGATTAAAGAAAACATTGTAAGATGCGTCCAATTCGTTTTCAGCAATGCTTGCTCCGAATAATGGAATTGGTGTAGTCCCAACAAAAATTTCATCTCCAGAAGTTGCTCCGTTATTATTTGCTTTATTGACAGTGTAATAGGCAGTTAACTCACCAGCATCTTCAGCAGGTGCAGTCCATTCGAACACCCATGTGTTTTCACCTAAAGATGATGAGTGACGAATATACTCACGCCCACCAGAGGTTGTTACATTGGAATTCGCTCCAGCTGTCAAAGAGCCTGCTTGGTTGTTAGCTGCATCCAAAATTGTTAATTGGAAACCGTTTTTGTCTCCCCCAATTGAAGAAACGATTAGCGTGTAGGTATTGCCAGGGATATAACCTGGACCTCCACCAACAGAGAAGTCTACAACTCCATCCGCTGACATAACAGTTCCTGTATGACAATCCGTGCAATTTCCCTCACCAGGTGCACCTGTCTTAGCAGCTGGTGGATTAGAGGAAGAAGTTACCCCTTCAATACCATGAGCATGATATTTTGTGATACGGTCTGGGTTATAAAAAAATGACATCCCTGTAACTCCTGCGAGGGCAAGTGTAAAAAGTAGTTTTTTATTCATGTGTTTTAATTTTGGTAATGCTTTGCTAAATGTAATCGATTTATTCATTAGCCTCTGAAAATGATGAACTTAATTATTCAACAATCCTTGCTCTATCCAGCAATCCATTTTCTGAATGAGTGAATCATTAAGTTTTTCACCGCCAAGAGGCATCGGAACAAATCCCGAGTTATGTTGTAATACGTCAAGAATTACATTTGCGTTGGTACAAATTTGCTCATGTGTCTCTAAAACGTATCCGCCGGAACCGGTTCCGGCGTCATGACATCCCGATGTATTACACGAGATGTTAAATATTTCGGGTAACAATTCGTCGTTGAATGATACGGTTTCAGCACATGGGTCTACTGGCTCGGGTGCTGGTTCAACTGTTTTATCTTTTACGCAAGAAAGTGCCAAGAAGGCAAAAGATGTAAGTATCAATAACGCTTTCATTACAATTTAAATTGTCTGTTAATACTAAAGCCAAATCGAAATTGACCATCCAACCAATTGGCAGTTGTTTCCGGTATGAATAGATTTTCGTTTAATGCCCGTGCATTCGAGAAATTCAATATAAAGGAATGTCCACCTGTGAGTATCTCTATACCAACACTTAAAGGGTTCTGATAGTTCGCTGATATCGTTGATGGACGATTTAAAACGTGATTATATTCTACCAATAGTCCGAATGTTTTGGTGATGCGTAGTCGAGATGAAACACCCGCGAAAAAGAGTCCATTAGCATCTAAATAATCGACAAAGTTTCGATGGTTGTATCCAACGTTAGCTTGTAACACAAACCGGTCTGAAAATTTACGTGCTACAATTAATTGATTGGTAAATCTGAATCGATTCAAAAATCGAGGATAAGATGCAACCGAAGTTGAATCCGAAACAGCTGGTTTATATGGAAGTGCCAGAGAACTTACAAACACCAAATTTAGCGGCATTCCTTCCGTTTTTTGTTGTAGAATACGATATTTGGCAAATCCATCCACCACACCCGATATCAAACCGATGCCTTTGTTTCTGCCTACCCCGATATCCAAATTGTCTAAAATTCCATATTCGAATGCGATTCGAACATCGGCTAGGTTATCAAAACCATAGAAGTTATTGATTCCGCCTGCATCTCCTCCGATATCTCGAAATTTATGCGAAACACGAAATTCGAGCGACCTTTTTGGGAGCATTTCTATGGAGTGGTTGCTCAATACTCTAGTCCCTGCAAAGGATTCTAGAACTGGTTCCTGTCCAAACGCAGTTGTTCCTAGAAAATATATTGATACAATAAAGAATAAATTTTTCATCTGTTTAGGGCTAATTAATTGTCGTATCCTCCCACTTTTAAGTAGTGCAATAGGTCTAACATTTGTTTCTCACTGAGTTTTTCAAAGCTGTACATTGGCATATATTGTTTTCTACCGCTCATGGCGTAGGTACCATAGCGTGTAATGTGTTGCACTGCCATGTTGTTGTATTTGTCTTTTTTGCGATTGAGGTAACGCAAGGTCAGTGGATCATTGCTCATCGTAAAATTTGTGATTCCTTTAATTGGATCATGACAATGCAAGCACCCCATTGTAAAAATGTATTCTCCATTTTTTGCGTTTGGCTCATAGCCAGGAGCTTCTGGTGTTTTATTTGTTCCAAAGGTTGCCGGATTCGTATCGTTGTATTTTGACTTTAGTAATTGAATGGCAGCGGTTTTGTCGTTGACAATCCAATCTCCCAATTGTTCCTTTTCTTCTGCTGTGAATACAAGATCCGATAATTTCAATTCCAATGATTTGTAATAATGCAATACAGCCCTGATTTCCCAATGTTCCATTTCTCGACCTTGTGAACATTGGGTCGCACAAAGTTGAATCGCATTGTAAAGTGAATCTCTTGTCGGGGCCACCAAGTCGCCATATTTCTTGTCATAGTCCCCGTTGTACCAATGTCTTTTATTGTACATGCTGTAAAACGTAGAGGCAGGCAGAAAAGGGATATTATTCGCCATGCTGTGCTCCAAAACTGCTTCCGGTGATTCGTCAGCAGGATCAGCACTTTCCAAAACCTGATTGTGACAATCAGTGCAGACAAAGTATTTGGAAATTGGTTCGTTTGACTCGTCTTTAAGCTGACCAAAATATACCATTTCTTTTCCCATCCTTACCGAATCGCGATCCGCTTCTTTAATAAAATGAATTGGTTTTTCATCGCCCAGTATGAGCAGAGCCTCCTCTAATGTTTTTGGCAATGCATTCGGTTTTGTATCCTCATAAGTGCTGACATGATTTTCAGACCTTGCAAAAGCAAAAATCACAACACCGATCGAAAAAAATAAAGTAAATTGCGCTAACTTTTTGAGCATAATATCCGTCTTGGAACACCTAAAAGTACGAAAAAATAATAGACTAATTTTTGATGTTTGATTACTTGTTGACACCGATTGAATACCTGAAAGGGATTGGTCCCTCAAGAGGAAAGGTTTTGCGATCTGAATTGGGGATCGATAACTTTGGTGGTTTGCTCTATTATTTTCCATTTCGCTACATTGATCGATCTCAATTTCATCGCATTTCAGATATCCCTGATTTAGATTCAGCGGTTCAATTAAAAGGTGTTGTTACTGGTTTAAAAGAGGTAGGGAAAGGCCGAGGTAAGCGCCTTGAAGTTGGGTTTAGAGATGATTCAGGAAGTATAAGTTTGGTTTGGTTTAAGGGTATAAAATGGATCAAACCAAAATTGGATCTAGGAACGGAGCTCATTGTATGGGGAAAGGCGAGACGCTATGGCGCAAAGTGGACAATTTCACATCCTGAACTTGAGTTTTTAAGAGAGCAAAAACAATTACAAAAAGGCTTGCAGCCGGTTTATCATAGCGGTGAAAAATTACAGCAAGTAGGCTTTAATACGAAGGGACTTGAGCGAGCAGTCAGTGAATTATTGCCCGGCATTAAGGGGAAAATTCAAGAGGATTTGCCGCCATGGCTAATTCAATCACTCAATTTAATTTCAAAAGAAGAGGCTTTGTTGCAAATTCATCAACCGTCTAGTCATGAAATGGCGCAGAAGGCGCAATTGAGACTCAAATTTCAAGAGCTCTTTTATTTGCAGATGGAACTCCTTTTTCGAAAAGAAATAGCGCAACGAAAAATAAAAGGTTTTCGATTTGAGGCGATTGGTCAACCGTTCAATACTTTTTTTGAAGATCATATTCCTTTTGAACTTACAGGTGCTCAAAAACGGGTGATAAAAGAAATTCGCAGAGACTTAAGTTCTGGTGTTCACATGAACCGATTATTGCAAGGAGATGTAGGAAGCGGTAAAACTTTGGTTGCACTGATGGTTATGCTAATTGCAATTGGTAATGGTTATCAGGCATGCATCATGGCACCAACCGCAATTTTGGCTACTCAGCATTTTCATTCCATGCGTGAAATGCTGGCTAAAATGAACGTGAATGCAGAGCTGCTGATTGGAGCCACAAAACAAAAGGATCGTAAAGTAATCCATGAGCGACTCGAGAACGGTCATATTGATATCTTAATCGGAACGCATGCACTGTTAGAAGATAAAGTGAAATACAAAAATCTTGGATTGGCTGTGATTGATGAGCAGCATCGCTTTGGTGTAGCGCAACGATCTAAATTATGGAAAAAGAATATCTTGCCACCCCACCAATTGGTGATGACGGCTACGCCGATACCACGTACGTTGGCATTAACTTTTTATGGAGATTTGGACGTTTCCGTTATCGATGAATTACCACCGGGACGTAAACCAATTCAAACCTCTCACCGTTATGAATCTTCTCGTTTGAGAGTATTTCAATTTTTAGAGGATCAGATCAAGTTGGGCAGACAAGCATACATTGTTTATCCACTTATTGAAGAATCCGAGAAATTAGATTATCAGAATTTAATAGCAGGTTATGAAGCGATAACCAAACGTTTTCCCCGTCCTCAATACAGCGTCAGTATTGTGCATGGTAAAATGAATCCAGAATATAAGGATTATGAAATGGAAATGTTTGCTTCAGGAAAGACGCAAATCATGGTTGCTACAACCGTTATTGAAGTTGGAGTTAACGTACCAAACGCGAGTATGATGATTATTGAAAGTGCTGAGAAATTTGGACTTTCGCAATTACATCAATTAAGAGGTCGAGTTGGGCGAGGGGTCTCCCAATCCTTTTGTATTTTAATGAGCGGAAACAAATTGGGAGAGACTGCAAAAAAACGCCTCGAAACCATGTGCGAAACTAATGACGGTTTTAAAATTGCTGAGGTTGATTTAAGGTTGAGGGGACCAGGAGATATTATGGGTACACAACAGAGTGGATTGTTAAATCTAAAATTGTCTGATCTGTCACGCGATTCGCAAATAGTGAGTTTGGCTAGAGAAAAGGCACGAGAATTGTTAGAGAAAGATCCGTTGCTAGAGGCCGAAGAACATCAGCGAATTGCAACGAAGTTGAGGCAAATATTAAAAGCAAAACCGAATTGGAGTAGAATCAGTTAATTCAAAGTAATATGAAAACAAGAATCTTGAAAGGTGCATTCAGTGCTATTATATTTTTTACCTCATTTGCGGCTTGGTCGCAGTTATCCGGAGAATTGGTAGAATCATCGCGACCGATTGTGGATAGCATCTCCTATGAAAAGAATTCATCAAAAACAGGGATGCTTGTTTTTGATATTGTTGTTAATCGTGAGGGGAAAGTAGTTGAATGCATTTGGAATAAGACCCAGTCAACTGTTAAGAGTAAGATTGATTATATCGAGACAAAGAACAATATTCTCATGAATTTGAAATTTTCAGCGGACAATTCATATCCTCCTTTTCAATATGGTGAGGTGACGATCAATCTAATCAAGGAAGAATAAGATACTTTTTCTTTTAGGCAACTCAGTTAGATTCTTTTTCGACTTAATGGAAACTGAATTTTAAATGCGACATTTACTCTTCTTCTCGTTGCTTCTTTTGTCAAGCTTAACGAATGCACAAATATGACGAAAAGCAAGAATTAAAATTTTATCCAAATCCCTCTGTTGGCATTGTACACCTCTCAACAGTTGATATTCCTGTGATGGTATCAATCACAAGTCTTGATGGAAAACGAGTGCAACAATTTACACACCAACAAGCAAGGCAAATAACGATAGAATCCGGATTCTATTTGATTTATGCAAATCAAGAATTTATTGGGAAATTGGTTGTTCAATAAGAGGGACTTAATCCTCCATTTCCAGCTGGGTTTCGTCGAAATAGATTTTAATCTCTGCCGTGTCTCTGAGGAAATTAACCTTACCCACAACAATACGATTGATTTCAAGTCCTGTGCGATCTTCAAGATCGGCCTTTAGAATGTCATATCGCTCTGGTTTGATGTTTTCGATTTTTTCGTAGGTAATGGTCTTGTCTGATTCATTGCTTTGCAACCACCAGTTTTCCATGATGTAAATCATGAACCAAACAATACAATTGATGACGATTAGCTCAGCATAGCTCAACTTACCAGAAAGCGCATTAATCACAGCTAAACCAATAACCAAAAAGAGATAAGTCATCTCTCGAATACGCATCGGATTGGTTCGGTATCGAATAATACCAAAAATGGCAAACAATCCAAGTCCCATTCCTACCTCCATTTCAAACTTCTTCAAAGCAAAGCATATGAAAAACGAAATGATCGAGATCATGTAGAACGTAAATAGATAATTTTTACGTGGTGTTTTCTTGTAATAGATATAACGGACGATAACCGTTAAGAACACGAAATTGATAGCAAACTTGGCCAATAATTTCCATAAATCATTGTCCATCAATTTCATTCCTACAAATTCTATTTCCTCAACCGGCATATTTTTCTTTTTATCCTAATTTATCAATCAAAAGTAATTTTTCTTTGAAAACATTGTACTTCAAATCGCCATAAAGTGAAATTACGCCAACACAATACTTACTCATACCACTTGTACGTATTTGATTTTGTTTCATCAAAGAATAAAATAAACTTTCCCTATTAACATTTTCTTGTTTGAGCTCAGCGATGACGATATGGTCGTATCGTTTTTCAATCTCGTTCCAACTGAAATTTACACCTAAGTCAAGTGTCAGACGCTCCTTAATTTTTTGTTGAACGAGGGTGATACGGCTGAAGCCATTCCACAGTTTTGATTCTACCATCGTTCCTTTTCCAACGACTTCCTCCACATAATTAGCCGACTTATTGCCTAATGTCATTTCGAAATCTTCCAGTCGGATACGACTTTTAATCGTGCGACCTTTTTTCTTGTTCTTTATTTCCAGAAAAAATAATTTAGATTGCACATAGTTTCGGATTCTGACTTTAAACCTGTTTTCACGCCCATTGTGATGATCCATGTAAAACTTAAAATCCGCAGTGTCGAAGTACAATGTTTTATATTCAGATATAAGATTTCCTTCAACATTTAAAATTTTGTACTCTTGCGACAGTTTGTCCAGAAGAGAAGGCAGAAGCGACCATTCAAACACAAATTTTGTATCTGTTCGATTCATGAGTTTCACCTCGTCCATCTCCGCCAAAGTGATCGGCTCAAAAGATTTAAGTTTGTCTGCTATGTCTGGAAATTTTTCCTGCATATTACCGCAAAAATAAGCTAATTTTAAAAGTAAATTAATTGTACGGAAAAAAGCCAAACTTGTTCCTAAAATCCCAGATAAAACGCGGGAAATTCGTCTCTGGTATGGAAATAGCTTATATTTAGGACAGTTAATCAATAAAAAAAACTCCATGGTAGAAGTGCAAAACTTGAACATATCTTATCGAACCGGCAATGTTAATGATCTGAGCGAAGTTCTTCAATCATTGATCAGTGAGACGAAGGCTTTTGCGAAAAGAGCGTATGCTCCTTATTCAAAATTTCAAGTGAGTGCCGGAGCGATACTGGGAAATGGTCAAACTGTTTTTGGAGCTAATGTTGAAAATGCATCTTATCCGGTTTGTATATGCGCGGAGCGTAATTTATTGTCAACAATTGTCTCCAATTACCCTGATGAAATTATTCAGGATCTTATCGTTTATGTTGATAAAGACCTACCTGAACCTGCATCGCCGTGCGGACTTTGTCGTCAGACATTAGTTGAGGTAGAAGGCAGGCAAAAAAGTCCAATACGACTTACAATGGTTGCAAAAGATAACCGATTTATTCAACTCAACAGCTGCGCTGATTTGCTGCCTTGGGGGTTTGACGGTACTTTCCTTTCAGAATAAAAAAAAGGAGTCAATCATCTTCATCCGGATCAGTGTCTGGCAATGGCTGGTCAATATGATCATAGGCTCCAGATAGCGATGCGAGCGGAAATTGAACATTGAAAAAAAGTGTTTTGATACGATTTTTTCGTTTTTGTCCTTTTTTTGAAAACTGAAGTCGATCGCAAGTACCAATTAGGGCTTGTTTAACGACTTTTAGGCCTAAATCAGAAGCGATTCGATACTCATCGTCAACAGAAATAACGACAAATGCACTCTCGCAATTCTTGCCATTTCCGCTAGCATAGATTACTTCTAAGAATCCAACATAAAGCTTTGCCCACACGATGGCTTTTTCTGGCTGTTTTTCGCGATTACAGCTGATAATCATTTTATAAAACAACTCCAAGTTAACTGGGTTTTCATCGATTACCTGCTGAGCTAGATTTTCCAATTTTTGTAAGGTTGCTCCGCTTTCAAAGGCGGCATTAAAAGCCTTTTCACTGGCTGTTGCGCCATACGGGTGGTAATATGGTTGATAAACATTGCCATAGTAGAGATGCTGAAATTCTTGCTGCGTCAGACTGGTGTCGAGTTCTCTTAATTTTTGTGATAATTTCGGATAAAAATGAACACTTGCTGAATCGGACGTAGCGGTTTCAATCTCATCAAATGCAATATTCGATAATGATTGTGCAAATAGTGCACAATTCATGAAAATTGAAAGCAAGAAGAGAATGTGCTTTACCATGGTTGGGGTGATGTGCGTCTATAATGCAACACCACTGGAAAGTTACAAACTAATTTGAGATTGACTTTGCGGTAGATGCAAGTTGTTGATTACGAGCATAATTTTGGTATTTTTTTTAGCCTTCATATTTTGCGTTAGAATATCTTTTTATGTTCCCACAAATTTCGGTTATTAGATTAAAAATTAAGCCTTATATTTGTCCGATAAACAACCTAAATACGGGCAATATGGCTACAAAAAGTGCTACACCTAAGAAAACAACAAAACGTACTCGAAAGACTGCTGGAACTAAGTTTTCAAAGGAAACTTATGTGAAGTGGTATAAGGATATGCTTTTGATTCGAAAGTTTGAAGAGAAAATTTCACAGTTGTACATTCAACAGAAATTTGGAGGATTTCTTCACTTATACATCGGTCAAGAAGCAGTTGTTGTAGGTGCTGTTTCAGCAACTAAAGAAGGAGATAAGCACATTACTGCTTATCGTGATCACGGACATCCGATTGCATTGGGTACAGATCCGCGCACATT
This sequence comes from Crocinitomicaceae bacterium, assembly GCA_049611865.1. Taxonomy (GTDB): domain Bacteria; phylum Bacteroidota; class Bacteroidia; order Flavobacteriales_D; family Crocinitomicaceae; genus Crocinitomix. The sequence continues at coordinate 125,281 of JBMZAY010000006.1, read as the reverse complement.
AGCAGCTGAATTGTACGGGAAAATTACAGGTTGTTCAAAAGGAAAAGGTGGTTCAATGCACTTTTTCGATGTTGAAAAAGGATTTTATGGAGGTCATGGTATCGTTGGAGCACAAATTCCAATGGGTGCTGGAATAGCCTTTGCTGAAAAGTACAAAGGGACAGATAATGTTACTTTGTGTTCTTTTGGTGATGGTGCTGCACGACAAGGAGCCTTGCACGAGACATTCAATATGGCGATGACATGGAAATTGCCAGTGATTTTTATCATCGAGAATAATAATTACGCAATGGGTACTTCTGTTGAGCGTACTACGAATGTGCATGATATGTCAAAAATTGGTGCTTCGTACGAAATGCCTTCATTTGTTGTCGATGGGATGAGTCCAGAAGCGGTTCACGAAGCTATTGAAGAAGCTGCTGCGAGAGCACGAAGAGGAGATGGGCCTACATTGTTGGACATCAGAACATATCGTTACAAAGGACATTCAATGTCTGATCCGCAAAAATACAGAACCAAAGATGAAGTTTCTGAATGGCAAGAAAAGGATCCGATTGAGTATGTTCTTGGAGTAATTAAGAAAAATAAATTCTTGACAGAAAAGGAAATCAAGGAGATTCAAGATTGGGTTAAACAAGAAGTGAAAGAATCAATTGAATTTGCTGAAAACTCTCCACTTCCTGAAGCTGATGAATTGTACAAGGATGTATACATGCAAAGTGACTATCCTTATGTTAAAGAATATTTGGCGTAATCAATCTAATTATTTAAAGTAAAGAAGAATAAGAATGGCTGAAATTGTAAGAATGCCCAAATTGTCAGACACCATGACGGAAGGAGTGGTAGCAGAATGGCATGTTAAAGTTGGAGATCAAGTTTCTGAAGGTGATTTGTTAGCTGATATCGAAACGGATAAAGCAACGATGGAGTTCGAGTCGTTTTATGATGGTGTATTACTTCATATCGGTATTGAAAAAGGAGGAGCTGCTCCTGTCAATGATATTTTAGCCATAATTGGTGACAAAGGAGAAGATGTTCAAGCAATATTGGCATCAGCTGGTGATGCAGCTCCTGCTGTTGAAGAATCCCCAAAATCGGAAACTCCAACCCCAGCAACAAAAGAAGAGAAACCTAGTCCAGCTCCTGTTGCGGCTGAAGCGACTCAAACAGCTGTACCTCAAACACCTTCGATGAACAATGAAGGTGGTAGAATTTTTGCTTCGCCGTTAGCGAGAAAAATGGCAGAAGAGCGCGGTATTAACTTGGCTCAAGTGAATGGATCGGGAGAAAATAATCGTATCGTTAAGCGTGATATTGAAAATTACTCACCATCGGCGCAACCTGCTGTAGCTTCGGCAAGTTTCTCTGCTCCTGTTGGGACAGAGTCTTATATAGATGAACCGCTTTCACAAATGCGAAAAGCAATCGCGCGTACGCTGTCGGCATCTAAATTCGATGCGCCACATTTCTATCTGAAAATAGAGGTGGACATGGATAATGCAATTGCTGCAAGAAAAGCGATTAATTCTGAAGAAGGCGTTAAAATCTCCTTCAATGATTTGGTAGTAAAAGCTGTGGCTGCAGCTTTGCGTAAAAATCCTAAAGTGAATGCAGATTGGTTGGGTGATGCTATACGTTATAACTACCATATTCACATTGGTGTTGCCGTTGCAGTTCCGGAGGGTCTTGTTGTTCCTGTTGTTCGTTTTACAGATACAAAAGGTTTAGTGCAGATTGGTGCTGAAATTAAAGACTTGGCGGTTAAGGCGAAGAATAAAAAATTACAGCCTTCGGATATGGAAGGAGGGACTTTTGCTATTTCTAATTTAGGAATGTTCGGCATCGAAGATTTTACTTCGATCATTAACCCACCCAACGGATGTATCTTGTCTGTAGGACAAATCAAACAGACACCGGTTGTGAAGAATGGAGAAATCGTTCCAGGTAATGTTATGAAATTAAGCTTGTCTTGTGACCATCGAGTGGTGGATGGAGCTGTTGGTTCCGCTTTCTTACAAGACTTAAAATACTTCATAGAGAATCCAGTTCGAATGCTGGTATAATAGAAGCTTTATACAAATTTAAAAAGCATCAGTCTCTCGGCTGATGCTTTTTTGTTTTGCTTATTCTAAGACTGTGATTTCAGTCCTGCGGTTAAGCGCTTTGCCTTTGGCGGTATTGTTATCGGCAATGGGTTTTGTCTCACCATATCCTTTAGCAGTCAATCGACTTTTTTGAATGCCTTTTTTTATCAAGTAGGTCTTAACTGCTTCTGCTCGAGCCAATGAAAGAATGAGATTCTCAGCATCAGACCCATCACTATCTGTATGTCCTCCAACCTCTATGTTCAGGTTGGGTTTTAATTCTAAGAATTTTACCAACTCATCTAAAACAGAGAATGATTCAGGCTTTATAGTTGATTTGCCTATGTCGAAATGCAAGTCACTCAGAGTAAAAGATTTTTCCTCCTCATATTGAATGATGATATTAACATTGTTATAGACCTCTCTGGGGCCAAGGGTTGGAATTTCAATTTGAGAATAGTCTTTTGTTTTTCCTACATGTTTTAGGCGGATGTTGTAAAGACCCGCTGCGAGCTGAATGTCAAATTTCCCATTGGCATCAGATACTGATTCCAAAATAGTGCTGGATTTAGTGTTAATAAATTGAATTTGAGCACCTGCAATTGGGTTTCCGTCAAAATCACTCACCAAAACAGATGCAGGTGCTAACTTTTGTGCTTTAAGAACAAACGAATGCAACAATAAGAATAACAGGAAGAATTTACTTTTCATTTTTGTACTTTTTTGAGATTTATTTTATCTTTTTATTTTGCATGCTATTCTTAAATGTAAAAACTTCGAAAAGGTCACTTTTTGAAATAAAAAATCCCTTCTCATGCAAGCCAAGAAGGGATTCAAATTATTGTGTTATTAGTTCTCTATGCGGTCTCTAGTGCAGCGCTTTCTGTTGGAAAACGGCGATCGATTTTTTTGAATAATCCTTGAAGAACACGACCGGGGCCAACTTCAATAACGCTCTCGCACCCGTCGCTGATCATTTGATTCATGGTTTGCGTCCATCTTACGGGTGCTGTTAATTGTGCGATCAAATTTTCCTTAATCTCAGCTGGGTTAGTTACTGCATTTGCCGTAACATTTTGATAAATAGGGCAATTAGGTTGGCTAAATGTTGTAGCTTCGATAGCTGCTGCTAGTTCTTCACGAGCAGGTTCCATTAGGGGTGAATGGAAAGCACCACCTACAGGTAATTTTAGTGCGCGTTTTGCACCTGCCTCTGTTAAAGCTTCACAAGCTTTATCAATAGCTTCAATTGAACCTGAAATAACCAATTGACCTGGGCAGTTATAGTTGGCTGCTACAACAACGCCGTCAACTGCTTCACAAGCTTCTTCTACGACATTGTCCTCTAAGCCAAGGATAGCAGCCATTGTAGAAGGCTGTTTTTCACATGCTTTTTGCATCGCCATTGCACGCTGCGAAACCAACTTGAGTCCATCTTCAAAATTGAGAACACCGTTTGCTACAAGAGCAGAAAGTTCACCCAATGAATGTCCAGCAACCATGTCTGGTTTAAAATCATCCCCAAGCACTTTTGCAAGGATTACTGAATGCAAGAAAATTGCTGGTTGTGTTACCTTGGTTTGTTTAAGCTCTTCATCTGTTCCATCAAACATGATGTCCGTAATGCGGAATCCTAATATATCATTTGCCTGCTCAAAAAGCTCTTTAGCTATAGTTGAATTTTCGTAGAGGTCTTTGCCCATTCCTACAAACTGAGCTCCTTGTCCTGGAAATACGTACGCTTTCATAAATCTAGTTTCTGTTTAAACACAAAGTTATACTTTTCATTGATTTTGAAGATTAGATTCTTCTATTTCGTGCAGAATTCAAATTCATGGCGGGCGCAAGCTGATTGGTTTTTCTTTAATAATTGACAACTATTAATATAAATAGCAAAAAACTAAAAAAATTAGTAATTTATTTGTTTGTGCATTCTTTTTTTTGCTATCTTTATGACAAACCAAGTCCATAATAGTGTGGCCTTGTTAACATTCAAAACTAAATTAAATAAACATGGAGCAATCACAGTTAGTTCTCTCAGTTATCGGTACGGTTGTCGGACTGATTCTGATCATTAAAGCGGTCATTATAGTGCCGGAAAAAAAGGTATATGTCATACAAAGATTGGGGAGGTTCCAGCGCATGGCAAGTCCTGGTTTTGGTATAATCATTCCATTTATTGATTCAAAAGCAGGAGTAGTAAACATGCGTGTGCAGCAATTAGACGTAGATGTAGAGACAAAAACACGAGATGATGTATTCGTTCATATTCGCGTTTCTGTTCAATTCCAAGTTATGCAAAACCGTATATGGGAAGCTTTCTATTCATTGGATAATCATCGTCATCAGATTGCTTCATATATATTCGATGATGTACGTGCAGAGGTGCCTAAAATGGAATTGGATGATGTCTTTGCGAAAAAAGAGGATATCGCCGTGGCAGTTCGCCAAAACTTGGCAGATTCAATGGATGATTATGGTTATTCTATCGTCAAAGCCTTGATCACAGATATAGACCCGGATGCAAATGTAAAAGACTCCATGAACCGAATTAATGCTGCAAAACGTGATAAAGAGGCAACAATGGAAAATGCTGAGGCAAACAAAATTAGAGTTGTTAAGGCTGCTGAAGCTGATGCAGAATCAAAACGTTTATCTGGAGAAGGTATCGCTCAACAGCGTCTTGAAATCGTTAGGGGTTTCAAAGAGTCGGTAGAGGATTTCCAAAAGACGCTAAAGGATATTACGCATGAAGAAGTAATGCAATTCGTATTGTTGACACAGTACTTTGATACGATCAACAATATCGGATCTAACGGTAAGAATACATCAATCCTTATTCCTCACTCACCTGGAGCAATGCAAGATTTCCAAGATCAGATCATCAAAGGAACTTTCATTGGAAAGAAACTAGAGGAGAATACGGATGATGAAGATTAATCAGCTGAACAGTTAATCATGATCAAGACAGCATTACTAGTGGCGATTACCGTTGTCGTTGTCTTTTTCGGATTAAACTGGGTTGGAGAATATTTTGATTTTCCCCGTTCACAAATATTTGCGTGGACGGGGATTATTTTTTTGGTATATCTCGTCGAGCGTTTGATCAAGTATATTATTCAATTACCGTTTAAATTATATTCAGAACAATTGCGGAAAAACCCTTTGGCAAAGGCTGTTCAGGATACTGGAATTACACTATCATACATTAGTTTTTGGCTCGCTATTGGTTTTACGCCCATAAACGGAGTAGTCCAAGGAGTTAGCACAAAATTAACCTTCTCGAACCCTTTTTTTCTGCAAATAACCGTAGTTTTATTCTCAGCAACTTTATTATTTTCCGTCTTATGGTGGTTCACACTCAAATTAAAACGATAGCAACCTTTGTTTTTTTGTTAATTGGATTCAAAGCATGGGTTCAGAACCCTCAGTTGAATAAACAGGGCGTGCGCATTATGTTTTATAATGTGGAGAACCTTTTTTATCCTGAGGATGATTCGCTCAAGAATGACGATGAGTTTACGAAAGAGGGGATGCGATACTGGACATTTAAGCGTTATTATGACAAACTAAATAAGGTGGCAAAGACAGCTATTGCAGTTGGAGAATGGGAACCGCCAGCGGTAATTGGTTTATGTGAGGTAGAAAGCATTGAATGCCTAGAAGATTTGGTAAAGAAAACACCTTTAAAAAAGTTTGGTTATGAAATTGTCTTTCAAGAAGGACCTGATTCTCGGGGTATTGATGTGGCTTTGCTGTATCGACCAAATCACTTTCAATTGCTCAGTTTCGATCCAATTCGACTAACTTTTCCTGAAGAAGGGAGCCGACCGTCGCGAGATATTCTATATGTAAAAGGAATGACAGGGCCGGATACATTACATTTATTTGTCAACCACTGGCCGTCGCGTTATGGAGGGCAATTGGCAACGTTGCCAAAACGGAATTATGCTGCATCCGTTTTAAAAGCCAAATACGATTCAATTATGGCCGTTGTTCCACAAGCAAAAATAATTGCCATGGGGGATTTTAATGATCACCCAGAGGATGAGAGCATGAAAGACATTTTAAAGGCAAAGAAAACCATTGCTGAAATGAAAAAGGGAGACCTCTATAACATGATTTGGCAATATGAATTTGAAAAAGGAACCCATAAGTACGATCATGAATGGGGAATTTTGGATCAATTTGTTGCAAGTCCAGGTATTCTGGATACCAATGCAACTTTATATACAAAACCAGTTTCGGCACAAATTTTTGATGCCGATTACCTTTTAGAACCTGAAAAAGATGGTGTAGGCAAAATCACAAATCGAACGTATATTGGTTCTAAATATCACGGTGGGTATTCAGATCATCTACCTATCTATGTAGATGTATACCATCAAAGGTAACTATTGAAAAAGCGATATTTTCTTTATTTGTTTTTTTCAAAATGAAAATGTTTTTTTCAATTTGAAAATAATTTACTCGAGAGGTGTTTTCTTAAGAATTATCAATAATCTGATTATCAAAAGTATAAGGGTTGTCGACCTGTTGTAAACTTCGTTTGGCACAAGATTGGCAAATAAGAAATCAACTTCCAGCCAGTATGACTGGTCTTTTCTAAAAAGTACATGGAGGTATTAGATTTCTTAGAGAGTTCTTAGCGAAGAACTGGAGTTTGGTTGCTACTGGGAGAAGACCTTTACTTTAAACTATTGGGTTTGCCAATCAACTTACCTCCGCTTTCTGAGAGGGGAAAAGATGTACTTTTACTGGCTCGAAAATTTATTGAAGACTTTTGTAAGGAAAATGAAATGGAAAACAAAAGGTTATCAGAATCTGCTCAAAAGAAAGTGATGAGTTATAAGTGGCCAGGAAATGTTCGTGAGTTGAAATCTGTAATCGAATTAAGTGTTGTTTTGAGCTCAGGAGATGTCATTGAAGATACAGATATTTCTTTGGTGGGAAAAGATGTTCTTCCCGAAATTATGACTGAAGAAATGACGCTTAGGACATATAATCGACGAATTGTCAATATGTATCTAGAAAAATACAATCGTGATACTGCAGTTGTAGCAAAAAAATTAGGAATTGGTCAGACTACTGTCTACAGACTGATAAATGAAATGAGAGAAAATGAAGCTGATCAGGGTTAAAACGGCAATTTATCCAAGTCCACATTCCCTCCACTTAATATTATCCCGACCTTTTTTTCTTTGAATTTATGCCTACTCTGCCATAGGGCCGCGACTGGAACGGCACACGATGGTTCAATGATGATCTTGAGTCTTTGCCAGATTAATCGCATTGCTTGAACAATCTCTTCTTCGCGAACAGTGATAATATCCTCAACGTATTCTTTAATTATTGGGAAATTATGTTCGCCTAATTGCGTTCTTAATCCGTCTGCAACGGTATTTGTGGTTTTATTTGACTCAATCTTTCCAGATTGTAGTGAACGAGAGGCATCATCCGCTTCCTCTGGTTCGCCACCATATACTTTAACAGGTTGTGTATGGTTTTTGGCTGCAAGTGCTGTCCCAGCAATTAATCCGCCCCCACCAACAGGACAAAAAATAACCTCGATTTCTGGAAATGCAGCTAATAACTCATAAGCGGCCGTTCCTTGCCCCTGAATGACCGAAATTTGATTAGATGGGTGTATAAAAGTGGCGCCAATTTTTTCTTCTAAGATTTTGGCGGTTTTCTCCCTTGCTTCAACCGTTGGTTCGCAACGAATTATTTCTGCTCCAAAATCTCGAACCGCATCGACTTTCACCTGAGGTGCATTGTTAGGCATAACAATATAAGCTGGTATACCCTGAATTGCTGCTGCCTTAGACAGTGCTTGCGCAAAATTTCCAGAAGAGTGGGTTACGACTCCTTTTTTACGTTCTTTTTCGGTTAAACACAATATAGCATGACTCGCACCTCGGATTTTAAATGATCCTGTTTTCTGAAAGTTTTCACATTTAAAGAATAACTTACATCCAAATAAATCGTCTAAACTAGAGCTCTGCAATACAGGTGTGTTGTGAATGTAAGGAGCTATTTTATTTGCAATATCTTTCATTTATTGATGGGAATAGAACGTTCGTTTTGGTTGACATCAACAAATGTAGTTGTTTCATGGTTGTTTAGCGTTTAATAACCTAAAAATCCCTCTATAAAAGCTTGCGGTTGCTGTTGTCCTTTTCAATTTTAAACCCAAGTTTTCATGATTTTTTCGAAAATGTTCATAAAAATCTCTCTTCTGATTCAAGTCGATTTGTGACAGAAGCTGAAATTTTAACTGCAAACAGCACGATTATTTATGGGTTATTTACCTGTTCTCAAATATTCGATCGGTATGGTAAATTCAAAGGATTCCTCATTTCCGTTAAAGATATTACCGCAGAAAAAGAGAAGGAAAAACTCATTTTAAAAACTTTACTTACCACGCAAAGTTCTGAGCAAAGAAGGGTTGCGGATGATTTACATGATTCTCTTGGGCAAGAATTGTCAATGGCGCAACTGATGGTCTCGAATTTTGATTTGTATGAAGTTGAGGATCGTGAGTTTTACAACCTTGTTGAAATCTGTAGAGACATTATGGATGGTGCAATTAAGAGGTTGCGAGAAATATGCTTTGACCTAATGCCTAACGTGCTGGTAAGAGGAGGGATTATATTGGCAGTTAATACCCTGGTGGCCAAGTTGGAATATTTGGAAAGAGTAGAAGTGAAATTCAATTATCCGGATCAATTCCCACGATTGTCACCAGATTTAGAAATTGTCATTTACCGAATTGTACAGGAATTCATCAATAATTTGATCAAACATTCTGAAGCAACAGAATTAACGATCGAGCTCATTGATGCCGAAGAAATGATCAAAGTATCCCTCGTCGAAAACGGGCAGGGATTTGATATAAACAAACTAAATAATATTGGAGAAAACCGCGGAATAAGCAACATCAGTACCAAGGTTAAAGCCTTTGACGGTCAGTATGAGTTCAACAGTGTGATTGGCGAAGGAACTTGGTTAATTTTGAAATTCCCCAAAAAAGAAACATTATGAACAATATTAAAATTTTAATTGTAGACGACCACAAATTAGTAAGAACAGGCATTCGCTATACGCTTAAAGCGAGCGAGTATTCTCATTTAATTGATAGAATTGATGAGGTTACCAACGGCAAAGAAGCGATAGAACGATCCAAGGTTTTTGCTTATGATATCATTCTTATGGATATTAACATGCCTGAAATGGATGGTATTAAAGCTACGGCTGAAATTATTAAAGAGAATAAAAAGGCAAATATTATCGCTCTATCGATGCATAGCGATGATTATGAAATCAGAAGTATGATTAAGGCCGGAGCGAAAGGTTATTTACTAAAGAATACTGGATCTGAGGTGCTTGCCGACGCGATAAGGACTGTACTTGAAGGAGGCAAATATTTCTCTAATGAAGTAGCGTTAAAACTAATGGAACCTTTTAGTAATGACGGAGAGGAAAAGGAAGTAACTAAGGCAAAAGCCGATAATAGGCATGCTTCGCTAACCAGACGAGAACTTGAAGTTTTGAGATTGATCGCCAGCGAGTATACGAATGAAGAAATTGCTCAGAAGTTTGAGTTAAGTAAAAGAACAATTGATTCTCATCGACAAAATATTTTGAGTAAACTTCAGGTTAAAAACACAGCTGGACTCATTAAGTATGCAATTAAGCTTGGATTAGTATAAGGAGATTGTGATTCCAAAATCAAGTACAACTTGTTATAATGTGAAAAATGTGACAGCAATCAACCGCCTATTGTTGTCATTGAACGATTTGCCTTGAAAATTTCTGCGTCTCCCTCAGTTTGGAATGTTTTTATTCCAGCACGTTTCTCATGTTTTTCAAGTATGGATTGACGAATTAAGCTACGAATGTCTTTTCCGGCTCTCAATGCACCCAGTATATCACCCTCATTGTTCGAGAAAAGACAATTTTTTATTTTTCCGTCCGCAGTTAAGCGAATTCGATTACATGTATCGCAAAATGGGTTTGTCAGTGTGCTTATAATACCAAATGTACTTTTAAAACTATCAACCTTAAAGTTTCGAGATGTGCTGTTTGGCGGAGAGGGTAGCGCAATGACATGTTCACTTTTGAAATGATTATTTACTTTGGACAGAATTTCTTGCTCAGTAACTTTTTTAGACCAGTCCCATTTATTACCATCAAAAGGCATGAATTCAATAAATCGTAAATGCATCCGCTCTTTACCTGTCATTTCGACGAAATCAACAATTTCATCCTCGTTGATATTCTTCATCAATACAACATTCAATTTAATGTCAAAGCCAGCTGCATGAGCAAGGTCAATATTTTTGATTATTCGCTTAAAATCTTTCCTTCTGGTAATGGCGTTAAATCTGTTTTCCTCAAGCGAATCAATGCTAATATTAAGCTTCTTCATTCCAGCCTTTTGCAGGTCTTCGATGTAGCGATCCAATAGAATGCCGTTAGTAGTCATGGTTAGTTCTACTGGGAATTCCGATAAGTTTTTTAGAATCGAACTAAAATTCTTTTTAATCAGCGGTTCTCCTCCCGTTAAACGAATTTTTTTAATACCAAAATCTACAAAGACTGAGACAATTTGAAGTAGCTCTTCTTCAGACATGAATTCTGATTTGTCACGCAGCTGTATACCCTCTTCAGGCATACAATATGTACATCTCAAATTGCAACGCTCAAGTAATGAAATCCTGAGATAGTCGTGTTTTCTGCCGTATTTATCAATCAACTCCTTCAATCTCCAATCCTCTTTAATTGATTGTTCATTACCAGCCTAAGTGAATTCGCTTAGATAGATCTAAGTCACCTGCTTCCAGTTTAATGATATAGATACCTTTGACTCGAGAAGGCAACTCAATAAGTACCTGTTCTTGTCCTCCTGAAACTCGCTCTGATAAGATGCGTTTTCCAGACATGTCATAAACCTCTATGTTAACAGCTTGATTAGGCTCAATGTCTTTCCATTTCACCATTAACTGATCTGGTCCAGGTTGATATGCATTTAGAGCAGGAATACTAATTTTTTCTTCATCCGTACCTGCAATATTCCAAGAAGAGAACGACATAATTCGGGTTTTACGTGCTCCTCCTGTTCCTAAATATTCACCTGTAAACCAGAAAGTATAATCATCAGTCGGGTCCATTGATATCTGAGAATAATCCCCATAGCGTCCTCCACCTGTCTGAGCACCCTCACCTTCCACAGCCGTGAGTTCAGGAACGGTCATTTCATTTAATGGGTCCCCATCAAAACGTCCAGTATATCGAATTCCAGGATGATGATCAGGTCCTGTAAATGAATAACACATGGCAATATTACCCAAAGCATCCATAGAAATAGAGCCTAACCAACGGCTATTGTTATCTGCCAAAGTATAAGTCCCTTGCTGATAGATACTCCAGTTTCCATCATCGTTATCTCTTAATTCATACCAGCGTTGTCCAGCTCTATTACCACCTACATTTACGTTGTGACAAAGAACAACAGTGTTGTAGTCACCCCAGCGTCTGTATTGTGCTCTATACATAAAAATTCCGGGGATCGCGTCGATCTTCTGATCAGAATCTTTTTGTGTAAGATACTCGGTCCAAGAACCTGCAAAAATTGAGTTAAAAGCTGCAGTATTCAATTCTTGGTGTACTGTTACACTAGAAGTTTCTGGATTATCCCAATCAATCTCTGCTTTTAGAACTTTGATATGATCTGTTGAAATACCAGATAATGCATTTTCTTGTACTGCAAAGAAGTAGCAAGGTTCATCCGCGTCTGGCTCAACAGCACCTTCAGCATAAGCAGGCGCAATACTATTAAAGATCAACGGCATAGTTGGGAAATTCATTTTGATAACACCTGCCGTTGGGTCTCCAACTAACATTTTATCTCTCTCAAAAGCAGAACAGTCAGCGGATCCACTATTAGCGCTCATAAAATAGGCGTTCGACCAAACTGAGTATTTCGGGTAATCTGGAAACAAGGTATAGTCAAATTGATATACATAATATTCTCCCAGAGGATCTGTCGTAGTTGAAACGGCTAGTAGGACACCGTACTCATCTTCAAATGCTCCATAAAACTGGCTGATAAACCAACGCTCTGCGTAACGATCATACATTACAATAGGGTCACCGTCTCCCGGGCGATCCCAAAGGCTATTTAAGAAATAGACACCTGTAGCGTTATCGCCATCTTCTTTATGGTAGATGCGATAAGTACTGTTTACGGCTTGTATGAAATAATCAATGCCAGCCGCACCAGTAGGATCCGGTGGAAAAGATCCGAATTGTCCGTCAACGTTAATTTGTAAACGGAAACCACCATCTGTTTTTGTTCCTTCAACGGTTTGCATCGCTGGATCTTCTTCAAAAACAGCTGCAGCATTTTCTTCGCTAATAAATTCTGGAATATTATAGCGCATAGGATTAACAGGCTTCGCTGTCGTACCAGCATAGTAAGCGCTGTCGTCGATTGGTTCGATTGACTCCAATAAATCCCTTAATGGGGGTGTTTTCATAAAAAACGAACATTGCTCATAAGTAGCGGTTGACGTTTCTGGAGATTCTTGTGCGTATGACGTAAAAACGGCTGCCATACCGATTACTCCCAGTGTAAGTGTTTTTTTCATGGTAAAAGTATTCTATGGCAAGATAAGAATTTTCTCTACAACTAATGGTGATATTTTATACATATCAAAATCGAAGACCTGATCGAAGGTCACTATTTATAACTATTTCACTAGATGTGATTATATTTGCGGCTGTCATCGTATTGTTTTATGGCTTTGTTTAAAAAGAACATATTTGATCAATATCTTTTTGTTAAAAGGTTCATTATCCGGCTGTTTGGAACTTTAGTTTACTTTCGTTTTAACTGGAGAAACAGACCAGTTATAGAGGGGTCTGAAGTTTTTCAAGATTTACCAGATAAAAACGTGCTTATCGTATCGAATCATCAGACCTATTTTGCTGATGTCTCATTTTTTTACCATGCCATATACTCTTCTTTATCAGGACATCCAAATTCGATGAAGTATCCAGGCTACTTGTTTTGCAAAAAACACAATTTATATTACGTAGCTGCTGAGGAAACAATGAAATCAGGATTCTTACCAAAGCTGTTAGCATTATCAGGGGCAGTAACTGTGAATAGAACATGGCGAGCGAATGGACAGAATGTCAGAAGAAAGGTAGATCGTTCGGAAACAAAAAATATCGATGAAGCAATGAATGACGGATGGGTAATTACTTTCCCTCAGGGAACTACAACTCCTTATGCAAAGGGTAGAATAGGTACTGCGATTTTGATAAAAAAACATAAACCTGTCGTTGTTCCTGTGGTTATCGATGGTTTTCGTTCAGCTTTTGACAAGAAAGGACTAAAACTCAAAAAGAAAAAAACGCAGTTAAAAATGCGTGTAAAAAAACCACTAGATATCGATTTTGATAATACGGCAGAAGAAATCCTCACTCAGGTTATGAACGCAATAGAGCAGTCTCCTGAGCATGATTTTATGGGTAAATTAGAAAAAGCCACCAAGGAATCTGTTAAAAGTTGATTCCCTGATGGCCTTCATATAAATTTATTGTCCTTTTAATTTTGTGCTAAGTTGATTGGTTTATCTTTTTGATATCGAATTGTATATTTCAAATCGAGGTTGATAAGTTCTGAAGGTTTGATCTTTTCTTTCCATTTTAAAATCCCATTGACTTCATTTAATTCAGCTTTTGAAATGTCATCAATTTCTACTTCGATCTCTTTGTTTCTAGAAACAGGAACCTGATCTTCGATGATCAACTTAACGGTCTTTCGGTTGTGGTTTTTTACCTCAATTCGATAAGCATACGTTTTTTCAATTTTGTCCCCGACAACTTTTTCTTTCATGTCATTTTTCAAGAGGTGTCTTTTTACTTTAATATTGTTTGTCTTACCTAAGCTCAGCTCCATTGTATCACTCATGATTTCTGGATTGACGTATGTGTTTCCAATGAATGAACCATCATGAAAAATTGTTGCTTTTCCAGGTATTAAATTTAACTCGTCCAGGTTGGTGATTTGAGCAACCAAAAACACGCTTGGATCGATTTTGGGAACGGTGTAATACATATAATCGGTGCTCAGATTAGCTGTTTTAACCAATACCATATTCTGCTTTCCGTCCGATTTAATGGTGTAGGGTAGGTTTATAGCGTATTCTACTGAGATCAATTGTTCTACAGTTGTCATAAACTGTTCTGCACTCATCGCTAGAGCTCCTTCCTCGAGTTCTGCATCAGCAGCGTAAAGGCGTCCTGGTTGAGAAACATCGTTGTATGCAAATTCTTTCTTTTTACTTTCCGTTGCTGGACGGTTATATGTTTGATAGGTATTATAGTCTAAAAACCATGGGTTTAAATTTGGCTTAGTTTTGTTTGCATAAGGGTTGTTGGTTGATAAATTCAGCTTTGTTCGTTCCCAATCAACTCCTGTGTTTTGATAGACCTGTGCCTTGTATGTCAAATCGATTGTTGCATCATTTTGGGAACTTCTTAGGTCATATAACGGTGTCCATCCAGCTCCGCTTACCAAATAGGTGAACTTTATTTTTCCTTTAGTGGCTTCATTTGCTTGTAGCGTTAAACGAATTTGATGACCTGGTAACTGGGGTTTTTGAGGCGTGTATTGATTATTGATGTTGTAATTGTTTAGTGCCGACAAACGGTTATTCATTCTATTTTGATCTGATAAAAGCACTGATTTTTTACGATCTAATTTCAATAGTTGAGCATTTATGGAATTCATTTGTTCGTAATACAAGGATAGCGCCTCTCTGAGCAGGGCGATTGAGTCATTTACTTTTCCTTCTCCTCGAATAGTGCCGTTTTGCTCAATGATTCTTTTCTGACTATTCAAAACATTAATTTCATTTTGCAAGTCCATCAAATCATACTTCATATTAAAAAGTGAATCTTGTAATAAGCTGATTTCTTTTTTGATTTTTGGTGGTATCTCAGTATTTTGATTGTTCGCAATAGGCTCAGGATAGATGGTTTCATGTTTGGAATCAAGAATCACGCAATTTCCTGTCGCATTGATTTGAATTGTGGCAGGATCAATTTGACCACTGATTCCGTCTAGGACTAATTCGGTTACACCGGCGTTAATACTGTAATATCCACTTCGCTCAATCTGAGCGCCTTGCTGGTAGACAACAACCTTATCTATATCGTTCTTTACTTTCTTTTCTGGATTGCTCCATCCAAGAGTAGGTAGGAGACAAATGAGTGTGATTATGATTCGCATTTTTTAATTTTTTATTGATTTGCGAACCCGTACAAGTCACTTTGGATTGGGTTCAAAAAAAAATGCCATTCGAATTATCGAATGGCATTTGTTTGAATTTATATTCAGTTTTCTATCTGTATCGTCCAAGACCTCTTGGGCTACCCACGCGATCCATTGCACATCGGAAACCGATAGTTGCAGAGGATAATTCCTGATCTAGGAATCGGCGGTTAGAACCAACGATCCAGTATGCACGATCCTTCCAAGAACCTCCTTTGTACACGCGAGCGTTATCAGAGATTAATGTAGTTGGCCATCCTGTTCTATCATTTGGCTTAATTTGACCACCGTTAAGGTTGTATTCTTCATGATCATTTTGATACATAACAAGTGATTGATCTCTTACGCCTGTGTTGATGTCGTTTTTACGTTCATCATCTCCGTAGTATAATGAAGACTCAAAATCACCATCACCGTAATCGCGATAATCAGAATTTCTGTAGTTTCTACGGTCAATATTTTCTTCCGCTACTACTTCTCTCCACTTCAATCGACCAGGAGAGTTAACAATATATTCTGACATCCCTTTGCGTAATACCGGGATAATCTCCAATGGATATTCATTTCCAAGTCCATCGGCGCGGATGAAACGAGGATCAATACCATCAAATAATCCGTCAAAGATATCGACTTGAATCGTTTCTGAAGCTTCCATGTAGAATTCGTTGTCCGCTTGTTCAATCGCTCTGTCAACTACTCTGTTCAACTCTACGAGCAATAATAATTCTAATGAATCTTTAGCCTTGTTTCTTGACAAGTACACTTGCTCAGGTGGATTGTTATAGTAATCGATGTCATTACGAGAACGCACATTGCGCATCATACCTTCGTACATGATTGAAGCTGTATCCGTGTTTCCAGGAGTATGCTCTTGAGCAGAAATACGTTGGAAACGTTTTCTTTCAAACTCATGCAAGTATTCTTTAATGCCGTGTACGTCGTAGATGATTTGAGTTGTCTTCTCATCAATTACACCGTCGTTACCCAAAATTTTTGTTTTGAAAACATTACCACGGAATGGTCTAAATTCATCAAAATCTTCATGTGAAAGTGGACGGTAGACATCCATTACCCATTCTGATACGTTACCTGCCATGTGGTAAAGACCATAGTCATTTGGCCAATAAGAATCAACCGGCGCAGTAACATCAGCTGCATCGTTCAATGCACCTGCAGCGCCCATCATGTCACCACGTCCACGTACAAAGTTTGCACGGATATCTCCTTGGAATTCTTTGTCGTCTTGACGTACCCAGTGACCTGTCCATGGATATGTTCTTCTGTTTTCTATTACTCCAGGATCTTCTGGGTTAGTCATACTACCAATTAATCCATAGTATGCAAATTCCCACTCAGCTTCAGTTGGTAGACGGTAGCGCGGTAAAAGGATACCGTCTTCCATTCTCACGATACGCTGACCGAGGTCTTTACGTTTTCCGCTCCATCCCTGCTTAGGGTCTAGGTCACGCAAAAACTGCTCGTCTTGTGGGTGATATTGGTTTGCTAAATATGCATCTGTCGTAAATGGTTCTCCAGCTTGATCTGGATTCATTGTTAATACACCCTCGCGAATTAGAATGTATTCGTTAACACGATCCGTACGCCATTTACAAAAATCATTGGCTTGAGTCCAACTAACACCAACTACTGGATAGTTTTGGTATGATGGATGACGTAAGTAATACTCCACATAAGGCTCGTTATATGCCAAAGGAGATCTCCAACAAAGCGTGTCAGGCAATGCGTTTTTGTAGATCATTGGATATTCCTCATAGGTTCTTTTGATCCAATACAAGTACTCTAACCAGTTAAAGTTAGTTACCTCAAATTGATCCATGTAAAAAGATGAAACAGTAACACGACGAGGAATATTGTTCCACTCATAAGTTACATCTTGTTCTGTACGACCCATTGTAAATGTACCACCTTCAACAAGGATTAACCCTGGACCAGTTTCCTGATCGAAGTAAGGTACTTTCTGGAATCCTCCATTTCTTGGTTCGTTATATTCCCATCCTGTTGTGTTCGATCTTTCTTTAGCACAAGAGATTGCGCCAACACACGCTAACAGGACAATTAACAACTTGTTCCCCTTCATTTTGTATTGTTTAATTCGCGTTTTCATTTTTGTTTTCCTTTCAGCTATAACTACGGACTTTTTAAAGGTTACACTTTCAATTAGAAAGATGGACACGAAATCGTTCTGAAACGTTTCGGTTTTTCCTTACAACTGAAGTTAAAGCCAAGCGATAATTCATGTGAACCACCCGAGGCATTCGTTAGTGGTGATATAGTGATATCATAACTATATCCGAAGCGGAAAGTTCCCGCATCAATACCAATCGACAAGATAAATGCGTCACGAGCACGCCACCAAGCACCTGCAGTAAAAGCACCGTACTTAATATATGTACCAACGTTTAGCTGCATAAACCCATCTTGATATGTATAAATAACGTTTGGTGAGATTGCCGTTACATTTTGGTATTGTGATCCTCTTCCAAATTCAATATTAGCACCCATGTGACCAGTGAATCGCATTGGCATGCGGCTTTCTCCGTCGGGGTTAAGAATTAAACTTTCTTCAGGAGTATTTAAGTGTTTAGCTGCAAAACCGAAATAAAAGTTTTCTGAATATCCGACTAATCCTGCAGAAACATCAAAAAATCCTTTTGTTCCCCAGTTGCTATTATCATTCCAAAAATTTCCTCGAGGTAAATCACCAGTTTGATAGATGAATCCACGTCGAGGATCGATTTGATCTCCGAAAGTCAATTTGCTCCAGTCTAAGAATTTTTGATTCCAGGTCGCTTGAGCACCGAATAACATTGTAAACTTACGCGATACTTGAAGGTGGTATGAATAGGCTAGATTAATTGTAGACCAGTTGATAGTATTCTTACCAGCCATATCATTCGTTACCATCAATGCTACCCCTCCTTGTAAGACATTTACGAATTGATCGTATGAAATACTATTCGTCACGAAGGCGCCAGATATAGATGGCCATTGGTTCCGATAATTTAGGTTCAATCTCGGACAACCATGTGTACCTGCCATGGCAGGGTTTAGATAAATCGGATTGGCATAAAACTGCGTGAACTCTGGATCCTGCGAATACGAGGTTCCATTCACTGCAAGTAATAGCATCCCAATTATAATTTTTTTCATCTCAAATAGGCTTTTAAAACCGTGGTCTCACGACTCGATTTTATTGAATACGACCATGTTTCAAAAAAGGTTACGATTCAATGAAATCTTTCGCAAGATTTGCAATAATAATTATTTTAGTTCGTTTTTAAAAACAAAACACACAACACTTTGTTGAATAAAATGAGTCGTATCTTCTTATTATGAAAACTCGCTTACTGATTCCTCTTCTATTTTTTATGTCATTGGCTTGGTCACAAAGCTTTGATTTGCAGTTTGAAACGGTCTGGAATGATGCGCTAAATCGTTGCGCTCCATGTGACTATATCTCGGCTACAGGCGAAGTGTACTCAACCAAAACTAAACCTCTTGACATGAGAGGAAAGGCCGATTTTTCATACACTATAGAATCTGTGAAATATGAAGATGTTAATTTTCCAACATATTACGACAAAAATGCTTTACCTAAAACAGCGGAGATAAAGATTAGTTTTGGCAAATCTGGGCCGCAAAACTACATAAATGCTTATTACACGCCCCTCATATATAATGCTGGTAAAGTTCAATTAGTTTCGCAAATTGAAGTATTAGTCGTTGCAACACCGAAATCAACTGAGTTTGACCGTGATTTTGATTTTGCAAGCAGCTCGGTTTTAGCGTCAGGAGATTGGTATAAAATAGGCATTCAGGCTGATGGTGTCCAAAAGTTAACTTACAGTGATTTATCTAAATTAGGTATTCCCGTAGCGTCTTTAAATCCGAATCACATAAATATATATGGTAATCATACGCCGGAATTACCCACCAGTAATGCCGAACCGCGTGAAGATGATTTAGTTAAAAATGCGATATATATTGAAGGTGGAGGAGACGGCTCTTTTGATGAAGGAGATTATATATTATTCTACGGCAAAGGACCATTAAACGTGCAGCGTTCAAGCTTTGAGTTTTTACCTCGAGTAAACAGAATAGACTCACTGAATTATATGTTTATTCATATTGATGCCTCAGATGCACCAAGCCGGATTGGTTCTATTAATTCCACAGATGAGCCTGCAACAAATACATTGACAAATTTTACGGATTATGCACTCTATGAGAATAACGATGTCAATCTCTTAAAGTCTGGAGACGGCTGGTATGGAAAACACTTTGAAGGCTCTAATTTGACGCATAGTTTTACGGTGAATTTAGAAAATAGAGAAGTTTCTGAGCCTGTTAGTTTAGAAACTTATTATGTGGCAGCGAGCAAGTCGGGTACATCTGGATTGAAAGTGAATGTCAATGGAGTCGAGGTGGATGATATCGCAGCTGGAACATTAACGGGAAGTTATACTGTTGCAACCGATGAAGAAGGTGAAGTAGAATTTACGAGTGGTGCTTCATCTTTCAATGTTGATTTGACTTTCTACAGAGAATCTGCGGCTTCGGAGGCTTGGTTGGATTATATGAGATTTCACTTTATCAAAAAAATGCAGATGGGCGTGAATCAATTGACAATTCATGACTTAAGATCGGTTGGTCCGAGTGCAGTTAACCGTTATAATATTGCCAGTGCTAGTGCTCAAACGCGAGTTTGGGAGGTGACAAATCCATACGAGGTAAATGCTGTAAATGGCACGCTTGCTGGCTCAGTATACTCTTATGTGCTGTCAGGAGAGACACTCAGAACATTTATAGCTTTTGAGGACGATCAAGCCCTGTCTCCAGTTTTGCAAGGGCCATATTTGGGTAAAATAGCCAACCAAAACCTGCATGCTTTGCCTCAGGTTGATTATCTGATTGTGACGCATGAATCTTTAAGAGCGCAGGCAGACAGGTTGGCTAATCTCCATAGAAACCAAGGTTTGTCCGTTCATGTCGTAGACATTCAGAAAGTGTACAACGAATTCTCTGGAGGGGTCTCTGATCCTGTTGCCGTTAGATGGATTGCAAAAATGCTTTACGATCGTGCAGCTGTTGATCCAGATAACACGATTAAATACCTTGGTCTTTTTGGTGACGGGACTTATGATCCGCTCAATCGAATTCCGAATAATAATTATTTGATACCGACCTATAATAGTCCTGAGACTGGAAATGTAGACTTCATTGCATCATTCACGGCTGATGACTTTTTTGGGCTATTAGATGACGACGAGGCGATGACTTCATCTGACATGTTAGATGTTGGAGTTGGAAGGTTTCCTGTTTCAGATTTGGAAAAGGCAACCCAAGTCATTGATAAGATCGAGCACTATATGAATTATGGTTCGAGTTTATTTAGCAATGCGGATGGTGTTCAATGCGATGACAATGGCTACGCATCAACATTCGGAGATTGGCGTAACAGAGTGGTTCTAATGGCCGATGACGAGGATAACGCTCAATTTGTAAAAGATTGTGAATCGCTCAGTGATACTACCGAAAAGTATCATCCTGAAATGAATATTGTAAAAATCTATTTAGATGCATATAAGCAAGTTGTAACATCGGGTGGACAACGTTATCCAGATGTAGAAGAAGCGATTAATCAGAATATTAATAAAGGTGCGCTTGTCTTTAATTATGTTGGACATGGAGGGGAGACTGGGTTGTCGCTTGAGCGTGTGGTGTCAATACCAATGATTCAAGAATGGGCGAATGTGAACAATCTTCCGGTTTTTATATCAGCAACGTGTGAGTTCAGTAGATTTGATGATCCGGGTCGTGTATCTGCGGGAGAAACCACTTTAACGACTCCTTACGGTGGAGCTGTTGGTCTTTTAACAACAACCCGATTAGTATACATAACCGTTAATACAATTCTTGTTCAGAATTTATACACCGAATTGTTCAATGAGCAAGACGGAGAACCATTGGCATTAGGTGAAATTATTAAGCGAACAAAGAACTTGACATTGGGAAGCAATAATATGAGAAACTTTGCCTTGCTAGGGGATCCTGCTTTAAAATTAGGAAAACCTGATCCGCAAGTAATTACCGACAGTCTTAATGGCGTTAGTATCGATATGTCAATTGATACACTTAAAGCTTTGACAAAGGTTACAGTCTCAGGTCACGTGGAAAATGCAGCTGGTACTTTCCTTAGCAATTATAATGGTTTTGTTTATCCTACAGTATATGATAAATGGAAAACGAGGTATACCCTAGGGCAGGATGTAACTTCCCCGGTTCGTGCTTTTGATACACAAAACAACATTATCTACAAAGGTAAATCTACTGTCCGAAACGGTAGGTTTACGTTCTCTTTTGTTGTTCCAAAAGATATTAATTACGCTTTTGGAAAGGGTAAGATCAGTTATTACGCCAACTCAGATGATGAACATAACTACGGATTCGATACTTCGATTGTGGTTGGCGGCGTAAATCCGGACGGTATTAATGATGAAATCGGACCAGAAGTAGATCTATTTATGAACGATGAGAGTTTTGTGAATGGGGGTATGACAAATTCTCGTCCTTTATTCTTGGCTCATGTTAGAGACGAAAATGGTATTAATACAACGGGTAATGGAATTGGACACAATATTACTTTGATTATTGATGGTAATACAGCGGATCCAATTGTCTTAAATAATTTTTATGAAGCTGATTTAGATACTTATCAAAGCGGAAAAGTGTCTTACCAGTTGTCCGATTTGGAAGAAGGTCCACATCAACTAACCTTCAAAGTTTGGGATGTAAATAACAACTCGTCAGAGTCGACTTTAGACTTCGTTGTTGTGGCCGAAGAAGAAATAGGAATCTCTCACCTGTTAAACTATCCAAATCCATTTACAACAAATACAGATTTCTTTTTCGAGCACAATCAGGTCTGTAATACGTTAGATGTAAAGATAGAGATATTTACAGTGTCTGGAAAATTGGTGAAAACACTGTTAGAGACGGTTCAGTCATCCGGATTTAGAAGCGAAGGTATCAATTGGGATGGAAGAGACGAATACGGAGATAAATTGGCAAGAGGCGTATATGTATATCGCTTATCAATCGAGACAGAGCAAGGAGAGAAGGCGGAGAAAATTGAAAAACTGGTGATTTTGTAATTTAAGAAGGGATCATCCGACAAAATGGAAAATTTTTCAACGAACACAATATACCTTTGATTAAAACGTATATTTGACGTTCAGATTATATTTGAGAATGAAAAAGAGTATTGTTTACATTGCTTCACTACTAATGGTATCGACTGGTTTTTCTCAGTCAATTTCAAAGGATGAGACGGAGTTCGAGATTCAGTTAAACACGATTACGACTGCAGTTCCGTTTTTAATAATTGCTCCAGATTCCAGAGCGAGTGGATTGGGAGATGCTGGAGCTGCAACTTCTCCGGACGCAAATTCTTTTCATTGGAATACTTCTAAACTAGCTTTCTCTAAAGAGAAGGCTGAATTTGGTGTATCGTATTCTCCATGGTTAAGACAGCTAGTTGATGATATTCACCTTTCTTATTTAAGCGGTTACACAAAAGTTGGAAGAAATCACACCTTCGGTGGATCCATGAGATATTTCTCATTAGGTAACATTACTTTTACTGATGAACAAGGGAATCTAATTCGGGAGTTTAGTCCTAACGAATTTGAATTGCTTGGAGGTTATGCGTTTAAATTATCTGACCGCAGTGCTATTGGATTTAACGGGAAATTTGTCTTTTCAAACTTAACTGGTGGTATCAACGCTGGTACAATTGACACAAAACCTGGAGTTGCTGGTGCCGTAGATTTGTCATATTCATATTTCAATGATGATATCGAAGTAGGTGGAAGAGATGCAACACTTTCTTTTGGTACTACTATTTCTAACATCGGAAATAAAATGGCATATACAGTCGACGCTGACCGTGACTTCTTGCCGACGAACCTGAGATTGGGGTCTGCATTAAAAGTTGACTTCGATGAGTATAATTCAGTAACAACAACTTTTGATTTCAATAAATTATTAGTGCCAACTTTGCCAGCCCGTGATGGGGAAGGTGAAATCATTTCAGGAAAAGAAAATAACGTCGGTGTGACACTTGGGATGATTCAATCGTTCTATGATGCCCCTGGAAATGTTGTTTCAGATGAAAATGATAACTTCTTGGTAGAGAATGGAAGTCGATTTAGAGAAGAGTTAAACGAAATAACCGTAGGTGGTGGTTTAGAATATTGGTATGGTGACGTACTAGCTGTAAGAGGCGGTTATTTCTACGAACATAGAGCAAAAGGAGATCGTAAGTACTTTACATTTGGAGCTGGAATTTACTACAGTGTCTTTGGAATTGATGTCTCTTATTTAGCGGCTATTCGCCGCACAAATCCGCTTGCAAATACAGTTCGTTTCTCATTGAAGTTTAAGTTTGGGAATAACAAACTAAACAATGATAATGGGCAATAAATTGCCATTCATTCCACCTTTCAGAACAGGCTTTGGTGTAGATGTGCACCAACTTTCAGGATCAAGACAATTATTTATCGGTGGAGTAGAAATTCCTTCTGATGTAGGTGCAGTTGGACACTCAGATGCGGACGTTCTATTACATGCGATTTGTGATGCACTGCTCGGATCACTCAACCTTAGAGATATTGGCTTTCACTTTCCCGATACAGACCCTAAATTTGAGGGTATTGATAGCAAAATATTATTGAGAGAAACGTATAAACTCATTCGTAATAAAGGATACTTGATTGGTAATATCGATGCAACAATAATGCTAGAAGCACCTAAAGTAAACCCTTACATTACCTCAATGCAAGAGGTAATTGCTGGAATTTTATCTTGTGAGACAGATCAAATTTCAATTAAGGCAACTCGTGGGGAGAAAATGGGTTTCGTTGGAAACAGAGAAGGAATAAAAGCTTATGCTTCGGTTCTTATTTATCGCGAACAACAACACTAAATGCCACAACATCACTAACACCGTTTTCATCAACTATTTTTAGCGTATGATCGCCTGGCGGAGGCATGAACTCGACCTGATGAATGCGTTGAGTCGTTCCCAAATAATTATCGTTTAAGTGCCAAAACAATAGGGCGTCATCATGAACGTGTGTTGCGTCAAAGAAGACCTTCTCGTATTCTTCATTAAAATTAACGGGGATGTAAATTTGACTTTTATTTTTTGGGTAAATAATAGCCAATTGACGTTCCTCTTCTTGATTGGCACAACCGGCTTTATAAGCTGGAAGAGGCTGGTAATTTGGATCGCGATTTTTATAATAATATTCTGCAACAGCTGGCAATGTAAACCAAGAAGCCATTACAGCTTTGGAAAGCGAATAACAGCTTGCAGAAACACGTCGTTCACCAGCGCTATCTAAAAAGATGAATTCATGATAAGGACATGAGGTAGTATTAAGTGAAGCAAAAGGTAGGCCAACGATGTCCGTATTTTGACAAGCCTCGGTAGCACGATATCCAGTTTTCGAGCAGACCTCTACATTTTCTAATAATTCTGTTGGTTTTTGAAACCACTCCGAAGCAGGAAGACTTGAGAAGATGTCAAACAGTATCGGAGCGGCAGCCCTTCGTCCGACGAGTCCTGGTCGACCCTCTCCATCTGCATTGCCAACCCAAACACCAACGACATACCTACTATTCGTGCCAACCGCCCATGCATCTCGAAATCCAAAACTTGTACCAGTTTTCCAGGAGATTTGTTGTGCGCTCGAAAACAATTCCCAATTGATATCTTCCTCAGGGCGTTTAACTTCACGCATGGCTTTAAAAGTATAATAACAGGTCGCTGCATTAAAAACAGGCTTTTGTCTATCATAAGTTTCTGATTGGCTTGTATAGCTTGCTTTCCTATTTACACCTTCTATCTTACGCGGATATCCGTTCAGTGTTCTTGCCATTAC
This sequence comes from Crocinitomicaceae bacterium, assembly GCA_049611865.1. GTDB lineage: Bacteria > Bacteroidota > Bacteroidia > Flavobacteriales_D > Crocinitomicaceae > Crocinitomix. The sequence continues at coordinate 99,881 of JBMZAY010000006.1, read as the reverse complement.
ACCATAAGCAGAAACCAAATCCCATAGATTAACCTCTGCTCCCCCAAGTATTAACGATAGTCCGTAATGAGAAGGGGAGCGATTGATTGTAGTAAATTCTAACTGATGTAAAATATTATGGAAATTTGCCGTTCCGTATTTCGTTAACATCCTCACCATTGGCACATTAAGGGAGCGAGCCAATGCGTCATCCGCATTGACCATGCCATCAAATTTTAGATTATAATTTTTTGGTGAGTATCCAGACATAACGGTTGGAATATCCTGAACAAACATCTTTGGCGTAATCAACCCATTTTCTAACATAGCAGCATATAGAAACGGTTTTAGTATGCTGCCAGAGCTTCTGGGTGCCATGATGATGTCTACATCACTACCGTGTTCTTTTTCGAGATCCGGAACATTTCCAGTATATGCGATTATCTCACCAGTTTCAACGTCCATTACCAAAGCGGCTGCATTGAATATTTGGTTTTCCCTCAATTGTTCATGATGTCTCTTTATAATAGCATTGGTTTGTTCTTGAATGTGTATGTCAATTTTAGATTGTATCACTTGCCCTTTTTTACCGTCTTTAATTGCACGGGTTAAAAGCTGAGGGGCCAATCTCGGAATAGGATGTGGTGCCTCTGGTAAATCCTCATATTTAGAGAGTATCCAAGTCACAGAATCGATAACTTTAATTTCATATAATCTATTTAAGAGACGATTTCTCTTTTGTTTTAAAAGATCCCTGTTTCTCCCCGGGTGCATTAGCGAGGGTGCATTTGGTAAAACGGCTAACGTGGCTGTTTCAGCCCAGGAAAGTTGATTGGCAGGTCGGCCAAAATAGCGCCAAGCCGCTGCGTCAAGCCCGACAACATTACCTCCCATAGGTGCATTTGAGGCATACATTGCTATAATTTCGTCCTTGGAGTAACGCCATTCTGCTCGAGTTGCCCAAAATATTTCAACACACTTTTGCCAATATGAACGTGATTGTCTTTCTCGACTCATACGCATCAACTGCATGGTAATAGTGCTGCCTCCGCTTACCCGCTCTCCTTCAGAAAGGTTTTGATAAACCGCTCGAGCGAGTCCTCTAAAACTTACGCCTTGATGCACATAAAAATTGCGGTCTTCAAATTGCGTTATGGCGATTTTAAACTTCTCTGGTACTACAGGGTTGTATGGAAACCGCCATTGTCCATCTTCTGCAATAGAAGCCCCAAGCAATTGTCCTTCTTTGTCGTATAAAACAGTACTAGTTGGTTTTTCAAATAGTTCATCGGGTAGACAAAATAACCATGTAAGAAATAAACTAATAAACAATCCGGTGCATATGTACCGATACCGCTTCACAAAGCGATAGGTTCGTTTTACTATTTTTTTAATCAGTTTCAAATCTTATCTTAGCTAATCAAAGGTAGTTGAAAACAAATCAAATTCATACTTGAACTCGGAATGGTCTATTATCCGTTGAAAATCTCTTTTTAAGTGTCAACAAATACCCATGTATTCTGGTAAGATTGAATGATTATGCCTATTAAAAGGATAGTTACATATAAGTTAATGAAAAGGATCAGCTTGCTTCAATTTCTATTATTCGGATTTTGCTTTTTAGCTGGAACAAAAAATGGTTTATCACAAGCTTATAATTTTGACTATTTGACCATCCGAGGAGGTTTACCTCAATCTCAGGCTTTTTGTATTGCTTTTGATGAATATGAGTACGCCTGGATTGGTACACAGGGAGGCGGTTTATGCAAGTATGATGGTGAAGCGTACACTTATTTCACCAAGGCAGATTCATTATTATCAAATCGTGTTTTTTGCATCAAAGTAATTGATGGTCAGATTTGGGTTGGGCAAAAAGGGGGGGTCACTGTTTTTAATAAACAAGGTGAATTTCAGCTCAATTATAGACATCCAAATTCGTCAGCGACGATCAACGACATAATATTGCACAAAGAATCGGTTTTGATCGCAACATCAAGAGGGTTGTATGTTATCGATGACGGTATTTTAGAAATGGACACCAAAAATCCATCCTTGAAACAGACTGATATTCGAAGTTTTTTTAAACCTGAAAAAGATAAATTATGGTTATGTACAAACGGTGGGTTATTAAGTTATGAGGATGTTTTTGATAAATTATCCAAGGGCAAAGGATTATCAGGTTCAATCGTAGAATGTGCCGTCAAATTCGGTGATGAATGGGTAATAGGGACTTACGATGGAGGAATTGATTTTTATTCTGGTAATCTAATTTCTAAGCGAGAGGTTCTCTCCGAACTGGACGAAGCAATTGTTTTGAGCTTATTCGTTGGAGGAGATAATGAGCTCTGGATAGGTACAATGAATAACGGACTTTATTTGTACAATCGAAAGGAAGAGACATTGAGGCAATTTTCAACACAGAATGGACTGTCAGGAAATCATGTCAAAACGATCGTCGCTGATTATTGGGATAATTTGTGGATCGGAACAAGTGGAGGAGGGGTTTCTATTTTTAGAAATAGTCCATTCATTAAATATGATAAGTCATCTGGTTTGAATGGAGATTATGTTTTTTCGGCGCTGATGGATCATAACGATAATTTATGGTTAGGTACAGAAGGTATGGGAGTGATGCGTTTGAATGACACTTCCAAGATTCAATACGACGAAGACTATGGTTTTTGGACCGAGAAAGTGAAGGTTATACATGAAGACCTTGATGGTGATATTTGGATTGGTACAGAAGGTAAAGGTTTGGGAGTTCACACTTATGGCGATAATAAGGATACGATTTATGCTTATTATTTCGAAAAGGGGTTAAGGGGAAATTGGATACGATCATTTACACATGACCAAAAAGGAAATATTTATATTGGTACGTCTGATGACGGTTTGTATTTCTGCAATAAAAGAGGTTTTCCCGATAACCTCAGTTTTCAAAAATTAAGTCCAGAGAATCCCGCTTTGCCAAAGTCCATTGCATATATTGAATATGTTAATGATCGACTTTGGTTTGCTTCAAGCGAAGGGAGTTATGGGTTTATCCATGATAAAAAAGTTATCACATTTAATGAATTGGGTAAAAGCTTTCGAAACCTAGTTGTAATTGACAATACTATATGGTTAGGATCTAAAGACAATGGAATATTAAAAGTGCGAATTGTCGATAAGCAAATCGATCATAAAGAGTGGATATCGACTTCAACAAATGATTATATCCGATCTAATAATATTTATCAGCTCTTGCAAAAAGATGAATACTTATGGGTAGGAACTGAAAAGGGATTGGATCGATTAACGCTGGACTCCAGTTTCCAGATAATTAAAACAGAATCGTTTAGTTATGAAGAAGGTTTTGAGGGGGTTGAGACGAACATCAATGCAGCCAGCGTTGATCACAACGGTGATTTCTGGTTCGGAACTGTGGATGGGCTTTATGTTTATAAGGGGCTTGAGCCGAATCCTGCGCAACGCAAATCACCAGTATTAAGAATTGAAGACATGGAGATCGTTTTTGAATCCATTGAAAATACGACATACGGAAGCGCTTTTGAAAACGGTACATTGATAAAGCCAGTTGTGTTTCCACACGATCAAAATCACATCTCGTTCACTTATAAAGCGGTTCATTACGCTTATGCTAGTAACATTAAATACCGAAGAAAACTAGAAGGTTTTGATCCTGATTGGATAGTTGGCTCTCGAAATACAATGGCGACCTACTCTAATTTGCCTCCCGGAAAATATACCTTTTATGTGCAGGCGGCTATCGATGATAATTGGGAGAGTGAACCACTATCGATCAGTTTTGAAATCGACCGTCCTTATTGGGATAAACTTTGGTTTAAATTGAGCTATTATGGATTAACCGTTTTGTTGATTTTGATAATCGTTCTTGCATTACTAAGAAGGCAACGAAAGAAGAATATCGCCTACAATGAGAAACTAAAACTTGAGAAGAATTTATTAGAGTTAGAACAAAAAGCTTTGCGCTTACAAATGAATCCACATTTTATATTTAATGTCCTCAACTCGATACATAATTTGATCATCTTAAACGATTCCGACAAGGCAAGATATGCACTCTCAAAATTCTCTAAACTTATGCGTCAGGTATTAGAGAATTCCAGAGAAAAATTTGTTTCGATAGATGATGAAATGAATACCTTGGAGAATTATGTTCAATTGGAACGGTTAACGAGTAACGTTGATATTGATTTGACATTTGACTTGGGTGAAGATATTGATACTGCTGAACCTGTTTTGCCACCTCTCATGCTTCAGCCTTTTGTGGAAAACGCAATTGTGCACGGTTTTAAAGGAATAGACGGGCAAGGTAAGATAACTATTCGCTTTAAGTGGCTTCCTGATGATGTTTTGGAATGTTCCATTGAAGACAATGGCATTGGGAGACAAAAAGCGTTGGAGGCAAAAGCCCAAGTCGCTAATTATCATAAATCAACTGCTCTTAAAGTTGCTGAAGAACGTTTAGCCAATTTGAATGGTAATGCTGACTTTGTTCCTTTCGAGATAATCGATTTAAAAACTGAAAAGGGAGAACCTTTGGGAACGCGCGTTGTTTTCAGGATCCTTTTAGGAATAGAGTAAACTAATCTAAAATCTCCAGTCGCGCAAATTTCAATAGCAATTGTTTGTTGCCAGCTTTTGGGAAGAACACTGTTGCTTTTGTAGGAGGGTTTCCTTCTAGTCCTACAACTTTGCCTTTTCCAAAACGCTCATGCATCACATTGTATCCCACCTTTAAGTCTAGATATTGTGCAGTAGGCCCTTTTTTACCACCCGATGGTGCCTTTGAAACAGGTGTCAGTTTTCGTCGATTCGAATAAAGCGGTTGCTTTGATCCTATTTTACGCTCCATATTTAACTGATTCATGGACTTTCCAAGGCTTTTACTTTTTGATGCTCCTTGAAATTCAAGATGATCGGGATCAATCTCATCAATAAATCGGCTTGGCTCACTCGTTACAATATTACCCCATCGAAATCTACTTGTTGCGTATGACAATGTAGCTTGTTTCTCCGCCCTTGTTAGTGCAACATAAAACAGACGTCTTTCTTCTTCAAGTTCAGAACGCGAATTTAGGGCAAGTTGCGAAGGGAATAGATTTTCTTCCATTCCGACTATAAATACATACGGAAATTCAAGGCCCTTTGATGCGTGGATAGTCATGAGTGTAATTTTATCTTTATCCTCCTCACTTTCTTGATCTGCATCCGTCAGCAAAGCCACATCAACCATAAAGTCACTCAGAAAAGCTGTTTCGTTGTCAGCTTTTGCAGCCTCAGTAAATTCCTTGATACCCGAAAGAAGCGCTTGAATGTTCTCGTGGCGAGACACTCCCTCGGGAGATTTATCATCGTAAAGTGCTTTTAAAATTCCAGAACTCTTTGCAATTGTTTCAGCAAGGGAATAAGCGTCTTCTTTTTCGAGCTGAACCGAATAGCTGTCAATTGCTGTTACAAAAGCATTCAGTTTATTCAAGGTAGAGCTATTTAATCCAGTTGCATACTTGGTTGGATTCGAAATAACATCCCACATGCTAACCCCATGTTGATTCGCTACAACTATAATTCGCTCTACTGTTGTTTTACCTATGCCTCGCTTTGGGTAATTAATAACTCTTTTCAATGCTTCTTCATCTGCCGGGTTCGCTGTCAGTCTGAAGTAGGCGAGTAGATCCTTGATTTCCTTACGTTGATAAAACGATAATCCGCCATAGATTTTATAAGGTAAATTTAATTTGCGTAAAGACTCCTCAAATGAACGCGATTGGGCGTTTGTTCTATATAGAATAGCAAAATCTCCATTTGCTGCTTGCTCCAAGTTTTTGATTTCGTAAATTAGATTGCTGATCGTTTTACCTTCTTCATTATCTGTTAATGAACGAATCACCTCGATTTTCTTTCCGTCATTATTATCCGTCCAAACGGTTTTTTTAATTTGGTTTTTATTCTTGGCGATAACACTGTTAGCAGCGTTAACTATTGTTTTGGTACTCCTATAATTCTGTTCCAGTTTAAATATGCGGTGCTCAGGATAGTCGTTCTTAAAATTGAGAATGTTTTCAATATTCGCTCCACGGAATGAATAGATACTTTGAGCATCGTCACCAACCACGCATATATTTTGGAAAACATAAACTAGCTTTTTTACTATGAGATATTGCGAATAGTTCGTGTCCTGATACTCATCTACTAGTACATACCGAAACTTATGCTGGTAATAATGTAGCACATCTGGGTGGTCTCGTAACAATACGTTCGTTTTGAATAATAGGTCATCAAAATCCATGGCTCCAGCCATAAAGCAACGCTTTTCATATTGTCTATAGACTTCAAATAATCGAGGCTTACCACTCATTCGGTCTTCAGCAATAATGTCCGTATTGGCCTCGTATGCTGCTGCAGATATTAAATTATTCTTTGCAGAAGAAATCCTTCCTGCAATGAGATTTGGTTTGTAAGTTTTGTCATCCAGTCGCAGTTCTTTTACAATCGTCTTTATTAAGCTACGAGAATCTTGCGTATCATAAATGGTAAAATTGGATGGGTATCCCAGTTTGTCAGAATGATGCCTCAGAATTCGAGCAAATACAGAATGGAATGTTCCCATTGAAATGTTTTTGGCTTCTGACGCACCAATTATTTCAGCAATTCGCTCCTTCATTTCACGTGCCGCTTTATTCGTAAAGGTCAACGCCAAGATGTTGAAAGGGTCAACACCATTCCTTATCATGTGGGCTATGCGATATGTTAAAACGCGTGTTTTACCAGAACCTGCCCCGGCAATCACCATCGAAGGTCCCTCTGTATGCAATACGGCATCTTTTTGCGCCGGATTTAATGAAGACAAATAATCCATAGAACAAAAGTAAGGATTAACGACCGATTTTTGATTCCCAAAACCAAGGCTTTTATCATCCGTTTTAAACACATTTCTTTTTCCGTGAAACGGAATTGAAAAACACCCGTAGAAATCTTGAGTTTTTCATTTTCAACAGCATTTTGTGAAAAATCTGAAAAATAGTTGAACAAATGTTGTTTAATAAAAAAAACTTAATACCTTTGCACTCCGAATTTTTACGAATTTGGGCGCAATATATATTGTAATAATTAGAAAAAACAACATTTAACGGTACTATGCCAACGATACAACAACTAATTAGAAAAGGTAGAGTAGCTCAGGTTAAGACGAGCAAGTCAGCTGCACTTGATTCTTGCCCTCAGCGAAGAGGAGTTTGTGTAAGAGTTTACACAACCACACCGAAAAAGCCAAACTCAGCTATGAGAAAAGTAGCTAGGGTACGTTTAACAAATGGTAAAGAGGTGAATGCCTACATTGGAGGAGAAGGACACAACTTACAGGAACACTCGATTGTGCTTGTGCGTGGAGGAAGAGTAAAAGATTTACCAGGTGTGCGTTACCACATTGTGCGTGGTGCATTAGATACTGCTGGTGTTGAAGGAAGACTGCAAAGAAGATCTAAATACGGAGCTAAACGTCCAAAGAAATAAAGTGAATCATGAGAAGAAGACAAGCGAAAAAACACACGATATTGCCTGATCCGAAGTTCAAGGATGTATTGGTAACGAAATTTGTGAACAACTTAATGCTTCACGGAAAGAAAAGTATTGCTTTCAAGATTTTTTATGACGCTATGGATATTGTAGCTTCTAAAAACGAAGAAGAAAGCCCGGTTGATGTATGGAAAAGAGCCTTGAACAATGTTACTCCTAACGTTGAGGTTAGAAGTAGACGTGTTGGTGGAGCTACTTTCCAGATTCCTACTCCGGTTAGAGATAATAGAAAACAATCATTAGCCATGAAATGGATGATTGGATTCTCGAGAAAGAGAAACGAAAAAACAATGGCGCAAAAATTAGCTTTTGAAATTTTAGCTGCTGCTAAAGAAGAAGGTGCTGCTTTTAAGAAAAAGGAAGATATGCACCGTATGGCAGAAGCAAATAAAGCATTCGCTCACTTTAATAGATTTTAATCATGGCTAAGAAAAGAGATTTAACATACACTAGAAACATTGGGATTATGGCCCACGTTGATGCCGGTAAAACGACAACAACTGAGCGAATCCTTTATTATACTGGTATCTCTCATAAAATTGGTGAGGTGCACGACGGTGCTGCAACAATGGACTGGATGGAACAAGAGCAGGAAAGAGGTATTACAATTACTTCTGCTGCAACGACCTGTCTCTGGAAGTACCCAACAGTATTAGGTGAGCAAACTCCTGATTCAAGAGAATACCGTATTAATATTATCGATACCCCGGGTCACGTTGACTTTACTGTTGAGGTAGAGCGTTCATTGCGTGTATTAGATGGTGCTGTTGCATTGATTTGTGCTGCTTCAGGTGTTGAGCCGCAGTCAGAGACTGTATGGAGACAAGCTGATAAGTATGGTGTTCCAAGATTGATCTTCGTGAACAAGATGGACCGTGCTGGCGCTGATTTCTTCAGAGCTTATAATGAAGTGAAAGATCGATTGAATGGTAACCCTGTTCCTCTTCAAATTCCAATTGGAGCTGAAGATGATTTCAAAGGTGTTGTCGATTTGATCAAAATGAAAGCTATTGACTGGAATGAGGAAGACATGGGTATGACTTACCGTGAATATGATATTCCAGCTGAGCTTATGGATGAGGCAACTGAGTGGAGAGATAAATTAGTAGAGTCTGTTGCTGAGTCTGATGAAGCATTAATGGAGAAATTCTTCGAAGATGCTAATTCAATTACAGAAGAAGAGATGATGAGTGCTATTCGTAATGCAACATTGAAAATGGAAATTCAGCCAATGTTGTGTGGGTCTGCATTTAAAAATAAAGGTGTTCAAACGATGTTGGATGCTGTTATGGCTTATATGCCATCTCCATACGATATTGGTGCTGTTCATGGTTTCGATGTTGATGATGAGGAAAAAGAAATAAGCAGAGAGCCAGACCCAGAAGCACCAACAGCTGCATTAGCATTTAAAATCGCTACTGATCCTTTCGTAGGTCGTCTTTGTTTTTTTAGAATGTATTCTGGGAAGATTGATGCAGGTTCATATATCCACGTTCCTAGAACAGGTAAAAAAGAGCGTATCTCTCGTTTATTCCAAATGCACTCGAACAAACAAAACGCGATCGATTTTATCGAAGCTGGTGATATAGGAGCTGGTGTTGGATTTAAAGATATCCGTACAGGTGATACATTGTGCGATGAGAAGAATAAAATCGTTCTTGAATCAATGACATTCCCTGACCCAGTAATTGGTATTGCGATCGAGCCTAAAACTCAGGCTGATGTTGATAAGTTAGGTGTTGGATTGAACAAGCTAGCTGAAGAGGATCCAACTTTCCAAATTTCAACAAACGAGGATTCAGGACAAACAGTTATTTCAGGAATGGGTGAGCTTCACCTAGAAGTATTGATTGATCGTTTGAAGCGTGAATTCAAAGTTGAAGTAAATGAAGGTGCTCCTCAAGTAGCTTATAAAGAAAAAATCAACGGTTCTGTTGAACATAGAGAAGTATACAAGAAGCAGTCAGGTGGTCGTGGTAAATTCGCAGACATTAGCGTTAAGATATACCCGCAGGAAGATGAGGAGAAGGCAGGTCTTGAATTCATCAACAACATTAAAGGTGGTAACATTCCAAAAGAATTTATCCCTTCTGTTGAGAAAGGATTCAAAGAGTCTATGCGAAACGGTGTATTAGCAGGTTTCCCAATTGATAGCCTTGTAGTTGAATTGAATGATGGTTCTTACCACGATGTCGATTCAGACGCATTGTCATTCGAGGTTGCTGCGAAAATGGCTTACAGAAACGGCTTGAAAAACGCGAATCCTGAGTTATTAGAGCCAATCATGAAGGTTGAAGTTGTTACTCCAGAAGAAAACATGGGTGACATCGTAGCCGATCTTAACAAGAGACGTGGACAAATCAACGGTATGGATGATAGAGCGGGAGCAAAAGTTGTTAAAGCAGACGTTCCTCTATCAGAAATGTTCGGATACGTAACGACATTGAGAACATTATCTTCAGGTCGTGCGACATCAACAATGGAGTTTTCGCACTATGCAACAACTCCAAGAAATATCGCTGATAACGTGATTAAGAAAGTACAAGGTAAAGTTGAAGCATAATAAAGCGCTAGAAAAATGAGCCAAAAAATTAGAATAAAATTAAAGTCTTACGATCACAACCTAGTTGACAAGTCAGCTGAGAAGATTGTGAAAGCAGTTAAAGCAACTGGTGCTGTAGTAAGTGGACCAATTCCACTTCCAACACACAAGCGAATTTACACGGTTTTGAAATCACCACATGTGAACAAAAAAGCGCGTGAGCAATTCGAATTATCTGCTTATAAGCGATTGATTGATATCTACAGTTCTTCTTCAAAAACTGTTGATGCATTGATGAAGCTTGAATTGCCAAGTGGCGTGAACGTAGAAATTAAAGTATAAATAGTTAATAATTAAAGTATGCCAGGGATTATTGGAAAGAAAGTCGGTATGACTAGCGTCTACAGTGCCGAGGGTAAGGCAACACCATGCACAGTGATAGAAGCTGGTCCTTGCGTTGTAACGCAAGTGAAAACCGAAGAAAAAGATGGCTATAGTGCTGTACAATTAGCGTTTGGAGAAAAACGTGAAAAGAATACACCTAAAGCTATGCAAGGTCATTTCAAGAAAGCTAAAACGACGCCAAAAAGAAAAGTGGCGGAGTTTCAAGGTTTCGAAGATTTGAACCTTGGTGATGTTGTCGGAGTTGATATCTTCGAAGAAAACACTTTTGTTGATGTTGTCGGAACTTCAAAAGGTAAAGGTTTTCAAGGAGTTGTTAAACGTCACGGATTTGGTGGTGTTGGACAAGCAACTCACGGTCAGCATAACCGAATGAGAGCGCCGGGTTCGATAGGTGCTGCATCTTATCCAGCTCGAGTATTCAAGGGGATGAGAATGGCAGGTCAAACTGGAGATGCGCGTGTAACGCAGTCGAACTTGCAAATATTAAAAGTTTTAACTGATAAGAATTTGATTTTAGTAAAAGGTTCTATACCTGGAGCTAAAGGTTCTTACGTATTAATCAAGAGATAAGATGGAAATTAAAGTTGTAGACACGAAAGGTAAGGAGACTGCCACAAAAGTTACGCTTGCAGATTCTGTCTTCGGAATTGAACCTAACGATCACGCAATCTATTTGGATGTTAAGCAGTATTTAGCTGCTCAGCGTCAAGGAACGCACAAATCTAAGGAGAGAGGAGAGATCGCAGGAAGTACGCGTAAGATCAAGAAGCAAAAAGGAACTGGTACAGCTCGTGCTGGTAGCATTAAGTCACCAATTTTCCGTGGTGGAGGTCGTATTTTTGGACCAAGACCAAGAAATTATGATTTCAAATTAAACGTGAAAGTAAAACGTTTAGCAAGAAAATCAGCATTGACTTATAAGGCAAAAGAAAACAATATTATCGTTGTTGACAAAATGGAAATGAATGAAATCAAAACGAAAGCATTCTTAAACATGATGTCAGATATGAACATTGCTTATGAAAAAGTATTGTTTGTATTACCTGAAGATAACAGCAATGTTTATTTGTCTTCCAGAAACATTCAAGGAGCAAACGTTGTAACTGCGGATTCTTTGAATACTTACGAAATTCTTGATGCCAATAAATTGGTTATCGTAGAAGGAGCAGTAGAGAAAATTCAAACCATATTGAACTAATAGTTGAAGTGATGAACAGTATGATCAAAAAACCTCTATTGACTGAAAAAGCAACACTAGATAGTGAGGTGAATAACCGTTATGCTTTTGTAGTTGATCGTAGAGCGAACAAATTGGAAATTAAAGACGCTATTGAAAAACAATATGGTGTCACAGTTGAGAAAGTACGAACAATGAGATACGGTGGTGGTAAACCGAAACAAAAGTATACTACACGAGGTATATCTCAAGAATCTAAGCCTCTTTGGAAAAAAGCCATTATCACGGTTGCTGAGGGTGAGATGATTAACTTGTACGAAAACATTTAAGAATTTGAGAAATGGGAGTTAGAAAGTTAAAACCGAATACACCCGGGCAACGTCACAAAATCATGAGTGACTTTAGTGAAATCACTAAAAGCACTCCTGAGAAGTCGTTGTTGGCGCCGAAGAAGAAAAGTGGTGGTCGTAACCATAAAGGTAAAATGACCATGAGATACATGGGTGGTGGCCATAAGCAAAAGTATAGAATCGTAGATTTCAAACGTGAGAAGTTTGGAATACCTGCAACAGTAAAAGCAATTGAGTATGATCCAAACAGATCTGCACGTATCGCTTTATTGTATTACGCAGACGGTGAGAAGAGATATATCATTCATCCACAAGGATTAAACGTTGGTGATGTGATCAAATCAGGTTCAGGTTCTGAGCCGGAAATCGGAAACACATTACCATTAGCTGAAATTCCACTAGGTACAGTAATTCACAATATTGAATTGAAGCCTGGACGTGGTGCAGCAATCGCACGTTCTGCTGGAGCTTATGCTCAATTACAAGCGCGTGAAGGAAAATACGCTGTAGTTAAAATGCCTTCTGGTGAAACAAGAATGATCCTTACAACTTGTATGGCTACAATTGGGAACGTTTCCAATTCTGAGCACATGCTTCAGGTTTCTGGTAAAGCAGGTCGTTCAAGATGGAAAGGTAGAAGACCAAGAGTACGTGGTGTAGTAATGAACCCAATCGATCACCCAATGGGTGGAGGTGAAGGTAGAGCTTCTGGAGGACATCCAAGATCTCGTAACGGTATGCCAGCTAAAGGATACAAGACAAGATCAAAGAAGAAATACTCTTCTAAGTATATAATTGAAAAGCGTAAGAAATAATTGAGCCATGAGTAGATCATTAAAAAAACCACCTTTTGTACACTACAAGTTAATGCAACGTGTAGAAGAAGCTCAAGAGTCGCAAAAGAAAGCGGTGATTAAGACCTGGTCAAGGGCTTCAACTATTACTCCTGATTTTGTTGGACTTACTATTGCTGTTCACAACGGAAATAAATTTATTCCGGTTTATGTTACAGAAAACATGGTTGGTCACAAATTAGGTGAATTCGCTCCGACAAGAACCTTCAGAGGTCACGCGGACAAAAAGAAAAAGAAATAATTAGCTAAACATAGATCAAGATGGGAGCTAGAAAAAGATTAAAAGCAGAGCAGTTAAAAGAGCGCAAGTCGAATATCGCGATTGCGAAATTGAATAACTGTCCTATTTCTGCAAGAAAAATGAGATTGGTAGCTGATTTGGTTCGCGGAGTCGAAGTGAATAAGGCGTTGAACATCCTTTCACACAACTCGAAAGAGGCTGCTGGAAGATTGGAGAAGTTGTTACGTTCAGCTATTGCTAACTGGGAACAGAAAAACGAAGACAAAAACTTAGAAGACGAAACATTAATCGTTTCTGAGGTTCGAGTTGATGTTGCCGGTATGTTGAAGCGTATTCAACCAGCGCCACAAGGAAGAGCGCACAGAATTAGAAAGAGATCAAATCACACAACTATCATTGTTGATAGCGTTAAAACAAATTAAGAATGGGACAAAAGACTAATCCAATAGGAAATAGACTAGGATTTATCCAGGGATGGGAATCGAATTGGTTTGGAGGAAATGACTATTCTGCTAAGATTGTGGAAGATCACAAGATTAGAGAATATTTGAATGCTCGTTTGAGAAAAGCAAGCATCTCTAAAATCATTATCGAACGTACTATCAAACTGGTAACCGTAACTATCAATACGGCACGTCCCGGTGTGATTATCGGAAAAGGTGGTCAAGAAGTAGACAAATTGAAAGAGGAGTTGAAAAAGATCACTGGAAAAGAGGTTCAAATCAACATTTTTGAAATCAAACGTCCTGAATTGGACGCAAAGTTGGTGGCAGATAGTATTGCACGTCAAATCGAAGGAAGAATTTCTTTCCGCCGTGCGATCAAAATGGCAATCCAGTCAACAATGCGTATGGGAGCTGAAGGAATCAAAGTGAAAATCAGTGGTCGTTTGAATGGAGCTGAGATGGCACGTAACGAAATGTATAAAGATGGTCGTACGCCATTGCATACATTCCGTGCTGATATCGATTATGCATTGTCCGAAGCCCATACGACTTATGGCCGAATTGGAATTAAAGTGTGGATTTGTAAGGGAGAAGTATACGGGAAGAGAGATCTTTCTCCAAACGTTGGACTCAAGCAGAAAAAAGGAGGAAAACGTAACCCGAAATTCCAAAACAGAAGAAAATAACTAAGTAAAAGCATTAGGAAATGTTACAGCCGAAAAGAACCAAATTTAGAAAAGCTCAGAAAGGTAGAAATACAGGCTTGGCGCACAGAGGTAGCCAAATCGCTTTCGGATCATTCGGATTAAAATCCCTTGAGCCGGGTTGGATTACTTCCAGACAAATCGAAGCTTCTCGTATCGCAGTAACGCGTTACATGAAAAGAGAAGGTAAAGTTTGGATTCGAATCTTTCCAGACAAGCCAATCACTGCAAAACCTGCTGAAGTACGTATGGGTAAAGGTAAAGGTGCTCCAAGTCATTGGGTTGCCGTTGTAAGACCAGGACGTATTTTGTTTGAAGCAGAAGGTGTTGATTTAGAAACAGCGCGCGAAGCAATGCGTTTAGCTGCTCAGAAATTACCACTAAAGTGTAAGTTCGTTGTCCGTAAAGACTACGTTTAGTATTTCTTTAACGCTTAAAAGAAAAAGAGATGAAAACGAAAGAAATGAAAGAATTGTCTTTGGAAGATCTAAGAGAGAAATTAGAAGAAATGTCGGCTCAAAATGAAAGTTTGGTTCTGGCACATGCAGTTTCTCAGTTGGAAAACCCAATTCAAATTAGAGAGGGCCGTCGAACGATTGCTCGATTAAAAACCGAAATTAGAAATCGCGAGTTGAACGCTTAAGATTTTTAGAAATAAAGACTTTCTGTAATGGAAAATAAAAGAAACTTAAGAAAAGAACGTATCGGGGTTGTTACTAGCGACAAAATGGACAAGTCTGTTGTAGTTGCGGTTGAGAGAAAAGTAAAACACCCGAAATATGGTAAGTTCGTTAAAAAAACTACTAAATTTGTCGCCCACGACGAAAAAAATGAATGTAACCAAGGTGATACGGTACGCATAATGGAAACTCGACCACTTAGTAAAAATAAGTGTTGGAGATTAGTAGAAATTGTTGAAAGAGCTAAATAAGACACAATGATTCAGTCAGAAAGTAGACTATCTGTAGCAGACAACAGCGGAGCAAAAGAAGTTTTGTGTATCCGTGTTCTCGGCGGTACTAAAAGACGTTATGCGTCTGTTGGTGACAAAATTGTCGTAACCGTAAAGAGTGCTATGCCTGCAGGTAATGTCAAGAAAGGCCAGGTAACCAAGGCGGTTATCGTTAGAACGAAAAAAGAAGTGAGACGTCCGGATGGATCTTATGTTCGATTTGATGACAACGCTGTTGTTCTTTTGAATGAAGCGGGTGAAATGAGAGGTACACGTATTTTTGGACCTGTCGCTCGTGAGTTGAGAGACAAACAATATATGAAAGTTGTTTCATTGGCACCGGAGGTACTTTAAAATTTAAAGAAATGCAAAAGAAACTACACGTAAAAGTAGGAGACACTGTTAAAGTGATCAGCGGCACTTCAAAAGGAAGTGAAGGAAAAGTCCTTCGTATCGACCGTAAGAAAAATCGTGCTATTGTTGAGGGTGTAAATATTGTTAAGAAACATGTTAAGCCCAGTGCATCCAATCCACAAGGTGGAATTGAAGAAGCTGAAGCAGGAATTCACCTGTCGAATGTGATGCTCGTAGTGGACGGTGTCGCTTCCAGAGTTGGAAGAAAGAAAGACGAAAACGGAAAACTAGTTAGGTATTTAAAAAAGAACGGGGAGGTAGTTAAGTAATGAGCTATACACCAAGACTTAGAGATCAGTACGTGAGTGAGATTGCTCCAAATCTTCAAGAGAAATTTGGATTCAAATCTGCAATGCGCGTACCTAAACTCGAAAAGATCGTTTTGAGCCAGGGAGTTGGTGATGCGATCGCAGACAAGAAATTGATTGATTCAGCTGTAAATGATATGTCAGCTATCGCCGGTCAACATGCAATTGCAACAAACTCGAAAAAGGATATCTCAAACTTTAAATTGAGAAAAGGAATGCCTGTTGGAGTTAAAGTTACTTTGCGCGGAGATAAAATGTACGAATTCTTAGATCGTTTGATTAATATCGCTCTTCCTAGAACACGTGACTTTAGAGGTGTAAAAGCAAGT
Organism: Crocinitomicaceae bacterium; assembly: GCA_049611865.1. Lineage (GTDB taxonomy): Bacteria > Bacteroidota > Bacteroidia > Flavobacteriales_D > Crocinitomicaceae > Crocinitomix. Next base: position 83,581 of record JBMZAY010000006.1, on the reverse strand, counting down.
GGTTTTGATGGTACAGGTAACTTCAATATGGGTATCAAAGAACACATCATTTTCCCTGAAATCGATATCGATAAAGTGAATAAAATATTTGGAATGGACATCACATTCGTAACAAATACTGATTCTGACGAAGAAAGTAAAGAGTTATTGAGTGCATTCGGTTTCCCATTCGTTAAAAACTAATAGAAGATGGCTAAAGAATCAATGAAAGCAAAGCAGCGCAAGAAAATTGCAATGGCTGCGAAATATGCTGAAAAAAGAGATGCTTTAAGAAAAGCTGCTAACGAAGGTGATTGGGATGCTATGATGGCGCTTCAAAAACTACCAAAAAACTCAATGAAAATCCGTGTTCACAACAGATGTGGATTGACTGGACGTCCAAGAGGATATATGAGACAATTTGGTATTTCTCGTGTTACTTTCAGAGAAATGGCTTTGGCAGGAAAGATCCCAGGTGTTAAAAAGGCAAGCTGGTAAATAAGAATTAATTAGAAACTGAGATCAATGCATGGACACATGATGCGATTTCAAGTCTAAAACTATATGTAATGAACACAGATCCAATAGCAGATTATTTGACGCGTGTAAGAAATGCTCAACTAGCAAGACATAAAGTAGTTGAGATTCCAGCGTCAAACTTGAAAAAAGAAATGACTAAAATTTTGGCTGACAAAGGTTATATCCTCAGCTATAAATTTGAAGATGACAACAAACAAGGTATCATCAAGATTGCCTTGAAGTATGTGAATGGCGAAGCTGCAATCAAGAAGATTCAGCGTGTAAGTAAGCCAGGTCTTCGTAAATATGCGGGAGCAGATAATCTTCCAAGAGTTTTGAATGGATTAGGTATTGCAATCCTTTCAACTTCTAAAGGAGTTATTTCTGACAAAGAAGCAAGAAAAGAAAACGTTGGAGGAGAAGTCCTTTGTTACGTTTATTAAAAAATTGAGAAAAGAATAGAGTTATGTCTAGAATTGGAAATGCACCGGTCACAATAGAAAGCGGAGTAGAGATCAAAATCGAAGAGGGGAAGTTCACCGCTAAAGGACCAAAGGGCGAATTGACACAAGATATTGACCCGAGTGTTACAATTAAACAAGAAGATGGCGTTCTAACATTGGAAAGAGCTAACGAATCAAAAGATGCTAAAGCAAAGCACGGTTTATACAGAGCTTTGATTTACAACATGATTCAAGGTGTTTCTAAAGGTTGGACGAAGAAGCTTGAATTTCATGGTGTTGGTTATCGTGCAACTACTCAAGGTCAACTCCTTGAAATGGTTATCGGTTATTCTCACCCTGTAGCTTTTGAATTACCGAAAGAAGTTAAGGCAACTGCTGAAACTGCTAAAGGTAAAGCTCCTGTTGTTACACTTGAGTCTCATGACAAGCAATTGCTAGGGCAAGTTGCTGCGAAGATCAGATCACTGAGAAAACCTGAACCATATAAAGGAAAAGGTATCAGATATGCTGATGAGTTTATTAGAAGAAAAGCTGGTAAATCAGCTGCGAAATAATTGAATTATGGCTTCAGTAAAAGTTGAAAAAAGAGCAAAAATAAAACGAAGAATCCGAAAGAAAGTTTTTGGAACTTCAGAGAAACCAAGATTGAGCGTATTTAGATCTAACAAACAGATCTATGCTCAAATCATTGATGACAATAACGGTGTAACACTTGCTTCGGCGTCTTCTTACAAGAACAAAGCAGCAGAAGGAAAAACAAAATCCGAAGCAGCAGCGATCGTTGGTAAAGATGTAGCTGAAAAAGAAGCAAAAGCCGGAGTAGAAACAGTTGTATTTGACCGTAATGGATACCAGTACCACGGAAGAGTTAAAGCGCTTGCCGAGGGTGCCAGAGAAGGAGGATTAAAATTTTAAAGAAATGAAAGCAAAGAAAGTTAGATCTACGGACCTGGAACTGAAAGACAAGTTGGTGACGCTTAACCGTGTAACCAAAGTAACTAAAGGTGGACGTACATTCAGTTTTTCAGCTGTTGTTGTTGTAGGTAACGAAGACGGTGTTGTAGGACACGGTTTAGGAAAAGCAAAAGAAGTTGTTGAAGCAATTTCTAAGGGTGTTGATGACGCTAAGAAAAATCTTATCCGCGTTCCTGTAATTAACGGTACAGTTCCTCATGCTCAAAAAGGAAAGTACTCTGGTGCTCGCGTCTTTTTAAGACCTGCATCTCACGGTACAGGGGTAATTGCTGGTGGTGCAATGCGTGCAGTATTGGAAAGCGCTGGTGTTACTGATATCCTTGCTAAGTCACAAGGTTCTTCGAACCCGCATAACGTAGTAAAAGCGACAATGAATGCATTGGTTCAGATGAGAGATGCTGTTCAAGTTGCTCATGATCGTGGAGTTTCAATGGATAAAGTGTTTAACGGATAAATTCCAACCTACATGTTTGAGTTTTCAAACTGGAACTAGGAATTGAAATTTAAAAGAGATGGCAACTATTAAGATAAAGCAAGTAAGAAGTGCAATTAATCGTTCGAAAGATCAAAAACGTACGATCGAAGCACTTGGGTTTAAGAAATTGAATCAAGTAATAGAAAAAGAAGCAACTCCTCAGGTGATGGGAATGATCGATAAGGTCTCACACATGTTGGAAATTGTTGAATAAGAATTTTAATCATTTTTTAGAGATGGATTTAAATAAGATACAACCGGCGGATGGTGCAACCAAAAGCAGAAAGCGAGTCGGTAGAGGGCAAGGTTCTGGACACGGTGGAACATCAACGCGTGGACACAAAGGGGCTAAATCGCGCTCAGGATACAGTTCGAAAATTGGATTTGAAGGTGGACAAATGCCGCTTCAAAGACGTGTTCCTAAATTCGGATTTACCAATATTAACCGTAAAGAGTACAAAGGAATCAACCTTGATACATTACAAGCATTGGTAGACAAAAAGAATGTTAAGGAAATTACGCTTGAAGTATTACGTGAGAACGGATTAACAGCTAAAAACGATTTAGTTAAGATCTTGGGTAGAGGAGAGCTAAAGGCAAGCTTAAAGGTTTCTGCAAATGGATTCTCTGCATCTGCTAAAGCTGCTATTGAAGCCGCTGGTGGAAGCGTAGAAATCGTATAATCCTTAATAAGCACCTCGAATGAAGAAATTTATAGATACAATAAAGAATATTTGGAAGATCGAAGAACTACGTAACCGTATTGGTTTGACGTTGAGCTTAATATTGATCTACCGAATCGGTTCATTTATCGTAATTCCGGGCGTGGATCAACAAGCGCTTGCAAATAGTGCTTCAAGCGGTGGTTTGATAGGACTTCTTGACTTGTTTGCAGGAGGTGCCTTTTCGAAAGCGTCAATCATGGCGTTAGGGATTATGCCATACATCTCTGCATCCATTATTATGCAGTTGCTTGGAATGGCAGTTCCTGTTGTTCAGAAAATGCAGAAAGAAGGGGAAAGCGGAAGACGTAAAATCAATAACTATACGCGAATCTTAACGATCTTAATTTGTGCTTTCCAAGCACCATCTTACTTAACAATGTATGTAGGTGTTGGAGATGGCGGTGCAGCGGTAGACCCAAGTATGTTATGGTGGATTAGTTCAATTGGATTGTTAATCTCAGGAACGATGTTCGCAATGTGGTTGGGAGAGCGCATTACTGATAAAGGTATCGGAAACGGTATATCATTATTGATTACTGTAGGTATCCTTGCACGTTTCCCAAGCTCAGTATTGACAGAGTTCAATATGAGAATGGATGGTGCAGGTTCAATCTACATGTTCCTTGTAGAGATCTTAGTATTCTTCGCAATCATCATGGTAACGACATTGATTGTGCAGGGAGTTAGACGAGTTCCAATTAATTACGCAAAGAAGGTAGTTGGTGGAAGACAAGGAGGATTACAAGAATCATCACGTAGTTATATTCCTTTAAAGGTGAACGCTTCAGGTGTAATGCCAATCATCTTTGCTCAAGCGATTATGACGGTGCCTGCAATGATTGGTGCAGATGCGCTTGGAGCCTTGGCCGATTTCAAAAGCTTCTGGTATAACTTTGTTTTCGCAATCATGATCATCGTTTTTACGTATTTCTATACTGCGATTACAATCAACCCCAAGCAAATTGCAGATGATTTGAAAAGAAATGGTGGATTCATTCCTGGTGTAAAACCGGGATCTGAAACAGCAGATTTTCTGGATAACATCTTATCACGAATCACTTTACCAGGATCATTGATGTTAGCGGCTATTGCAATTATTCCTGCTTTCGCGATGTTATTCGGTGTGGGTGATAGTTTCGCAATGTTTATGGGAGGTACATCAATGCTAATTATGGTAGGTGTTGTACTGGATACCTTGCAACAAATCGAAACCTATCTATTAAACCGTCACTATGATGGTATGTTAGAAGGTGGAACGATCCGCGGTAGAAGAGGAGAAAAACCAATAGGAAACGTTATATAAATTATGGCTAAACAAGCTTCAATAGAACAAGACGGAACAATTATCGAAGCATTGTCTAACGCAATGTTTAGAGTTGAACTGGAAAATGGGCATACAATAACAGCACACATTTCAGGAAAGATGAGAATGCACTACATCAAAATCCTACCTGGGGACAAAGTGAAGTTGGAAATGTCGCCTTATGATTTGACTAAAGGAAGAATAACGTATCGCTATAAATAAGATATTAATAAGCAAAAGTTTTGCAATCAATGGTCCAGTTTCGGATGCTATGATTACTTTTGCGCCAAATTAGGAATTATGAAAGTAAGAGCATCAGTGAAGAAACGTTCTGCAGATTGCAAGATCGTTAAGAGAAAGGGGAAAGTTTACGTAATTAATAAGAAGAACCCTAAGTTTAAACAAAGACAAGGATAATAAGAGTCGGCGTATTGAGGGCGTGGCCATTTTTGAATGATCCAAACTCAAGTTCGCAACTCAAAACTGAAATAAGTTATGGCAAGAATCGCTGGAATAGATATACCTAAGAACAAAAGAGGGGTAATCAGTTTAACGTACATTTACGGAATTGGTAAAAGTACTGCTGCAAATATCTTGGATGCACAAGGTGTAGACCAAAATAAAAAAGTGCAAGATTGGTCAGATGACGAAACTGCAAAAATTCGTGCAGCTGTTGCTGAGATGAAAGTAGAAGGTGCTTTACGTTCTGAAGTTCAATTAAACATTAAACGTTTAATGGATATCGGGTGTAACAGAGGTATTCGTCACAGAGCTGGTCTTCCGTTGAGAGGACAGCGTACGAAAAATAACTCTCGTACTCGTAAAGGTAGAAGAAAGACAGTTGCTAACAAAAAGAAAGCAACTAAGTAATAAGTAATTGATCAGGCTGTAAGTCGGAGTCCGATACTGATCCAAACAGGGCAACCAGTTAAAGTCTCAATTAGGCGACAAAGTCAAAATTTTATAAGATGGCAAAATCAAACAAAGCTAAAAAGAAGAATGTTAAAGTTGAAGCGGTTGGGCAAGCGCACATCCAAGCTTCATTCAATAACATTATCATTTCCCTAACAAATAACGCAGGTCAAGTTATCTCTTGGTCTTCTGCAGGAAAAATGGGATTTAGAGGTTCAAAGAAAAACACTCCTTATGCTGCTCAAGTATCAGCTGAAGATTGTGCTCGTGAAGCGCATGAATTAGGGTTGAGAAAAGTAAAGGTATATGTGAAAGGACCTGGGTCTGGACGTGAGTCTGCCATCAGAGCGATCCATAACAGTGGAATCGAAGTAACAGAAATCGTAGATGTTACTCCATTACCACACAACGGTTGTCGTCCACCGAAAAGACGTAGAGTATAATAAGTAATAAATAATAAGACCATTGACGCTGGCTAAAGGACCAGTAGTCTGGAATCAAAAACAAAATAGAAATGGCAAGATATAGAGGACCAAAATCGAAAATTGCTAGAAGATTTAGAGACCCAATTTTCGGACCTGACAAAGCGCTAGAGCGTAAGAATTACGGACCCGGACAACACGGACCTAACAAAAGAAGAGGTAAGCAGTCAGAATATGCAATCCAGTTGATGGAGAAGCAAAAAGCTAAGTACACTTACGGAATCTTAGAAAAGCAATTCTCGAACTTATTCAAGAAAGCTTCGCGTATGAAAGGTATTACGGGTGAAAACCTATTAACCCTATGTGAGTCTCGTTTGGATAACACTGTTTTCCGTTTAGGAATCTCTCCAACACGCCGTGGAGCTCGTCAGTTAGTTGGTCATAGACACATTACTGTAAATGGAGAAATCGTAAACATTCCTTCATATACATTAAGAGAAGGAGATGTTGTTGCAGTTCGCGAGAAGTCAAAGTCGCTTGAGGCAATTACTTCTTCAGTAGCTGCAAACGCAAATTCATTTGATTGGTTGGATTGGAATCCTTCTAATCTTGAAGGTCGTTTCGTTGGTAAACCAACTCGCGAGATGATTCCTGAGAATATCAAGGAGCAGTTGATCGTCGAATTGTACTCGAAATAATAGAAGAACAAAAAGTATTAATCTCAGACTGAAGACCAGCCGATTTTTTCGTTGGTCTTTCGTCATTAACAAAGAGGTTATTTTTTATAAACCATATTGGTCTCGGGGCCAAAGGATCTAATCGAACTTCTTCACTCCTTTAGATCGCGCAACCTCAAGCCAATTAAAAAAGAAGAAAAACAAATGGCTATTTTAGATTTTCAAAAACCAGACAAAGTAATTATGATCGAATCGGATGACTTTCGTGGTCAATTCGAATTCAGACCTTTGGAACCTGGTTATGGTGTTACTATTGGTAATGCTTTAAGACGAATTTTACTTTCATCATTGGAAGGATTCGCAATTGCATCTGTAAAAATTGAAGGTGTAGATCATGAATTTTCGACAATTAAAGGTGTTGTTGATGATGTAACTGAGATCATCTTGAACTTAAAGCAAGTTCGTTTCAAACAGCAGATCGAAGGTACAGATTCAGAAAAAGTAATCGTTTCTGTATCTGGACAAGAAGCATTGACTGCTGGTGATATCGGAAAATTTACAACTGCTTTTCAAGTGTTAAACCCGGATTTGGTGATCTGTAAAATGGAGCCAAGTGTTAAGTTTAACATGGAATTGGAAATCGTTAAAGGACGTGGTTATTTACCAGCTGAAGAGAACAAAAGTGCTAACGCTACTTTTGGTACTATCGCTGTTGACTCGATCTTTACACCGATCAAGAACGTTAAATACACAGTTGAAAACTATCGTGTAGAGCAAAAAACGGATTACGAAAAATTAGTTTTCGATATTCAATCTGATGGATCAATTACTCCAAAAGATGCTTTGCAAGAAGCTGCTAAGATTCTTATTCACCACTTCATGTTGTTCTCGGATGAGCGCATTACGTTGGATACTGAAATCAAATCAGAAACTGAAGAGTTTGATGAAACTTCATTACACATGCGTCAATTGTTGAAGTCTAAACTAGTAGACCTTGACCTTTCAGTTCGTGCCTTGAACTGTTTGAAAGCTGCTGATGTTGAAACTTTAGGAGATCTTGTTTCTTACAACAAAAATGACTTGTTGAAGTTTAGAAACTTCGGTAAGAAGTCATTGACTGAGTTAGAAGACTTAGTAGAGTCTAAAGGTTTAGCATTCGGAATGAACGTTTCGAAATATAAATTAGACAAAGAGTAATCCTTCGCTAAGGCTTCGGATTACGAAAGAATAAAATTTGATTGCGCCTTGAGTGTTATTGAGGCGCAATCTTAAAAACGCCTTCGGGCAGTCCCAAAATCCTTGTGAGGGACTTTAAAACAAAGATTAAGGTAAAGCAAATAATAAACAACAGGCAAATACTAAAGCAGGTTGGCCTGTAAAAATTTAAAAAATGAGACACGGAAAGAAATTCAATCATTTGGGTAGAAAGTCGGCGCACAGAAAAGCTATGCTTTCTAACATGGCTTGTTCATTGATCGAGCACAAAAGAATTAACACAACTGTTGCTAAAGCAAAAGCGTTGAGAGGATTCGTTGAGCCTTTGATTACAAAATCAAAAACAGATTCTACGCACTCTCGTCGAATGGCTTTTAGATCACTTCGTAACAAATATGCAGTTACAGAATTGTTCAGAGAAGTTGCGCCAAAAGTTGCTGATCGTCCAGGTGGATATACACGTATCATTAGAACTGGAAAACGTTTAGGTGATAACGCTGAAATGTGTTTGATCGAGTTAGTAGACTTCAACGAGATCTACGGAACTGAAACGAAGAAGAAAACAACAAGAAGATCAAGAAGAGGTGGTAGTAAACCAGCTGCTGCTAAAGCTGCTGAAGCTAAGAAAGAAGAAGAATAGATTCTTTAGAAAACGAAATAAAAAAAGGCCTGCAAACGCAGGCCTTTTTTTATGTGCTAATTTCTAGCCATCGCTAATGGATGCACCCGGTAAGTAGCTGGTTTAGCCACACGCTGGGCGATATAAGTTTTTGATTCAGGACGATGAAACGTTATTTCCTTTGTCATAGCTCCTGTATGATCCAAAAATACCCAATCACCAATCCGCGAATCGTTTCGATTTAATCTTCCATAAGCCTTTAAAGGTTGATGAATAATTTGTCTGCCAACCTGATATGTAGGAAACAAAACCTGCTCGTGATATTCAAAAGCATAGTGCTGGTTAGATGCGCTTGAATAGCTTTCAAAATCCAATAAATGTCCATTGGAAAATTCAGCATGGATGGAGTCCACATAACCTCCGTTATAATCATCATTAAAATTTTGATAAACAAGATTGAAATCATATCTAAAAACCGAATATTGTTGGTCTAAAGTTGATAACCAATTTCGCTCATCGCTCTCTTTCATGTCTGGCTTCCACGCACCATAAAAATTCCATTCACCTTCCTTTTGATATTGCACCAAAGGTGTGAAGGCTTGAAATTCTCGATTGATTAATCCGTTTCGATTGGGTTGATCTCGCGTCTGGACCATCATCGTATTCAAAGCGGTTAATTCAATGTTCTGAAACCATTCTAAATTTCCAGGATTATATATGATTTCATTGCCTGATGCAAGCAGCGCTCCAAATCGATTGAAGACTTCTGTATAAACGGTGTCACCGCTTAATGGCTTTCTGACCCATTCAAGACCTTTATTTCGATCATAGTTCTTTTTCAAAACTGCAACACCGTCTTTGAACTGTATTTCTTCTATGATGTTTCCGTTTCGATCATACCGCGTCCGAATACCATTAAGTTTATCGTTTCTCCAGTATTCTGTTCTGCACAAAATATTCGTGCCTTTATAATATTCTTTCCATTGACCTGTGCGTTTTCCTTGATTGTAAAAACCAACAATCCAAGGTAAATCAGCCGAGTAATTTTGGATCCATTTTCCATGCAATTTTCCGTTTTTTTCCTCTCCGTACAACCATTGTCCATGACTGCGATCAAATAATGATTTGGGCTTCTGTTCGTCAAACATTTTTGAAATAACTTGCGGTTTTTGAGGAATGTCGTGTTTGTTCGAGGCATACAAACCTGCAGGAGGATAAAAATCATAAGCCCCTTGGATTAACTTAACTTCTTCCAATGTTAGCCCTGAAGGTTCAAGTAGTTTTATAAATGCTGTGGATTGAATATCTTTTACCCAGGCAAGATTTTGATACTTTGCTAAATCCAAAGACAGTTTCCCTTGTCCACCGACATCCAATAAATATCCTACTGCACATCTCGTTTTCGCTTCGTCTATAAAAACAGGTGTTCTTATCTTGTTTGCTGCGTTTATGGGAAAACGTCCCGAACTGCAATATTTTTTTAAATGGTCGATTAAAAAACGACGGTTGCTTTTTTGTGTTCTGTCCAGATCAGATTTATTGGCATCCTCCAAGACACTGATTACATGTAAATGATGAAATTGAACCAACTGCCAATCGTGTTCAAATTCGATAGCTTCCTCTTCAGGCAAGTATGACAGGTATTTCTGCCAATTGGGATTAAACGCTACTAGTTGCTCCTTGACACGCTCGGCTGAGAAACTGCTCAACGCGATCATTATGAATAAAGTACTTAATGTGTTTTTCATTGTAGTCCATTTTTGATTTCTACAAACTTGACTAGAATCAACGTTTAAAAAAATGGAGAATGAGTATGAACGATTTTTTGCTGAGTGAAATGCATGATTCAAAGAGTCGATCTATTGAAATTTGTTAACGTTTCTAAGAAATTATAAACATTGTTTCCGACACAGTACGATTAATTATAACTTTGCATTCCGATAACGAGATTTGAGTAGTCGCTTAACAGCTGCTCAAAAAAAAAATGAAAATGGAGCAGAAACCTGCAGTAATCTTATTGGAAGACGGTACAGTCTTTCACGGTGTCGGAGTCGGAAAAATTGGAACAACAACTGGAGAAATTGCCTTTAATACAGGTATGACAGGATATCAAGAAGTTTTTACTGACCCTTCCTATTGCAAACAAATTCTAATCATGACTACAGCTCACATCGGAAATTACGGTGTGCATGCAGATGAAATTGAATCGGATTCGATTAAAATCGCAGGTCTTGTGACGAAGAAATTTTCTCCAATGTATTCGAGACACGGTGGTTCAGGATCTTTACAAGATTTTATGGAAAATGATGGTGTTGTTGGTATTGCAGATGTAGATACCAGAGCCCTTGTTAGACATATTCGTGATAAAGGCGCAATGAATGCTATCATTTCTTCAGAAAATTTAGACATTGACAGTCTAAAGGAGGAATTGAAAAAGGTTCCGTCGATGGAAGGATTAGAATTGTCATCTGAAGTCTCTACAAAAGAACCATACATAGTTGGTTCTGATGATGCGCCTAAAAAGGTGTCGTTACTTGATTTAGGCGTAAAAAAGAATATTATTCGATGTCTTGTAGATCGCGGATGCCAGGTGAAAGTATTTCCCGTAAATTCAACATTGGAAGATTTAAAAACGTTTAATCCTGATGGAATCATGTTATCGAATGGTCCCGGTGATCCTTCGGCTATGCCCAATGTGATTAAAAACGTTGGAGATATGGTGGACAGCGGAATACCAATTTTTGGAATTTGCCTAGGTCATCAGGTGCTTGCGTTGAGTCAAGGTCTAAAGACTGAGAAAATGCACAACGGTCACCGCGGAATCAATCACCCTATCAAAAACTTGATTACTGGAAAAGGAGAAGTGACATCTCAGAATCATGGATTTGTTGTATCAAGAGATTCAATCGAACAAAACGATAATATTACATTAACACATATCCATCTAAACGATGAATCAGTTGCAGGAATTGAATTGAAGAACACAAAGGCATTCTCGGTGCAATATCACCCTGAGGCATCTGCAGGACCGCACGATTCGAGATATTTATTTGATCAATTTATTGGTAATATGAATTAAATGGAAAGATGGTTTCTACCACTTTCTTATAAACCACTGATATTTAAACTATGAGCTATATTGCTAGAGTACACGCCCGCCAAATTTTAGATTCAAGAGGAAATCCAACCGTAGAAGTGGAGGTTTACACATCTAACGGTGTGATGGGCCGCGCTGCTGTTCCTTCAGGAGCATCTACAGGAATTCACGAAGCTGTTGAATTGAGAGATGGAGATGAAGGTTATTATGGAGGGAAAGGTGTTTTAAAAGCCGTCAATAATGTAAATACAGTTTTAAATGAAGCCCTAGAGGGACAGTATATCTTTGATCAAGCGGCATTGGATAACTATATGCGTTCTTTGGACGGTACAGCAAACAAGAGCAAATTAGGGGCAAATGCAATCCTTGGTGTTTCATTAGCCTTGGCGAAAGCAGCGGCGCTTGAATCAGGAATGCCTCTTTACCGTTATGTCGGAGGAGTAGGAGCAAATACATTACCGGTACCAATGATGAATATCCTAAACGGTGGTTCTCATGCTGACAATAAAATTGACATTCAAGAATTTATGGTCATGCCATTTGGAGCGGAGACATTTAGTCAAGGCTTACAGATGGGAACTGAGATCTTCCATGCATTAAAAGCGGTTTTAAAATCACAAGGGCACAGTACAAATGTTGGTGATGAAGGAGGTTTCGCACCTAATTTAGGTTCTAACGAAGAAGCGATTGAAGTTGTATTGCAGGCCATTGAAAAAGCGGGTTATAGACCGGGAGAAGATGTTTACATCGCTTTAGACGCCGCGTCAAGCGAGTTCTTCAAGGATGGAAGTTATAAATTTGATTCAACCGGGGACGTTCGCTCATCAGCTGAAATGGTTGAATTTTGGAAAACATGGACTTCAAAATATCCGATCGTATCAATAGAAGACGGTTTAGCAGAAGATGATTGGGATGGATGGAAAATGTTGACGGATGCCATTGGCAATAAGGTGCAAATTGTTGGTGATGATTTATTTGTAACCAATACGCAACGATTAGCGCAAGGAATTCAAAATGGAATTGGAAATTCAATCTTGATTAAAGTTAATCAGATTGGATCATTGACAGAGACAATCGATGCTGTCAACTTAGCGACACGTAATAATTACACGTCGGTTATGAGTCACCGCAGTGGGGAAACTGCTGACAGCACAATTGCTGATTTAGCAGTTGCATTGAATACAGGGCAAATCAAAACAGGTTCAGCTTCGCGTTCAGATCGTATCGCTAAATACAATCAATTATTACGTATCGAGGAAGAGCTAGGACAAATGGCTTATTATCCTGGAAAGAATTTCAAATTCTTGTAGCATAAATTGAAACAAATTATACTAAACGGCTGTTCCAAATGGAGCAGTCATTTTTTGTTATACCACTTTTGTGGTATTATGATGATGAGCCATGTTTTCTCGCTTTATTTGAAGCGAACAAAACAAGCAAATTATTTATATTTGATCCAATTAAACACTATGCCGCGTAAACTCTCAGAATATACTACAAATCAATCCGGTGTTATCCAGAAAATTTTGGATGCAGATGTAGCAGAGCGGCTGGTTGAATTCGGGTTTTTACCCGGTACTGTTTTTTCTGTGGTCAGTCGCGCTCCGTTTAATGGACCATTGTGTGTTCAAATTGATAATAATCGCATTGCCCTTCGTTTAAAAGAGGCGGCATTTGTATTGGTAGAATGAGCGAGAAATCTCCCGTTAGAATAGCTTTAGTTGGAAATCCCAACGTAGGTAAAACGACATTGTTCAATAAGCTCTGTGGTCTAAACCACCGTACAGGGAATTATCCGGGAGTTACTGTCGACAAAAAGAAAGGGACAACCAAACACAATGGACACACCATTGAAGTGATGGATTTGCCTGGAATAAACAGCCTTTATCCAAAATCTAAGGACGAAGAATTGGTTGTTAAGTATTTGTTAGATAGGAAAAACGATAACTATCCCGACAAGTTTGTCTTGGTGGTGTCAGCCTTAAATCTAAAAAAGAATCTCTATCTGCTGGATCAGGTCAAAGATTTGAATATTCCAATCATCTTGGCAGTCAATATGATCGACTTAGCTGAGAAGAGAGGTGTTTTTATCAATTACGAAACGTTGTCAACGCATTTTGGTGTGCCTGTTGTACCCATTTCTGCTAAGAAAAATAAAGGACTTGATATTTTAAAATCGATTGTATTGAATGATGTGGAAGTTGTTCAGCGTCAGTCTCATTTTATCCAAGAAAGTGACAAAGACATACTCAATCAATTTCGAGAAATCGCATTTGACAAGAATGACTACAAGGTCTTTCTGAGGTTGACGCAACGCCTAGATGATAACCCACAGTTGGAGCAGGCAAAAGATGTTTTTATTCGTGAGCATGAAGTCAATTTGAGGATGCTGCGTAAAAACGCATCAATACTACGCTATAAGTTCGTCAATGAAGGACTTAAAAAGGCGCTTAAGATTGATAAAACAAAGGCTATTGATTTTACCTCAAGAGCCGATCGTTTTTTAATGCATCCAGTTTGGGGGCAGGTGATATTCGTTTTAGTTTTATTGATGGTATTTCAAGCCATCTTTTGGTTGGCCAGTTATCCAATGGATTGGATAGATGTCGGATTTAGCAATTTAGCAGAGTGGTCTTCTTCAACCTTGCCAGAAGGGTATTTGTCGAGTCTCATAACCGAGGGGCTTATCCCAGGAATTGGTGGAGTTGTAATTTTTGTACCTCAAATCACCATTTTATTTTTGCTCTTTTCGCTTTTGGAAGAAAGTGGGTATATGTCAAGAATTGTATTCCTCAATGACAAACTCATGCAACGATTTGGTATGAGCGGAAAAAGTATTGTACCAATGATCTCTGGTATGGCATGCGCCATTCCGGCTATCATGGCGGCAAGAACCATCGAGAATAGCCGAGAGCGACTCATTACGATACTTGTAACGCCATTGTTAACTTGCTCAGCTAGAATTCCAGTATATGTTTTGGTAATAGCCTTGGTGATACCAGATGAAGCCGCTGTCGGCATATTTAATGCACAAGGATTAGCATTAATGGGAATGTACTTGTTAGGTGTATTGATGACTTTTGTAGTAGCTTTTGTATTAAAAGGAATCATGAAACCTACATACAAAAGTTATCTATTGATGGAGCTGCCTGAGTACCTTGTTCCAGACTTAAAAAATGTATTGGTGCGCGTTTGGACGAATGTCAAATCTTTCTTGTGGGATGCCGGAAAAATTATCGTAGCAACGGCCATTATTCTTTTTGTATTAGCGACAAATGGAGGTGAAGACTATCAAAATGCGGAACAATATGTGAATGAAAATTTCGCAGAGTTAAGTGAGGATGAGCAGAGCGTTTATCTGTCCTCTTATCAGATTGAAAAGTCGTATTTGGGACAAATAGGTAAGACCATCGAACCTGTCATTAAGCCCTTAGGTTATGATTGGAAAATCGGAATTTCGATCGTGACTTCTCTCGCTGCTAGAGAGGTTTTTGTAGGGACAATATCTGTTATTTATGCTATTGATTCAGAAGAAACTATGACGATTCGTAATCGTTTAAAAAACGAGGTTAATCCGAATACAGGTAAACCGGTATTTGGTTTGGCAACGAGTATTTCGCTCCTGCTTTTTTATGCTTTTGCTTTGCAATGCATGAGTACAGTGGCTGTTACCTATAAAGAAACAAAGTCCATAAAATGGACAGCCATTCAATTTGGCTATATGACGGCTTTGGCTTATTTTGCTGCGTTAATTGCCTATCAAATTTTAAGTTAATGGATACGCAGGTAATGATAGTATATGTCCTTTTTACAGCAGCTGTTTTTTGGCTGGGTTTACGTTTCTATAAGACGTATAACCTTAAGAAAGAAAAGCAACAAAGTAATGGAAAATCATGCGGCAGTGATCGTTGCGATTGCAATTAATCAATCGTTTTCAGTTTTATTTCTTTACCAACATCCAGAGAATCGATACACCCAAGGCTAAACTGATTAGAATATTAAATATCCCCCAATACACCAACCCGCTTTGAAAAAGTTTTACTGTCTCTAAACTATAGGTTGAGAAGGTCGAAAATCCCCCGCAGAAGCCAATTACAACCAAGTATTTTACCCATTCATTTTCAATCAATCGATCTCGAAAGGTGTAGAGCACAATCCCCAATATCAAACAAGCGAGCGTGTTTGCAATTAATGTCCCTAAAGGAAATTTTCCATCAGAATAAAACTGAATCGCTGCTTTACCAACACCATATCTAGCCAGACTACCTAGTCCTCCGCCAAGAAAAATTAATCCGATGATACTCATGTTTCCCATCTAGCGTTGATTGTATTTATTTAAAGGATTCAGTTTCAAATGTAACCAATATACAAATAGTCCAATGACTCCACCTAACAAAGCACCACAAACGATGTCAGCTGGATAGTGTACACCCAAATAAATGCGGCTAAATCCTACTAAAGCCATCCACGGAAATAATAATAACCAAGCCTTGCTGTATTGTCTCAATAACATGTACACGAAAACTGCAAGGGACATAAAATTGGTGGCATGTGATGAAACAAAACTATAGAGTCCTCCGCGATATTCTTCACCATTTGGTTTGATTACTGTGTGCACGAGGTCACCAATTTCACTGTTGTGTGTTGGTCTGTATCTTTGAAAGACTTCCTTAAATAATTCTACTGAAATGCGATCCGATAAAAGAATGCATACGCCAACGCCAACCAAGGTGGTGACCATTAATTGCCAATTTCCTTTTTTATAGGTGTAATACATGACAAAAAGGAAAAGCGGTATCCACAAAACAGTGGTGCTTACCCACCACATGACTGCATCAAGCCAAGGCGCATGAAGTCCATTTAAAAAAAGAAATAAGGAGCGATCTAACGCTTCTATCTTTTCGATCATGAGACGAAATTAAGCAAAATTCAGATCGAAGGATAGGGGAGTCATTGGTTTTCTTCGTAATTTAGGTAGAAACCAACAAAGATCAACCATGAAAAAAATAGCTTTGATATGTGCAATTGCAGCTGCAATTATTGCTTGTAAAAAGGAGGAGGAGCCAGAAGTTCCAACAAAACTATTGTTCGAAGTTGAATTCGACGAGACCCTGCCGCGGTTAGGTAATTTTGGCGAACCTGTAGATGTAGGAGCGGGCAATGAGGCGCAACATCCAAACATGCGTGAAATCAGTATGCATTATATCGAATTTGCCAAGGATTCTTTAACGCCTTTAACAACAGGAGAGATTGTTTACCAAGGACCAGAGACAACTGCTGGTGGAGACAATGCTGTCAATTTTAATCTAGCAGCAAAGGCCTCAAAAGGCGAAAATTTTTTATCAGTGGATTTATCATCTTTGGCTCCAGGTACTTATAAATGGATTCGTGTTTGATTTACTTATCAGAAATATGATATTCAATTTAGATACAATGACCTACCATTAATTGATAATATGGATTTTACGGGAACGCTTGCTTCCTTTGTTGGGTTTAATACCTATATCACATCGCATCAAGTCAATGATTCGACTGTTGTTGTGAATGATGATAAACTCCAGGGATATTGGGCCTTTGAAACTTCTGGGGAAGTGGGTGGATTTAGTTTTGGAAGTGTTACTCAAGGTGATGGAGCAGGAGTAACAGTAGTTAATCGAATCGCGGCAACAAGTCCAGTTCCGCCGGGCTCTTGTGTAGTTACGGGTAAGTTTACTGAACCACTTGTGATTACTGGAAATGAAACCGAAGACGTTAAAATTGTTCTGGTTTTATCCATTAATAATTCTTTCGAGTGGGAAGAGGTCAATGTTGATGGGAAATTTGAACCGGGAGCAGGGGAAACAGTTGTTGATATGGGATTGCGCGGTTTGCATCCGAGAAGAGAGTAGAAAGTATTAATCAATCATGATATAAATCCGCCCATTTTTGTTGGGCGGATTTTTTTGTTTTATGGAAAATAATTGGAAGGAGCATCTAAAAAATGAACGCATTTAAAGTTCAGTTGTAGCAAACTAAAAAAACAACCATTATGTTAACCATTCCAGAACCATGTCACGAAGATTTTTCAAAAATGACGCCTACCGCGAGAGGTGCTTTTTGCTCCAAATGTCAAACCGATACATTTGATTTTCGAAATTTATCGAACCAAGAAATTAATCAGATTCTCTGGGATCATAAAGATGATCATTTATGTGGACAGTTCAGTAATAGACAATTAGTAGAGTTAAATCAAGGCTTTTTGAACTGGAAAAAACAACGTACAAAGACATTCAGAAGCAAATTTATGTTCGCCTTGCTTTTGGTATTTGGTTTGTCGTTGTTCAGTTGTGAAGAGGAGGAGGAAAAGGTCATATTAGGTTTGCAGCAAATTGAACTGACAAGTTTACCAGCCCAGAAAGAATACATTAACGACGTCAGTACTATTGCTGAAGTTGACTTGTTGGATTATGTTCAAGAACCTTCTCATGATGATCTTTATCCAGAAGAAAAGTGTGTTGTTCAAAAAGAAGATTTAACGGTAACAAGCGTGATGGAGGAAACATACGTCACAGCTGGTTTACCTGCTTATGATAGAGCTTATTTAGGAGGGGCGGTTGCAACAATTTCTTATACAGAATACCTTGAAGAGGTTGTTGACACCACTAAAGAAACGACACTACCAGAAGTCGCTGAAATAGATCCAGATTTCTTCGAAGCAAAGGCATATCCCAATCCAACTAAAGGTAATGCTACGTTAGAGATTGATATAGAACAAGCAGGTCAATTTGAAATTCAAATTTTTGACATGTCGGGCAGTGTTATTGATGATCGATTTTCTGGATTTTTAGAGGAGGGAAGGAGACGATTTCCTTTAGAGCTAGCCCATTTACCATCTGGTATGTATTTTGTTCGTGTCATATCAGAATCACAAATGGAGACCGTCAAAATTCAGCGTGTGAATTAGTCATTTGTACCTTAAGAAGACCATCTGCCATTTTTTTTCTATTTTCGATTATTAAATTGATTAAGAATGAGAAGTTTTCTACTCCTAATTATGCTCCCGCTTGCTTTGTTTGGCTTCAGTCAAGACTTAACCGTGGATGAGGAGATTTTGAATGAGTTGGAAACGGTTGTTATCGAAACGGAGCTTGATACGATTACGTTAAGAGTGGCATATCCGGATAATTTTGACAAGAACGCGTCGTACAAGTGTCTTCTGGGATTGTCAGGTGGACGCCAAACAATGAAGATTGTCAACTACTGTTACGCTGCCTGGTTTAGAAGTGGTTATTTTAATGATTACATGACCATTTTACCGGTAGTGGAGCGAGATACCATTCAATTTGCAGATTATCCTCAGGAACGTATTGAAAATATGCTCTCTGCCATCAATGAACATTTTCGATTAGACGAGAAATGGCTAATTGCCGGAACTTCCAATGGCGGTGATGCTGCTTTTCAATTTGTCAGCGTTGATCCTGATCGTTTTGAAGGAATTATTACAGCTCCTGGCAAGATCACAACATCAATTATGCCTAACGCAGATTGGTGGCATTTAAAAGTGGTGTTATGTTATGGTGAGCTCGATGCAAAAACTTGGATAAAAGACGTAAAACTGACCCACAAAGAACTAAAGAAGATCGTAGCGCAAATCAAACTAATTAAGTTAGAAGGGCAAGGTCATATTTTGCCAATCGCCTTTAATGCGGACAAGATGTATGATCCGTACTTTTTAGATTGGTAGGTGTTTATTTTACGCGTCTAATTTGACGCAGACTAATCCCCATTTTCTTCTCAAGAAATCGCAATTGACGTAATTCTTTTGACGTACACAAAGCCAAAGAAACCCCTTCCTGACCGCCTCTACCCGTTCGACCGCTGCGGTGGACGTAATAATCGTCCTGCGCTGGCAATTCATAATGAACCACATACTTCAGATTGTCCACGTGAATTCCTCTTGCAGCAATATCGGTTGCCACGAGGACATCAGTGTTTCCTTTCTTAAATAAACGCAAGGCTTTTTCACGATCTTTCTGTAAAAGGTCGCCGTGAATTCCTGCAACAGCAAATTGAGCTTTTTCAAGCTGGGCTAATACCTGTTTGGCAGTAGCTTTTGTTTTGCAAAATATTAATCCTTGTTGCTTCCGTTTCGATTTTAAGAAGGATTGCAAAACAAAAGGTTTTTCGCGTTCATCGCAGACCACAAATTGATGTTCAACTTTTTTGTTGATACCACTTTTCTTATTGACACGCACTTGCTCTGCGCCAGAAGAGAGGTGTTTATTAATGATTTGGTGAACAGCTTCTGGCAATGTCGCTGAAAAAAGCCACTTATTTTCAACACGAGCGATCATACTTAAGATCGTATCCAAATCATCTCTAAAACCAAGACTCAGCATCTCATCTGCCTCATCCAGAATCACTGTTTTTACCCAAGTTAAATCAACGGCATTTTTCTGTACCAATTCGATTAAACGGCCTGGCGTTGCAACCAAGATGTGCGTGGGTCGTTTTAAAGCTTTGATCTGAGGACCTATTTGAGCGCCACCGTATACACATTCTGTAAAGATCTTGTCCGTATATCGTGTGAATTTAAACAGCTGGTCTGCAATCTGCTGACCTAACTCTCTCGTGGGACATAAAATCAATCCTTGAATCTGCTTTGATTGTGAGTCAATGCTCTGTAATAATGGCAATCCGTATGCCGCTGTTTTTCCCGTGCCGGTTGCGGCTTGTCCGATAAAATCAACAGGTCCATTCAATAAGATCGGAATAGCTTTTTCTTGAATAAGGGTAGGTTCTTTGATATTGAGTTTATCCAACCCCTTCACTAAATCCTTATGAATCCCAATTGATTTGAATGATGACATGCTACAAATTTAAGATTTTAAACCTCCATTTTCTTAAAAAAGCGGTTATTTTAGAGGAAATATACGAACCATTTAAACCGAAGGTTATGCGCTTAGTTTTGCCAGCTTTTTTATTGCTTATTTTCATCACCGCTTGCTCCGGAGACGAGACACATTCGACCGAGACAACTACCATTGAGGCGGATAGCACGACAAGCAGTGTCGACTCAATTGTTGTTGATACTATCCTTGAAGTAGAAGAACGTGTATTTGAATATTTTGAGGATTATATGGCAATTACCCGTAAGTCTGAATTGGATAGTTTATTTGGGGATCAATTAGAGCATAAAACCGTTTGTTATAACGAGGGTACTGAAGAAAGGCAAATATCGAAGTTGACCAACACAGAGGCAGTACATATTGTCACTTACGTTTGGTAAGAAAGCAATCCAGAAGAACTGGGTGATATCGAAGTTTATTATCACCAGTACGACGAAAAATTTGAGGAAATTGGTAAACAAGACTTGGCTTGCAACACGGGCGTCAAGTTAGGCATGTCGTTTTCGGAGTTCAGGGAATGGAATGAAGCTGCTTTTGAATTTAGCGGTTTCGGTTGGGACTTTGGAGGAGGCATCCTTCGTTCTGAGGGTAAATACAAAGATTGTCCGTTTGCGGTTTGTTTTGCTATGGATTATGAGGCTGATACCGAATCATACAGTGATTTTATTGGAGATATAATCTTTTCATCGGACGACGAGGGACTGGATAACCCACCGTTTTATATTGAATCGTTTCGGTACACCGTGAGTGATTAATCTTTTAAGCCATGAAACGCATCCAATTATTCGAGTTCGAAGACTTCAACTGGTTTCCGAGAAGTATTCGGTCAGCCATGACCAATTTAATTGTTGTTTTTCATAAAATGACCGGAACCCAGGAAGTAGTGGAGTCGATTGTCGAACCGATCCTCGGAGATTTAGACGAGGATAAAATTGTTGATATGGGTTCAGGTTCGGGTGGCATCATGCCAGCTGTTTTGCGTTCGATCAACGACAAGAAAGAGAATAAGGTTAAGTTATTGCTCACCGATTTACATCCCAACCCTCAAATTGTTTTGCAGTATGATCAAACTGAAAACATGGCCTATCAAGCCGAATCCTTTAATGCTTGTAATTTGGAACAAGCGCCAAAGGGACTCAAAACCATGATGAATAGTTTTCATCACATGCCACCGGAGATTCCAGGATCAATTTTAAAAAGTGCCTCCGATGCTAAACAACCGATTCTGATCTATGAAATGGGTCAGAATAATATTCCATTGGTTTTGTGGTGGTTGTTTTTGCCGATTTCACTTGTCATTATCATGTTAATGGTTCTGTTTATGACACCTTTTGTGCGTCCAATGACTTGGCAACAAATTGTGTTTACTTATTTGATTCCGGTCATTCCCATTTGTTACGCATGGGATGGACAAGCTTCATTGGTAAGAATGTATACCTTCGATGATTTACGTTTCCTGCTGAATAAAAATAGATTAGAAGAAAATGGTGTTGGATATCAATGGACAATTAAAAGCGCATTAAAACCCAATGGAAATAGATTAGGTTATTATATTTATGGTAGGCCAAAAAATGCATAGGACATGACAAAAATGGTTGAAGCAATAACAGGAAAAGTTTTAAGGTGGCTAGAGCAAATCATTGACATGCTTCCCAATTTGGCTTTGTCAATAATAGTCCTCATTGCATTTGTTTTTATAGCTCGATTTTCTAAAAAGGGAATGGTTCGAGTCTTAGATAAGACCTATAAGAATACTGAGTTGTCTCGTGTATTAGGTCAGTTAACGCATGTGGCGCTTATAATTACGGGACTCATGATTTCGCTCTCAATAATGGGGCTAGATAAGACTGTAACCTCTGTTTTGGCAGGTGCAGGGATCATTGGCCTAGCTTTGAGTTTCGCATTTCAAGATCTGGCAGCAAATCTGATCTCAGGTTTTTATATGGCTTCCAAAAATCCATTCGAAATAGGGGATGTGATAAAAGTGAATGATCACATGGGAACGGTGAAAGACATTCAATTGAGAAGCACCTTAATGGAGACCTTGGATGGGAATGAGGTCAGAATTCCAAATCGTATTTTGTTTGAAAATCCACTGATGAACTTTTACGAAACCAAAACCCGAAGAATAGAGTTGAAGGTTGGTGTTTCTTATGGTGAAGATATAGAACGCGTAGAGAAAATAACGGTAGAAGCAATTCGTAAATTACCTATTATTATAGAAGGGACCGAAGTGGAATTTATTTACACCGGATTTGGCGAGAGTTCGATTGACTTTCAGGTAATGTATTGGGTACCTTACGATGATTATATGCAATATCTGCGAGGCGTAAGCGCCGGGATTAAGGAAGTTAAAAAAGCATTTGATGAAAATGATATTGTGATTCCATTTCCGATTCGAACGTTGGATTTCGGTATAAAAGGAGGACAAAAATTAGAGGAGTCATTAAAGAACCAGAATAATCAATCCATTGAATAATGAAAACAATTAAAACCATGAAAAATTATATCCTGGCATGCTTGACACTGCTTGTGCTTTTTGGCTGTGCTACAGATCGTTTTTTACCGAATGAGGTAGATAAAAGGATCGAATTTGGAATGAGCAAAGAAAGCTTTTTGAAGTTCAAGAAGGATGATGTATCTAAAGAAAATGATGGGTTCGATTTTAGGCATGTTTATATAGAGTATCTAAAGAATTCGCCCGTTGAATTTCTCGTCTATTATTTTGATGCAGACAACAATGAACCATTGTATGAGATCATTTTAAATTACAAGGATGAAAAAGTTAGAGATGAAGCCGCTAAATCATTATTTGGGGAGCCCAATCACGAGAATAATACCGAATGGATGTTGCCACAAAAGAATGGACCAACGATTGCTGCTTGGACCTTTAAAAACAAACTGGTAATTGTCGCTCAAATTGCCGAAACGGAATGGCATCTGGATGAAAATAAATAACTTAGGGTATCATTAATCTCCCGCCGCCGATATTATGTCCTACTTCATCAAGCACCCGATAAAAGTATAATCCAGAAGTAATAGGAATATTGACAATATTTTCACCTGAATTTGTGCATTCAATTCTTTGCAATTGACCTGTTAAAGTGTACCATTCGATAGTGATTTTTTCCGCTAAAGCTTCTTTCAATTGAGCTAGTCCTTTGGAGAGATACTTTAGTTCTATTTCTAATAATTCATCCTCCTGAATTCCCGTTAATGAACCTGGTAAAAATATATCTTCAGTAACACTTGAACATCCGCAGGCATCATTAATGTAAAGTGTGTAATTATCAGGACAAACATCGATTAAATTACAACCTTCTGTGCCTGGGTCGGGCAGCCAGATGCAGGTGTAGCCTTCGTCGTTACATGTGTTTAATACTTCATTAATATAAATATCACCATCACAAACATCAGGTGAAGAAGGCGGAACAATTTCAATATCAACCTCCATTGGTAAAGGATCAATTAAGAAGACCGAGTCTTCGTAAAAGCAGCCATCCGCGTCCATCACCCAGATATAATACCATTGATTACCTGAAAGTATGAATATTGTTCCTGTTCCGTCGGCATTTAACAAGGTTCCGTCACTATCAGTAATTTCTGCAGTCACTGGAGCAGCGGCGCCGGTTATCAACAAATCAATTGCTCCATCTGAAAAACCATGGCATGTTGGGTGATAAACAAGGGTGTCGACATTAAAATCTTCACATTGAGTGATGCCATAATAGCCAGAGAAAATGACGGATAAAATCAGCAATAAATGACGCATGGTTTTGTTTCATGCAAGACGCCATTAAAGATATTTTCGTTGCATTGACTATCAAAGATTAATACCGTTTGCCATCAAAACAGCCAATAAAGGTATGATCAATAACAGGAAGAATTCGAGCCGAACACTCCAAATAATTAAACGATAATTAGGCAATTCAATTTCTGATAAGTCTTCTTTTTTGACCTTCTTTCGTGCTTTTAGAAAAACAACGGTTGGTAAAACAGATAACAATCCAAGTACAATAAAAAGAGAGAATTTCAGAATAAAAATATGATTCGAAAAATAATAATCAGGCCCTTTTGCATAAAAGAATACACGCAGCAATCCGGTTTTTACAACAAAAATGGAAGACAACCCATAAATACCATCAATTGCCACAAGTTTATTCAAGTCTGATCTTGTCATTTTCTGTTGTACAAAAAATTGTTCAGCAAATACAGCAGCTACAAGAATAATAAAACAGATATAATGACTGTATGTGAGAAGAATGGATGCTGTCATAGGTTAAAGATACCGAAAGTCAATTCGAAACGTATATTTAAAATCCCATCAAATGTTACTATATTGTTAAAGAAATATTAATAAAATGCTAACCAACATTCTGAACATAACACCTCTAAAATGGTGTATCCCCCTACTTACTTTGTTATTTGCATCATTTTCTTATGGTCAAATCGATCACTGGGAAACCGCTGTTTACGAATACAACACATGGTCTTATTTGGTACCCGATTCACCTGTAGATGAAGCATGGAACACACTCGATTTTGACGCTGGAGATTGGGCAACAGGTCCAGGCGGTTTTGGCTATGGTGACGGTGACGATAACACTGTTGTTCCACCCGGAACCGTTTCTATGTATCAGCGGATTGAATTTGATGTGACCGATAAATCGGTGATTGCAGCTGCCGCATTAACCATTGATTACGATGATGCTTTCGTTGCTTACCTAAACGGCGTAGAAATTACACGTGAGCTAATGACGGGTGAAGGGCAACCTGATTACAACCAATATGCAGCAGGTTTGCACGAGGCGACGATCTATGACGGCGTCTATCCAGCCCAATATGGAATTACGGCCGCATTTCTAGAAGAGCACCTGAATGAAGGTATGAATGTTTTATGTGTCCAGTCTCATAATGAGTCATGGACATCAAGTGACATGACTTCTCGTGTTTATTTTAGTTTTGGTATTACGGATGCTTCTTCAGATTATGGCCCTACGCCTGGATGGTTTGTGCCGCCAGTAGTCTTAACTGAATCGAATTTGCCAATTGTTGTGCTCGAAACAGGGGGGGCTTCAATCGTCGATGATCCAAAAATTGAAGCAATAATGGGTATCATTAATAATGAGGACGGCATGAACTCAATATCAGATGAATTCAACGATTTTTATGGTCACATCGGTATTGAAATACGTGGATCTTCCTCTGGAACATTCCCAAAAAAATCTTTCGGTTTGGAGACGAGAGGGCCAGATTCAACAAATTATAACGTATCCATATTTGATTGGCCGGTAGATAACGATTGGATCCTTTATGCACCTTATTCTGATAAATCTTTAATCAGGAATGTGTTGACCTATAAATTAGGAAATGAAATGGGCGAGTATGCGCCAAGAACACAATTAGTAGAATTGGTGATTAATGGTCAATATCAAGGTGTATATGTCTTTATGGAACGCATCAAACAAAACCCGGGTCGTGTTGCGGTCGATGAATTGGAATATGATGAAACAGAAGGCAATGATTTAACTGGAGGTTATGTGATTAAAATTGATAAAACAACAGGAGGTGGTATCATTGCGTGGACATCACCTTTTTTGCAAGCACCACCTGCTTGGGGACCTGTTCATTATCAGCTTCACGATCCTGAAATAGAAGAAATCAATCCGATCCAATTGGACTATATTGAATCATACGTTACTGCTTTTGAAACGGCATTGGACGGACCTGATTTTGACGATCCCGAGGAAGGCTATTTGCCTTATATTGATTTGAAATCATTTATCGATTTTATGATCGTGAACGAGATCAGTAAAAACGTTGACGGATATCGCATTAGTACTTTTTTACATAAGCATCGCTTAAGCGAAGGTGGTAAATTAACAGCGGGTCCGTTGTGGGATTTTAATTTAGCTTGGGGTAATGCCAATTATTGTCAAGGTGGATGGACTTCAGGCTGGGAGATATACTTTAATGACGTTTGTGGTGGCGGTGGTGCATTGAATAATCCATTTTGGTGGAACCGTTTTGTAGAAGATGAAAACTACACACATGCATTGAATTGCCGTTGGCAAGAGTTGAGAATGTCGACCTTGCATACTGATTCAATATTGGCTTTTATTGATGAGATGGAAGTCCTACTGGAAGAACCGGCAGAAAGAAATTTCCAACGTTGGCAAATATTGGGTACTTATGTCTGGCCAAATAACTTTGTGGGTGATACGTATGCACAAGAAATGGATTATTTACGTGAATGGGCCATTGCTCGTTTAGAATGGATGGATGACAACATGTTTGGTTCATGTGAGGATTTGGCGGTAGGCGAGGAAAATTCGTTGGAGCTAACATTGTTTCCAAACCCAACTAATGAAAAGTTCTATTTGCAATTTAACCGACCAGTAGCTAACATAAATGTTCAGGTGACGAGTCAAACCGGCCAAATTTTAATTAATGAAAATGTATCCTATGAATCAATTCCACAAATCGATGTGTCTGATTTGGCAGAAGGGTTTTATTTGGTTAAGATTTATGAGGATGGTGAATTAAAAGCAACTAAAAAACTACTAAGAAACTAAGATGAAAAGAATATTATTAGCTGCAATCATGTCAAGCGCTTTATTGGCATGTAACAAAGATACAGGGCCTGGAGGTACTTCTATTTTGCAAGGAACAGTAGTTGTATCTGACCATGAAAATGGTGATTACGAAGTAACAGAGGTATACTTCACGCCAGGTTTAGAAATAGAGCACGGGGATTATTGGATTCTAAATACACCTGAGGGATATTCTCAATTTTACATCTACTATGACAACCCTGACTGGGTTTCGTCAGCAGATCCTGGGTTAGAAGGCAGAACAGGTATAGCGGTTTCATTTCAATACTCTGATTCTAATGTTGAGATTGCCAGTGCTACAGAGGATGCTTTGGTGGCAGGAGCAGCAGACCATTTTTCGATTGTACGATCTGGAGACATTCTGACTATTACAAATACACAAGCAGGATATACCCCTGATGCAGATAATGTAACTACTCCTTTTGAACTGAATGTGGACAATCAAGGTCAAGCGAGTGAATTGGGCAAGTATACTCCGGCGGTTGATGAAAAAGTTTATATTCAATACGGTGATAAGACTGTGTATGGTGATGTTGTACGAACTGGTGGAGCAGGGGAGTATGAGTTTACAAATTTGACCAAAGGAACTTATATGGTCTACGCTATTTCGAAAGACACAACAGTAATTGATGCCACGAACATAATCTCTATGGAGGTTGAGGTTACGGAGAATAAATCGATAGTTACCGTTCCTGAAATTGCGATCCTACGATAAGAATTCCGAAAGCATTTTACTTAACAAAAAACCCTGTCGAGTTATGACCAGTCGACAGGATCTTTGTTTTACGCGTTTAATTGGTAGAGAAAGTTGGTTGCAATCTCTATATAAAAAACGGAACAACATAGACTGAGGATGCTTCAGTCATCCTATAAATCGACGCATATTTTGAATCTTTCGACAAACGGTTAGAATAACTCCACAAAATCGATCAACTAGTAAACTATCTTTAGCTTTGGTAAAGCTTTTTGAATTTCTTGAATGATTGTATTCGGGATATCGTTACCTTTTAGATTCAAATAGCGAAGGTTTGTCCAAGTGTGATAGGATGACCCTAAATTCACCAACTTATTTCGTCTAAGACTGAGATAGACCAAACTGTTATTTGCGTTAAAATCGTCTGGGAGTTTTGTGATTTGATTCTCGCTTAAATCTAACATTGTTAAACCGTCAATGGCATTAAAATTGATCTTCTCGACATCTGCAGCGGTTAATACACAACCGAATAAATAAACACGTTTGAGCTGACTGCAGTGAATGCCCATGTTCCACAAAGCTGTATCTCCTGACGCCATTTCTTTGAAGGAATAATCTTGCAAACAAATTTCTTCAATTTTAGACCGCAAGGGGTGATTGTTTAAATTATACGAATAACTAGGGTTGATGGCTGTATAATAATCACCGGGATGATTAGATAGTAAGGTTTGTACAACCGGATACTTATCGATTTCAAACTGATTTTTTGCCAAATCTACCATGGTCCTTACCTCATTGAGTGTTGCAATGATATCCTTTTCAATCTCCAATACAGCGTCCTTGTTTTTGTCATCTAACATTAATGTTATAGGCAAGGAATAGTGAAGAAATCCTGTTTTAAGTTGACTTAATTTTTCAAAATCTTGACCAATCTTTTCGGCATAGGTTTTATTGCAGGATTATCGCCATTAAGTGTTAAAACATCAAGCATATTTTTGACGGCAATGGCATCTGCGAGTGTTTTTTGTGTCTTGATATTGTCTTGCGCATGACCACTCTACACGATTCCGAATAATAAAATAAATAGGAGCAATCTCTTTATGACTGAACGATTTATTTTTTAGCAATCGTAAAACCCATAGGAGCTTTTAGTTCACCAGCATCATACATGTTTAAATAAAGCGTCACTGATTCTTTTTGGTTTTTCCAGGTTATCTCATACATGTCTAATAGACCTGCCCCCATAAAACTATTGTCTGTTTTGAATTGACAACAACTGCCCGTGCGCTCATAAGTAATATATTCTCCATTTGGGCCAGCTAATGCATTCAAGAACCTACGTTCATTTAGCGGGCCCTCACTATCCGGCACGCCACCAACCATGATCGGATTTTTTTCTGTATAACCATAAGTTTTATCCTTTGAAACCGCTTTAAGATCAAAGGTATTGTCATTCAATATTGGCCATGTTTGCTGTTTGGATTTTTCTTCTTCTACGATTTCCTTGGCATTTCCGCAGCTGATTAAGAACAATACAGACAATAAGAATATGTTACGTTTCATGGTTAAATATTTAAGTCGTTCAAATCTTTTGTTTTACACTTAATTACTTCAAAAGTCCTGCTTTTCGATAGACCTCCACTGATCGGTCAATGAGATTCTTGAGGTCTTTTTCTCGGTCTTCATCCATGTATTTGATGTGAAAGCAAGACTTGCCTTTTAATGCTTTTTGAAGGTTTTCGGATAAATCGCCAACTTCTTCTTTGTGCGTGTATACCGGAAAAAAGTATAATCGCACATCTTTCGGTTTCGGAACAACGCTGGCGAAATATATACCATCTACCTTTTGTTTTCCTTGCATGGTCGGAATGGTGCCGCATACTTCAAATTTTTCACCGTTATCTGCCGTAGTCTTAAAACTACCCGCATGGTTTTTGAGCAGTGATACCAAGGTGGCTTTTATCTCATTGACATCTTTAGTCATCTTTTCGCATATTAATTAGACGTGCTGATCGATAAGTACTGGGTTACCATCTGGATCTATTAAAACGATACTTGCCGGGCCCGTTGTTGAATCATCAGCTTCTCGTTCTAAGTTCATTCCTTTTGCTTTTAGCTGGCGTCGAATTTCGCGCACATCATCAAATGAACGAAGCGTTTCGGCATTTTCGTTCCAACCGGGATTAAAGGTAATAATGTTTTGCTCAAACATCCCCTCAAAAAGGCCAATCAATGCATTTCCATTTTTCATGATTAAATAGTGTTTACCATCACCGCCAAATTGCGTGAAGCCTATATGCTCGTATAAATTCTTTTGATTTAGAAAGGTCTTTTACGGCAAGGCTAATGGAGAAGGCTCCTAGTTTCATAGTGTTGATGTTTAGATTCTATAACCTATAGAATGTAGGTGAATGAGTAAAAAGATAATGATAATATGCGAAAGGCTAAATATCCATACAGCATTTGCCATTTTTCGGCCCACTTTGTCTTTGGGGTATTTTAGCCAGAACATGACAACGAAACAATACATTGCGTGAATATCAGAAGCGTCTTTTTCTCGGATCTCCTTGATGCTATTGAATATTCCTACTGGCCGAGAAATTGGTTTAATTGGATCTTTGTAGTGAATTTTATTGTGTATTTTCAGGTTAAATATTACCCGCAATGCAATCGTAATTATGATTAGTGTAATGAGTAGTCCAATCATTCCTGAGCCTCCCAGTTTACTTCAAAACCTTTTTTAACAACACCCATAAAAATGCGCAAATCGGTTTTAACCAAATATTTCTTTGCAATGTCAATGACTTCTTTTCCGTCGCCTTTGAGAATCAATTCTTCCTCAAATTTACCTTTCCGTTTAAAGTACAATCCAAAATTGGATTCGGTATATTCAGGATCACCTATTGCGCCACCCATTGGTACTCCTTGGGCAACACGATACCGTTGTCGGGCTGGCTTTAAAATTGCAGCATCATAATTTTCAAATCTTGTTTTACGCGCAAATTTTAATGGAAATACGCCAAAACGATGCACGAAGTACCCATCATCTACATGGTCAAAATAAATTTGTGTAGTTGCCAAGTTCATCCACATACCAATTATAACTGTAGGAAGACAATATAGGTGGTCAAACGTTAAGCCGCCAGACTTATCATATATGATATAAGCCGGCAAAAGTCCAATAAAAATTAAAAGGTATCCACCGCCGCGGCCAGAAGGAGGAATTGTTTTACCTTGGTCAAAGTATGTTTTATTTTTGTTTACTGTCATGAGGTCTCCATAAAATCAAGCATAAAAAACCCGGTCACTTTAAAAAGCACCGGGTTTTGTTTATTTCTTGTAATGATTATTTGACTATCCACCGAAGTCGTCGAAACGAACATTCTCAGGTGGAACACCCCAATCATCACACATTTTTTCAACTGCTTGGTTCATCAATGGCGGTCCACAAAAGTAGAATTCAATATCTTCAGGCGCCTCGTGGTGCGATAAATATTGATCAATTACTGCTTGATGAACGAAACCAACAAACCCATCCGGTTCTTCATCATGGATATTTTTCTTTACTGTCCAGTTATCTTCTGGCTTAGCATCAGAAAGTACCATGTAGAATTTAAAGTTAGGAAACTTCTCTTCTAGTTCTCTAAAGTAGTGGATGTAGAATAATTCGGCTTTCGAACGTCCACCATACCAATACGTTACTTTACGATCCGTTTCTAACGTTTTAAACAAGTGGTATAAGTGAGAACGCATTGGTGCCATACCAGCTCCACCACCGACATATAACATTTCCGCATCTGAGTGGTTGATGAAGAATTCTCCATAAGGTCCAGAGATGATCGCTTTATCACCTTCTTTTAAGTTGAAGATATACGATGAAGCAATACCTGGATTTACGTTCATCCAAGTTCCAGTCTTACGATCGAATGGAGGAGTAGCAACACGCACATTTAACATGATGCGACGACCTTCAGCAGGGTAAGAGGCCATTGAGTATGCTCTAACCACTTCTTCGTCATTCTTCATAACTAAGTCGCGAATAGCATAAGGACCTTCAGCCCAATCCTTGACAAATTTATCTGGTTCACCCGGGTGATCTAACGGATGTGCCGTTACATCCATCTCAGAATATTTTACTTCGCATGGTGGGATCTTAATCTGAATGTAACCACCCGCTTTGTAATCCATATCTTCTGGAATCTCAACGATGAATTCTTTAATATAGGTAGCAACGTTGTAGTTGGAAACAACTTCTGCTTCCCACTCTTTAATTCCCATTACTTCTTCCTCAACATGGATTTCCATGTCTTCTTTTACTTTCACCTGGCAACCTAAACGCCAGTTGTCTGCAATCTCTTTACGTGAGAAATGTGGTTCTTCTGTTGGAAGGATGTTTCCTCCTCCAGAAAGTACTTGACATGTGCACTGTACACATGTACCTCCACCACCACATGCAGAAGGTAAGAAGATTCCGTTTGAACCTAATGTGCTCAAAAGCGTTCCTCCACCGTCAACTTCTAATTCATGTTCTCCGTTGATTGTGATTTTGATTTTACCTGCTGGTGAAATCTTCGCTTTTACGTAGAGCAATAAACTTACCAGCAATAAAATGATTGCTGTAAAAACGATAACCGTAATTAATATAACCTGTCCCATTCTACTCTATTATATTATTTTTAATTGGTTTATTGTCCTGCTGCATTATCAGTTGCTGTGTCGACCTGAACAGTTTGATCAGTCTTCGCATCTTCTTCAGATTCCAAGTTGATTCCACTAAAGCTCATGAAAGCGATACCCATTAAACCAGTGATAACGAATGTAATTCCTAATCCTCTCATTGGAGCAGGTACATTCGAATACTTAATCTTCTCACGAATAGCCGCAATAGCTACGATCGCTAAGAACCATCCAATTCCTGAACCAATTCCAAAAGCTGTTGCCTCTCCGATTGTTGAATACTGACGTTCTTGCATGAATAATGCACCACCAAGGATAGAACAGTTTACAGCGATCAATGGAAGGAAGATACCCAATGCACCATACAGTGCAGGAGCAAATTTCTCAACCAACATCTCTACTAACTGTACGATCGAAGCAATTACAGCAATAAACATAATAAATGATAGGAAGCTTAAATCCATCGTTGCGTATTCATCGCCTAACCATGATAAAGCTCCGGCTTGTAAAACATAATTTTCCAATAACCAGTTTACCGGAACGGTAACCCCGAGTACGAAAATTACAGCAGCTCCTAAACCAACGGCCGTTTTAACCGTTTTTGATACTGCTAGATAAGAACACATACCTAAGAAATAGGCAAAAATCATGTTCTCAATAAAGATTCCTTTTAGGATAATATTTAAATAATCTTGCATGACGTGTTCTTATTAATGATCTTCAATTAATGCCTTATTTCTATTACGTTGTACCCAAATTACAATTGCCACTGCGAACAAGGCAAATGGGGCAAGGATAATAAAGTTATTGTCCATGTACCCGTATTTGTATAATCCCGTTCCGCCAATACGATCTCCAAATAATTCAACTCCGAAGAATTTACCTGAACCAAAGATCTCACGGATAACTGATACAACAACTAGTACCCAACCGTATCCTAATGTGTTACCAACAGCATCCAAGAATGAAGGCCAAGGTTTATTCGCCATTGCAAAGGCCTCAAAACGACCCATGATGATACAGTTGGTAATGATCAATCCAACGAATACCGAAAGTTTCTCTGCCATATCAGGTAAGAAAGCTTTTAGTACCTCATTTACAATAATTACTAATGCTGCAACAACTACCAACTGAACGATGATTCGAATTCGAGAAGGAATTAGGTTGCGAAGTAATGAAATGATCACGTTACCTAGACCCAATACAAAGAATACGGATCCAGTCATTACCAAAGCCTGCTCAATCGAAACAGTAATCGCTAACGCAGAACAGATACCTAATACCTGTAACGTTACCGGGTTATTGTCATCCAACGGCTCTGTGATCAGCCTCTTGTTTTTCTTTGAAAACAAAGGCTCTTTTGGTGCTTTAATTTTTTCACTCATCTCAACCAGTTGTTATTTATTAAAGTATTTCACGTAAACCTGTAAAGTGCGGTCTACCATTTCTTCAACGCCTTTAGAAGTAATTGTACCTCCTGTGATTCCATCCACTTTGTGCATGTCTCCTCCAGATCCATCTTTTACAACTTTGATCTTTTTATAACTTCCTTCTACAGAAATTACTTCAGATTCATATTGCTCATAGAAGAATGGTTGCTTGATTTCAGCACCTAACCCTGGAGTTTCAGTCTTGTGATCGAATGTAGCTCCGAAGATTGATTGCTTGTCTTCATCGATTGCTAAGTATCCCCAAATAGGTCCCCAGAGTCCACTTCCTACAACAGGAATAACGTACTTTTTGGTTCCATTCAAAGAAGCTACATACAATGGATATTTTCGATCTTTTTGTTCGATCGTTTTATCTCTATACTGTTTCTTGATATCAATATCAAAGGCTAACTCTCCGTCAAGGATATTTCCTTCTGCACCTAAGACTAAGCATTCATCAGTTAAGATATATTGATCATACAATCCTTCTGCGTTCATACGCGAAACATCAAGTGTATCTCCATTCTTGATCTCCTTAATTTTCAACGCATTCAGGATATCCATTTTTTTCTTCACCTCAGTATTCTTGTCTTGTCTCTCTTTCAATCCCATTGAAACAGCAGCTAGACCAGAACCAACGACCACTACAAGCAAGATCGCAAACATGAAGGTGTAACCGTTACTGTCTTTATTTATCGCCATGATTATGCGGTTTTAAGTCGTTTTAATCTTCGTTTAATATTTGCCTGAATGACGTAGTGGTCAATCATTGGAGCCATCACATTCATGAATAAGATAGCCATCATTACACCCTCAGGATATGCACCGTTGAAAACACGGATGGTAATTGAGAGTGCGCCACCGAGGAAACCATAAATGTACTTTCCGGTACTGGTCTGTGCTGCGGTCACCGGATCGGTTATCATAAAGACGGCTCCGAACATAAATCCTCCAATTACTAAATGATTGATTGGATCTAATTCCATGTAAGGAGTAGCAGCGCCCCATTGTGCTAGATACCCGACAGCCAAACCACCAAGTACAAAACTTACCATGATTTTCCAACTTCCAATGCCTGTGTACAATAATAAAGCAGCACCGATTAGGATAGCGATAACTGAAGTTTCTCCAATTGATCCCGGTATGATACCTACGAAAGATTCCCAGATTGGCCAAGCCGATTCAAAGGCGGACAAACCGCCTTGATATGCCCAGTCTTCTGCGGGACCATTAAAAGTAGCTAGTTGACCAAGCTGCGTCGCTCCTGAAATACCATCAGGCAGAGCTCCCATTTCTCCTACTCCAGACATCCAAACTTTGTCTCCTGACATCATTGTTGGATATCCAAAGAATAAGAATGCTCTGGCTGTCAAGGCAATGTTTACGATATTCATCCCTGTTCCACCAAAAACCTCTTTACCTAAAACAACAGCGAAGATTGTTGCAACTGCTACCATCCATAGAGGAATATCAGCAGGAACAATAAGTGGAATCAACATACCAGATACCAAGAAACCTTCTTGAATCGCGTGTTGATTTTTGATACAGAAAATAAACTCCACACCCAAACCAGCTGCATATGAAACAACAACAATAGGCAAGACTTTAATAGCACCATAAAGCGCCTTAGCACCCATCATGTGTGTAAAATCAAACTTGCTAGTTTCACCAAGTGCATAATAATGCCAGTGCCCAGTGTTAATGATTCCGAAGATTAAACATGGAATCAAAGCAACGATCACCATGAACATGGTTCTTTTCAAGTCAATACCATCACGAATGTGAGCACCTTTTGAAGTGGTCTCACCTGGTGTGAAGGCAAATGTATATAGCGCATCCCAAACTGGGTGGAATTTTGCCCACTTACTCTCGTGAGTAGGCTCTAATTTGCGCATGAATTTTTCCAAAGACTTCATTCTTATGATTAATTTTTTAATTCAAATTACATGCATTCCTTTTGGATCAAATCCAAACCTTCACGGATTTTATCCTGAATATTAATTTTCGATGTACATACGAATTCGCAAAGCGCGAAATCATCTGGAGCTACTTCGTAAATTCCGAGGTTCTCCATCAGATCGATATCTTCATACATGCACGATTTGATCAATTGCATAGGGTAAATATCAAAAGGGAACACCTTTTCCATCTCACCTGTCACTACGAATGCACGTACTTCACCATTCAAGTTTGTATTTAATACACGTTTCTTGTTTGTTGATAACCACGAGAAGTATGAGCGGTTAATTGAGAATTTTTTCGTTCCCGGTCCTAACCATCCTCCTCCGGATAACTGGAAAGCTGGTTCATCTCCTTCAGGGATTACAGTAACTTGATGGTGATAGAATCCAACATAGCCGTCAGCGGCGATCTTGTCACCGGTTAATACATTTCCGCTAATGTAACGCACATTGTCTGAAGCAATTTGCCCGTCAACCATAGCTTCGATTGAAGCTCCAATACGTGTCTTAACGTAGCTTGTCTTCTTCACTTCAGAGCCAGTTAAAGCTACCGTTCGCGAAGGGTCAAATTTACCAGCTAATAATGAACGTCCGATTGTTGCAACGTCCAGCGCGTTCACTGTCCAAACAATTTCTCCCTTATTAATTGGATCGATGTGATGGATTTGTGTACCCACGTTACCTGCAGGGTGTTTTCCGGCGATTGTATGAGTCTGAACACCTGTTGCACCTGTAATGGCTACATCATGCGAAACGTTTGCACGTTTAGTTAAATGCACTTTGCCTTCCGTTAGTTTTGCAATAGCAGTTAACCCAGCTTGAAATGCTTCTTGTTCACCGTGAAGGATATAATCGTAATCCGGTGCTAATGGAGCAGAATCAAATGCCGAAACAAAGATTGCTTTTGGTGTATCAGAAGGCTTAGCAACAACATCTATTGGGCGCATTTTAATAAATGGCCATAGCCCATTGTCTAAAAGTGCTTTCTTCACGCCTTCTGCATCCATAGAATCGGGATTACTTGCCCCAAATTCCTCAGATGCATCCGTTCCATCAGCTTTAATTCTGACTTCGAGGATACGACGCTTTTCACCGCGAACAATATCTGTAACCTCCCCAGCAACGGGCGAAACAAATTTTATTTCTTCTTGGTATTTATCAAAAAAGATAACCGATCCGGTTTTGACTTTGTCTCCAACCTTAACGGTCATTTTTGGCACGAGGCCATGGAAATCAGGTGGCTTAATTGCAAATGCAGAAGTTTCTGCAGTCGTTTTGACCTTCTCAGCTTCACCTTGCAATGTTATATCCAGTCCTTTCCTTAACTTGATAGTCCCTGACATATCTTATATGGATATTTTGTTAGAATAAGTGACAAATTTAAATATCGATTGGCTTATTTAAAACCTTTTTTATTTCAAAATAACAGTTTAGAATGATTCTAAATAAGGTTGTTGTGTGATATTTCTCACTAAAGCAAGTCAAGGAGCTCATTCAAGGCCTTTATTTCAGCCGTTTCCACATCATGTTCACGATTTTCAGGATTGAATAAAATAGTGTGTAAACCGCAGTTTTTTGCCCCTTTAATATCTGTTTCTGGATTATCACCAATCATTACTGATTCTTCAGCAAAAGCATCTGTTTTTTTCAACGCCGTCTCGAAAACGAGTGGGTGCGGTTTGTTTACACCTACTTCCTCTGTACACAAAATGAGGTCGAAATAATCGCTTAAATTGCAGTTATTCAGCTTGGTATGTTGTACTTCCAAAAAACCATTGGTGATGATGTGCAGTGCATATTTATCGTTAAGATAGGCCAAGGTCTCATGGGCGTGAGGGAAAACATGCTTTTTGTGCGGACTTCTTTTGACATATTCATTTCCTAATTCAACTGCTTTTTTTTCACTGTTTCTTACCTTAAAGAGGTTCAGGGTGTCCAGAAATCGACCATTTCGTACTTCTGTTTTTGAAACCTTGCCATGATTGTATAAATGCCAATATTTTGCATTGATCTCTTGATAAACAGCAATGAACTGTTTGGGATCATGAATCTCATCACTCAATCGAAGCTCATGGTATAATTCCATTAATGCTTCGGAGGAGTTTTTTTCAAAATCCCAAAGTGTATGATCCAAATCAAAGAATACGTGTTTGAGATTTTTCATGTATTAAAACTTTATGAAATATATTGAGAGACACATGATAGCGCTATACAATCCAGTAAACAATAACATCAGTATAAATGTTTTCTTTTTTCTGCCATAAAATTTGGCACAAACAATCGCGCCTATCGGAATGGAGAGAAATAGCGGAGCTAGGATAGTAACTCCGTATAGGCCAAGGGTGTTTTTTATCCAAACAATTGCCTTGTTGATTCGGGTGAAATTCTTTTTTTGTTTGATTTCGATTCCGGCCTCTAGAGCTTTTCGCATTTTATCGATTTTTTTTCGATGCGCCCTTTCCATGAAATACTCACTGAGATAATAGAAAACAGCCATGGTGATCCAAGCGCCGAGTGTTGCGCTAATAAATATTTGAAAAAGTGATGAAACACTTTGATCGCCAAAGGCAGCGTATGCTCCCCAATGAACAAAAACGAATTTAAACGTTCCGAAACCAAATGCGAAAATTATCAAGCTCCAATTCATTCTGAACGTTTAACACCATAAGCTAAATCACCTGCGTCACCCAATCCAGGGACAATGTATGATTTTTGATTCAGTTCAGGATCTATGCTGACAACCCAAATGTCTGTACCTTCTGGGAGGACGGTTTCTATGTGTTCAATGGCCTGTTGACTTGCTACAATTGAAGCGATAATGAGTTTTTCTGGTGTTCCATTTTCGAGTAAAGCCTGGAATACCAACTCCATGGATTGGCCCGTTGCCAACATTGGGTCAGCAATGATGAGGGTCTTGCCCTCTAACTCGGGGCATGCTTTGTATTCTACTTTTACCTTGATGGTGCCGTCATTTGTCTCCTGTCGGTAGGCTGAAACAAAAGCATTTTCTGCTCCATCAAAAATATCGAGCATTCCATGATGCATGGTTAACCCCGCCCTTAGAATTGAAGCAATAACAATATCCTTTTGCGGTAATGCCATGTTGGCAACTCCTAGTGGTGTCTCAATAGATTTGTTATGATACACCAAAGATTTACTGATTTCATAACCTAGTATATGGCTGAGTCGTTCCATATTCTTTCGAAAACGCATACGATTACCTTGTACATCTTTGTTGCGCAATTCTGCCATGAACTGATTAGCAATACTCTTATTTTTTGTGATTTCGGTAATCATATTGATAAAACTAGATAAAATCAATCGTTAAGATACAAACAGTCCTCCATTTAAATTGATCGTCTGACCCGTTAAGTAGCTTGCCTTTTCTGCAAAGATTGAATCCAATATATGTGCTAATTGTGACGGGTCACCCAGATCTCCAACAGGGATATTACTTTTTAACACTTCTTGCATTTCTGCTGGAACGTCGTGTATCATGCCGGTATTAAAATAGCCCAGCGCAATTGAATTTACTGTTATGTTTTTCTGTGCTAGTTCTTTGGCTAAAGTTTTTGTCAAACCTAATAAACCGGCTTTTGATGCTGCATAAGCCGATGTGCCAATAAATCCGGTTTGCGCCACTACTGAGGACATAAAAATGATCCTTCCAAACGCTTGCTCATGCATTATTGGAATAATATGTTTGCTTACAAGAAAAGGTCCTGTGAGATTCACAGCAATCGTCTCGTCCCAATCAGATTGATCCAATTTCCATGACATTCCGTTTCGAGAAACACCGGCATTATGAACGACCATGTCAATTCGACCAAAATCGTTCACAACTTCCTGAATTAAACCTTCAACTTCTGATTCTTTTGTAATATCAGCTTGATAGGTTTTGATTTGCTCTGACTTGGTTTCGGGCTTATTTTTGAAATAATGCAAAGCGAGGTTAAAATCACTTCCCTTAAAATGATTGACTAATGCTTTTCCGATTCCACCGGAGCTTCCGATAATCAATAAAGTTCTTTTCATGCTCCTTTATTTCTTCAATTTTTTTAAGGTTTTAAACCAAATCGGAGTTTGGTCAAGTTCGTAATGATAGTAGTTTCTATCCGAAGCACCAAATTTTCGATAAAAGGTTGCAACGTTTTCGATATCCGAACCTCCGAAATCAAATGTGTTAAAATTTTGTGCAAAACGTTGGAACGCAAAATCGAAGAGGGCATACATAACACCCGTTTTCTTTGCATTTTCTTCTGAAGCACCTTTTAAGTGGGTTATTCTTTTTTTGTCTTTCAGAAAGAATCCTCCAGCAATGATGTTTTCTTCGCTATCTCTAGCAAATATCAATTCTCCCTGTCCTCTGTTAATAGCGGTCTTCATTAAGCTGGAAAGGGTTTTGAGATCGTTCGATTTGATCGAATCGATTTTGTGGGCTACATGAGTTTCGAATAGTTCAATCAATAAAGCAGGCTCATCCCCCTGAACAAATTGATAATTTTTCTGTCCTTTTTTGATTAAGCGCTTGGCATTGGTTTTGAAATCCTTTTCGAAATCCCCAGTCATATACAGATACTGGTGTAAACGGTTTGTTTCAGTTTTCAAAATAGCTGAAGTGGACGTTCTAAAGGATAGATGAGCGAATTCATTTTTAATTAATTCCAGTGCATTTTGCCATGAATAGCCATCGCCAATTATTTCGTATTCTCTTGTGAACGGGGCTTGATAAAAACGTTTGATACCTAATTTTTTTGTGAATGGTACAGGGAGAATGGTTTCATAATCTCCTTCAACAATAGCTGACCAATTTTCAGCGCATTGATCGAGGTACCAGCTGTATTGGAAGATGTTTTCAATAGTGCTCGTTTTGATCCGCTCGTCCCATTTTTTGGTGTC
Source organism: Crocinitomicaceae bacterium (assembly GCA_049611865.1). Lineage (GTDB taxonomy): Bacteria > Bacteroidota > Bacteroidia > Flavobacteriales_D > Crocinitomicaceae > Crocinitomix. Next base: position 43,036 of record JBMZAY010000006.1, on the reverse strand, counting down.
GATATTTTCTCGGCTGATTAATTTCATCCTTCAACAATATCCGAGAACGTAATAAAATTGTTATTATTCTTGTGACGTTCGATAAATTGCTCCAATTTTTTTAACGCAAATTTGGTGCAAGCTTTAGGATGGCCAATATATACTGTGTCCTCAAAGCCTTTTTTGATATTGCGTTTAAGTACGGTATCCATCTTCGTGACAAAATATCCGTCAACTCCAGCAGATAATCGCATTCCTTTGGTAAGCATTTTTTTTCGCAGTCCAGGTGAAGGCATAGGGTAACCATCCCCCATTGGTTTATGCTGATCGGGTTTTAATCGACCTAAAATAAAAAGCCGCCAAAAGAACAATGGGTTATAGTTGTAGCTTGAAATAGGATATTCCCAAAAATCACCATTATCAGCAGGATGGCACAATTCATCCTGAAATTTCCATTTGGATAAATCAGGAGCGTTTTTGAAGTCGTAATAATAATTACCTGCTGTGAACATTCCTCCCGGAAAAACGGTAGAATCAATCTTTATATCATTAGCTTTAAAACTCTCTTCGATGCGTTTAAAAGGTTGTAGGCACCAGCCTCCAGCACGATACGAATGAACCCGTTTGCCGGTCCAATTTTGAAGTGTGTCGCGATAAGTATTTATGATTCGATGGATATCTTTATCTGAAAAATCATCCAATTTATAGCGGTCCGTATTCATCACCCATGCCTTGCCGTTATGGATCGTGTCTTCCCAATGCGGATGTATGTGCAATTGGCAATCGTGACCTTCAGCTACGAGTGCTTGTATTTGTTCAAATACCAGGTCGTATTCTTTTTTTACAAGCGGAAACCGATCTTTGTATTCATCGAGTTTTTTGAGATAACCCGTATCTATGAAAAAGACAAAACGTGCTCCCGTTCGTTTAGCGATTTCTCTGAGAAAATTTGTTGGTTTAATGATGCAGTTTTCAACCGTACCCGTAGGTTCCCCAAAGAATAGCTCGTAATCGTAGGTGATGAATATATTCATGGGGTAAGATGTGAAAGTTAAGGCAAGATTTCTCCGCCGTTTTCTTCCAATTCCTTGATGAATTTTTCAGCCAATTCTTCTGCTGAATAACGAATGTTCGTGATACGAGATTCACAATCTTTTACCAAAGGAGAATTTGGATACTCCTCAATAAACTGTTGATAAGCTTCTTTGGCAGCGGTGGTATCACGCAATTCGAAATCCAAATGACTTGCTTTGTTGTATTTTACATCCTCCATTCGAGGGTATGCTGGATATTCTTTGATGATCCGATTTAATATTTTGACACTTTTCTCATGTTGCTGAGTTGTCAAACAAATATCAGAAGCGCGCAGCAAGTAATCTGGTGCTTCAGGCGATTCTGGAAAGACAGAAGCGAAATCTTGAAACATTGTAATGGCTTCCTTGAGGTCCTTTTCTTTAGGAATGTCTGTTTCTTTTTCGATTTTATCCTTGATGGCCAATAAATCATCCATGAATTTTGCGGTGTCAATCGATAAGGACAAGCTGTCCTCAAGATTTTCATTTCCGTTTTCAGCTTCATTGCCACCACAGCTTTGGACAGTCAATCCAATTAAGAATAATAACACAATAGATTTCCACTTTTTCATTTCCGTCATTTTTATGTTTTTTTGATTTTTATCTTCTGCGTTTCTGAGCAGGAAATTTCATTCTGTAATTAACGTCTGTTTCTCCCTTGGAGATATTCACCAATTTTTTCTTCAGCATTCTTTTCTTTAACGGACTTAGGTGATCTGTGAATAGAATTCCCTCGATATGATCGTATTCATGCTGAATGATGCGAGCGGCAAAACCATCGTATTCTTCTTCATGAAACTCCCAATTTTCATCGTAGTAGCTGATTTTAATTTTTTCTTTTCGCATTACTTCTTCGCGAATGTTTGGAATACTCAAACAACCTTCTGCAAAAGCCCATTCTTCACCTGTTTCTTCCTCGATGATAGGATTGATAAAAATCTTTTTAAATCCCTTTAAGCCAGCAGCCTTTGGATCTGGATCTTCATTACCGTCTTCGTCCTCTGCAAATGGAGAAGCATCAACAATGAAAAGACGAATTGATTTATCGATTTGAGGAGCTGCTAATCCAACACCGCTCGCCTCGTACATGGTTTCAAACATGTTGGCGATTAGTTCGTCTAGGTTTTTGTAATCCTCATCAATTTCTTCAGCTTCTTTTTTTAAGATAGGTGCTCCGTATGCAACAATTGGTAAAATCATTCGTAATGTAAATTTTGTACAAATTTAGTTGAAATATCTCGGATTAATGGTGCTTGTGTGATGAAGTGCACATTTGGCGTTCTAAATGCGGTCTATCTTTGTTTCTATGGAATGGTTAAGAAAGAATATTGGCATGTTTGCGATCCTATCTTTAACATTAGGATTAGCTCCATTTAATCCTCCGCACATCTGGGGTAAACTCCAATGGATTGCTGGCGGTGGAGCTTTTTCTGGAGCGCAACCTATGGCAGTAATGGATTGGTTTGATGTCTTGTTGCATGGTACTCCATGGGTGTTGTTAATTGCTGCAATTGTAGCATACGTCCAGTATTATATCAAAGGTCAGAAGGCTTAAACTGAATTTATTCTAGCACCTCTGGGTGGTTTTCATATTCAATCTTCGCCAAAAACAACCCCTGGGCTGGAGCAGATTTACCCGCTTTTGTTCGATCTTGTGAAGCAATGATTTTTTCAAAATCAGCGAGATTCCATCTTCCTTGCCCAACTTCAATCAGCGTGCCGACTATCGCCCGAATCATATTCCGCAAGAAACGATTCGCTTTGATCGTGAATTGATATCCGTTTACTGTCTTTTTCCAAGCTGCATATTCAACGTCACAGATAAAGGTGCTACCTCCCGTTATTGGTTTACTGAAGCATTTAAAATTTTGCTCACCAATGAGTAGTGCTGCAGCTTTGTTCATCGCGTCCATATCTAGTTCTTTTCGCAAGTACCACGATACATCTTCAGAAAAAGGGTCTTTTGTTTGATGAATGAAATAATGATACGTGCGAGAAGTTGCGTGAAATCTGCTATGAACGTCTGTTATAACCGGAAAAAATCTGTGGATGGCAATACTAGCGGGAAGCATACAGTTGAGTTTGTGAACAATTGTCTCTTCACTCATATCTGATCCGAAAGTATCTTCCAGAAAGTCTACGTGAGCGTAGAATTCGCTGGCATGAACACCGGTGTCTGTTCTTCCACAACCCGTTAATTTCACTTCGCGTCCTCGGTTTAATTTTTCAATGGCTTTCTTCAAAGTTTCTTGAACTGTTATAGCGTTTGGTTGAATTTGCCAACCAAAAAAATCCGTTCCTTTGTAGGATAGTTTTATGAAGTACCGCGAAGTGTTCATGCGGTAAAAATAAAGAAAGGACTTGAATTGAGATGAAGCGAATTGGTTTAATGTCAGATACACATGGCGAAGTGGATCCTCGCATTTATAAATATTTCAAAGAAGTTGACGAGATTTGGCACGCAGGAGATGTCGGTGATTTGGAAGTAATTGAAGCGTTGGAAAAATTCAAACCTGTTAAGGGTGTTTATGGAAATATCGACAATCACGAAATCCGTCTAGTTTGGCCTAAAGAGCAAGTGTTTGAGGTGGAAGGTATGAAGGTTTTAATGACGCATATTGGTGGCAAACCATACAAGTACAAACAAGAAGCTTACCGGTTAATTCAATTTCATCAACCCGATATTTTTGTTTGTGGCCATTCACACATACTCATCGTTCAATTTGACAAGAATATAAATAGTCTATGGCTAAACCCAGGAGCTTGCGGTTATAAAGGGTTTCATCAAGTGAAGACATTATTGCGATTTACAATTGACAAAGGAAAGGCCAAGGATATGGAAGTGATCGAAATAGGGCCCGCACGAAAGTTTATTTCAGAAACCTCATCATAATAAATTGAACCTTGCTCAAAATAAAGTAAATTTGATTGCGTTTATCAATCCGAACATGAATCGAATTCTATTTTTTATAGTAATGTTAGGTGTGTCTAGAGCCTTCTCCCAGGTTGGAGGGCAACACACTTATCAGTTTCTTGATTTGGATTTTAACGCACGCTCCATGTCTCTAGGAGGCGATTTTATAGCTCTGAAGGACGGAGATATCAATTTGGCAGTCGCAAATCCGGCGTCGATCAGTGAGGAAATGAATAATGACCTTGCATTAAACCATTTTATATTTCCAGCAGGAATCAATTATGGACAACTGGCTTATGGTAAAACATTTGAAAATGCCGGCACCTTTGTCGGGCATTTAAGATATGTTAGCTATGGTCAATTTACCAGAACGGACGAGACAGGGATAGAGCAAGGGACATTCACTGCTGGTGATTACTCTTTGGGAGCAGGTTACGGACGTCAATTGAATGAACGTTTCTCCGTAGGTGCAAATTTTAATCTCATTTTTTCCCATTTGGAGACTTATACTTCATTTGGATTTGGAGTGGATGTAGCGTCGACTTATTATAATGAAGAGGCTAATTTGACAGCCACCGTTATGGCCAGAAATATCGGCTACCAAATAAAAGGATACACGACGGGTAATAATGAACCATTACCGTTAGAAGTGTTAGCTGGAATTAGTTATAAATTCCATCATGCTCCCTTTCGTCTCAGTTTAATGGGGACAGATTTAACTACTTGGGATCTTACTTATGTTGATCCTACGCTTGGTCCAACTGTGGATCAGTTAACAGGAGATACGATTCCTCCACCTAGCGCAACATTTGCGCAGAAAGTTGCATACCACACCAATTTTGGATTCGAACTTGTTCCCAGCGATAATTTTTTCTTTCGCATTGGTTTTAATTACCAGCGACGCGATGCTTTAGGTATAGTGGACCGAAAAGGAGCTAGTGGATTTTCTTTTGGACTTGGATTAAGAACAAAAAGGTTTGAATTCAATTATGGCCTATCATTTTATTCCGCCGCCGGAGCATCTAACGTTTTCGGAATTACCACTAATTTTTCTTCCTGGTAGTGAAGGTTATTTATCGTTAAGAATTATCTTCCCTCTTTTTAATTCCACATCCCCATTTCTTTCCATTCCTTTCAGAATTCGGGATACCACTTCACGAGATGTGTTTAAATCATAGGCGATATCTTGATGTGAAATTAATACTTCATTTGTTTGGTGCATAATAGCCTTTTCTTTGAGGTAATTAGCCACGCGATCATCCATTTTTTTGAAAGCTAGGAGATCAACAACATCCAAGATTTCTTCATAGCGAGCAGCATAATTTCCCAGTATATATGATCTCCAAGAACGGTATTTGGACATCCATTCGTCCATGTATTTAACAGGGAATCCGATGAATGTTGCATCCTCTTCAACAATTGCTAAGATGTTACTTTTATGATCATTCATGCAACAAGTGAGAGAAGCTGCACATGCACTGCCAGTTTCGATGTAGTATAAAAACATTTCACGTCCTTCGTCATCTTCACGCATGATTTTGATAGAACCTTCAAGCATTAAAGGTACTTGTGTTATCATCTGATTGACGTCAATTACGATCTCACCTTCTTTAAAATGTTGAATACTTCCTTTTTCTAATAATTCTTCAAATAACTCGGGTTCAAATACGCCTTCAAATCGCGAACGAACCAATGCTTCCATTTCTGCTGTCATGTTCGTAAAGATAATAAATAGTCAAATTGAACGATACACTTTTTTTTCATGTAACAAAAATTGACGGATGCGTATAAGAAGATGGTATGAATCTTGTCTTGTATTTATAAGCAATGCGCTCAGTACTCACCATATTATTTGTTGGATTAAATCTGATAGCTTTTGGACAGCTTGGTTTCTTGGAAGGGACTTGGCAAGGTATAATAACGACCTATAATCAGTCGCCTAGGGATGGAAATGCACTATGGTTTGATTTTAAGATTGACCCTAATTCAGGCGATCTAAAGGGAGAATCTCGAGTTGAAACTCCATTTACTGAATTTTATGCTTACAAAAACTTAAAAGGAAAGGTAGAATCAAGGAATGTCCTTTCTTTCGAGGAGATTTTTATAGGGATGCAGAAAAATACAGGACGAGAGATATGGTGTTTAAATCAAGGTACATTGACCTACGATGATTCGACAGGATATTTAAAAGGTAAATGGACTTCTTCTGATTGTCGAAGATTGTCTGGAGAGATTATTCTTTATCGATCTAAACATCTTATGTCGAAATCTGATACATTGAGTTTGTATCATTCTTGGTTTAATAATATGGTGACCGATCTATCAAAAGGTTGGAAAGCTTATTATGTTCGGGATTCTGAAATGCGCAATTTTGAATTTAAGCCCGTTTATTTCGATCACGACAAAGATGATTTAAAAGTGCATTATGAATCTTATTTGAATCACATGGCACGAATTGTTAATTCGCATTCAGATTTGCGAATAAAAATCATTGGTCATACTGATTCTAACGGATCCGATTCATACAATGTAGGTCTTTCCGAAAGACGTGCTGAACGTGTAAAAAAGTTTCTCATCAATGCGGGAGTTCCGTCAGATAAGGTAGTGTTAGAGTATCGTGGAGAGCGTGATCCAGCGACATCAAATGCGACCTCAGAAGGCAAGCGATTGAATAGACGAGTTGATTTTGAGTTTATTTAGAACAGATATAGTATTGGTATCGGCATTCAAATAGAAACCGCAGTCAGCTTAAAGTAATTACCGATTTACCTTTTCTGCCGACCGCGGATCGCTATGAAATCTTGCCATTATATTTTGATAATGATAAATTCTGAGCGTCGATTTTCTCGGTGTTCTTCTTCTGAACAATCAACATTGTTTCCACAATCATTTTTCAATTTCGATTCACCGTAACCTTTGTATTTAATTCGATTGTTGGCATCAGTTTCTACCCTTTGTTTGATGTATTCTGCAGTTGCTTTGGCTCTTCTTTTGCTGAGTGCCATATTGAAACTATCGCTTCCCCGAGCATCTGTATGCGATCCAATTTCAATACTAATTTCAGGGTTATCATTCATGAGTTTGACAATCTTGTCCAATTCTATTTCCGCGGTTGGGAGAATCTCGGCCTCATTGTAATCAAAAAAGATAGATTCTACTTTTGAAAGGTTTGCCGCCTCTGCGATGTCTATTCCTACTTCAATTTTAGTAATGGTCAAATTAAGATCATGTTTACCACCAACAGTAAAAATAGTATCCAACTCAAAGTTGTGGTTGATGTAGCCATCCTTTTTCAGTTCAACCTGGATATGTGTTCCAAGGCTGAGTCGTTGTTCAGGGTAGTTGAGTAATAAGACTCCATTTTGATTTGTTACACCTCTTTGCGTTTCTTTCGTGTTTTTGTCAGTAAACATTCCTTTGACGGTTTACACTGAAGTGATACGTGTTCCAGCTACTGAGCCTCTGTTGGCTGCGCTTACATTTGCGTGAGCACTAATTATATAAGATTCACCTTTGTCAAGTGTAATCGTGATTGGGTCAGACGTTCCGGCCGTAGTTGGTGTTCCGGCAAATGTCACACCTGTTTTTATGTCGTCAAAAGTTACGGTAGTACCGTCTTCTGAGGCCATAACAAATATTGATGCCGTCTGATGATTGATGGTGTTAAAATGAGTATTATGACGTGCCTGAATGGCTCTAAATTCAGTTCCTAAACCTAATTTTGCGCCTGGAGAATTGTATGCAGCTCGGTAATTGCAGTTTAAACTTGCCCAAACGGGTTTGTCAGCATGGACAATAAGTCCTTCATTATTATGAACGGTGTTCAACGCTGCGTCACCTATCGTTCCGCAGTTTCCAGAACTGGCACCTGCATTGTATGTGAAGTCGGATGTGTTCGTGCATGTTCCAGTTGCAACAACGGTTCCATCACCTAATTCAACACTAACATTAACGGGTGTTCCAGAAGGGGTTGTTACTACTAGAATCTTGCTTGATTCGTCATATGTGTTTTTATGGTGCCAAGGTGGAATAAAATGCAGGGTGTCTAACTGTGCATTAGCTAAAGCAGGCGTTAAGATGATAAACATGAGTATCAATCTAACACCAAAATTTCTTGTTCTTTCTCTTTTCATAGCGAGTTGTATTTACACGACAATTTTAGCTGGTCTCATCTGTTAATGTGTTTTATAATTTTTATTCGGTATGTTTTTTTTAGAATTCGGTAACTCAGAGCATGATTGTTGAGTTTATTGACTAGTTCTAGGTTTGCCAAAAAAACATTGGTATGGAACCAGTTTTTATACTAAAACTCGATGTAGTGAGAGCAATTCCGTTGTTTCAATTGGAGCCTGTTTCTTTGTTTTTCAGGAAAGAAAGTAAATATTGGGTGAAGCTTTTTTAGAATTCGATAGCGAGATAAAATGTCCAAAGAAATCGGAAAAACCTATCTGTAGGGGACAACTTTTATTTTAGATATGAGTGGCAAGCGTTTGAGCTTTACGCTCTGTTTCTTGCCATTCTGAATCTGCTAAGGACTGACCTGTAAGACCTCCTCCAAGATATAATTGTGCTTCATCTTTGAATAATTCCATACACCTCAAATTGACAAAAAACTTTTTTGAATTACCAGTCAGAATACCAATATACCCAGTGTAGAATTTTCGGTCGTGATTTTCGATTTCTGAGATAAACGATTTGGCTTTTTGAGTTGGGATCCCACAAACAGCAGGAGTAGGGTGCAGCGCGTTTAGTAGTTTTGCCCAGTCATGTTTATCCGAAAGCTTTGCCTTAATTTTTGTCTGAAGGTGCTGGACGGGACCAGCATTTACAGTTATAGGCTTGGAATGTTCAATGTCGTGACAAAACGTATTTATAAGTTCGGAGAGAATAAACTGCGTTACATAATTTTGCTCATCTTTCTCTTTGTCAGTCCATTCTTGTTCATTCATTTTTGTGCCGGCCAATGACATTGTGCTAATCTCTTTACCTTTAACATCTAATAAAGATTCAGGAGATGCTCCAATCCAAGTTCCTGTTTCAGCGCTTGAAATCATATAATTAAAGGTGCTTTTATAATTTTCATTTAAGGAATTGAAAATAGATAGCGCCGATTTGCGGGTTGGAATACTTTTGATCCGCGATAAAATTACTTTCGAGAGGTCCTTATTTTTGATAGCCGTTAGAGCTTTATCAAATGCATTGAGATAATCGGTCTTTAAGGTTTGCCTTTGGTCTGGCTGCTTGTGAATAGTTTTAAATTCAGAAGCTGAAATAGGAATTAGCTCACTGAAATGATAAATCTGTTCTCCTGTGAAATCACGCAAGACAATTCCGTTATCAATATTTTGATTCACTGAATCTAACTTTACGAGTAGTGCACTCAAATAATGTATTTCTGATTTTGCGTCAGATTCAGGAAGTCGATATGCAATGAATGCTCTGATAACTTTATTTTTCCGTTACTATCACAGTTAGTCTACCGGTGCAGATCAATTTTCCGTCCTCGTTGTGTATGTCAGCTTGCCAAACATGTGTTTTTCTTCCTTCATGCACAATTTTGGCAGTTCCAATTACTTTTCCCGCCTTTATTCCACGTATATGATTTGCATTAACCTCAACACCAACAATTCCGTATTTGTTCAAATCAACAATCAGGGAAGATCCCATAGAACCTAAACTTTCAATCAATGCAGCACTAGCACCGCCATGCAATAGACCTATTGGTTGGTGTGTTCGATTATCGACGGGCATTGTTGCTTTGATATAGTTCTCTCCAATTTCAACGACTTCTATGGCAAGATGCTCTAAAAGTGTATTTTTCGAAAAAGCATTGATCTGTTCTAGTGGTATTGACGTGTTCAAAGGCATTATTTTGGAGCTTTTAGATATAAATAATATGCAATAAAACTAAAAATAATATTTGGCAGCCAAACTGCCCAAAGCGGCGTGAATCCTACATTAATAGCCGCTACTGTAGTCATTTGCATCGCAAAAATATACAGTACGCAAATGCCTAATCCGATTGCGATGTTAATTCCAAGTCCGCCTCTAGATTTTTTACTCGATACGGAGACGCCTATTAAGGTGAGTATAAAAATAGCAAAAGGAGATGCCCATCTTTCGTGTTTTTTGACACGGTAGAAAGCAATTTTTTCAGACCCCGTTCGCTCTTGTTCCTCTATAAACTCATCCAATTCTTTATTGTTCATCGCATCAATCTTATTGGGTCTAAAAACAAGATCGGAGATACCGAATTCCATAGTAGTATCCAATTCTACATAATAACGGTAGTTATCGTTAAAGTCTCCCATATGTCTTATCTGAACACTTTCAAAATGCCAGTCGGTATTGGTGCTGTCTCCTTTGGCAGTTCTAGCCTTAAAAGTGTATGCCAATTGATCGTTTTCGTAATTTTCTAAGGAGAAATTGCTAATTTCTTTTTTGAGGCCATGATAGCTTGAAAAGTGCAAAATATCATTGTCGTTTAGCTGCATAAAAACGTTACGATTACTACTTGGATCACGGTAATAGGTTTCTTCAAAATCAAGTCTAGCTTTATTCGATTGTGGTAAAACAAAATTGAAAACTAAAATTGTAGCAGCCACCAGTATAGCTGATGATATAAAGTATGGGCGTAAGAATCGATTAAAGCTAACACCAGCTGAAAGAATAGGTACGATTTCTGTGTTTCCTGCCATTTTGGAGGTAAACCATATAACAGAAATGAAATTAATTAAGTAACTAAATTGTGTTCCGTATTGTACGAAGAAATTGGAGTAATAAACTAAGATGATTTGATCCCATGGCGCCCCGTTTGCGATGAAGTCATTCAGTTTTTCTGATAAGTCGAATACGATACTGATAGACATCAACAAGAACAGAATGAAGACGAATGTCCCCAAAAACTTCTTGATTATATATCGATCTAATTTGGTAAGCACTTTTATATCTTTCGACTCAATTTAGGCACCATCTCATCTTTCCATTTACTAAACGTATCATTTTTAATTTGATTGCGTGCTTCACCAACCAGCCAAAGATAAAAAGCAAGGTTGTGAATGCTGGCAATTTGCAGTGCAAGGTACTCTTTGGTGTGAAATAAATGTCGGACATAAGCTTTGCTGTAGAAACTGTCAACATAAGATGTTCCTTCTTCAACCAAAGGAGAAAAATCCTTTTTCCATTTGGCATTTTTCATGTTCATGATGCCATTTCTTGTAAAGAGCATACCATGTCTCGCATTTCGTGTCGGCATTACACAATCGAACATATCGACACCCAGCGCAATGCACTCCAACAAATTGGCTGGCGTTCCGACCCCCATAAGGTAGCGTGGTTTTTCTTCTGGCAATACAGAACAAACCAAATCTGTCATTGCGTACAGATCTTCTGCCGGTTCCCCTACAGAAAGGCCTCCTATTGCATTTCCGGGAAGATCAAAAGATGCAATAGTTTCTGCACTTTTAATTCTTAAATCCTTGTAAGTACTACCTTGTACAATGGGGAAAAGCGTTTGGTTATGACCATATAATGGCGAAGTTTTATCCATGTGGTCAATACATCTTTTTAACCACCGATGCGTCATTTCCATTGAATCCTTTGCGTAATTATATTCGCACGGATATGGTGTGCACTCGTCGAAGGCCATGATAATATCTGCACCAATCACACGCTGAATGTCAATTGCTCTTTCCGGAGTGAAAAAGTGAGCACTTCCGTCTATATGGGATCGAAATTCAACTCCGTTTTCATCTATTTTACGAGTGTTTGAGAGCGAGTAAACCTGATAACCACCACTATCCGTTAATAAGGGTAAGTCCCACCCGTTAAATTTGTGCAGACCACCTGCTTCTTCGATTACTTCTAATCCGGGTTTGAGATACAGATGATAGGTGTTCCCAAGAATGATTTGCGCTTTTATGTCATCTTTTAATTCGTGTTGATGAACTCCTTTTACTGTTCCAGCTGTACCAACAGGCATAAAAATGGGAGTTTCAATTTCTCCATGATCCGTTTGAATAGTTCCTGCTCGCGCTTTTGATTTGGAGTCTTTATGTTCTAGTTTGAAGTTCATTTTGTTGATAAAAAATAACCTTGCAAATATACATGATATTAAATAATGACAACTTTTGTCTACAGGTAATCAAGACCACGAATTATAATAGGTATGGCATCATTCTTTCCGGAAATTTCATTTGATTTCAACGGGATCGTTTTTTTGATCTTTTGTGCTGCCGTTTTGACGCAAGTCATCTATTTGTTTCTGGTTTCGTTTCGATTATTGTTGCACAAACCTGCTGTTTTATCTAAAAAGCAAGAGCCGGTATCTGTGATCCTCTGCGCTAGAAACGAAGAGGATAATCTGTTTAAACATCTCCCAATTATTTTGGAGCAGGACTATGATCCTTTCGAAGTTATTGTTGTGAATGATCAGAGTGTTGATGATTCTCGTCACATTTTAAAAGCTTATCAGGAGAAGTACCCACATTTGCGTTATATCGAATTGGAGAAGAATAGGTATCGTAAATTTGGGAAGAAAGTGCCTTTAACGGTCGGAATTAAAGGAGCTAAATACGAACACTTGCTATTATTGGATGCGGATTGTTTTCCAAGTTCAAATCAATGGATAAAAGGTATGATGGCACAATTCTCCGATGAGAAGTCGATTGTGTTAGGCGCTGGACCTTATGAACGTTCGAAAGGCTTGTTGAATAAAATTATACGATTTGATGCAACACAACTAGCTTTAACTTATTTAGGAGCCGCAAAATTAGGATTGCCCTACATGGGAGTTGGAAGAAACTTGGCTTATAAAAAGTCATTATTTTTCGAGGTGGGTGGATTTAAAAAGCACTATCACATTCAATCCGGAGATGATGATTTATTTGTTCAAGATGCAGCTAGACGAAAAAATACAGCGATTGCTTTGGCTCCTGAAACGTTTGTTTATTCCATACCCAAGAAGACTTGGCAAGGTTGGTTTAAACAAAAACAGCGACACTATACCACTGCTTCAATATACAGACTTATTAACAAGCTGTTTTTAGGAATATTCCCAAGTAGCATGATTTTTATGCTTATTTCTTTCTTTATTTTACTGTTTGATTATAAATGGTGGTTATTTTCAACTGGACTACTCGTTTTTAGATTTCTATTGTACTGGCTAATCAACGGTTTAGTCTTCAGGAAATTAAAAGTGAAAGATTTAATTGGATTATATCCAATTTTCGAATTGGTCCATTTTGTTTTGATGCCGTTTGTTTATTATTCATCAGAAAGAAGAGAAGCCACTAAATGGTAAACAAGAATAAGCTTTCAGAAAAAGGGAAAAGAGACTTAGCCTTAGTAGAAAAGGCCATGAATGGAGATCAGTTGGCCTATGCAGAACTGATGGAGATGTATCGCGAGTCGATCTATTACATGATGCTAAAAATGGTTAGAACTGAGGATGATGCTGAGGACTTAACCATCGAAGCTTTCGGTAAGGCCTTTAATAGACTTCATCAGTATTCTCCGAGTTATGCCTTTAGTACTTGGTTATTCAAAATAGCATCAAATAATGCGATTGACTTTATTCGTAAAAAAAGGATAAAAGTAACCTCGATGGATGCGGCATACACAAACAGCGATGGCGAACAAGTTGGAATAGACGTTAAATCGAGTGAAAAAGATCCTGAGGAGGAAACGATGCATTCGGAGAAGGTTGTCTTAATGCGAGAAATCGTCAAAAAGCTAAAGCCACGCTATCGTGATCTCATCGAAAAGCGATATTTTCAGGAACTTTCTTATGATGAAATAGCAAGTGAAATGGATTTACCACTAGGAACGGTAAAGGCTCAATTGTTTCGCGCGCGCGCATTCCTCGCAGATATGATCAAGAATACAAGAGATGCGATATGATCTCAGTTGATCTTATTTTTGAATATTTTCCGTCATTAACCGACCAACAGAAAGCGCAATTTTCCGCTTTGTATTCACTTTATGAAGATTGGAATAATAAAATTAATGTAATCAGTCGTAAGGACATGGATCAGTTTTATGAACGCCATGTTTTACATTCTTTGGGCATTGCCCAAATGGTAGATTTTCGTCCCGGCTCAAAAATATTGGATGTTGGCACCGGAGGCGGATTCCCTGGTATTCCATTAGCAATATTATTTCCAGAAGTAGAATTTGTTTTGGTTGATTCAATCGGGAAGAAAATTAAAGTAGTAAATGCCGTTAAGGAAGAGCTTGGGTTAAAAAACGTTCAGGCATTTCACGAGCGAGCAGAAAAAGTAAAAGGGCAATTTGATTTTGTGGTGAGTCGTGCAGTGACGCATATCGATCGTTTTATTCCTTGGGTTCGAAATAAAATCAAGAAAACACAACTGAATGCTTACCCAAACGGAATATTTTATCTAAAAGGGGGAGATTTGACGGAAGAGTTTCAAAATATCAAACGCACGACGGAATTTTTTGAATTACACCGTGTTTTCGAGCGACCGTTTTTTGAAACGAAAAAGGTGGTTTACATCAATATGATGTAATCTATTCGAATTCTTCTACTTCGATAATTTCAAAATTCGCTTTGGGGAAAATAGTTGCAAATTCTTCGCCTGAGTCGAGCATGTCCACGTCATCTTCTTCGTAATACCATTTCACCATTAAAGAATTTTCAGGCAGCTCGTCGCAAAGTTTTTGAATCGTATTTCTCAAAGCAAGAGCTGAACCGGTATTGAAATACTCCAATCTGAAATTCAGTTTTGTAGTCGTCTGAGGGTTTTTGATATACTCATCCAACTTTTTATGGAGCGGTAAATAATAATTATATGGATTCTCGGGAAGCGAAATACCAGATATTTCAATCAAACCTTCAGCGGTATTGACTTCAATTCTTGGACATCTTTTATCACCCTCGATTAAGAAAGACATAAATTTAAATTTGCTTTAAGATACTCTTATTTATTGATAAAGTTACAGAATATTATGATGATCTTATCATTTCGAGCAAGAATCATTCATGCCTATAGAATGATGAAATCACTAGATTGCTGTGAATGAATACTTTAACTTTTAATCGATTTAGTCAGGACGATTGGCTTTAAGCTCTGCTGCTTTCTTTTTAAGTGCTTCACCTTTCAATTCTTTGCCCTCCCAATAGAGCTTGTAACCGATTTGTTTGCCATTTTCATCGTAAACAATCTGATAACCGTGCTTAACAGCAAATTTATAGCGTTCAATTAGTGCAATTTTCCCATTGGGGTGATAGTGTTTGACTTCTCCGTCTTTATTGCCATCTACGTAACTTCCTTCCTCCGCAAGACGCGAATTTGGATGGTACTTTTTGTATTCACCGTGACGAATTCCATCTTTCCAATACGAATACTCCATTACCCGATATTTCCCATTCATGGGTTCATAAAAAACCACGCGTTGCCCATGCAGTTTACCCATCTTATAGGTCTCTTTATAACTGATAATGCCACGATCGTCGTATTGCACCCAAGTGCTGTCTTTTTTTTGGTCAATGTACTTTCCAGCAGCCATTAAATAACCGGTCTCATGGTACATTTTGGCATAGCTAACTCGGCCATTGTCAGAGAAATTCATGATGGCTTTTGTTTTTCCCGATGGATAATAATAGGTGAATTCACCATAAGGTTTATCATCCTTAAACTGTCCAACGTATTGAAAAGAAGCACTGTTCTCATGTGGTTTTTTCCAAACCCCTTGTTTTCGCCCTTGAGCATCCTTTTGGTTGATTTGTCCAAAGGTCAAACTAGCAGTAAAAAATAATATGAGTGTAAGTATTCCGGTTTTCATTGTTTTCATTTGTCATTCAATTGCACGCGCAACCTCATGCAAATTTTCAAAAATATAATCGGCTTTTGTCATTAGGTTACGACCATTTTTTAACATAATTGTCTTCATACCCAATTTTATACCAAACTCTATATCGCTTTCAGAATCGCCTATCATCAACGATTTTTCAAAGATAATTTCGGGGTAATCTTCTTTTGCCTGCAATCCCATACCCGTTCCCGGTTTTCTGAAATTGCTTTTTTCCTTTGCCAGTTGAGGAGCAAAATAGAATTTATCAATTTTTCCGCCAGCTTGTTTAACCACTTCAGCGATATATCCATGTATGATGGATAGATCATCTGCCGTCATCATGCCCTTTCCAATTCCTTGCTGATTGGTAACAACTACGATGCGTGAAAATTTTTGTGTAAAGATTTGAATCGCTTCTGGTACTCCATTGATAATTTCTAATTCATTTAGTTGTTTCACATAATCGTCAATCAGGCGCTCATTGATGACGCCGTCCCGATCTAAGAAAAGTGTCCAAGATTTATCAATAGGTAATTTTTGAAGTGCTGTTTTACTCATGTCTGATTGGAATTGCTGATAATCTTCGGGTATACCGATATCTATAAAGTATGAATCGAATACATTATACTTGACTTTATTTTCGGAACAAAGCTTTGGCAAAACATCAGCTTCAAAACTGACTCTTCCTTCCGGTATTATTGTTTTTATTTTTCTTTTGATAAGATAAATGCCAGCGTTTATAAGGCCAGATGACCCTGGTTGTTTTTCATTGAACCCCGTGACAATATTACTTTTGGTAATCAACGTGCCATATCGATCTGCTACTTTCATAGTTTTAGCGGCAATGATGCAGTCGGCTTCACTGCCATTCAAATTTTGCAAATCAATGGGGAAATAAGTATCTCCATTAATGACTAAAACGTTGTAATTTTGCGCAAGTTCTAATGCTTTTTTAATCGCGCCTCCTGTACCTAATGGTTCATCTTCTATACAGTAGATAAGTGGCATCTCTTTATAATGCGATCCGAAATAATCGCGGATTGATTCGAATTTATATCCAACGGAAAGTATGACACGTTCCATTTTATGCTGGTACAAGAATTCGAGTAGGTAGCCAAGAAAAGGAATTCCTATTATTGGAGCCATCGGTTTTGGAACGTCCGATACGACATCTTGAAGACGTGTACCTTTGCCACCCGCTAATATGATTGCCTCTGAAATACGGTTTGTCTTGCTCATGATTTAATGGTCCAAGTGGTCAAGCCTTTTTTACAAAACTCAAATCGATAGCAAGAGCCTTTTTCTCCATTCAATTTTTCAATTAGGACTTGTTGTTTATCCCAAGGCACGAAGAAGATCATGAAACCACCTCCACCTGCTCCAGACATTTTTCCGCCCGTAGCCCCTGCGTCTATTGCTAAATGATATAGTCGATCGATTTCTTCATTGCTGATACCTTCTGCCATCGCTTTTTTATGGTGCCAGCTTTTGTTTAGGATGTCTCCAATTTTGTTCAACTTGCCTCTTAAAAGCGCAGTTTTCATTTCGAAAGCTTGGGATTTTAACTCGTGCATAGCCTGAATTGGCCGATCCTTTTTTTGCTTAGCATTCTCTGCTTGTATGTTTATAATTTTTGATGATTCTCGACTTGTTTGCGTGTAATACAGAACCATTCTTAATTCTAGTTCATGCAACCATTTTTTCTTTAGTTGAAGTGGATTAACAACAACCTTATTATTGGCCAAAAACTCCATGAAATTAACACCGCCAAAGGTAGCTGCATATTGGTCCTGCTTTCCTCCTGCCATTTTGAGGTCGTTGCGTTCAATATCATAAGCGAGTTGAGCAATGTCATAATTTCCAAGTGGAATTTTTAGCCATTCCACAAAAGCGCCCAATATCGCAACAACCAGTGTCGAAGAGGTTCCTAGACCAGAGCCCGATGGAACATCCGATGAGGTGATCAGTTCAAATCCAGTTGATGGGATTCGATAAGTTTTGCAGATACGATTGTAAACTCCTTTTTGTAAATCCATCACGCCGTCAATTGGCAAAAACTCCTTTAAATCATGCTTCTCAGAAGTATTGACATTTTTTGCATTGAGTATGATTTGATCGTCCTTTCGAGGGATGATTGTTGCGTGTGCGTATAAGTTGATTGTAGCATTCAAAATAGCGCCGCCGTATGTATCTGAATAAGGCGATACATCCGTTCCTCCGCCGGCTAAACCTAGTCTAAATGGTGCTTTACTTCGAATGATCATCATGGTTAAAGATACAAAAAGCTTTTAGCTGTTCATTAAAGCATCAAGATTGTCACAAAGGGTGTCCCATTCGAATCTTTTTTTCTCATTGATAACGCCCATTCTATATTTTTTAAGTTCCTCCTCAACGGCCATTTTTGACAAACCATTAACGATGGATGAAATTACAGGTTCTACGACTAATCCTACTTTGTCATTTGGAACCATTTCAGCTAAATCCCCAACATTCGTTACAAAAATTGGCAAGTGCATCGAATAAGCAATTTGAGTAACACCACTTTGTGTTGCCGTTCGATACGTTAGTGTCAGGAAATCCGCTGCGGAGAAATAGTACTTGACTTCTTTATCAGGTATGAATTCATCGAAACGTATGATTCGATCCCCTATGTTTTTGTCATCGATGATTTTTTGATAATCAGCCCACTCGTCATAACACTCGCCTGCAATGATTAATCGATAATTCGGATGTTCTTTAGCAAATTCAGCAAATGCCGTCAATAACCAATCTAAACCTTTATATTTTCTAATTAATCCAAAAGAGAGGATGTATTTATTGTTGGGGTCGAGATTAAGTTTACTAATCGCCTCTTCTTTTGAAACCTGTTTACCATAGATATCATATAATGGGTGAGGAGAGTAGCTCACATTTTTTGTTATGTTGAAACGTTCTTTTAAATCAATTACTCCTTTTTTTGCCATGACCAAAAAGCCATCCAAACGTTTGTAGAAGTAGTTGGATAGGGCATCATCCCCGAATCGTTTTTCGTGCGGAATGACATTGTCAATCAATCCAATAAAACGGCTGCTCTTTGATTTTCCAAATCTAAGAATAGAACCTAATGCAGGACCTAGAAAGGGAAGCCAGTATCGAACGATTACCAAATCTGGTTGTACTTTTTTTAATTGGCGTCCGACTTTTAGCCAATTAAAGGGGTTAATAGTTGATATTTTTCTAAGAATCTTTATTCCCTCCGGCGCTTTATGTTGATCAAGGTCTAAGTATTGACTTTTACCTGGGAATAATACCTTGGGGTAAAGTAATTTGTAGGTCCAAATCTCAACGTCTTCTCCACGATCAAGATAGGCTTTAGCTAAGCGATCACTTGTAGCAGCAATTCCTCCTCTATAAGGGAATGCCGGGGAAATAATGATGATTTTTTTTGCTGATTTCGACATGGCCTGGCAGTCGATTAAATTTCTTTCTCGATCAAATAATTATTACGAGTTGTTGAGTTTCGTCCAATCAATTCGGCAATAAAACCGGAGAGGAATAATTGTGTACCTATAATTATGGATGTAAGGGCAACGTAAAATTCGGGTCTTTCGGCTATAAGTCTTCCCGACACATCAAAAAATAATTTGTCAATACCAAGGTAAAGAGCAAAACAGAATCCTAATAAGAATAGAATGGTGCCCCACAACCCAAAAAAGTGCATCGGTTTTTTTCCAAATCGGGTGATGAAAGTAATGGTGAACATGTCGAGGAAACCATTAACAAATCGGTTCATTCCGAATTTTGTTTTACCGTATTTTCTTTCTTGATGCTGAACTACTTTTTCTCCGATCTTACCAAAACCGGCCGCTTTTGCAATGACTGGAATGTACCGGTGCATTTCGCCAAAAACTTCGATGGATTTTACAACCTCACCACGATAAGCCTTTAAACCGCAATTCATGTCGTGAAGCTTTATTCCACTCATCATGCGGTTAACACCATTATATATTTTTGTTGGAATTGTTTTAGATAATGGATCGTAGCGTTTCTTTTTCCAGCCAGAAACCAAGTCGAACCCATCTTCCTTTATCATTTTATAAAGTTCTGGAATCTCATCTGGGCTGTCTTGTAAATCAGCATCCATTGTGATGACAACCTTTCCATTTGTCGCTTGAAAGCCTACGTGCAAAGCTGCTGATTTGCCATAATTGCGTTGGAATTTAATTCCTCTTACTTCACTCTCAACTTCACAAAGATTTTCGATCATTTTCCATGACCCGTCTGTACTGCCGTCATTAACAAAAATGACTTCATAAGTGAATTTATTCTCTTTCATCACACGCTTAATCCAAGCATGCAATTCCGGTAATGATTCCTCTTCGTTAAAAAGTGGAACGACAACACTGATATCGATTTCTGCGCCTTCTTTCATACTAATGGCATCAAATATAGTGAATTCTCGTTCGTAGGAATGTTATTATTTGTTATTTCAGTGTTGGAGTGTTTCCGTTTTAAGATCCATTAAAACGGTAAATGCTTTGCTAACAATTTTAGTATCAACAACAATCGTAAACTCATTCGTTGTAGAGATTACCTCTGACAGATTGATTCCTTCCCATGCAAGCTTTTTAAGCAGGTAGTAATAAACACCGGAAATCTCCGTATTGACTTGAGGTAGTTTCATTGTTATTGATGATAGACCTGACGACTCTGATATCAGGTGCTCTGACTTAAAAATAGACTTTAGTTTATTTTTAAATTGATCGTTGGTAATAATTGTCGTTTCCGCAACACCCCGCGATACCGTGTAAAAATTGTCGCTTATATCGCTGATTTGCGTCAGGAATTTTGATTGATCTTGAAGAATACCAACATAATTGGTGTAAGTACATTTTACAAGATTGCTTCGTACGATGAGGTCCCCTAGATCAGCCATAAAATTTTTAATCTTCCGTTCGATTTTCTGGTTTGTGCCAGGAGGCATTCTTTTAATCGCCATGATGATAGCAGAGTCGGAAACCTCTTTACCAGTAATCTTTTGAATGTCAGGACTCATCTTCCGGGCGAGCGAGCTCACATTAATTAATCCTTCCGATATCGCTTCTTGAATAAAAGGAGATTGGTTAATCAGTTTTTCGATGACTTTGCTTAATCTATCCATATTAAAAATAAAACAGAATGTTAAAAATGCACTACAAATATAATTAAAATCACATTCGTATTGAGTTCTAGCTTAAATTTGTAGAAAAAAATTGAACAATGGAGACCACACCGTACTATTTTTATGATCTTGATTTATTACAAGAGACGCTGGATACCATCCAGTTGCATACAGAAGGGCGAAACTTTCATGTACATTATGCAATTAAGGCGAATAATAATCATAAGATTCTAGAAATGATTGCCAAACGTGGATTTGGTGCTGATTGTGTGAGCGGTTGGGAAATTGAATCAGCTATTGATGCTGGTTTTGCTCCAAGTTCAGTAGTTTTTGCTGGTGTAGGAAAAACGGACGCAGAACTTCAACTGGCATTGTCATATAATATCGGTATGATTCATTGTGAGAGTCTTGAGGAAATATTTGTAATCAATGAGATGGCTGCATCAATGAATCGAATACCAAAAATTGCGTTGCGTTTAAATCCAGATGTTAATGCTTTAACGCATCAAAAAATTTCAACCGGTCTTTCAGAAAACAAATTTGGTTTAACGGTAGAAGAATTTGCCGAATTAGTGACGCGATTAGATGAATTAACCAATATTGATATTGTTGGATTACACTTTCATATCGGTTCGCAAATCACTCAAATGAGCGTTTTTGAAGAGTTGTGCAGTCGTATTCAAGAAATTGTACCACAATATGAAGCAACAATAGGGCAATTAGAACACCTTAATGTAGGTGGGGGACTTGGCGTTAATTATGATCAGCCAGATGAGGAATTAATTGCAAATTTTCAAGGATATTTTGAGACTTTTTACAATGGCTTAATGGGCATCAATGTTCCAATTCATTTTGAGTTAGGCCGATCCATAGTCGCACAATGCGGTAGTCTTCATACCAAAGTATTATATGTGAAGAAATCATCACAAAAGAATTTTGCAATCTTGGATGCAGGAATGACTGAATTAATGCGTCCTGCTTTATACGGAGCAAAGCATAAAATTGAGAAATTAACGGCGGCGGTTGGTCCACACATAGAAAAAGATTACGATATCGTTGGTCCAATTTGCGAGTCTTCAGACAGTTTTGGAGAAAATATTCCATTACCAGAATTAAAAAGAGGTGATATTCTTACCATTCGATCATGTGGTGCATACGCAGAGTCAATGTCTCTTCGTTATAACGGTAGAGAGGCCGTAGGAAGTAACCTTAGAAAAAAAGTAACTACCCAATTGCGATCAGCTATCGCATAACGATTTTATAGTCCGTAATTTTTCTAATTCAAATCGCCCGCGACCAACAATCCCGGGCGATTGTTTTTCCTCTACCAAAATTTCGATTTGGTGAATAACTTCATCGGAAAGCTCAGGATATTTTTCACAAATCCTTCTCAAAACTGTCATACTAAAAGCTTTCACAGCAATGGGTTCTTTTTCACTTGCCAGGTAACTTAATGCAATATCAAAAAGTCGTCCTTCATGGGCTTCTTCTAATGGGATGAATTGAAAAATTCGCGTTATATTTCTTTTTACAGCATCGATTGGGTCTGATTCGAGATAACCAATCAAGTCGGCAAAGTAAGGCTTGATCAGTCTTGGATGTATTTCTCCAATTTTACCGACAGGTTGACTGGAGCGTTGCACCATTTGACGTTCTCCGTGAAGAAATATTTGCATTAATTCATGGAATCGTTGCGGATCATCACCAATGTAATCAACTACCTGCTCCCAATTCTTCTTAGAGTTTTCTTTTCCTATATGTTCCTTAATATTCATTGAAAGATCACGAACGATTCATGTAGACAGACCATCGTAAATTTATTATCTTTGCCTATCCAAAAAATAAAGTTAACAACATGTTTGAGAATTTAACCGAGAAATTTGAAAGAGCGTTTAAGGTCCTTAAGGGACATGGTCAAATTACTGAAGTCAATGTGGCCGATACATTGAAAGAAGTAAGACGTGCCTTATTAGACGCCGATGTTAGTTATAAAACGGCGAAGGATTTCACAAAAACGGTTAAAGAGAAAGCGATAGGTAGAGACGTATTGACGACTATTTCTCCCGGTCAATTGTTAACGAAGATCTGCCACGAAGAATTGGTTGAATTGATGGGTGGAGAACAAACCGACATCAACTATCAAGGAAATCCTGGGGTTATCTTAATGTCTGGTTTACAGGGTTCAGGTAAAACGACATTCTCGGGTAAGTTAGCAAACTGGTTAAAGAATAAGCAACGTAAAAACCCGCTATTGGTCGCTTGTGATGTCTACCGTCCGGCTGCGATTGATCAGATTCATGTTTTGGGAGAACAACTAGGTGTAGAGGTTTATTCGAATCGTGAAGAAAAAGATCCGGTTAAAATTGCACAGGCGGCAATCAATCATGCAAAGAGCAATGGATTTAATGTAGTCATTGTCGATACGGCAGGTCGTTTGGCGGTTGACGAGCAAATGATGCAGGAAATTGAAGCTGTAAAAAATGCGATTAAACCAACGGAGACTTTGTTTGTTGTTGATTCAATGACTGGTCAGGATGCCGTAAATACGGCAAAGACTTTTGATGAGCGCATTGATTTTGATGGTGTTGTTTTAACCAAACTCGATGGTGATACACGAGGTGGAGCTGCTTTGTCGATTAAGGCATTGGTGAATAAGCCAATCAAATTTGTGGGTACGGGTGAAAAGATGGATGCATTGGATGTATTCTACCCGAACAGAATGGCTGATCGTATCCTAGGAATGGGAGATGTTGTTTCACTAGTAGAGAAGGCGCAAGAGCAATTTGATGAAAAAGAAGCGAAAAAGCTCCAAAAGAAAATTGCACAAAATAAGTTCGATTTTGACGATTTCTATGGGCAGTTGCAGCAAATCAAAAAGATGGGTAATGTCAAAGACTTGATGGGAATGATTCCAGGAATGGGAAAAGCCATGAAGAACGTTGATATCGACGACGATGCTTTCAAAGGGATCGAAGCGATTATTCAATCGATGACACCTAAAGAAAGAGCAGAACCATCGATTCTTAACGGATCGAGAAAAAAACGGATTGCTAAAGGTTCAGGTACTTCTATTCAGGAAGTGAATAAATTGATCAAGCAATTCAATGAGACCAAGAAGGTGATGCACATGATGTCGAATAAGAAAAACATGGCAAATATGATGCGTCAAATGAAAGGTATGCGTCGGGGTATGCCCGGACTATAAGATCGCTAACCTCATTTAAGGATGCCACTCAAACTCACCATACTTGGATCAGGATCAGCTGTACCTAGTCTCAATCGTGGTGTAACAGCACAGTTTTTAA
Organism: Crocinitomicaceae bacterium; assembly: GCA_049611865.1. Taxonomy (GTDB): domain Bacteria; phylum Bacteroidota; class Bacteroidia; order Flavobacteriales_D; family Crocinitomicaceae; genus Crocinitomix. Next base: position 18,811 of record JBMZAY010000006.1, on the reverse strand, counting down.
ACTTCAATGAACGGAGAATCCTCATTGATTGTGGAGAAGGAACTCAGTTGCAACTCCGACGTTTTCGTGTGAAATTTCAACGCTTGCAATACATTTTTATTTCTCATTTACACGGCGATCATTTTCTCGGAATATTTGGTTTGTTGTCTTCTATGAGTTTGTTGGGAAGAACGAAAAAAATTATCATTTTCGCTCCAGAAGGACTCGAGGAAATCATCAGGCATCAATTTAAAATAGCGAACGTTTACCTTGATTTCGAAATGGAATTTATTACCGTAAAAACAGCGGATAAGTCGCTCATTTTCGAGGATAATTCCATTGAGGTTTTTGCACTCCCCTTAAAACATCGAGCCGAGTGTTATGGCTATCTTTTTCAGGAAAAAGAGAAAATGCCTAACATTGACAAAGAGAAAATTAAAGAATACGGTTTATCATTAGAAGAAATTTTAGCAGCTAAAAGAGGTGAGGATGTTAAACGAGGAAGCGAAATATTAGCAAATACTGAGCTGACCCTGCCTCCCGAAAAATTGGCAAGCTATGCTTTTTGTACCGATACACAGTACATTCCGCGTTTAGCAGATTGGATTAAGGGGGTTCGATTATTATATCACGAGGCCACTTTTACCAACAAGCACATCCAAAGGGCAAAAGCAACAGGACATTCCACTGCAGAGCAGGCGGCTTTGATCGCAAAAGCAGGTGAAGTTGATCAATTAATACTCGGTCATTTTTCTTCTCGCTACAAGGATACAAGTCCGATTTTGGAGGAAGCTAAACCTTTCTTTGAAAACGTCAGTTGTGTTGAAGATGGAGATTCATATTACCTACCTTAATCATCGATTTTTATTAAAGAAGGGCTCGGTTCAAGTGTCTCGACAGAGATTTCGTTAAAATGAATGGAATCAATGCGCATTTCATGCAGCATTCCATCCCTCTCAAGGTTTGATTCTACTGGCATTCTCGAAGGAAGCAAAAGTCCGTTATACAGCTTGTAATCTTTAAAATATACAGCGCCTTTCATCAGCGTATTCACCTCTCGAATCGTGTATTCAATTTTTACAATTTGATGTGATGCATGATCGAGCCAAATAGTGTATTGATCAATATCACGTTGAGGTTTCAGTGTCTCCCATGAGACCATTACACCTTCACAGTTTTCATTACCAATTTGTTTTTCCCCCAAATATCCGATAGCTGTAGCTTCGCCAATTCTTGCAGGGAACTCGACAAAATACTGATAAGTAGGAACCCAAAAACGGATGTCTTTATTTTTGCTGGACCTCAAAGTGTCCGACTGGTTGACATTTTCATAGGTCTGATCTGAAAAGATAACCTATTGATTTTTGTTCCACGCGCCACTTTCAAAGCAAATTCGACCATGAAATATACCCGGTACATAGTCTAAACACATCCTCATAACCTCTTCTGGAAAAGGGTTTGCTAGCTTACCGATTCGCCCATAAAAATGATCTTGAAAAAATACGCTTTATGTCTGAACTGAATCCCAGGCTTTCACATGGTGTGCCTCTACCATTGCTGCTAATAATTCCATCCCTTTATCTTCCTGAGGGTCCTTTTTTACTTTCCCTGTACGCAGATCAGCACAAGCAAAAGTAATGATGATAAGTTCAATCAGATTCCACTGAATATCGGGCAAAAGATGATTTTAGTCTTTCAGGGTTTCCGGTCGTTTTTTTCTTGCCTGAAACCAGTTTGTCCTTTGGAGCTGCTGGAATTATTGTTTTTAATGCGGGTAAAAAAAGGCATGGCGTAAATCACAGGTGAGCGTAGGTGTTGCATATACCTTAAAGCGTCAAGTGCTAAACTTTGTCCCTTACGAACTCTATTTCAAACAAAACTGGAAGCTTAACGGAGAAATTGGGTATTATCGGTATTTTTTCAATTATTATGGTATAGGTCGTGATGCACGCGCTGAAGATTTGGAAACGTATGACGCCAATTTCCCTCGATTATTGAGTACGCTATCTTATCGGATCAGAGATCCCTTTTTATTGGGTATTCAGTACCGATTTGATTTGTTCGATATTCCTCGGACAGATTCACTTTTAACCGCTAATCAACCTGTTGGAGTAGATGGAGACATGGTTAGTTCAATTGGAATTTCAGCTTCTTACGATACAAGAGATGATATTTTTTACCCGAGATCAGGAGTTTTCGGGACGTTCATTGCGTAAAATTCTGGTCCGTATACAGGAGCGGATTTCAGTTATTCTTTGATTCAATTCGACTTGAGTTATTACTACACCTTTAAAGAAAAGCATACGATTGCTACGAACCTATATACCGGAGGCACAATTGGAGAGTCACCTTTCTTTTCTTGCTTCTGGGTTTCTTCTCCAAAAAAAGGAAGAGGCTTTAACGACAAAAGATTTATTGATAAGAACATTGGAATGCTTCAAGCTGAGTATCGATTTCCTATATACAAACGGCTGAGATGTGCGGCTTTTACTTCACTCAGTTCAGTTGGAAATACGTACGGTGATATTTTTACGAATCGTAAGATTTGGTCTTATGGTGGCGGATTGCGTTTTCAGTTGAGCAAGAAGCAAATGAGTCATTTACGACTTGATGTAGCGCATGGATTTGAAGGATTTCAGTTCTACATGACAATCGGAGAGGCTTTCTAATTTGTCAAATGCTAAGCATTTCTTTATAATGCTTTTTGATCTTCTCTGAAGGTTCACCCTTTTTAAACATCCGAAATGCGCTTAAATCAGCCTTATTTACTATTAACCATGAACGATTATCGTACTTCCGTGTATCAATTTCAATGACCTTTGGTAGCACTTTCCAATAATTAGCTTTCATAATTCGATCTATTAATGGATATTCTTCCATGATACACATCTCTTCATCATATTTGCCCAATTCAAAAAAATACGAACGATCAATAAATAAGGATTGATCGCCTCCCCGCACAAAAAGCCAATTAAAGCGGGTGAAAAATGCATTCATTTTTAAAATGAATGGACCACCGACAAATTTACTTCGATAGCATCCAGCTTTATAACCTCTCGTTTTAATTGAACTGAGATCTTCTATAAACCCTATCGGTGGCAATGTATCTGCGTGGACAAAATATAGATTCGAAAATTGAGCAATTTCAGCCCCGGCGTTCATTTGAGCAGCCCGACAAGCCCCGGTTTTTATGATTTTTGCTCCCTTTGCATCTGCTATGTCAGTTGTATTATCTTTGCTACCACCATCAACCACAATGATTTCAAATTGATCAGTTGATTCTGTAAGGAGCCGGTCGATCAAGCGACCAATATTTTGCTCCTCATTAAGAGTTGGTATAATTATAGATATATCCATTAAAACCGAATAATAGACTATGAAAGTAATAAATTATATAATCGCATTTTTTTTATGCATTCCCTCTCTTAGTAGTTTAGCAAATGAACACCTTACACATAAAAGCTGGAATGATCTATTACAAAAGCATGTAAACGATGCGGGACATGTCAATTACAAGAGCTTTAAAGAAGATGAAGAAAAGCTTAATGATTATTTAACAGTCCTCAGCAAAAATCACCCTGATAAGTCTTGGGATAAAAATGATCGCCTCGCATTTTGGATTAATGCGTACAACGCTTTCACCGTAAAATTGATTGTGAAAAACTATCCGGTAAAAAGCATTAAAGAATTGGGAGGGGCTATCTACAAAGTCAACACGCCGTGGGATATTAAATTTATTAAAATTGGAGATGAGGTCTATGATTTGAACAATATAGAACACACCAAAATTCGCAAACAATTTAATGATCCAAGAATTCATTTTGCCGTTAATTGTGCATCGGTATCCTGCCCTAAACTTCGAAATGAGGCATACATTGGAGATAAAGTTGATGATCAGCTTAATGATCAGGCTAGATATTTTATCAGTAATAAGGTCAAGAATCAAATAAAATCCTCGAAAAAGGCGAAGCTTTCAAAAATCTTTAAATGGTATAAAGGCGATTTTACGTCTTCGGGAAAAACAATCATTGAATACATCAATCAATTTTCAGATGTAAAGCTTGATGCAGATGCAACAATTGAATTTTTGGATTACGATTGGAATCTGAATGAAAAATAGCATCACCGTACCTTCTCAATGCACGGAGGGCTAAAAATAAAAATATCCTCAAAGCATCTCCAATTTGAAATACTATTTTTGCAGCAATGGCAAAAATCAAATCCATAGTTACAGGAGGGGCCGGATTCATAGGTTCTCACGTTTCGAAAAGCCTATTGGATATGGGGCATGACGTACTTATCCTTGATGATCTATCAGGTGGATTTATTGAAAATGTGCCGGATGGTGCTGTTTTTTGTAACGGATCAATTACGGATCACAAATTGATTGATGATTTATTTGATAAACATCAGTTTGATTATGTTTTTCACCTCGCAGCATACGCCGCTGAAGGGCTCAGTCCATTCATACGTCGATTTAATTATTCCAATAATTTAATTGGTTGTGTCAATTTGATCAATGCTTCCATCCGTCATGAGGTAAAGTGTTTTGTATTTACCTCTTCCATTGCCGTTTATGGAAATTTGCCCTTACCATATACTGAAAAGCAAGTTCCACAACCAATAGATCCATATGGTATTGCTAAATATGCGGTTGAATTGGATTTAAGAAATGCAAAAGAGCAATTTGGTCTAAATTCAATTGTTTTCCGACCTCACAACGTCTATGGGAGTGGTCAGAATATAGGGGATAAGTATCGAAATGTTGTCGGAATTTTTATGAATCAATTGCTCCGAGAAGAGCCATTGACGATTTTTGGAGATGGTCAGCAAACAAGGGCTTTTACTCATGTCAATGATGTGGCTAAATACATTGCGTGTTCAGTGGATGTACCGGAGGCATACAATAAAGTTTTCAATATAGGATCGGATATTCATGTTTCAGTTGCAGCGCTTGCAAAGCAAGTTGCAGAGGTGATGAGGAAGGATCCTAAGATCGAGTTCCTAAGTCAGCGTCATGAAATGGTACATGCTTATGCGAATCATGATTTATTCAATCAGATTTTCCAGCCTGACAACGTATTGAGTTTAAAAGAAGGTTTAATAGAAATGGCGGAATGGGTAAAGCAAGTAGGAGCTCGAAAGACGAAAAGATTTGCAGCACTAGAAATTGAAAAAGGTTTGCCTCCTGCATGGCAATTATAGGATATGTTAAAAGAACAACCACTTGTATCGATTATAATGGCGGTGAAAGATACCGCGCCTTATCTTCCGGCTTGTTTGGATTCGATTGTCAATCAAACCTATCAAAATTGGGAATTGCTTGCCGTTAATGATCATTCTTCTGATGCGACGCTGGAGATATTGGCGTCTTATGCAGCAAAAGACCCAAGAATTCAATTTTTGAATAGTGACAAGCCTCGTCTTATCCCCACCCTTAAAGTGGGTTATGCAGCGGCTACGGGCGATTTGATTAATCGAATGGATTCGGATGACAAGATGCCTTTAGACAAAATAGAAACATTGGTCAATGAATGGCTTAAATATGGTAAAGGCCACGTCATTGCTGGTGGAACAGAACATTTTGTAGATGAAGGCGAAGTGGGAGACGGATTTTTACGCTATGAACGCTGGTTAAATGAGGTTGCTCGAACGAGTACACATTACCAGCAGATATATAAGGAATGCGTCATTCCATCACATTGTTGGTTGATGCACAAGGATGATTTTGATTCAGTTGATGCTTTTAATCCAGTCATCTATCCCGAGGATTATGATCTCTGCTTTCGCATGTATCGAAAAGGGTTAAAGGTTGTCGGAATCGATAAAGTATTGCACCATTGGCGAGATCGATCCAATCGCATTTCCAGAACATGGGATGAATACAAGGATAATCGTTATTTCGAGATGAAGTTGCGTTTCTTTTTTGAGTTGGATAGAGATCCAAATAGACCATTGGTTTTATGGGGAGCAGGCAGGAATGGGAAAGATATGGCGAAACTCTTATTGGAAAGAGAAGATAAATTACATTGGGTATGTGATAATGAAAATAAAATCGGAAAAGATATTTATGGTGTCACTATGAATCATTTCGAAGTGATTGAAGAATTAGAGAATCCGCAAATAATGATTGTCGTATCTTCTCCTGATGGTAAAAAGGAAATTCAGAATCAACTGGATTTATGGGGTAAAAAACCTGTAGCGGATTATTGGTTTTTTGCTTAAACACATCAGAATGCGGACAGCTTATTGTTAGTAAATCATAAATAATAGTGGATTTGTGATAAACGGCAAAAATCTTCTGTAACGTTTCTATAGTTTTGTATTTGTTATGGTGTCGGAATAACTTCTGAATTAACCTCAAACTATGAAATATTTAGCCCCCTTATTATCGCTGATGCTTGCATTCAGCGCAAACGCTCAATTGACCCGTTTACAAGTTACAGTTGCCGTTGACTCTTCTTATTTGCAATTAGGACAGCTGACGCTTCACAATGCTCAGGATACTGCTTTGATCAAAGGCACGTATCTCGATAGTACTACATCTAGCTTATTCTTTAAAGGTAACCAAGGGGAGGACTATCTTGCCAAAATTGCAATTCCCTCATACAAGGACACATTGATCGCTTTCAAATTAAATGATACATTGGTAGATCTAGGTCTAGTTCAGGTGGTCAAGGACAAGAACTTAGACCAGGTAGATGTCGTCTTCAAAAAAGAAATGTTTAAACGAACAATGGATGGCATCAATGTCAATGTTGAAGGGACGAGTCTACAAAACTTAACAAACTTATTTGAGGTATTGAAAGCTTCGCCTAAAATTACATCGCCTGACAATGAGCGAATAGAGATCATTGGTAGGGGGAGCCCACTCATTCTTGTCGATCGGCAAGCGATCATTTCCAATGATGAATTGAAGGCCATTCCTGCTGATCAAATCGAGCGAATTGAAATTATTACAAACCCGTCTGCCAAATACAGGGCGCAGGGTAGCGGGAGTGGTGTGATTGAAGTGTATACAAAAAGTTTTCATTTGGAAGGATATAATATGACCATCCGTTCGCAGGCGGGTATCGATACACAAATGCAACCGAATGCTGGTATTAACTTAGGTTTGAGTTTGAAGAAGAAAAAGTTTTCATTGAATGGATATTTTGGTGGGAATTATAACGAGTCTATTGGATTTGGTGATGCAGATGGACAAACTACTGACGATTCGAATCGTTCTTATATTTCTGAGAATGAAAACAATACGAATTCAACCTGGCAATATTATAGTGTTAAAGCCGCCTATAATGTCTCTGAGAAACAAAAATTCACAATAGGAATTAACGGATATGGCAGTACAGGAAATCAAACTTCGACCTCGAGTTCTACTTATGCTACGGATGGTGTAGACGAAATTCGAGAGAACTCAATTGGCTCATCACAATGGACTTGGTTAAATAATAGCGGATTTATTAATTACCAAATCGAAACAGATACCAATAAAAGCAATTTAGAACTGAATTTAAATTATACCAACAAAGTGAGTAATTCAGACGCTTTTTCTGAGAATCTTTATCAAGATATTGCATCCGCATTTGAACGTAATTTCGATGTGCGAAACGACTCTAGAGATATTCCGAATGTCGGAGAATTCAGGATTAATTATGAGAAAATATTTGATACAACTGGTTGGAAACTAAATGTTGGATCATCGTATAGCTTGTTGATTAACAACAAGAAGTTTGACCGTTATGATTTAGTGGATGGTGAATGGGTGATTTCTCCGTCGTTTTTAAATTCTTACGATTATCAAGAACACATCGGTGCAGCCTATATCGAAATTCAAAAGAAATGGAAAAAGCTTGGAATTAGAGCAGGTGTTAGAACCGAATACACTGGATTAGATGGATACAGTAATTCATTAGAACAACAGTTTATGGATTCATCGTATATACTTCCTTTTCCTACGGCGAGTATCATGTATGAGGTCAATCAAAAAACGTCATTTACATTGTCTTATAAATCTGGGATCAGCCGCCCGCAATTCGATAATTTCGATCCATTCGTGCGTGTGACGGACAGTCTAAATGTGGATTACGGAAATCCATTTTTGCGTCCCATGATTGAGCAAAGTTTAACCTTAGATTTTGACTTTAACTACATGTATAGTATCTCTTTGAGTTATAATAATTATCGCGATCCTATTAGTTCTATTTCATTTGTTGATGAGAGCACATTTGTAATCGAGTCTACACCTATGAATGCTGACCTCGAGCAAGGCGTAAGTGCCAGTTTAAACATTCCATTCAAATTGAGTTGGCTTTCAGGCTGGAATTCGATTTGGGTGAATTATAGCCAATACACATTTACACCTATTTTTGGTCGTGATCCATTCAATAACTTGACCTACGGAGCTTATTCTTATTTGACATTTGACCTGCCGAAAGATTTTAGTATTATGAATCGATTACATGTTAATCGATGGGGTGGGGATAGTTTCCAAAATAATGCTGTTGTGAATTGGGGCGTTCGAGTAACCAAGAATTTCAAAGGAAATAACATTCAACTTTTTGGCGACGTAGGCAATATCATTCCGCCAAAATACAAGAGTACCAATATTTCTGGAAACTATATTTACAACTCAACTTTTCAAAACGAATTTACGAGTTTCAAATTAGGTTTTTTCATCAAGTTTGGGCGATTAAAAGCGAATACGAATATCGAGGAGACCAAGTCGGGGCAGTCTGATAGAATATAGGCTTAGCCAGCAACTTCTATCACCTCATGTGTCTCGGTATAGAACAATTCGCCGCGTACATTTTTATGACCTAGGTCTCTCATGATTTGAATATATTCAGAAACCTGTTTCTTATGACTAGGACTTATTTGTCCGGTTTTAAAATCGACAACAACCGTCTCTGAATTATGGACAATTATTTTGTCTGGAATGAGAAGCTTGCCATCCTTTGTGATGATTTCGCATTCGTTCATTTGCTGACCTTTTAAAAAGTACGATTTGAAGCGATCGTTTTCGAATAAAGAAGTAATTGTATCACGAATGATATCGGCAGTTGTCGCATCAATTTTTCCCTTTCGCATCAATTTTTCAAGCGCTAATTCCAAATCATCCAAGGATTTCATCATGGCTAATGTGAGGTGCACTTTCGTTCCAAAAAGCCTTCGTTCATCCAAGCCCTCAGCTATGGTTTCTTGAATGTCCCAATTAGCAGAACTTTTAAAACTCAAAGTCGGTTTGTCCATCTTTCGTGTGAAGAAAGTGGCATCATATAAATCTGTTCTGACAGCTTGCTTTAAAGCAGGTCGTTTTTCAAAACTGCCGGAAGTGAATAGACCATCCTCAAAATCACCTAGCGTTGACTGCTCAAAAAATGGGATCAGCCAATCAGAAATCCGCTTAAATTTCTTAACAGACCCACAAGTAAATAGGGCTATTTCAGGCCTTGTATAGGCAACATAAAGCATGTTCAATTGATCCATAAAATACTTGTATTCCTCTTCGATGAAATAGGAGGCAAGCTCAGTATCTTTGAGGTCTTGTACCATTTTTAAAAAGAAAACTGGTAATTCTCTAGAATCATCTTCAACCCATGCAATTTGCCGACTTAAATCAAGTTTCCAATCAAAAAAAGGACAAATAACAATGGGAAATTGCAATCCTTTTGATTTGTGAATACTCATGACTTGTATTGCTTCGGCACCTTCAGGACTAATGATAGATGACTCTTTGCCATATTCAAAATACCATTCAAGAAAGTCACGTGCATTCGAATTATTTCGCTTTTCAAACAGGTGCACTTGCTCCATCAGAAACTGCAAGAAAGGATTGCCATTCATGTCCAATTGAAAGGCTTCGATAACATGTTCTACAAACTCATAGAGGTTATGAAAATGAATAGGATCCTTTATGGCAATATCATAATTCGCAAAGATTTCGGCAACCGAAAGCTTTTTGAAAAAGGGTTCATATTGACCGATTATTTCGCGTGCTCCGAGATCAGAACGACTCGCAGAAAAGTGTTCTAATGCTTTTATCTTAAAATTTCTATCAGTTGGATTAAGAAGTGAGCCAATAATGCTTATCACGAGTTTGACACTCATGTCCTTACCTATAAAAAGACTGTCTGGACTGATAACCTTGTGTCCTGCTTCGGTCAAAAACCGAGCGATTTTAGAACCTTCCTTGTTTTTTCGGACTACTACACAGATATCGCTTAATCGGTATCCATTTTTGATCGCTCGTTGGATTATTTTGAGTACATAATCCATTTGCATTTCTTCCTCAAAATCTTGATAAAATTGCGCTTCAACATAACCTTTAAAAGTTTTTGCAGGTTTTTGTTTTAGTTCTTCGTAAATGCGTTGAATTTCTTCGGTTTGATTTCCAGAAAGGGTCGCAAAAAGTGAATTGTTAAATTCAACAATTTCAGGAGCAGAACGGTAGTTCGATTGGAGGGTGTGTTTTTCACCAAGGGCTTGAAAAAGGGGTTCAGCTTCTGTTAATGAAGCTATGTTTTCAGGATTGTAAACTTCTTTAGGCAAACGAATGAATTGCTCTACCTCACCATTTCGCCAGCGATAAATAGCTTGTTTGCCGTCACCAACAATCAAGTTTTGATATTCAAAAGCCAGTGAATTGTGAACAAGCGGAATTAAATTCATCCATTGGAGTTGAGAAGTATCTTGAAACTCATCCAATAAAAAATGATGATAACGCACACCTAAACGCTCATATATAAAAGGAACAGGTTCTTTTACAATGATGTCAGCAATTTTCTTATAAAAATCAGATATGAGTAAGATATTATTGTCCGCTTTAGTTTTTTCTAAAATGGTACCCAAATGGTTTAGCAGCGATATGTTATTCAGATTTTTTAAAATCTCCTTATTGATTTTATATTCCTTTAGATCAGACTCAAATAATACTATTATTTGTTTGTAATACTGTTCAAGCAATGGTGCTATATCATCAACAACCGATTTGTATGGACTGTCCTTATGTCCCCATTTACCTTCTTTGACGTATTTGATATTCGTATCAGTCGGTAGTTTGATATCTCCAATCGCATTCTTGGCGAAGAAAGAATAAATGGATTTAGTTAATTTACCTTGAAAATCGTTTGCATCCAAGCCCTTACTTTTAATAAGGTCCATGGCCTCTTGTCCATTGCGTTTCAGGACCGCCATGAATTTATTTTGATCCTGCATTAAATCTGCCCGAATCTTTATAAAATCCTCTGACGAAAATTGCTTAATCTTCTGAATTGCATTAATAGCGCCTTCTTGAAAAATTTCATTGCTAAAATCAAACAATTGCTTCGAGAAATTCCATGACTTATCTTCTACAAGGTTAGACTCGGCATAATGCAACATCAACTTTGTCAAATCCTTATTCCGACCGATCTGATCAAAAAGCATATCCGTTATTTGCTTTCGCAATTTTTTCACATCCAACTCGACGTCAAAATCGATAGAGAGGTTCAAATCCTTGGCAAATGTTCGTATGATCTTATGCGTGAATTTGTCAATAGTCATGACGGAGAAAGCGCCATAGTTATGAAGTATATTATTCCTTATATCAGTAGCCCGTTTTTCAATAACCTTGGGCGCGATCTTCAAATTTTTTGATGTTGCCGTCAAAAAGGCCAGGTCCTGCTCGTTTTTTTCATGTTCTGGTTTTGACAGCCGAATTAGACCTTCCAAAATGCGCTCTTTCATTTCGTTAGCCGCTTTATTGGTGAAAGTCATTGCCAAAATATGCTTGAATTTGTGCGGATTCGAGCTGTGTAGAACGATTCGTAAATACTCCTGTACCAAAGTATATGTTTTTCCACTTCCGGCGGAGGCGTTAAAGATTTTTAATGGCTTTTCTGACACAGGTTTAATGTTAGTTTAACATCAATAAAAATACAAAAAATGATTGCAAGGGGTATGGTCTGAATCCTTTTTATTAACTTTCCTTCACTTTCTCGCGGAAGTAATAACCAACATCACCATGCAAAAGCTATTTATTCTTGTTTTACTGACAATTTCAACGACACTCAGCGCACAAGTTTTGCCACAATTCGGAGCTCGTTCGTTAGGAATGGGTGGTACAAGTTTAACGATGAATGATGTGTATTCGGTTTATAATAACCCCGGTGCATTCGGAGCATTGGATCAAACCTCAATAGGGATAAATTACGAAAATCGATTTTTACTTTCCGAGCTTTCTACACAATCGCTTGCATTCGGATATCATAATGAAAAATCTGGCAATTTTGGATTGCATTTCCAGCAATACGGATTTAATCTGTACCGCGAATTCCAAGCTGGATTAGCTTATGGTAGGCAGTTGGCGGATCGTTTTTATGGAGGAATGTCAGTGCAATTTCACAGTATTCAGTTGGGAGAAAATTACGGGTCCAGAAATACAGCATCCGGATCAATCGGTATCTTGTATGAAGCTAGCGATGATTTGCAGTTTGGTTTCCGCGTTCAGAATGTTTCACGAACCAGTCTTGCAGAATACGACAACGAACGCTTACCGACGCGATTTGGCTTGGGGATGTCTTATGGGTTCAGCGAAAAAGTAGTTTGGACGCTTGAAGCAGAAAAACCAATTTTACATCCAATCAATATAAAATCTGGTTTAGAAATACAACCGCATGAGATTATTAACCTTCGTTTTGGTGTGAATTCCTATCCTTTTCAATCCTCATTTGGATTTGGGTTAGCATTCGGGAAATTAAACTTCGATATGGTTGCTATTTGGAATAATCAACTCGGTATGAGTCCATCAGCCGGCTTAAAATATGAGTTTTAAGTTATGTTAAGAATTTGCGTTTTATTCATTTTTCTAATCTCCTTTTGGACAGGTTTGGCGCAAGATCCGCACAAGGTTCAAATCATTGAACAAAGGATTGAATTTATTGGTGAAACGCTCGAAGATTCTGACATCGATTTAACAACTTATTTTGATGACCTTTTCCAGTTTTATGATGAACCACTCAATTTAAATTTGGCTAATACTGAAGATCTCTATCGCCTGCATCTGTTGACAGATGTTCAGATCAGATCGATAATAAATTATCGAAATTTGTACGGTGATTTTATCACGATTTACGAACTAGGAGCAATAGAGGAATTGAACCCCCTTACCATAGAAATGATTGAGCCTTTTGTAACGGTGCAAGTCAACACAAAGGATGACTTTAGATGGAAGAATGCGCTTAAATATGGTAAGAACGAATTATGGCTACGTTACATCAGAACGCTTGAAACTAAAGAAGGCTATGTGCCAAAATCAGATAGTATTCTGCAATTGTACCCGAATCGACAATACCTCGGGAGTCCAGATAGACTGTATATGCGCTATCGAAATACCTATAAGGATCGTTTGAGTTATGGGTTTACTGCTGAAAAAGATGCAGGAGAGGAGTTTTTTCGAGGAACACAACGTCAAGGTTTTGACTATTATTCGGGGCATGTATTTGTGCGTGATTTGTGGAAAATCAACACGCTTGCTTTGGGAGATTATCAGATGAATGTTGGGCAAGGTCTAACCATGTGGTCAGGTTTTGGAATTGGAAAGTCAGCAGATGTGATGAACGGAAAACGATTTGCAGGTGGATTGCGACCTTACACATCGGTAAATGAAGCCCAGTTTCTTCGTGGAGCAGGAATTAACCTATCGAATGATCGAATTGACTTTACCGCTTTTGGTTCATTAAAAAGGATAGATGCCAATATATTTAGTGGCGATACAACCGCCGGTTTGGAATCTGCATTTACGTCGTTTCAAATTTCGGGCAATCACCGTACTCCTGAAGAACTTGAAAAGAAAAACACCTTGCAAGAACAGATTTTGGGCGGAGAAGTGGCGTTAAGAGGTGATTGGTACAGGATTGGTTTATCCGCAGTACACACGAAGTTCGATCAACCTTTGTCCATAGATACAACGAATTATAAGAAGTTTAAGTTTAATGGTGATCAATTGTTGACATCAGGATTAAACTATCGTTTCTACGTTCGAAAACTGACCATTTTTGGCGAAACAGCAGCAAGCGATAATCTGAAATTTGGAACAGTAAACGGATTGGCATGGCACGTTGATCCACGTCTCGATTTATTGATGATATATCGCAATTATGATAAAGCTTTTCAATCACTTTATTCAACCGCTTTTAGCGAATCTCCTGATAATACCGGTGAACGTGGTTTTTATATTGGGGCAGGAGCGCGTATTTCAAAGAAGTTGAGTGTCAATGCTTATTACGATCAGTTTCAGTACACTTTCTATAAATGGCTAACTTATGACTACAGTCAAGGACGTGAGTTTTTTGGTCAAATCAATTATAAAGTGTCGAGAAATACAAATTTTTACCTGCGACTGCGTAACAAAGTAACCGAGCGCAACACGAAAGATGATGTTTTTGGAATCAAAGGTCAGGTGCCTATTAAAAAGAACACGATTCGTTTGAATTATGATCAACGTATCAATAGCCAATGGTCATTTAAATCGCGTTTTGAATGGGTTAATCATTTTTATGGTGACACCAAAAGTGTAGGTATTATGTTCTTTCAAGATCTCAAATATCGCCTCAATAAAATACCATTGACGATTTATGGTCGTTACGCCATTTTTGACACAGACAATTATGACGCAAGAATCTATGCTTATGAAAATGATTTATTAGGGGTTTTCAGCATACCTTCTTATTATTATCAAGGTATCAGAACCTACTTGATGTTGAAGTATGATATCGGTAACTTAGATTTATGGTTGCGTTGGGATATTTTCTCGTACGCCAATCGCGATACGATATCATCTGGATTAGAGGAAATTCAAGGAAGTGAAAGAACAACAGTAAAATTGCAACTTAAGTGGAGATTTTAAATCGATTATTAACCCCACCGAGCAATAATTACGATCAGTATTATAAGCAAGGTGCTTTTGAATTAACATGGCGGTATTATGCCATCATGTTATTGCTGTATCTCCTGTTGATTGTTGCCGGTGCTTTTGTAAACGGGACAATCCTTTTAAACGCCTTTTTTTCCTGGTTGGTGCCGCTTGGTTCACTTTTGTATTTATATAAATCACGGAGATATGAGATTGTTGCCTATTTCCATGTCATCATGGGAGGTATTTCACCCGGAATAGTGCTGAATATGAATGTGGTGCCGTTTCACATTATTGAGTTCTTATACATGATAATCGTCGTATTCTATGCATTTGTGACCTTGAGAAGGAAAATAGGGGTTGCTGTTCTAATTGTTCAGTTTATATGGTTTTTGGCTTATATCATTAGGATGCCAGAGCCAATTACCGAAGCAACTACAGGAATTAAATTAGCCATGATTTTAGCCACTTTTGTAGCCCTGACATTATTTGGTGTGCTGATACTTGAATTTTTGCGACTGCGACGTCGTTCTGAGAACAATTATCTGTCCATAAACCGAGATTTGAATGAAGCCAATCAGATTGTAAATACACAGTACCAGGAGAAAACGGTGATGCTAAAAGAAATACATCATCGGGTTAAGAATAACCTTCAAGTAATTTCTAGTTTATTGCGATTGCAATCTTATGAGATTGAGCAAGAATCTTCGAGGGTACATTTTCAAGATGCAATTGGTCGTGTGTCGGCAATGGCCCTGATCCATGAGAAAATGTATCAGAATGAAAACCTATCGCAGATCGACCTCAAAAATTACGTGCATACACTGGCCGAGGATCTCATTCGAAATCAATCTCATTCTATACCGATTAAATTGTCTGTCGAAACCGATTTGCAATCCTTGGGGAATGATACACTCGTTCCTGTAGCTTTAATATTAAATGAGCTCATAACGAATTCCCTTAAGCATGCATTTAATGATGTGCAAGAAGGTTTTATTGACATATCGATTGCTTGGGAAAAGGACAATACCTATTTCAGGTTGAGTTATAAAGATTCGGGTCAATGGAAATCTAATGTACGGCCGGCTTCATTTGGTTTAGAGTTGATCACAACTTTAACAGAGCAGTTGGACGGAAAAGTAGAGCGTACTTTTGACAACGGAACCAAATATGAATTCTTGCTAAAAGACATGAGTTAGGGTGGATCAACCTAACACTGCGTGAAGACTTTGCTCAACCCTTTCAATTGGCACCTGTTGGTCGAAAATAGCTTCTCCAATCCTTTTTAATAGGGTGAAATTGAGTTCATTTCCGCGGTTCTTTTTGTCATTTTTTAACAACGATAGGACTTGCTCAAAGTCTTCAGTTGAAATATTGACTTTTGGATAAGACGCGCGAATAACCTTGTCGATTTCCTCAAAATCTCTTTGACTTAATAGACCAATGGACTTGGCGATGTGTGCTTCGACGAGAATTCCCCATGCTACGCCAAAACCGTGAGGAATTGGGTTTCCTGAAATCAACTTCGTTCCTTCAATGCCATGTCCAATGGTATGCCCGAGATTCAATAATTTCCGTTGACCTTTTTCTTGCGGATCAGCAATGACAATTGCTTTTTTAATGTCAACAGAATGCTGGATCGTTTCAATCGAAATACCTTCTGATATGCTTTCAATTTCCGAAATCAATCGATCCCAATGGTTCGCATCTTGGATCAAACCATGCTTTAACATTTCTGCATAACCTGATTTTAATTCTTGTGGATCAAGTGTATTGTGATATTTCGTATCGACAAAAACGGCAAGCGGGTCTGCAAAAACACCAATCTGATTTTTATAACCGCCCAAATCGACACCTGTTTTACCACCAACAGAAGCATCTACTTGAGCTAATAAAGTAGTCGGAATATTCACAAAGGAAATTCCACGTTTATAGGTTGATGCAATAAATCCGCCCATATCCGTGATAACACCTCCTCCAAAATTAATGATGAGGTCTTGTCGCGAAACTTCATATTCACTTAATGCCTGCCAAACTTGGTGGCAGATTTCTATCACTTTATTTTCCTCTCCGGGAGGTAATTGGATGATTTCAGCATCAAATAAAGCCGAATGCTCCGTTAACAAATCTTCCATCCACAAATCAAAAACATTTTCGTCTGTGATAATTATTTTTTTTGATGTGGCAAACTGTTCCAGTAAAGCATCAAAATGCCCTTCAATTAATGACCCGAAAAATATGTCATGATTTGCTTTCATGCAGCTACTAGTTTATTCCTTGCAAAGCTACAAAGGAATAATGAGTTTTATTTTTTCTTGCTTGATTTTGCGAACGGATTAAATTCCAAGCACCGACTGATCCAAAAATCAAGATCCTCTGAATTGTCAAATCCGGTAGCATCCACAAAAATGTACCCCTTGAGTGGTCGACCTGTAAAATCCATCGGATTTGCTCCTTTTTTATTTAGTGCCTCATGGTAGAATTCAGTTCCAACCCGAGCCATGAGTAAATCTCCTCCCGTTTTTTTGTCCTGTAAAACACCGCAAAGCATTTTATCATCCACCATGATGCACAAACCGCCCATCATCTTTTTCTCTTCAAAAATCACCTTTTTCGATTGAAGGATTTCGCGAATATGTTCTACTTGATATGCGTCAAATGCCATGCTGTTATTTTATTTGAAGTGGTGTAAATTTAAAACTGCTCCCGTCAAATAAGCCTTTGTCACTGAGTTTAAGCGCAGGTATAACAAGCAGTGCCATGAATGAAAGTGTCATGTATGGAGCTTTTAGTGTTGCACCCATATCTTTTGCAATTTGATCCAACTGTTCGTATGCTTTTCCTGTTGTCTCGGCATCCAGATCGCTCATGATTCCTGCTACAGGTAGTGGTAGCACCTCAGATTGGTGCTCATTTACAGCTGCAATTCCGCCTTTAGCCTCAATCACAGCATTCACCGCTTTGCAAATCATTTCATCGGAAACGCCAACGGCAATAATATTGTGAGAATCATGTCCTACAGAGGATGCAATAGCGCCTTCTTTTAATCCTACATTTTTGATAAATGCCATGGCCGGACTTTGGTCTTGATAACGATTCACAACAGTCATCTTCAGAATATCACGTTCCAAATCTGATGTCAAAAAACCAGCTTCATTATGATTGCTCGTAATTATTTCATTCGTAATCAATTCGCCATCCAATGCTTCTATCACACGGATTTTATTGCCTTGGGCTAGAACCCTAAAATCGGTAGGTACTTTTGGCAAAACATTAAATTGATTAGGCTTGTCAAAATGTACATGTTTAATAAAGGACTGTCCATTATCAGCGACACAATCACCATTTAAATAAGTGTTCTTTATCTTAAAATCTTTTAAATTATTGACAATAATGAAATCTGCCGGATCACCGACATTCAATAAACCAACATCCAGTTGATAATGCTCAACAGGATTGATACAGGCCATTTCTAAGATCTTAAATAAATCATAACCCGCAGCAATAGCTCTTTTAACAAGGTCATTAATGTGTCCAACTAATAAATCATCTGGATGTTTATCATCCGAACAAAACATCATACTCTTATAATGTTTTTCGCAGAGCTTGATTAGAGCATTAAAATTTTTAGCAGCACTGCCTTCACGAATCAAAATCTTCATGCCATGGGCAAGTTTGAATTCAGCTTCTTCAGCCGTGAAGCATTCGTGATCGGTACTGATTCCGGCCTTGATATATTTGACTGCATCTTCACCAGTTAAACCCGGTGCATGACCGTCTACAGGTTTGTTGAAATGTTTGGCCCATGCTATTTTCTGCATCACCATTTCATCCTCGAACAAAACACCCGGATAATTCATCATTTCTGCCAGGTATTTGATTGCGGGATTGGCCAATAACTCTTTAATACCATAAGCATCGATTTCGGCTCCGGCAGATTCA
>JBMZAY010000005.1:0-174043 GCA_049611865.1 Crocinitomicaceae bacterium | reverse complement strand
AAATGATCTTTTTTTTGAGTTTTTTTTAATCACCTATTTTTAAAGAGGTTATAAAACTAAAAACGCAACTAGTAAACGCTTAGTTTTCGGATAAGTTTCAAATAATCCATATTTTTTGGCTTCGCTTTGGTTTGAGCATCATCCAAATGCATAGAAATTACATTACCATTCGAGACTCCAACCATAATATTCTTCTCTCCTTTTAATAGTGCTACGACTGCCGCCTCACCCATACGTGTGGAATATAGTCGATCTAAGAAGGTTGGTGTACCACCTCTTTGCATATGCCCTAAAATGGCTATTCGCATTCGGTCACTTTCAACACCTCGCGATTTTAATTCGTCCATTAGTTCCTTTGCCCCACCTAGTGCATCTCCTTCGGCAACAACAACAATGCTAGATTTCTTTGCTTTTAAAGCTTTCCTCACTTTCTGCTCAAATTCATCCAAGTCTTCTCTGCGCTCTGGCATAAAAACCTCTTCAGCACCACTCGCAGCAGCAGCATTCAATGCCAAAATACCCGAATTATTGCCCATCACCTCAACCAAAAATAAACGATGATGTGAGCTGGCAGTATCTCTTATCTTATCAATGGCGTCGATAATTGTATTTAAAGCTGTATCAAAACCTATCGTATAGTCTGTACCATAAATATCATTATCAATTGTACCCGGAATTCCAATGACTGGTATATCATGTTCATGACTCAAAATTTGCCCCCCTTTAAAAGAGCCATCACCACCAATTATTATGAGCGCTCCAATATTTCGAGTTCTAAGATTTTGAAAAGCAACCTTTCTGAACTCCTCTTGCATAAATTCTTTGCTTCGAGCTGTCCCAAGAATGGTTCCTCCTCTCTGAATGATATTAGAAACATCATCATACATTAACTGTTTCATACGGTTCTCAATTAAACCATTAAATCCGTCCATCGCACCATAAACACCTAATCCATGATAGATACCAGCTCTAGCCACAGCTCTTATACACGCATTCATACCTGGAGCATCTCCTCCTGATGTTAATACCGCAATATTTTGTACTTTTGACATGTTATATCAATCTATGTTTATGCGGATCCATTTGCTCTTAATCACCCTGCTTGTTGCCTCCGTCGTCAAAGCGCAACCAGATAAAGGAAGAAGTTTATTCTTTGGTGTAACCGCTGGAACAAAAATAGCAAATAATAATCACGCGCTGCGTTATAGCGGCCTATACAGCCACTTCGGAACGGATCGGACACAGTTGGAGCACACCTTAATGGATAACCCAACAAATTACACTACAATCAGAGATATGTTAGGAGGCTATGATTTTATCGTACCGTTTGATGCCTATTCATTAAATATAAGATACACGCCTGGTCTCATAACAGGTCTTACTTTAGGTTATCAAATAAGTCCATATCTTCAAATGAATGTTGAGGGTAATTTTAACCGATTAAAAGTAAGAGATATATTTACAATTGAAGTGTATGACTTTTCAGGAGGAACGTCACAGCCTCAATATAGACAAGGACAAATTTATGCAGAAGAGAGTCGATTTGATGGTCGATTTAATTTTGATTATGTCGCAGATGGCAATAAAGCCAGGTTTATTATTGGAGGTAGTCTACTATATTCCTTTTGGCGGATGGATGAACACCTAGCAATATTTAATAATTACACGATGTCACTTTTCAGCCAATTTTCAAATGTTCCGCCGAGCGAAACCAATGTTGTTCGTGGCGGTGGACTTGGGCTTGGGGCAAATTTGGGAATTGAATACCGGATCAACCAAAAAATTGTCAGCCAAATCATGTATCAACCCTACCATAGCAATGTCAACTATGGCTATGATATCAATAAACGCATCTTGCTTCAACATGATATTATTGTGCGTTTTTTGTGGAAATAATTTTTTCCAAATTCTTTTATGGAATATCAATATTAAAAGCATCCAAAAGGTGAAAAACCAATTAAATACCTGAGATGTATAATAGAAACCTATGCTCTTTAGCGCATTATTTCGCAAAAATATCGCCCAGTTCAGTGATGAAGAACTTGCACAAAAAGTGGGAGAAGGGAATTCACATGCACTGGGAGAATTATTCAAACGTTATGCTGGGCTTGTGAACGGTGTTGCGCTCAAATATCTAAAAAACAAAACGGAAGCTGATGATATTTTGATGCTTGTGTTCGAAAAATTATCGGATAAACTAAACCGTCATGAAGTAAGCAACTTCAGTAGTTGGGTTCACACCGTAACAAGAAATGAATGCTTGATGTTTTTGAGAAAACAAAAGAGGCTTACTACTGATGTTGAGAAAGCATTAATGAGTAAACCAGACCAAAGCCTAATGTTGCTTGAGGAGAAAATGCAATCTGAAACAACTATACTCACATTGGAGGAAGAAATCAGCAAACTCAAGTCTGATCAAAAGAAAGCTATTGAATTATTTTACTTGGAGAGTAAATGTTACCAAGAGGTGGCTAATATTATGCAAATAGACCTAAAAAAGGTGAAAAGTCTGATTCAAAATGGTAAACGAAACTTAAAAATTGCATTAGAAAAGCGCTAAAGATGTCAAATGATAAAAGACATATAGACGACTTGAGTCGTCTTGAAAGATACATCAATAAAGAGATGTCGTCCAAAGAAAGAAACGCCTTTGAAAAGGAGGCTTTGACAAATCCTCTATTAGCAGACGCAATTGAAGGCTATGAAAATAACCCAGGTAGTTTTGGGGCTTTTAAAACTAAACACTCAAAAAAATTAAATGACGGTCGTGGGCTAACATTTATAACGGGATTAACAATTTTGGGTTTGTTGTTTGTAACCGCTTACCTGATTAATTTTGAAAACCCGAAGACAAATAAAAGCCTGATCAAAGAAAAAAGCATTCATAAGGATTTATATGTTGCACACATCACTGCAATAGAGGACATTGAAGAGATTCCAGCGTCAATTGATACGCTTCCATTCATTGATCCCTCTGAAATCATCCAAATAAAAGAGCTGAAAGAAAAACAAAATGAAGGTAAAGCTAAAGTTGAAGATCAAGGTGACACCGAAGTTGAAGAGCATATTCAGATAGAAGAAACTTTTGATGTTCACGAAGATTACCATTATGTCTCAGAGGAAAAGTATCGTCTCGGTCAAAACAGCCTTGAAACTATATATATGTTGGATCTTATGGTTGTCGATTATCGCGTAATTAAAAGAGGCAATAAAAAAATCCATTACAAACGAATGGAATTATCAGGCCTATCAGCTTCCGAAGAAAATGAAAACGAAAATCACGAACAATTCACCTTTACAGAAGTCGAAGTGCCATATGTCAATTATCTTCGACAAAGCATGATCTACTTTGCTGACGGAAAATACAAAAAGGCTTTAGTACGCTACCAAACAATTCTGGAACAATACAATGATGACATCAATGCACATTTCTACGGAGGATTGTGTCTGTACAATCTGGGACAATACGAAGAGGCTATTAACTATTTTGATCAGCTCATATATGATGAATATAACGTCTTTGATCAAGAGTCTTCGTGGTATAAAGCGAAAGCATTAATTCAACTCAAACGCATCAATGAAGCGAAGTCCATTTTGAAGACAATTATTGCTCAGGGTGGTTTCTACAGCAAACAAGCTATCGAATTGAACAAGTCTTTATAAATTATAAAAAGACTGGAGCAAGGAAACCAATCTAATTCCCCAAATCCTAACGTTTCAATACCCCTACTTCGATATCTTTCCTTAAATTTGCGGTTTGATAAAAATTGCAGAACAACTCATGGACATTCCAAAGAAATATGAGCCGGGAAAATGTGAAGACAAATGGTATTCACATTGGTTGAATCAAAATTACTTTCATTCAGAACCTGATGATCGTGAACCATATACCATAGTTATTCCCCCTCCTAATGTTACAGGTGTTTTACACATGGGACACATGCTGAACAACACCATACAAGACGTATTGATTAGACGTGCACGCATGCAAGGTAAAAATGCGTGTTGGGTACCTGGAACTGACCATGCTTCGATAGCAACGGAAGCCAAAGTTGTTAAAAAATTGCGTGATGAAGGGATTAAGAAATCAGATCTTACACGTGCTGAATTTCTAGGCCATGCCATGGATTGGAAAGATAAGTATGGCGGGGTAATCCTTGAACAGTTGAAAAAATTAGGAGCTTCATGCGATTGGGAAAGAACCGATTTCACGATGAATCCGGACTATTCGGAAAGCGTCATTGACGTTTTTTTAGATTTATACGAAAAAGGGAAAATATATCGTGGTGAACGAATGATCAACTGGGATCCTGCCGCTCAAACGGCTCTCTCTGATGAAGAAGTTATGCATAAGGAAGTCAATTCCAAATTATATCATGTTCGCTATAAAATTGAGGGCACTGAGGATAGTTGGTTAACTATCGCTACGACACGGCCTGAAACTATTTTAGGTGATACTGCAATCTGTATCAACCCGAATGATGCGAGATTTTTGCACTTGCATGGGAAAAGAGCTATTGTACCCATATCAAATCGTTCTGTTCCTGTTATTCAGGATGAATATGTGGAGATGGAGTTTGGTACGGGATGTTTGAAAGTAACTCCTGCCCATGACGAAAATGATTACAATTTGGGTCAGAAGCATGACTTAGAAACAATAGACATCCTAGATGATGACGGCTCCCTTAACAAACATGGGCTTCATTACGAAGGTAAAGATCGTTTTGAAGTTAGAAAAGCGATTGCTAAAGAACTAGATGAGCTTGGTTATTTGGTAAAAGTTGAGGATCACATCAACAAGGTGGGGTACTCTGAAAGAACAAATGCGGTGATTGAACCAAAACTTTCTCTGCAATGGTTTGTAGACATGAAAAAACTGTCGGAGCCTGCCTTGAAGACCGTAATGGACGGAGAGATTAATTTCTATCCAGACAATATGAAAAACACCTATCGCCACTGGATGGAAAACATCAAAGATTGGTGTATATCAAGACAATTGTGGTGGGGACACCAAATCCCGGCATTCTATTATGGCAAGGGGGAAGAAGATTATGTCGTTGCCAAAACGATCGAAGAAGCTGTCCAAAAGGCTTCCGAAAAATCTGGAAGAGCAATTACTGAATCAGATCTTAAGCAAGATGAAGATGTTCTTGATACGTGGTTTTCTTCTTGGCTATGGCCTATTTCAGTTTTTAAAGGCTTAACGGAAAAAGAAAATGCAGAAATCAAGTACTACTATCCTACCAATGATTTGGTAACTGCTCCAGAAATCATGTTCTTCTGGGTTGCTCGAATGATTATTGCTGGGTTTGAGTACATGGATGCACCGCCTTTCAAAAATGTTTATTACACTGGAATCGTAAGAGACAAACTTGGACGAAAGATGTCAAAGTCTCTCGGCAATTCACCTGATCCAATCAAGTTAATTGAAGAATATGGAGCCGATGGTGTTCGACTCGGAGTTCTCATTTCTTCTCCAGCAGGAAACGACTTACCATTCGATAGTTCTCAATGTGAACAAGGAAGAAATTTCTCCAACAAAATATGGAACGCTTTCCGATTGGTTAACAGTTGGGAGTGGAGAGACATTCCTCAGCCAGAATCAAGTATCGTTGCCATTCAATGGTTAGAAAGCAAATTGAATTCTACAATTGATATAATCAATGATCACTTCGAAAAATTCAGAATTTCCGATGCCTTAATGGCTACCTATAAATTAATTTGGGATGATTTCTGTTCATGGTATTTAGAAATTGTAAAACCCGGGTATCAGCAACCAATTGATGCAAAAACATTAGAAGCAACGATTGGATTTTTCGAAAAATTATTGCAGTTGATTCATCCTTTTATGCCTTTTGTTTCAGAAGAAATCTGGCACTGGTTGCGCGAGCGTGGCGAAGGAGAAGACATAATTGTTAGCAAATGGCCAGAATCGGGAGAAGTAAATGAAAGCCTGCTCAAAGACTTTGAAGTTGCCATGGAAGTTGTATCTAACATTCGCAACATCCGAAAGCAAAACAATATTGCGAATAAGATAAAACTGGATTTATCCATTAAGGTAAATGCAGACAAATTGGAAAACTTTGATCCTGTAATTCAAAAGATGGGCACGCTATCATCATTAGAATATACAGACGAAAAGGTTGGCAATGCGTTTAGTTTTATTGTCAAAAACAATGAATACTACATACCATTTGGTGATCAGATTGATTTGGACGAAGAGAAAAAGAAACTTGAGGCTGAATTGGAATATGCCGAAGGGTCTTTGAACATTGTTCGTAAAAAATTGAGCAATGATCGCTTTGTTAATAATGCACCGGAGCAAGTCGTTGCAAATGAGCGAAAGAAAGAATCGGATGCGCTAAATAAAATTCAAATATTAAAAGATAAATTAGCGGAATTAAATTAATCCGCTCAAAAGCTATAGATATGAAATATGATGTTGTTGTAATTGGATCTGGACCTGGAGGTTACGTAAGTGCCATTCGATGTGCCCAATTGGGTATGAAAACGGCTATTATTGAAAAGTACAATACACTTGGAGGAACTTGCCTAAATGTAGGGTGTATCCCTTCCAAAGCGTTGCTCGATTCTTCTGAGCATTTCCATAATGCAACTCATAATTTTGAAAAGCACGGTATTGAAATTGAATCACCAAAGGTGAACATGAAGCAAATGATTGCTCGGAAAAGTGCCGTCGTAAAACAGACATGTGATGGGATCGAGTATTTGATGAATAAAAATAATATTGACGTTCACACCGGTGTTGGTTCCTTCGTTGAAAAAAATAATATCCAAATTACAGACGGTGAAGGTAAAACTTCAACAATAGAAACAAAAAACACGATTATAGCTACAGGGTCTAAGCCAAACTATTTCCCTGGCATGGAACCTGACAAAGACCGTATCATTACATCGACTGAAATGTTGAATCTTGAGAAAGTTGCAGAGAATTTAATCGTCATAGGAGGAGGCGTTATCGGATTGGAACTAGGTAGTGTGCATGCACGCTTAGGTGCAAAAGTAAATGTGATCGAATTCGCAGACCGCATTCTTCCCACTATGGATTCTGCCGTATCCAAAGAATTGACTAAAGTTTTGAAAAAAGAAGGCTTTAAGTTTAATATGAATCATCGCGTTCAGAACGTAGAGAATACAGGTAAAGGAGTTGTTGTAACTGCTCTGAATAAAAAGGGTGAGGAAGTTAAATTTGAAGGAGACTATTGTTTGGTTGCTGTAGGAAGAAAACCTTTCACGGAAGGTCTAGGACTTGAAAATGCAGGTGTTAAAATGGGAGAAAGAGGTATGGTTGAAGTAAATGACTATCTCGAAACAAACGTGCCTGGAATATATGCAATCGGAGACGTCGTGAGAGGACCGATGTTAGCACATAAGGCCGAAGAAGAAGGTGTATTTGTTGCAGAACTTATCGCTGGGCAAAAACCACATCTTAATTATAACCTAATTCCGGGCGTTGTATACACATGGCCTGAGGTTGCGGCTGTTGGAAAAACTGAAGAGGAGTTAAAAGAAGCAGGAATAAAATACAAATCAGGATCATTTCCAGTTAAAGCCCTTGGTAGAGCAAGAGCAAGTATGGATATCATGGGAATGGTAAAGATACTCGCTGACGCTGAGACGGATGAAGTTTTAGGTGTTCATATGGTATCTGCAAGAGCTGCAGATATGATCATGGAAGCTGTAACGGCGATGGAATATAGAGCTTCAGCTGAGGATATGGCTCGAATTTGCCATCCTCATCCGACTTATACTGAAGCAACAAAAGAGGCGGCTTTAGCAGCAACCGAAGACAGAGCTATTCATATCTAATCATATATAGGCGAGAACTTTTATTAGAGATTGCTTGTTAGCATCCTATGGCAAATATGAAAAAGACAGGAATCCTACTCATTAATTTAGGTACTCCAGATAGCCCTTCTGTAAGAGATGTCAGAAGTTACCTTTCACAGTTCCTAAATGATCCTAGAGTAATTGATATTAATCCTGTTGGAAGAGCGCTCTTAGTTAACGGCGTTATCGTTCCTTTCAGAGCTCCCAAATCTGCTAAGGTTTACAAAGAGTTGTGGGAGGAATGGAATGGAGAGTCCCCCCTTCTAACATATGGTATCAAATTAAGGGATGCCTTGCGTGAGAAATTTGTTAAACATGAAAACATCGATGTTGAATTTGCTATGCGCTACAAAAATCCGTCACTAGAGGATGTTTTGAGTAAAATGGAAAAAAAAGGATATGATGAAATGATCATATTTCCACTTTTCCCGCAGTATGCTAGTTCTTCATCAGGCTCAGCCATTGAAAAGGCACTAAAAATCATCAAAAAATGGTGGGCTTTACCTTCAATTAAAGTCATTTCTGACTTCTTTGATGATCCTGGATATATTGATGCTTTTGTAGAGCGCGGAAAACAATATGACCCAGCCTCCTATGATCATGTATTGTTTAGTTATCATGGTTTGCCTATGCGGCAATTGGATAAAGTACATCCCGAATTAAAATGTGCCGATTGTGATTGCCACCTTGCATTTAAACCAGATCAATTACGTTGTTATAGAAACCAATGTTTTGAGACCACACGACTTATTGCTAATAAACTTGGAATTCCAGAAGAACGATATACCGTTGCATTCCAATCTCGGTTGGGGAGAACTCCATGGTTACAACCTTATTCGGATAAAGTCGTGGAGGATTTGGCTAAGAATGGTGCTAAACGTGTTTTAGCATTCTCAGCTGCATTTATTGCGGACTGTTTAGAAACAACTATTGAGATCGGTGATGAATACCAAGAGATATTTGAAGAGCATGGAGGAGAAAAAATTCAACTTGTGGAAAGCCTCAACGACTCTCCTTTGTGGATCGACGCTGCTTACGACATCATTGCTCGAAATTTGGAGGATAAATAAACACGAATTTAAGTCTTCAAGTGACCTTTCTTTTTTTAACGCCGATTAATATCCTTTCTCGCTATATTTGACTAATGAAACCAGTTTTGTCCTATATACTCACTCCGATATTTTTCTTCTTTTTTGGATTGATCTTGGCTGTGTTTCATGTCATTCAAGTGATTGTGTTGAATCTGTTTAGGCACAAGTGGCATGATCGAAGTGTTGTATCACTTAATTTCTGGTTGATGTCTTGTATGTACATACTAGGGACAAGAATCCAATACAAAGGTTTTGACCAAAAATTAGATAAAGTTCCAACGTTGTTTATTAGTAATCATCAAAGCATGTGGGATATTCCACCAGTGATGTGGAAATTAAGGAAATGGCGTTTAAAGTATATTGCGAAAGCCTCACTTTCACGTTTTATTCCGAGCATTTCTTATAATCTAAGACACGGGGGATCGCTAACGATTGATCGAAGTGATCGCGAGGGTTCAGTTCAAAAAATCAAGGAATTTGCAGCTTTCATTCAAAAAAATGATTTAAGCATATGTATCTACCCTGAGGGAACACGAAGCAGAGATGGTATTGTAAAATCATTCAAACCTTCTGGAATTGATGCAATATTAGAGGTCCTTCCAAATATCCAGGTGGTGCCAGTAGCCATCAAAAACACGGGAAAAATAGACAATAATGGCAAATTTAATAAACGGATTGGAGTAAAAACGGAGTTTACTATGTTGCCCGCCCGTAGACTAGGTCGAGAGAATTTAAACGATGAACTGGAGCAAATTAGGAAGGAGATAATCGAGGTCCTGAAAAATTAGAAACTAAAGAAACCATAGGTATAGTTTTAATTTATATGCTTAAACAGGAGGAAAACCGTCCCAATTGAACCCTTAGTCAACTGCTATTTTAATAAAGTCACGTGACCTTCCTCTGTGTGTCTCCTATCATTTGTCTTCTCTTTAAACTCCATTTGCCATATAAACATCATCTTTTACAAAACCTCTTTTTCCTTGAGTTCCATCCCATCCTACTCCAAGATTATACGATTCAAATACAATTTCTCCCCAACGATTGAAAATTGTCAAGTGGTAATTATAAATATTAAGACCTGAAAAGAAAATTGGCATAAAAGTAGCGTTCTTATTGTCACCATCTGGAGTGAATGAATTAGGCATGAAATAGACAAGTCGGTCCTCAACGTTCAGACACTTTATGACAGAGTCCTTACAACCTGCGTCATTATATGCATTTAACTGTACACAGTAATCAAGTCCCCCCTCAAAAGGATAGACATGATTCGGATTCTCGAGCTCGGATATATTGCCGTCTCCAAAACTCCATTGATAATGATCCGCGTTTGTAGACATGTTTATAAGTTGGACTTCTGGTTTAATTACCGTTATCTGTTCAGATTCCCAATAGAAATCTGCTATTGGACTCGGCACAGCATCTATGAAGTCTGTATATGTTACATGATTTTCACATCCTTCATCAGAGATAACAAGCAATGTCACATCGAATAACCCCGGTTTTTCGTACAAATGAATAACCGACGTTTCTGTAACAGACACCTCTGCCCCATCACCGAATATCCATTCATAATTCTCGCCAGCTGTCAGAGCCGAAAAGGTAATTTTTAAAGGAGAACAACCACTGAGAATATCAGCTGTAAAGATTACTTCTGGTAACGGACTAAGACTGATCGTTACTTCATCAGTATTAACACAGCCATTTGCATCTGTGCCCGTTACAGTATAGGTTCCAGTTGTTACTGGCGTAAATGCCAGTCCGTCGGTTACACCACCATCCCATAGGTAGGTAACCGCACCGGATCCAGCCAATATCACATCATCACCTTCACAAACGGAAATATCCGGCCCTGCATCTACTAAAGGTAATGGGTTAACAGTTACAGTAACGTCATCAGTATTAACACAGCCACTTGCATCTGTGCCCGTTACGGTATAGGTTGTAGTAGTTGCCGGTGTATATGCCAATCCGTCAACTACACCACCATCCCATAGGTAGGTAACAGCTCCCGATCCAGCCAATATCACATCATCACCGTCACAAACGGAAATATCCGGTCCTGCATCTACTAAAGGCAATGGGGCAACAGCTACGGTAACGTCATCAGTATTAACACAGCCATTTGCGTCAGTACCCGTTACGGTATAGGTTGTAGTAGTTGCCGGTGTAAATGCCAATCCGTCAACTACACCACCATCCCAATCGTATATTCCTCCTAAACCAGCTCCAGAACCTGAGAGTATAACTGATTCTCCCTCACAAACAAATATGTCAGGTCCAGCATCAATATCGGGGACAACAACTGTTACCGTAACTTCGTCAGTCGCCGAACATCCGCTATCATCAGTACCTGTTAAAGTGTAAGTTTCTGTTGCGGCTGGTGTAAATACCAAACCATCAGTAACACCTAGGTCCCATTCATAGGTGCCTCCAGGTCCCGCGCCTTCCCCTGTTAGAAAGACATCCTCTCCGCCACATATCATTAAATCATCTCCCGCAAAGACATCTATCGAATAGATTTCAACAGACATGATGATTTCAAATGAAAGCCATTCTTTTTTAAGACCATAGTTAGTTGCCCCGGTACAATAATTATTATTGGGTTGAACAACCGTTAACTCGTTGCCAGGGACGATAACTTTCCAAGAGTCCTCAGCATTATTAACAACCTCACAAGTTTTTATTGATTCACCAGAGCTAATTTCATCACCAGTTTCGACTCCAAACAATTGATCATCAGGATCATAAACCAATGCGTTTTCACCACCTGACCATGAAAGAACTAATTCAGATGGATGATTCAGTGAGCCGGAACCAGCAGTATAAACTTAGAAACTTAATACAACTGAGTCTATTGTACCAATTGCACAACCTACATCAACAGGAAATACTTGAAAATGTACTTCTTGTGACTCAACAACTCCTCCTCCACTAGCTTTGGTTTTCAACTCAATACCTTCTGTGCCATCTACAAAATCATACATTGAATCAAAACCAGTTGACCATGTTCTCACCAATGAGAATGAGGCATTCTCAAAACCATTACTATATGTTCCTCCTATAAGTTCCACTCCTGTTAAGGCACCAATATATTCTTGTCCTTTGCAAACATTTACAGGCATTATTAAAAACAGAATAAGAGCCATGAATAGAGAAAATTCTTTAGACAAAACAAAGGTGTTGTCAAGCGCTTTCATACAAAGCTGATTTATATTTCTTACTTTCATATCAGAAGGTATTTTGACCTTTATCATCAATTATCATTAGCCTAAAATGCTTCAAAATTCTTTCGCTTTAGAATTCTAATTTTCTAACCAAAAAAGGAAAAATCCTATTTTGGAATTTGAAAAAAGAGCAATCAAGGCACAAAACATTCACCTCAAATGAGATGTTACTTATTTAGAACTAAAGTAGGGGCTTAGCTTCTTTTTTGAGTTTTATTCTTATTAAGCGGATAGTGATTA
Source organism: Crocinitomicaceae bacterium (assembly GCA_049611865.1). GTDB lineage: Bacteria > Bacteroidota > Bacteroidia > Flavobacteriales_D > Crocinitomicaceae > Crocinitomix. Next base: position 161,637 of record JBMZAY010000005.1, on the reverse strand, counting down.
TTAGTATCCGGTTAAATCCGGAGTTTTCTTGCCAGTGATTCGCTAGTACCATTTCGAAAAGTTGGATGCAAGATTCAATTGCTCCTTGAAGTTTCCTTTAAAAAAAAACATCTTTGAATCACTTTACTTTTGATTTTTTTGACAGTTCACTATCTTTGGTGACATCACAAAAAAGATAGCATGGGAAGAGCATTTGAATTTAGAAAAGCACGAAAGATGAAGCGTTGGGGACAGATGTCCAAGACCTTCACAAAAATTGGTAGAGAGATTACTAAAGCAGCAAAAGAAGGTGGTCCTGATCCTGATGCTAATTCGAAACTACGTGTTCTTATTCAAAATGCCAAAGCGGCAAATATGCCAAAGGACAATGTCGAACGTGCAATCAAAAAGGCGACTGAAAAAAACCAAGAAAATTGGGATGAGCGAGTATATGAAGGATATGGTCCACATGGTATAGCTATTTTGGTGGAGACTTTAACTGATAATTCAACACGAACAGTGGCGAATGTCAGGGCGGCTTTTAACAAATGCGATGGGTCTTTAGGAACAAGTGGCAGCGTTGAATTTATGTTTGAGCATAAGTGCATGTTCAAAATAGATGCTACTGACATTGATTTAGAAGAGTTTGAACTCGAAATGATTGATTTTGGTGCTGAAGAGATTGACAAGGATGATGAGGACAATGAGATTATCATTTATGGACAATTCGCTGATTTCGGAAATATTCAAGGTGCGTTAGAGGATAAAAACATCGAGATTAAAGAGGCACAATTAGAGCGTGTCCCTTCAGATGCAAAAACATTGACTGAAGAGCAAGAAGAGGAAGTTAATAAACTCATCGAACGACTAGAAGATGACGACGACGTTCAGCAAGTCTTCCATACAATGGGATAAATTGAAATCTAAACAAATAAATAGTAGAAGCGATAACCAATGGTTGTCGCTTTTTTTTTAGGCCATTTCAAGAGCAAAAAAAATCCGCTTCAAATTCCCCCTATTGGAAACGAAGCGGATTTTGCTTTCTTAGAGTTCTAGCAGCTATTTCAATACTGTTATATGTCCAGTTAGAAAATGTTTTTCATCGCTCATGGTATCACCGTATTCAATTTTATAGACGTATACTCCGTCTTCTACGATTTCGCCTCCTCCGTATGATCCGTCCCATCCAGAATTCACGTTATAGGATTCGAAAATAAGTTCTCCCCATCGGTTGTATATCTGCATGTGGAAATCATATATATCCAATCCAGAGTAGAAAATTGGCTTAAACTGTTCGTTAAAATCATCTCCGTCTGGTGTAAATGAATTCGGAATGTAATAAATCAAAGCATCTTTGACTGTTAAAATTTGCTCTGCGATATCTTCACAACCAAATTCATTAGTAGCAGTCAAAGTCACGAGATAAGATTGATCGCCTACTTTAGGATACGTATGGCTTGGATTTTCAGCAGCTACGACTTCAGAACCATCTCCAAAATCCCATTCGTAAGTATCAGCATAAAGCGAGGTGTTCGTAAATGTTACTCTTGTATCTGCAACCGTAATAGAAGTTGGTGTATACGTAAATTGCGCAACTGGCACCTCAACAACTTCGATATAACCTGGATACGTTACTGTGTTTACACATCCTTCTGCCGAAGTCACCGTCAATGTTACATTATAAAAACCTGAAGCACTAAAGGTATGCGTCGTCATATCTCCTGAACCAACAGAACCATCACCAAACTCCCAAGCATAATCAGCTGCTGGAGATAATGATTCAAAATTCACTTGCAATGGTGCACAACCCGAAAGCACATCTCCGGTAAAAGAAACATTCGGTATTGGATTAACTGTAACTGTAACGTCATCGGTTCCTGAACATCCAAGAGGCAAAGTACCAACAACAGTATAAGTTGTTGTAACTGCTGGCGTAAACGCAACACCATCTGTTACTCCTCCGTCCCAATCATAAGTACCTCCAAATCCTAAACCGCTTCCGTTCAATACTACTGATTCTCCTTCGCAAATAGACTCATCGTCTCCTGCATCTACATCTGGTGCAGCCTCAACTGTCACCGTCATATCGTCTGTGTTTACACATCCATTTGCATCAGTTCCAGTTACTGTATATGTTCCTGAAGCTGCTGGTGCAAATGGAACACCATCTGTAACGCCGCCGTCCCAGACATAAACTCCTCCCATTCCAGCACCAGAACCAACGAGTGTAATTTCTTCGCCTTCACAAATTTCGAGATCCGGTCCAGCATCGACAGCCGGTAAAGGATTAACCGTAACTATAACGTCATCTGTATTTGCACATCCAGATGCTGTAGTTCCTGTAACGGTATAAACTGTGGTTGCCGCCGGAGTAAATGCAACGCCATCGGTTACACCACCATCCCAATCATAAGTACCGTCAACTCCGGCTCCAGATCCAGATAAAGTAACTTCTTCTCCATCACAAACAGCCACATCAGACCCCGCATCAATAACGGGTAGATCTTCAACAGTAATGTCAACAGTAGCGGTATTCACACAACCATTTGCATCTGTACCCGTTACTGTATAGGTAGTAGTTCCTATATCGATAGGGGTAAATGCTACACCATCATCAACTAATGGATCCCAGACATAAGTGTCCGCGCCACCACCTGTAACCGTCACTTCATCTCCAATGCATATTGTAGCGTCCGAAGTCGATGCCGTAACATCTGGTAAATCATAAACTGTTATATCAACAGCGTAAGGACAATCATCAGGACTGGTACTTGTAGCTGTATAAGTTGTTGTGCCAACCGGTGGCGCAAAAGCGACACCATCTGTAACACCGCCATCCCAAGTGACAGTTCCGCCTGTTTCCGAGACAGCTTCTAAGGTAACCGTTTCCCCAACACAAACCTCAGTCGCAGAAACAGTAGTTGTTAAATCTGTACAAGGCGAATCGCAAGCATCAAATGCGTCAGCAGGAATGGCTAAATGCCACCAACAGTATACGTTGTCTGTTGGACTTGCACTCATTGTTAGTACTGCAGTTGGCCCAGCCGCTGTAAATGTACACTCAGCCTCTTGCCAATAACAAACATCGCCAACAAACGTGACACTAGAGCAAATAACACCATCTACTAAAAGATTGGTTGTTTGATTTCTTGTTGCTGAGGCACCACCCCAAAACCCTCCTGTACCGTGGAAGTTTCCGGCATTATAACAAAATGTATAAGTAGTACCTGGTGTTAATCCAGTAATGATTGTTTGACTAGTTTCTGTTACACCACCGCAAACACCTTGAATCCAATCTTCCATACCATTTGGCGGCAGAGACACAGCACAATCAAACGGACCCACAACTCCAGCGTTAGGTCCATCAGTATCGGCTACATCAGGACTACCTGCGGTAAATGTCCAACCCGGAGGAGTATTACCAAGTCCAGGTGTTGTGCCGTTTGTAGGAGATATTGTTTGCGCAAATACTGTGAACTGCAAACAAATTAAAGCAAAGAACAAAATTTTCTTCATGGTTTCTAAATGTTGTATAATTTTGACCTTTAAACCAGTTGCATCGACATATCCACCTCATCGGCAGATTTATTAAAGCTGCATGATTTTTTAGGTTTTAAAGCCTTGTTTTTCACAAGCAAGACGGAAACATCAATTCAAAGTTGCCTTATTCAGCAGAATTCCAAAAAAAAAATGAGTCGAAAAGGAAAATCCATAACGACTCAAAATTTATTGCTCTAATTCTTTTATTTCAAGACAGTGATGTGTCCATTAATGTAATGCTTCTCATCACTCATGGTATCGCCGTATTCGATCTTATAAACATAAACTCCGTCTTGAACAATCTCACCTCCTCCATAAGAACCATTCCATCCGTAGTTTACATCATAGGTTTCGAAAATTACCTCACCCCAACGGTTGAAGATGATCATATGGAAATCATAAATATCTAAACCTGAATAAAACACTGGTTTAAACTCTTCATTAAAATCATCACCGTCAGGGGTAAATGTATTCGGTATCGAAAAACCAGAATTTATACCGATTTAGGCGATGTTAAAAAAAGAGCAAAATAATTTATGCTTGCACAAGATTATTTAACTCCGCTTTCAATTTTTGTATTGCAGCATCGGTCGGTTGATCTTTTAATTGAGCTGTTATTTCAAAAACACCCTTACTCAAATCATTTGCAAGTGCTGTAGGCTCTAGCTTCGTAGCTGCCATGTTTATGATTTTTAACACTTCTTCTTTGCTCGTTCTGACCATCTCCCATGCCTGCGGTGAAATAAAAATCTGTTGTGCAAGATTGTGTTCGTATTCTTGACGAATATTGGATAATAATTTCTCTTGAAAAGCACGAGCTGGTAATCCAGGATTATTCAGACGCATAATCATATTGTTTGGTGCTATTCGCTCTAAAAACAAAACCATTCGTTGGTATGCATCTACCTGTAATGGGAAAAAGTGACGCGACAAATCATTAGTCGAAGTCTGCTTTTCTGGTGCTTTTTTAGCGTCATTAATCGCCATCAACTTATTCTTTTCTCTTTGAACTTCTGTCCATTTATTGGTAAAGTAATAAACCGCTCCGAAAATCACGATTGAAGGGATGGCTACTATAATTAAAAGGTATAATACTGTGTCTGACATAGTCTCATGAATTTAGTTTTACAATGATACGGATTTACTTATAAAACTCAGCATTCGCGAAAAGTAACATTTTCTTTTCTGAGGACTAAAATTGATACTGCCAAACTCCTCTTCCAAATAATCCGATTGTAAGAATTTTCTGCTTTTCATTAAACTTTAATCCATAGACTTTACAATGAGGCAACCCTTTACCAACAATCTGCCATCTTGATCGACCTTTTAAAGCGCGTCCTCTTGCCATGTATACTCCTGTTCGCGTTGCTATAAAGAGTGTTCCTCCTCCCCAGTCAGAAAAATACATATTGTGTCTACCGGCCATTGAAATTGGGATATTCTTGCTGATGTCTATCTCTCTTTTTAATCGATGCTTAGCGTTATTTTTGTATTGTAACATGAAGACCATACCTTTATCTCCGAAAATGGTTTCTGGATTATCATTTCCTCGAACATAACTCAAATAGATGATATTCGGGTTTTGATTATTGATCTCTACATCCCCTATCCAGTTGTTGTTCGGGTGTTCTATTCTATACCAAGATTTCATTACTTTTAAAGGACTAGCGTGCGCTACATCTGATCTAAAAAGAAGGTGCTCTGTTCTCCGTTTACCAGATTCGTCTTTAGTAAAATGTAACAGGTAGGCAATAAGCACATTTTTGTAAAAATTTGAGTTGAAAAGACCATAAACTTTGTACGATTCAAGTCCGTGAGAAGCATTAAAATCTGAAATAATTTGAGCAGTATTTGATTCTCCAGGCTCATTAGTTCGAGCGATATTGATGTTTCCTTTGTTGACTCCTTTTTTTTCTAAATAATTAAAGAACACGGTATTATTATCATAATAATCTATGACAGTAGCCATTTCCCAACCAGAGGTTTTAAAGCCATTATTTGAATGCATATTAAACCGCTCAGCTTTAGCTGTATCTCCTGAATAAAAAAGCCCACCACCGACATATTGGTTTGATGTGTATACAATGGCTTGATTTTTTGGGTGCATCAGTGGAAGCAACCCGTCCCCACCATTTACGGTGCGCCAGGTATAATTTCCAGTTTGCTCAAAATCTGCATGAAGCATCGAACCATCGTGATAACAACCTATTGCTATCTGATTCGGATCTTGTTGAGAAACAGCCAATCCCATCACCTCGGCGACTCCCATTCCTTTTGATGAATTTCCCCATTCATAACCGCCATCATACGACACGAATACTCCACCATGTGTAGCGATGTATACTTTTAAAGAATCAAACGGATCAAAGGCGACAAACTCAATATCTACGTGATATTTCCTACCAAGATCTAGTTTTTTGCCTTCAGGAAAAGCCCATTTATTGACTTGTGTTGCATAACCAAAATAGAGTGTTCGATTATCATGAGGAGATAATGCAAAAGTATAACCGCTTCCGAAACTAATACGTTGATTATCCAAAAAGGTCCTGCTTGAATCTGCTTTGGGTTCATAGGCAACAACTAAATCCTGAGCGGAAGTAAAATCCATGGCTACCAACAAATGATCATCTGCTGGTTCAATTGTTAAATTCCGCATTGGACGATCCTCTTGATCTATAAAATCAATGGTTTCAAACTTTGATCTTAGATTTGATTCGATTTGATCAAAATCGATGGACAGAAGTGACCATTTACCATGAAAGAAATTGGTAACGTAAATTTTGTCATGCAAAAAATCAAGGTCATAAACCCAACCTTTAATATTTGGCACCCTCATCCATTTTACAAATGTCGCCAAACAATTTTCTGTATAATAAAGTCCTTCAGAAGTCAATACGAATAGAAAGTTATCCTTTTCAGGATGAAATCTTGTTCCATAAATCTTGATATAACCAGAACCTCCAAAAGCCTTATAATCGCCAATATTCTTCCAAGATAAGCCGGCATCTGTTGTACGCATGAGCCCTCCCTTATCTTCTAACCTACCTGGTTTACCATTATCTCCTTCATAGTTGGAGCAAGCAAACCAAATCCTTTCATTGTCCGGGTGAAAGTCTGCCCAAGCGCACCCGGTATAATCCCATTCATCAGAACCTGAAGTTTTCCAAGTCTTTCCTCCATTAACAGAGTAGAACAATCCTCCTGATAAAGAGCCAGCCAACAAATGTCCTTCTTTCTTTTGATGCACCCTGATAAACTCGATAGGACCAATCCCTGCATCACTCCTATATTTCGGATTAACAGGCGGCTGCTTCGGACCAATTTCTTCCCAAAAGTTTAGATACTTCGACTGACCGAAACCGTTTGCAGAGAAGCAAAGAAACAGGATAATGAGGTTGTGGAAAAATAATCTCATGGTCAATCAAATTTACATGAAATCATTGTCAAAAAAGGCACCAAATTGAAATAAATGGAAAGAATTTCTTGTGTTTACTATTTCAAGACAGTTATGTGTCCGTAATCATCGTGTTTTTTGTCCGAATTATTTTCTCTAAATACAATCTTCCAGATATATACCCCGTCTTCAACAAAAACGTTACCATAGGTGCCGTCCCAGCCGGCGGTATAATCATAAGACTCCCAAATTAACTCTCCCCATCGGTTGTATATGGCCATGTGATAATCTCGCGGGATAAAACTTTCAGCAAATACAGGCCTAAATACCTGATTAAAAGGATCCTCATTAGGAGTAAAGGCATTAGGTATGTAGTACTGAATTACATCTTTAACGCTGATATATTTAACGATCGTATCCGTACATCCCTTGTCCGTGATAGCAATTAATTCTACTGGATACGTTTTATTACCGACTTGTGGATATGAATGGTCTGGTTCAAAATCAGTAGCAAAAGAACCATCACCAAAATCCCATTCATATGTCGATGCTGAAACTGAAAGATTTTCAAAACTAACTTCATTATCTAGAACATCAGGATCGTCTGGCGTGAAATCAAAATCAGCAATTGGTAGTTCCCAAACACAAATAAAGTCTTCAAAAGTAGAATCTGTGTCACACCCATCAAAGGTTTGTATTTCGATCGTAATGTCATAACAACCTGGAACAGGATATATATGTGTTACGGTTGAACCAACCCCAGTTGCTCCATCCCCAAAATGCCAAGTAGTTACATCTGTAAGTAAAGGATCAGATATATTTTCAAAATTCACAGTCAACACCTGACATCCTTCTGGAGGATCTGCAATAAATTCTACATCAGGAATATTTGAAACGTTAATAAGCTCTACTGAACCGTTGACAATACAACCATTGGCATCTCTCACAAGAACAAAATAAACACCTGGCCAAAGTTCAGTAAAAACCGAAGCATCTGAAAAAGTCACGCCATCATCGATACTATACTCGTAAGGCGATGTTCCTCCCGAAACCTCTAGTGAAATTAATCCGTTACCGATTCCACAACTAGGATTTATAAAACCGATATCCCCTAATAGTAATTCATCTGGTTCTGTTATAGTCACCTCAGCAGTTCCAGAGCATCCGGATGCGATGTAAGTTACCATAACTTCGTATGTCCCAGGAGCTAAGTCGGTAGCTGTTGCAGTTGTTTGTCCCAATGGATCATCCCAAAGATAATCGCAAGGTCCCACTCCATATTCAGGAAGAGCCGTTGCAGTACCATTAGCAAAGCCATTACATGTAATGTTTGTAGATTCAATAGTTACGAGCAATTCTTCAGAAACAATAACTACTGTCGAATCCCAAGAACACCCGTTTGCGTCTTGAATCAACACATCGTAAGCGCCATCTGAAAGAGCCGTGAAAACAGAATCTGGTTGAAAAGGTCCACCATTCAAACTATATTCATAAGGCGGCGTCCCTCCCAACATATGAAATGTAACTCCACCTGTTTCTAGACCACAAATAGTTGGCACAATCTCCAACTCATCTAGGAGTAGCTGATTTGGTTCGGTAAGGTTTATATATTTCGTGTTCTCACATCCAGCATCGTCAACAACTGTTACGCTATATAATCCAGCAACTAAATCAGTCGCCATTGCTGTCGTTTGTCCCATCGGATCATCCCAAGTGTATGAATAAGGTGCCTCCCCGTCTTCTCCTGTCACTTCTGCAAAACCATCATCAAGTCCGAAACAAGAAATATCAGAACCATCGACATCAAAATCAAGACTATCGATATCAATTGAGAAATAACCTACATCTGTACACCCTACCAGGTTGGTTACAGTTAATGAAACTATTTCGGTTCCCTCAGTTGTAAATACATGGGTCGGATTTTCCAGATCAGAGGTTGTTCCATCTCCAAAATCCCATTCAAAATCTGTGAAAGATGTTCCATCATAAATTAGCCCTGTTGAGGACAAGAGACTCGAAAAATTAACTGTTTGCCCGGGACAAACTGAAATATCGTCAACTCCAATTTCTGAGTCCATATCTAAACATACTTGCTGTAAATTCCAAGCTCCTCCAGTTGCTCCAGTCCACCCCCAACGCACATTAGAAACACCTCCAAAAACCGATGTCACTAAATCTCCTGTATATGTAAATATTAAGGCGCCATCTAAAAACACGTCCATTTCCGTGGTTACTGGATCCCACCGAACACGAAAATCATGGAAGTCACCGTCTTCTATATTTGCTATCGCTGTCGCTGGAACCAAATTATGAGTTAGCACCCCATTCGAATGCATTCCGAGGTGATCAGACGCAATTTCGCCTGCCCATCCATTGTTCCATGTATCAATTTCTATGGCAACAGAATTTAATATACCTCCATAGCCGAGTTGTCCGCCACCAGTTCCGGTGAAGGTTCCAGATTGACGAAGAACAAACGCCATACCATCCGCACCACCATCCGAAGCTCCAAGATGCACACTAGAGGTAAAGTCAAAAGGCAAATTCAAGTCAATACTAGTGGGTGCCCACACCGATCCTGCTTGACTTGTCGTAGTTGTCAAAGTATAACAATCACAAGTACCAAAAGCCGTACCGTTCGTCAACATCTGCGCCTTTAAAAAAAAGGGAAACAAAAGTACAAACAAGATTAATATCCTTAAAACGCCCATCATTCTATAATTGAGGACGTAAAGATATTTAAAAAGTTGCTACAAACACTATTTTAAAACGATTTGGGTGCATCACACGACTATTTAATTACTGTGATATGTCCATAGTCTTCATGAATTTTATCCGATTTATTTTCACGGAAAAGGACTTTCCAGACGTACACATCATCCTCAACCATCACATCACCGTATGTTCCGTCCCAATTTACAGATGGGTCATAAGATTCCCATATAAGTTCACCCCATCTATTGTAAATAAAAAAGCGAAAATCTCTAGGCGTGAAACCTGGCACGAATACTGGCCCAAATGTCTGGTTAAAAGGATCCGCATTAGGAGTAAAGGCATTTGGTACATAAAAAAGCACCACTTCATCGATGGTCAAGAATTGATAGGTTGTGTCTCGGCATCCATCAGATGATTCTGCTACAAGTTCTACCTTATATCGTTGGTTACCAGCATCAGGGTAGGTATGATCTGGATTAATGTCTGATGAGAATGAGCCGTCACCAAAATACCATTCATAGGTATCCCCATACTCAGAAAGGTTAGTAAAATCTACAGTCGGACTGAAAATGTCCGGCTCACTAGGGTTGTACACAAACTTCGCTTCAGGCATCTGCCATACGCAGATATAATCTTCTAGAACATCATCATTGCGACACCCATCAACGGTAGTAATTCTCACTTCCACATCATAACAATCTGGATCGGTATATACATGAGAAGGAGCGTCACCTGTAGCAATTGCGCCGTCCCCAAAGTCCCACTGAATTAACTCAATTAACACAGCATCCATCATGCTTGTAAATTGAACACTTAAATCTTCGCAACCTTCTTTTCGGTCTGCATCAATATCAATATTTGGTATCGGCAACATATCCACATTTACCGTGGTTGTTGCCGTATTTTCACACCCAGCACTGACAGTCAAAATATACGTTGTATTAACTTCTGGATTGACCGTATGAACAGGCCCAGTTAAAATTGTTCCATCTACATCATTGGTCCATTCATAAATATAACCTGATGGACCTTCTCCGTCTGCTTCGCCAGCTAGGATGACATTATCACCCGGACAAACGGTAATATCAGAACTTGCAGTTACCGTTAGCGGAATGTACTGATCGACATTTTGCGTTTCAATCTCCGAGGAGCACCCATTAATATCTGTAACAATTAAGGTATGATCGCCAATAACGGTGGTTGTTAAGCACTCCATGTCTGGAGCTCCATCCCAGATATAAGCGTAGGGTGCCGTTCCACCTGACACAGTCGGACACAATGTTGCTGCGCCTCCCAAACAAATGATCGTATCTGGTCCCAATGTCATTATCAAAGGATCTGCCTCTGTTATGAAGGCATCTCCAGTAACGGAACACCCATTGATATCCTCAACAACAATAGTTACAGTTCCTCCATCTAGTCCAGTGAAATCTGGAGATGGTTGAAAAGGACCACCATCTACACTGTATTGATAAGGCAATGTCCCACCAGAAGCCACTACTGAAATTCCTCCATCCATTGCTCCGTCACAGGTAACATCCGTAATAATAACATCGTCAATCAATAGCTCCAAAGGCTCCCCAACCGTTGTCGTTCCAACTCCATAACAACCATTTGCATCTTCGATAACTATGTTATATGTTCCTGCCGTCAGTCCTGTGAAAGTAGGACTCACCTGAAATGTTGCTCCTCCGTCATGACTGTAGGTATAACCAGCTGTACCTCCCGAAACAGTTAACGTAAAGGCTCCATCTGAATCGCCAAAACAAGTTGCATCAGTAATTGCAACGTCATCAATCGTTATTGGCAAAGGTTCATTAACCACAGCTGTAGTTGTTTGCAAACATCCCGTTGCATCTCTTACAACAATATCATAGGTGCCTGCTGCTAAACCTGTTAGAGTCGGTGATGGATCGAAAACCGCTCCTCCATCCGCACTGTATTCATAAGGTGGTGTTCCTCCAGAGGCTGTAATCGATAATTCACCATCAGCACCTCCATTACAAGTTACGTCAGTCACAACAACAGCGTCAATAATCACTCCAGAAATAGCTCCTACAACAGCCGTACCTGTTGCTTCACATCCAAATGCGTCCCGAACAACTACATCGTATGTCCCTGGAAATAAGCCACCAAAGAAATTAGAGGGATCAAATACACCTCCTCCATCAATACTGTAATCATAAGGTGCTCCTCCTCCTGACGCTGTTATAGTGATTGTTCCATCATCAGTGTCATCACAAGAAACATCCGTTACTGTGATATCGTCGATTACTACAGTAGCTACTGTTCCGATAACAGCAGTTGTAGTTGCTTCACATCCATTAGCATCCCTTACAACAATGTCATAAGTTCCCGCTGTTAAACCTGTAAACGTAGGAGATGGATCGAAAACTACACCTCCATCAATAGAATATTCCAAAGCAGGGGTACCTCCTGAAGCAGTAATATCAATTGTACCATCCGAAGCACAGACCACGTCCGTAGTAACCACGCCGTCAATAACCAACTCAGCTGGTTCAATAATGGTAACAGTTCCGGTACCTGTACAACCAGTTGCATCCGTTACTACCACTGTATAAGTTGTAGGTCCTAGACCGGTAGCTGTTTCCATTATTTGCGTCGCAGGATCATCCCACAAATAAGTATAAGGACCTATACCTGACGCAGGAGTGGCTGTTCCCGTTCCATCATCTAAACCAAAGCATGTTATATCAGTACTTGTCATGTCTATGGTCAAATCATCCGTAATTGTTACATCAATAGTCTCCGTATCGGAGCAACCAGAAATATCAGTTATTGTCAACGTTACTGTATAAGTGCCGGTATCTGAGTAACTATGTGTGGGATTCTCTATGACAGAAGTTGTTCCGTCTCCAAAATCCCACGACCATGTAATCGCCTCATCTGTATTGTAAATCAAATCACTTGCTGAAAGATCTGTAAAGGTTATGGTTTGATCAACGCACGCAGTCAATAAATCAGCCGTTAAATCAGCGTCACGATACATACAAACCGTCTGGATATTATCAACACCTCCTGTACCTCCTGTCCAGCCGAAATAAACATCTGGAACTCCACCAAAAAATGACGTGACCAAGTCCTCTGTATGCGTGAAGATACTCGTACCATCAAGAATTACTTCAAGATCAAATGTTACCGGATCCCATGTCACTTGAAACGTATGATCAAGACCATCCTCGATATTTGCTATGGCTAAGGGACCTTCTAAATCGTGTTCCACTCCACCCATCGAGTTCATGCCGACATGATCTGACACTATATCTGTAGCTACAGTTGGTGAACTATTCCATGTATCCACCTCAACACCAACAGAAGGTGTAATTCCGCTGTAGCCCATCCCGTTACCTAAAGCACCTGATGCTGTACCCGTTTGTCTCAGCGCGAAAACCATTCCGTCAGCACCCCAAACATCATCAACACCCAGATTAATCGTGAAGGTAAAATCAAATGGATTGGTCAGATCAATTGTGGTTGGACTCCATACTGATCCTGCCTGGTTTGTAAAGTCTGTGATAGTGTAGCAATCACAAGAACCTGTAGCTGATCCATCTAAGACCAACTGTGCAGTAGAAGGGGTTGCAATGAACCCAAGTAATATGAAGAGATGCAGTGCGCGCATGTGTAACTGATAAACGAATTTATTTACCTTGAATTGTCTGTTTTCTACAAATCTACAAATAGATACGATTAAGTTGGAATTATCCCCTATTTAGAACGTATATTTTACACTTCACCTTTTATCGCAGTGAAATACTGTTTGAGAATAGCGTCGTTTTGGATACCTTTGGTCTTGACTTCCATCACAACAGGTTTGTCGTGTATATCTGCATAAAAATCTGGACAAGCGGACATAAAATCTATCTCTGACTCTACTGAGATGTGCTTTAATCCATATGCCTTGCATAAAGCACCTAAGTCAACTTCAGTTTCAGCGAAAAAATAATCTAACTGAGCGGTTGTTTTTGGCCCATCAATAATCTTAAAAATACCGCCACCACCGTTACTGATGACAATGATTCTGAAATTGGAAGGTAAGTATTTGTTCCAAATCGCATTAGAATCATAGAGAAAAGAAACGTCACCGGATATCAGCACGTTTAATCGCTGAGGTGATTCTATTGCAATACCCAGCGCTGTGCTTGTAGAACCGTCTATGCCACTCACACCACGATTGGAATAGTACCGCATTCCTCGCACCGGGTTGAACAATTGACAATACCGAACAACAGAACTATTAGCCATGTGAATATTGGCTCCATCCGGGATAGTGTCCAAGATGAGCTCAAATGCTTTAAGGTCTGAAAAATCAGCTGACATCAGAAAGCCTTCCATCCGATCCATTGCAATAAAATCCAGTTGTTTCCATTGACTGCCGTAATTGGATAACGTAGGTATATTGGCCTGTCCAATGCATCGAATTAATTCCGATGGTTGAGCATCCAAAAAATGAGTAAGACTTTTGTAAGTATCTTCTTGTATGAGAAAACTCCCTACTCTCCAGTTCCATTTTGGCTTGTTTTTTCTGAAGAAAGCTTTGATTCTTTTCGAAATGATTGCACCGCCCATACTGATTAATAGGTCGGGACGATACTTTTCAATTTCATCTGGATGAATAAGCGCTAGAGTCCTATCAATTGCATGACAAAAACGCTCGAAATGGATAAAATTTGCTGTATTTTCAACAAGCACTGCAACACATGGATCTGCTAAAATAGGCTGCCATTCTTCTATTGAAAAGTGTTTAGGCGATGCTTGTCCAATAATGATCAATTTCTTTTCTGCTTTAGACCAAATATCAACTAACTCGCTTATTTGATCATTCTTTAACTTTTTATTTGGAGTCTCAACCGGAATGATCATTGGATCGATTGGCTCCTCAGTCAATTCATATAGTGGTTCTGCAAGTGGAATGTTAATATGGACAGGCCCACAAGGGGTTTCTATTAGATCTTGAAAGGCCAAATTGATCATTTCATCTGATTCTTTGATTTGATCATTTTTGGGACTGTCAGGTAATTGAAACTGATTCTTGATAAAATTCGAAAACATTCCTTTTTGACGAATCGTTTGTCCATCTCCATGGTCAATTAAATCTGAAGGACGGTCGGCAGTTAATATCAACAAAGGAATTTGTCTGTAATACGCTTCTGTAATCGCTGGTGTGTAGTTTGCAGGAGCACTTCCAGAAGTGCACGTGACTGCAACCGGATGACCAGACTCCTCAGCCATGCCGAGCGCCATGAATGCAGCGCTTCTTTCATCATGCACAAGGTAAGTTTCAATCTTTGGATGCGCATCGAACGCTATTACAAGCGGAGCATTTCGAGAACCTGGTGAAATGACAACTTTCCTTAACCCATGCTTCACAGCAATCTCAACAAGGTGTGCTATATGTGTTATTTTGGTTGTTTTCATTCGGTGCAAAATTACATTGTATGCACCTATAGAACAAATTTATGCTCACTTAGTTTGAAGTGAGTTATGCAAGGATGAACTAATCATTACTTGGTTTATTTGATCAACAACCTGAACCCTTTGCCATGAACGTTCATGATCTCAACCTTTTTAGAAGACCCTAAGTACTTTCTTAATTTCGTTATGTACACATCCATGCTTCTACCATTGAAGTAGTTATCATCGCCCCATACTTTGCGCAGAGCCTCATTTCGATCCAATATATCTTCCTTATTTTTTAGGAGAAGATAGAACAATTCATTTTCTTTGGTTGTGAGCTTCTTTTCATCATTTCCTATTTTGACGATTTGCGTCAAATAGTCATAATGTATATCTCCAAATTCAAAAGCAGTTTCCTTCTTTCCTTCTTTATAAGATCTTTTCAAAATTGCATTGATACGCGCCAATAACTCTTCCATGGCGAAGGGCTTGGTCATATAGTCATCTGCACCGACATCGAAACCGGTCAGTTTGTCTTCCTTCATTGATTTAGCCGTCAGGAAAAGAATAGGTACTTCTTTATCAATTTCTCTAATAGCTTTCGCAGCTGAGAATCCATCCATTACCGGCATCATGACATCCAAAATAAGAAAATCAAAAACCTGTTCTTTGTATCTTTTCAAAGCTATTTCACCATCAACGCATAAGGTCACATCGAAACCTTTAGCTTTGAGGTAGTTACTTAACAAGGTGCCTAAATTGGCATCATCTTCAGCCAATAATATTTTTATTTTTTCACTCATTTTCAATTTGTATTTCGAATGTAGATCCTTTTCCTACTGTACTATCAACCGAGATTTGTCCGTTATGTAATTGAACGATTGCCTCTACATAATTGAGTCCTAGACCAAAACCTTTAACATCGTGAACATCTCCAGTTGGAACGCGGTACAATTTTTCAAAGATTCGCTTTTGATCCTCCTTCTTAATACCGATACCATTATCGCGTACAGTAAAATTAAAGCCTCCTCTAGTTTGCATTAATTTCAAAGACACTTCAGGAGCTACATTACAATACTTTAGCGCATTATCAAGGAGGTTATAAATAACATTACTGAAGTGGATACGATCAACCTCAAACTCAAATTGATCTAAGTGTTCTAATCTTATTGCACCAGCTTTTTTCTTAAACCTGATTTGGAAAGCATCTACAACCTCCTTCACCAATTGATCAATCCTCACATTGGAGCGTTTCAAACTCATTTTCCCTTTATCCAGCAGCGCTGTCTGCAGCACATTTTCAACCAACTTTCCAAGACGCTTATTCTCTTGATCAATCATTCCCACAAAACCAACAAGGGTGTCTCCGTCTTTCGCAACATCCGGATCTTGTATTGCTTCACAGGCCAAAGAAATAGTAGAGATAGGCGTCTTTAGCTCGTGAGTCATATTGCTGATAAAATCATTTTTAATTTCAGATAGTTGTTTTTGTTTGTAGATTGTTGACACAGATAGATAAAACGCAAAAACAATAATTAAAACGAGTAACAATGATGCGAACAAAGTCCCTGTCATCTCTTTCCAAACAAAAGCTTTCTGTCCGGGAAATTCTAGCAGTAGTTCAAAATCTCCAGTGACGATATCGTTTGGGTATAAAGTCATACTATAATTAGAGGCTGTCAAGCTATTTTTCCATTTTTTGGGAAATATGGAGAATTCAGGAAGTTTCCCATTCTTGCTCACAACGCTAAAATTATAATTTGTATCCAACTGATAATGAAGCAAATTCCTCGAGAGTAATGAATCAAGAATAACAGGACTTAAACGAAGCGTTATGTCGTCAAAATAATTTCCAGCGAACATTTTCACCATCATTTCATCTAAAAAATGGGCTTTTCGAATGATCTGGCGATTAAACGAATTACTGACATGTATCGCATAAGAATTAGTGTCTTGGAATTGAAATACTGGTGTCTCTAGATCCGCAGGCATTATATCACCCAACTTTTTTGTTATTACGCGATGTTCAGCCAATAAACCTGTTGTAGTGTCTAGCGTAGAACCACTTATTACTAAAAACTGGTAACGCTCACCGTCCTTTGTAATGACCGTGTCTCTAATTTGGATTGACTCATCCACTTGCATGATTTCTCCAAACTCAGCATTAACATAATCTGCATAAGTACCTTGCAAACCCCTTTCGAACATTTCTTTTTTGAGCCATGGTTGCATTTCGATCTTTTCCAAATCTGTGACGGTTTTTTCCAAAACCATTTGAACCTTCTCATTGAAACGATCTTGAGTCAGTTGATGCACATTACGAATCCAATAAAATTGCAATAGCAACAGCCCCAAAAGAGCTACGGACATTAGCGCAAGCAATATTTTAAACCTATTTTTTTTCAAATATTAATCTTTGGGCTCAATCAAATGTAAGGTAAGTTCTGAAAATAGGATTTTTGCTTAACTTTTTTTAACAGAAATTGCTAATTTTGGCCCTGTTATGAGGCCAATGTACCTTTTCTTACGCATCACTCTACCATATGCGCTTTCTGTATTCTTTAAAAGAACAAAGACATTAAATGCGCAGGATAAGTTCAATGCACAAACTATTTTTGTTTGCAATCATCCGAGTGCATTTATGGATCCATTGATGGCTGCCAACCATCAAAAGCCGGTCATGTACTTTGCAACGAGAGGTGATATTTTTAGCAAGTGGTTGCATCCCATCACTTGGGCTTCACATATGGTTCCGATTTTCAGAAGAGACGAGGACGGAGCAGATTCTACCGAAAAAAACAAGGACTCTTTTCGTTATCTTGGAAACGTATTGCTGAGAAAAAAATCACTCATCTTATTTGGCGAAGGTTATACCGACAATGTCTTTATTCGAAGTCTTAAACCCATCAAGAAAGGACCGGCTCGAATCGGTTTTGAGACAATGGAACGTTGTAATTGGGAAGAAGATATTAAAGTCCAGGCAATTGGCTTAAACTACTCAAACCCTAAAAGTTTCCGATCGGATATGTTAATGTCCTTAGGCGACTGTATTCACCTTCAGGACTACAAAGAGCTTTATGAGGAAAACCCTACCAAAGCGGTAACTGATTTAACGCGAAAAATACAGAATGATATGCGTGATCAATTGACCTACGTACATGATAAATCACTCGCAGTATTTGTTGAGCAGCTCATCATTTTATCAAGACGTGGAATGAATCATGCGCATCACGACGTCGAACACTCGCTTGAGGACCGCTACTATTTCTCCAAGAATCTCGCAACCAAAATCAATGATACTTATAGCGAAGACGACACTCACTGGACCACATTACGTGATGATGTTGGAGCCTATTTTGAACTTTTAAAGAACAAAAAAATCAATGAAAATTGGGTGGTAAGAAAGGACAAAAAAGGATCCTTAAAAAGGCCCTTGGATGTATTCATGTTTTTGTTTGGTGTGCCCATAGCACTTCTTGGAATTGCTCATAATTTTGTCCCATATATCCTTGTTAAAAGGTTCGTTGAAAAAACGTTTAAACGCGATGTGTTTTGGAGTGGTGTAAAGATGATCTTAGGTTCGGCGAGTTCAGCACTATGGAATCTACCCATCCTGTTCTTATTCCCAACATATATCTATGACAGTTTTCTTTTGGTATTAATATACTATCTGACGATCCCTGCCCTGAGTGGCATCTTCGCACACCACTACGTTTCAACTTTGGGAGACTACCTATCCTTAAAAAAAATGAATCATTCAGAGCTCAATGATCTTGTAGAGAGACGAAAATCCTTACTTAAGAAGATCAAAGAAATGAATCTCTTTGAATAACTATTCACTGTACAACAAGTATTTTGAGCGAAGTTCTTTAAATGTTTTCACCTCACTCGCCCAAGATGATCGAATCTCAGATTCGGACAAGCCTTCAATAAGCTGCTTTTTCAATTGATCTGACCCTGCTAATAGATTAATGAAGTTGTTTGACAGAAAAAAATCATCGCTCATATCGAGATCACCGTAGAATTCCAGAAGGTATTTCAAGCCAAGTTTTTTTTCTGATCTTATTGTTTTCAGGTCTAGTTGATGCAAATCAAGCCCAAAACAAATTTCATTTTCTAATTTTGGATGACTCGCGCCCTCATTCGGTTTAGGTACAAAAGAAAAAGAACTATCAGAATAGTTTGGATGTCCGATTAATTGAAAAGGAAAATCTGTACCTCGACCAATACTTACCACCGTACCTTCAAAAAAACAAAGTTGAGGGTAGAGATATACCGACATCATATTGGGAAGATTCGGTGAGGGAGCAACTGGCAACTCATAAAACTTTGTATGATCCCAACCGATACAAGGCACAACTTCGAGATCACACTTCACTTTATTGGCCAACCATAATTCTCCGTTAATCATCTGCGCATACTCCCCTAATGTCATCCCATGGACAACTGGCACTTTATGCATTCCAACGAAAGAATCGTACCCATCCTTTAAAATTGGCCCATCAACGTAATGTCCGTTCGGATTGGGTCGATCCAATACAATAACTTTAATATTTTCCTCTGCTGCTGCCTCCAGTACGTAGTGTAAGGTAGATATATAAGTATAGAATCTTACCCCAACATCTTGAATATCGAATAATAAAATATCTATCCCCTCTAATTGATCCTTTTTTGGTTTTTTGTTTTTTCCGTACAAAGAAACGATGGGCAAGCCAGTTTTCTGATCCACTTCATTATCTACATGCTCACCTGCATCTGCTTTTCCACGAAAACCATGTTCAGGTGAAAAGACACTCACCACATTCACTCCCGAAGCAACGAGCCTATCAACAAGGTGAACACCATTAACCAAACTGGATTGATTACCGACAACTCCAACTTGCTTATCTGCCAGCAAGCTAAGGTATTGATCTAACCTTTCAGCCCCAACAACAACTTCATGATTGCAGTATAAAGGCGCTTCCTTGACTACCTCGGTCGTATCTATTGATAAACTTTCTGGTTCAGCATCAACCATTTTTTGATCGGGACCTGCAGCACAGCTGATCAACACAAAAAGGAAAACTAGTAAATTGAATCGTTGCATTCGTATTAAGTCTTACATTTGCCAGTAAAGGTAAGTATTTTGAAAACGGAATTATTTATTGCTCGCAAAATTATGCGTGGAGAAAAAGGCAATTCGAAGCTCTCTAAACCCATTGTCGTTATCTCCTTATCTAGCATCATACTTGGTGTAGCGATAATGTTAATTACCGTATCTGTCATTACTGCTTTTCAAGATGGAATTCGTGAAAAGGTCATCGGTTTTGGATCTCATATTCGAATTACTAAGAGCGGATTAAACAAATCCATGGAGTCTTCTCCCATCCTGATCAAGCAAGAATTTTATCCGTCACTTGAAAACGAGTCATCAATCAAAAAAATTCAACCTTTCGCTTATAAACCGGCTATCCTGCAGTCTTATCGAGACACCATAGCGTTTGAGCTTGCTTCTGGAGATACGAGCCAGTCAGGAAACGAAATATTAGGTGTTCTTTTTAAAGGGGTTGATAAAAATTATGATTGGTCTTTCTTCGAGGACAAAATCGAAGAAGGTCGTCTTATCTCCTTCGAATCAAACAATAATGAAATCCTGATTTCCTCATTTATTGCAAACCTCATGGGGTACTCATTGGGTGATAAATGTGATGCTTTTTTTATAAGGGACAATGCTGGACCGAAGAAAAAAAAATATGAGATAGTCGGGATCTATGATTCAGGTTTTGAGGAATTTGATCGCCAATTTATTTTTACTCAAATTCAACACATACAAAAATTAAATGACTGGGGAGTCCAAGCATTTACAACAATAGCAGACACTTGTATCAATGGCAAATTTGTATTAGAAGCAATTGTTTCTGGAGGCACAGGATCTTACCAATATGACTGGGGGCAAGGATATCAGCGAAACCCTTACTATTTGATCGGAGAAAAAGATGAGACCATTCGATTAATTGCAACAGACTTTAACCTCACTCCCCTGGGAACTGGAAAGCAGTCGCAATCTATTCCAGACACATCCTACATTGATGTATCGATTAAAGATAAATGCACTTGCAACGAAGAAAACCTCATTGCCATTAAGTATGAAAGTCCTTCTAAGATTATCGGACCCTACGGTACAGCCAACATCAAAAATGGGTCCGGTACACAAAATTTATATGTCGGGGGGTTTGAAGTTATTATTAATAATTGGGATGATTTGGAACCTGCACAGGAATTGGTGAGAAACAAAATACCTTTTGATTTACGCACTACTAGCATCAAAGAGATGCATAGGGATATTTTCTCGTGGCTAGATTTATTAGACATGAATATTCTTATCATCATCACCTTGATATTGATTGTTTCATTAATCAATATGATCACCTCACTACTTGTGCTCATCTTGGAGAAAACGAACATGATCGGCATGCTTAAAGCAATGGGGGGAAAGAACTCGAACATACGATACATATTTATTTTTCACGCCCTTTTCTTGTTATCTCGAGGCCTTTTATGGGGGAACATTCTTGGAATAGGACTTCTACTTATCCAACATTACTCTGGATTTATAACGCTCAATGCAGAAGTTTACTCTTTGGATACCGTTCCTGTTAGCTTCAATCTTTTTCACATTTTAAGCATAAATCTATCGACTATTTTGATCTGCTTTATCATATTGATATTACCAAGTTATTTGGTCACAAAAATAAAACCTGTAAAGGCTATTAAGTTCGATTAGCAATTTAAACTCCCAACAACTAAAATTGATTCGATTTCTACTCAAGTTTTCCCTGAAAAATGGAAAATTTGAGTTAAATTTGTGCTTCAAAAATAATCAGAAGCAATGGCTGAAATCGAAATAAGACTCCCTAAAATGGGAGAAAGTGTTACCGAAGCGACAATTACAAACTGGTTGAAAGAAGTTGGTGATACAGTCGAAATGGACGAACCTCTTGTAGAGGTTGCAACCGACAAAGTTGATAACGAACTTCCATCAGAAGCTGAAGGAGTTTTAGTAAAAAAACTTTACGAAAAAGATGATGTCGTTCAAGTTGGTGACGTTATTGCTATTATTTCAACTGATGGAGAAGCTCCTGCTGACGTACCGTCTAACGACGTAGCTCCTGCTAAAGCTGAAACTGCCGCTGTCGCAGAACCAGTTGCGGTTGCCGCACCTGTCACTGCAGCTCAAAACGGCGCAAATGTTGGAAACCTTATGAAATCTGGACCTTCAGGAAGATTTTATTCTCCCTTGGTAAGAAGCATTGCCAAAACAGAGGGCATCTCAATGGAACAGTTAGAGTCGATTCAAGGCTCTGGTGAAAACAACCGAGTTACCAAAAAGGATATTCTAAGCTTTATTGAAAATGGAGGGTCTGCAGCACAAACTGCGTCTGCTACTCAATCATCCGCGCCTGCTCAAGCAGCACCAGTTGCTGAAAAACCAGCAGCAAAAACAATTGAAGCATCGACAGTTCCAATGTTCCCTGGTGATGAGATTGTAGAGATGGATCGAATGCGAAAGTTAATCGCAGATCACATGGTAATGTCAAAACACACTTCTCCGCACGTTACTTCGTACGTAGAGGCTGACGTTTCAAATATCGTAATGTGGCGAAACAAGGTGAAGAAAGCTTTCTTAGAAGCGGAAGGAGAAAAGATTACTTTTACTCCTATCTTTATGGAAGCTATCATCAAGGCAATAAAGGATTATCCGGAAATAAACATTTCTGTAAGCGGAAATAACATAATCAAAAGAAAAGACATTAATATCGGTATGGCTACCGCGCTGCCGTCTGGAAACTTGATTGTACCAGTTATTAAGAAAGCTGATAATCTTAACCTAATTGGCTTGACCAAGCAAGTAAATGACCTGGCAAATCGTGCAAGAAACAATAAATTGAATTCAGATGATATACAAGGTGGCACCTATACCGTTACCAACGTAGGAACTTTTGGAAACGTGATGGGAACGCCGATCATTAACCAGCCGCAAGTAGCAATTATGGCAGTAGGAGCAATTCGAAAAGTTCCTGCCGTTATTGAAACACCACAAGGTGATGCAATTGCAATTCGTCACAAGATGTTCTTATCGCACTCATACGACCATAGAGTAGTTGACGGCGCGCTTGGAGGACAGTTTGTTAGACGCGTGGCAGATTACCTCGAACAATTTGACATTAATCGAGAGTTTTAAACAATATACCGTAAAAAAGTTTGAAACCCACTGCCGCAAAGTAGTGGGTTTTCTTTTTTTCTTTGGATATTAGATATGTCTAGCTTTTTTAAAACCGCAACGTTACTCCTAAGCGTAACACTTTTTCAAGCCGCTTTTGCGCAGCCTGAAAAAGAGGCTATGCGTTCGAAATTGGACGGAGCCTCATTTGCCCAAAAATATGATGTCGGATTAAACCTTGTGTTTGATAAAGTATACATCGATGCCTTGTATGTTTGGCAGATCCTGTTAGAAGAAGATCCTAAAAATGCTAACCTTTTGTATCAAGCAGGAATGTGTTACATCTTCTTGAACAAAGAACCGGAGGCAATTCCTTACTTTGAGAAAGCACAATACTCAGTTAGCAAGCGCTACAACCCAACCAACTATATGGAGCGGAATGCGCCACCTGATGTTCTTTATTACCTGGCTCGATCTAACCATATGAATGGTAATGTGGATACAGCTGAATACCAGTACACATTTTTCGTAGAAAACACTCATAAAAAGCATGAAAAGATGGCTCATGCAGTTCTTGGCCAAAAACAATGTGCCAATGCAAAACGACTAATCGCATCACCAGAGCCTTTTGTTATTGAAAATTTAGATGATAAAGTAAATACTATTGATCCTGAATACAGTCCGGTCATTTCCATAGACGGGACTACATTGTTTTTCACTTCTAAACGCTTAAGAGCTGACAGTACAAACTTCGGTCAAAAGAGCATTGAAAACGGAAGGTACTATGAAGATATTTACGTTTGTTATAAAGATAGAAATGGCAACTGGACCGAACCAACATACTTAGGTTTCTGTCGCCCAAGAAGAAATGATGCTTCCATCTCAACATCTGCAGATGGCCAAACAGTATTTGTATACCAAGACATTAATGGTGGTGACATCTACTACTCGCAAATTATGGATACGACATTTAAACAAATTCAAGAGTTCCCAGCTCAAGAGCTAAACACAGAACACTGGGAGAGCCATGCAACAATTAGCGTTAACCAAAACTACCTTTATTTTGTTTCCGATCGTCCAGGTGGATTCGGTGGTAGAGATATTTACCGTCTAAAAAAATTACCAAATGGAGAATGGAGTAAAGCTTTTAACCTTGGACCAACCATTAACTCTGAATTCAATGAAGAATCACCATTTATTGGTGTCGATAATAAAACACTCTACTACAGCTCGAACGGACCGAGAAGTATGGGTGGATTTGACGTATTCGTCACTCAAAGAGATGATGAAGACCAATGGAGTGAGCCATTAAATATGGGGTCCCCGCTCAACACAGTTGACGATGACATCTTTTACACCACTACAGCTGACGGAAAAACAGGTTATTACAGCTCTGAGCAGGGCAAAAGTTTCGGTGATAAAGACATCTATACCGTCTATGGTGACAATGACTACATCCAAAACGTTGCCATTTTAACAGGTTTTATAATGACCGCCGACGGATCTCGGATACCTCCTGGTATCACAATCGAGGTTCAAGACTTATCAGATGAGACTGCAAAGACGAAATATTCACCACGTCGAAGAGATGGGGGCTATGTTTTTACTTTAATGCCATGCCATACATACCAAATTGATTATATCATCAATGATACATTGACTTTCCATGACATGGAATTATATGTCCCTTGTAATTCATCGTATCAGGAAATCAAACATGAATTGTTACTTGACTTGATTGATTTTAGCGTTGAAGAAAAGATCACAGAAGAGGATTCTATCGTCGCAGAACGGAAAGAAACGATGCCTTGTAATCTTGTTTATAAAATTCAAGTTGGTGCATTTAAAAAGGATTTACCTGCAGACTATTACAAACGATTTAACCCAATTACAACCGAGTTGTTGGATAAAAAGATTACGCGATACATGCTCGGTACATTTGATCAATACATCTTGGCTGAAAAAGTAAGACAAGAAGTATTGGAAGACTATCCAGACGCTTTCGTTGTGGCTTATTTAAATGCTGTACGTATTCCAACCTCGACAGCGCGAGATGTAGAAAATGGTGTGTTAGAATGCGATGAGAGTCTTTATCCTGAAATCGAGTACCATCAAGATTCGATTGCGAATTATACAGACTTGATTGATGCTCCTGAATTCCAGCACTTCTTCGGTTACAACAAAGATAAGTTTGATACACAGAACGCGAACTTTAGGTTATTCGTTCAGGGTATCAAGGAAATCACGGAAAAAGACCTTCCTGTCACCATTTATGTAACGTCTAGTGCTTCTAAACTACCAACTCGGGCATTTAAGGATAATCAAGATTTGGCGGTACACCGAATGAATAATGGCAAAAAAGTTCTCTTAGACTTATTAAAGGAATTTGATGTGGATATAAGTAAAGTCAACATAGTTCTGAAAGAAGCGGCTGTAAATGGACCTGAATATAAAAATGACGCAAGTCAAAACAGAGATGTTTACGGTAAGTATCAATACATCAAATTTGAGCTAGAGTTTTAATGGATAAACGATTCATTTATATCATTCTAACAGGCCTTATAGGTTTTACTTTACTGACTCCAAATTATGCGGAAGCACAAGCTTTGAGTAATAGAAAGGTTAAAAAGTTTGTTCGTAAAGGTCGAAAAGCCTACCGAAAAGAGGAGTATTGGAAATCAAAATCATACTATGACAAGGTCACCGCTTCTAATCCCAAAAAATCTCAGTATTGGTTTGAAGCTGGCTTGGCTTACTATGACTCCAAAGTTCAACGAGAAGAAGCTTTAATATATTTTGAAAAGGCGTTGGAGCTTACTGAAGAGGACACCATACCTGAAATTCTTTTCTACGCTGCTAAAACCTATCATTTTACCGGAGAATTTGAGAAGGCCATTGACTATTACAACATGTTTCTTAAAAGTGTTGAAAACACAAAAAAAGGGCAGCAAATGCGTCAAGAGGTTATTCGAGAAATTGAAACCTGCAACAACGGTATCGATCTAAGAGATGTGCACTTATATGATGTGCAAGAAATTGCAAAATTAGATGAAAATGTCAATTCTGAATACTTGGATTATGCGCCCGTTATCTCTCAAGAAGAAGATATTTTGCTATTCTGCTCTAGAAGACCTCCAGGTAAGAAAAAACACGTAGACGGATTGTATTATGAGGACATCTTCTACACTACAAAAAGAATTGGCGAAAACCAGTGGGCCGAAGCACAGATCATTGACAAGTCCTCTGGATATATCACAAAGGAAATCAATGACGGAAAATCACATGAAGCTCCGGTGAGTATTTCACCTGATGGTCAAACCTTGTACATCTATAAGGAAAACAGCATATGGAAAAGTACAAAAGATGAGGATGGGAAATGGTCAGTGCCTATGCGGATGAATCAGAATGTTAACATCGGACAAGCAAACCCTAGTATCTTCATTACACCAGACGAAACAGAGATGTTCATTGTTTCGATGGGAGTAGCGGATAGTTACGGACAACGTGACTTATATTATTCGAAAAAAGGAGAAGACGGTAGATGGATGAAGCCCGTTAATATGGGACCAAAAATAAACACCCCTTATAAGGAGGACGCCCCTTATCTTTCTAAAGATGGTAAAACACTTTATTTTGCTTCACAAGGACATAACTCTATGGGCGGTTTTGATATTTTCAGAACAGTACGCGATGAAAATGGTGAATGGGGTGAGCCGCAAAATATTGGTACTCCTGTGAATTCTGCCGGTGATGATATTTATTATGTCGAAAATGAAGAAGGAACATTAGCATATTACGCATCAATGCGCCCAGGGTCATATGGATACCTCGATATCTATACTGCAAAATATGATTGTAAAAACATCCCAACCACGGAGGTTAAGGGATACGCGATTTATTCCGATTCACATAAGCCGGTGAATGGAGTGATCAAAATTACCAATACCAAAACGGGAGAGGAAATGGGAACTTTCACCATTGATCCGAAAACAGGAAAGTATCAAATGGTACTCCCACCAGATAATTATTATCACCTAGAACTTATTTCAGTCACCCCTGGTTACGAACAAGAAGAACCTCATGAGGATGAATTTTATATTCCTAGGCAATGCGAAGCCTACAATCTTTTCCAACAAATAAATCTTCGTTCGTTAGATTCTCCTGAAGGCGAACCTAAAAAACAGGTTGCTGAGTTCAAACATGCCCTGTTCGATATTGATGCATTGGTGGAAAAAGAATTTGATCTTGTTGATTTCAATTACAACGAGAATACAAATGGTTATGAAACCGATATTACTGGTAACATAGCACACAGCGATACTTGGGATGGTAAGAATATTGAGGTCATGCTGCTAAACGAAGCTGATCAAATCGAGCGCATTACAAGAACAAACGAACTTGGTGATTTTTATTTCGAACGTGTTGATACGGGTAAAACGTATCGTATCTTAATCAATGACGAAGACGCTAAGAATTCATATCACAGTTGGGATCGATCTCATCCTTCAGAATTCTATATGCAAGGAGTGGTTTACAACACAGTACAAAAGGATAATATTCCAAAAACTGAAATGACCATTCTCTTGGCAGGTACAGATAAAATATTGACGGATATGTCAACAACCGATGATAAAGGTGAATTTGAATTCCTAAATCCAACCACTACTTTTGCCATCATTGAGGAAATGAATGATAATACAACGATCACCTATAACATGGACACATCGGATCCTGAGCTCCTTTATTCAGCTTTCCTAACGACGCTGGATGGAACGAACGACAGCATTATGTACGTTGAGAATGTCGACCTAGTGACACTTAAAGAAATGACGGAAACAGACGAGGATATGCGGGAGTTTGCAAACATCTTATTTGATTTTGATAAGTTCTTTTTACGACAAAAAAGTGAAGACATTCTTGAATCCTTGTATCAATTCATGAAGGAAAACCCCTCAGTTCAAGTCAAATTGGATGGTCACACGGATTGGATAGGAACAGATGAATACAATGAAGCTTTATCCCAAAAAAGAGCCCTATCTGCACATAAATACCTTATCGATCGCGGAATAGAGCCGTCACGAATTACTAACGCTTGGTTTGGAGAATCGAGACCAACAGTGGCTAACGCAAATCCAGATGGGACAGATAATCCTGACAATAGACAACTAAATAGAAGAGTTGAAATCAAAGTTGAAGTTCCGGAGTTAGCAGACTTATACTTATCTTTGTGATTTAACACGAGGATAATACGTCAACATGAATCTTAATCTGAATAAACCCATAGTATTTTTCGATCTCGAAACTACTGGACTGAACATATCAAGCGATAAAATTATTGAAATTGCGTTGCTTAAAATCAATCCAGATCAATCAGAAGAGGAGTATGTTAAACGCGTTCATCCTGGTATTCCAATCCCCGCAGAATCGACAGAAATACACGGGATTACAAATGAAGATGTGAAAGACTGTCCTTCTTTTGATCAAATAGCTTCAGAAATAAAATCCTTTATTGGTAACGCAGACTTGGCAGGCTACAATTCTAATAGATTCGATGTTCCATTTCTAATTGAAGAATTGCTTAATGTAAACATTGAGCTAGATTTGAATAACAGACGCTTTATCGATGTTCAAACCATTTTCCATAAAATGGAACAACGAACACTTGAAGCGGCATTAAAATTTTATTGTGACGAAACATTAACCAATGCTCACAACGCTTCAGCGGACACCAGAGCAACCTATAAAGTATTAAAAGGTCAACTCGATCGCTATCCGGATACACTATCGAATGACATTGACTTTCTCGAAGAATTCACCCAGAGCATCGGAAAAAACAAAAAAATAGATTTTGTTGGTCGTCTTGCGGTGAACGAAGAAGGCCAAGTGATTTACAATTTTGGTAAGCACGGCGGCAAAACTTTAGAAGAGGTGTATCAACAAGAGCCAGGATACTACAGATGGATCATGGACAATAATTTTCCAAAAATAACCAAAGCCATCCTAGAAAAACGCATGACTCCAATATTGGAAAAAGCAAAAGTTGATCGCCTGAAAAGGTGTAAACAAAAAGCGCAGAAAATGGAAAACAAACTCAACCAACTAAAAAATAAGTTTAACAATCAATAATCAACTATGAAAATCATCTGTATAGGTCGAAACTACGCCAACCATGCAAAAGAAATGAACGCAGCGGTTCCAACGGAGCCAATGTTCTTTATGAAGCCTGATACCGCTTTATTCAGAGACCGGGACTTCTATCATCCAGACTTTACAGACGATTTACACTACGAACTCGAGTTGGTTGTTAAAATCACAAAAATGGGTAAGCACATCGCACCTGAATTTGCGAACAATTATTTTGAGTCATACGGAATTGGGATCGATTTCACAGCTAGAGACCTGCAAAAGGTCTGCAAAGAAAAAGGACATCCTTGGGAAAAAGCCAAATCTTTTGATAATAGTGCTGTTATTAGCCAAGAATTTGTTCCAAAGGAAGAAGTAACTGCATCAACACCTTACGAGCTTTATAAAAACGGAGAAATTGTTCAAACTGGACATATGAAAGACATGATCTTTGATATACCTACCCTTATTTCACATGCTTCGAAATTTGTAACTTTAAAACCAGGAGATTTAATTTATACGGGAACTCCAGAGGGTGTTGGTCCAATTCAGAAAGGGGATATTCTCATTGGAAAACTAAACGACAGACAACTCTTTGAAATCCATGTAAAATAGTTGTGCAAAACTTAATTCTTAAGTTAAAACACCTAGCGGATTTTATTTTTAATGACAAGAATTCGCTAAAACTACCCGATAATCAGCAAATAAAATAGGATAATAAAAAAAAATCTCTATTTTTGCCTTGTTGTGAAGCAATTCAAACATTTATCAATTGTTAATTTTAAAAAAATCAAATTATGAAAAAGACCTTTCTTAATTTAAGAAAAATGGGATTTATTCTTTTAGCAGCTGGATCAATGGTTGCTGTATCTTGTGGCGGTGACGCTGCTGAAGACGAAGCTACTGACGCTGCAAACGATCTTATCGAGAGCTTAAACGAAGCTGCTGACGAAATGGAAGAAGCTATGGACGAAGCTATGGAGGAAGTAGAAGAAGCTTTAGATACTACTGCTGAAGGTGCTTGCGAAGAAGGAGCTTGCGAAGACGGTGCTTGCGAAGGTGGAGATCACTCTTGCGATCACGGAGAATAAGAATCCTTGAAAGATATAAAAAACCGCTAGTCGTGGACTGGCGGTTTTTTTGTGCCTGTTAATCGGCATTACCCTGAATTTTCGCTAACTTTATATCCTTGTTAATCGCGATGATGTGAAGTCAAAAACTACCAAAAAAACAATTCCTAAAGAATACCTCGACATCGAGAAATGGCAGACGGATCGTCGCAGTTTTTTAAGAGGAGCCCTTGTGGCGGGCGCAATGACACAAATCGGTTTCTTCACTTCTTGTTCAGTAAAACTAAAAGAAGGTAACGATTTACTAACTCCTGAGCAAGCTACAATTCTAGATGATATTATTAACATTTTCTTTCCGGATGACGGAAATGGACCAAGTGCGGAAGATATAAATGCATTCGGTTATGTGATGTGGGTATTACACGATACCTTGAATCGAAAAATTGAGGACAACGCTTATATCATTGTCGGTTTAAACTGGGCTGATGAGACAGCACAAGAAATCTATTTCGCCCCTTTTGTTGAATTAAGTCAAGAGCAAAAAGAAAATCTAGTCGGCGAATTCACTAAAATGAAATGGGGTTCTAATTGGTCATCAATGATGATTACTTTGATTTTAGAGGCGCTAGTACTTGACCCAATTTACGGAGGTAATACGAATGAAGTAGGTTGGACTTGGCTAAATCATACACCAGGCTATCCTCGACCATCTGAGACCAATAGATACGAGCGTATCATGGAGAGACAAATGAAATTAAAAAAAGATGGAGAAGTTTGATTGTGATGTTTGTATTGTTGGCAGTGGTGCGGGTGCTGGCCCCATAATCTATGAATTATCACGCGCTGGATATAACGTAATTGTTCTTGAAAAAGGACCATGGTTAAAAACAGCAGATTTCTCGAAAGATGAAATGACTGCTACTCGAAGAGATGCATACATACCAAACCTTCAAGAAGAGCGCCATGTTGTGGTTAAAAAGAGCTCCTCAGGTGAATGGAAAGAAAGAAACACAGCCGATGGAGGTTCTGATATGTGGAATGGTAGTGCTGTTGGAGGCTCCTCCAATTTCATGAGTGCATACTTCCACCGAATGAAACCAAATGATTTTCAACTCCTCAGAAAATACGGCCCTATTGAAGGCGCCAACATTGTTGATTGGCCAATCAGCTATGATGATTTAGAACCTTATTACGCTAAAGTCGAACAGGTAATTGGCGTGTCTGGAAAAGTGGTTGATCACAAGCACCAAGAACCCCGATCTACGCCTGATTACCCTCATCCACCACTCACAACAAATATTATTGCAGACTGGTTTGTTGAAGGTGGAAAAAAAGAAGGATGGAACATCGTACCGGCTGCGAGAGGTATCATTTCTGAACCAAAAGATAATCGGAAAGCGTGTTATCATTCAAATTATTGTGGCAGTTACGGATGCTCATCAGGTGCAAAAGCAAGCTCTCGAGCTGCCTTAATCAATCATGCAATCGATACAGGAAATTGCGACATTAGATCACAATCGAAAGTTTATCATCTTGAAACAAACGGAAGTAAAGAAATTGTGAAGGCACATTATTATGATGTCGATGACAATAAACAGAGTATCACAGCCAAAATATTTGTCGTTGCGTGTCAAGCCGTAGAAACATCTCGTCTATTGCTGATGAGTAAAAATAAAGCGTTTCCAAAGGGACTGGCAAATAATTCAGGACAGGTTGGGAAAAACCTTTTGTTTGCAGGAGGTGGAGCTGGTTCAGGGTATATTCGTTTTGACTCACTCTCTGAAGAAGATCGTGAAAAGTTCGATGTACCATTAACTTTTGTCAACCAAGCCTTACTAGATTTTTACGAGATCGACGATCCTGAATTTGGTGGCAAAGCCAAAGGTGGAACAATTGATTTCCTAATAGAACATTCGAATCCGATGCCAAAAGTATTCAGATCGAAATATAAAAACGGAACGCTGCTTTACGGATCTGCACTTAAAGAAAATTTAAAGGACTATTTCACGAACCAAAAACGGGTGAGATACGAAGTATTCTGTGACTGGCTACCTAATGATGACTGTCACGTTTCGCTCGACGAAAATGTGCTAGACAAATGGGGAGATCCCGTTGGAAAAGTGAAAATTGGATCTCATGATCAAAATCTAAAAGTGGGCAACTTTCTTGCGGATAAGGGAATGACTGTATTAAAAAATATTGGCGCCATTAACGTCACAAAGTCGATTACAAGCAACCCTCCTACAAATCTAATGGCCGGAGGTTGTCGATTCGGAACAGACCCTTCAACAAGTGTTTTAAATCCAAATTGTCAAGCGCATGAAGTTGCAAACCTTTATGTAACGGATGGGAGTTTTATGCCAACCGGCGGAAGCGTACCCTATACTTTTACAATATATGCCAATTCTTTCCGAGTAGCCGATCATCTTTTAGAACGACTCTCGAAAGAGCCCTAGCCCTGTGTTTGTCAACACTCATTTTTACCCATTTCAAAATTTGACATGCTAGTTAATTGAGTTTTTCCCGCTCCGTTTTTAAGGACGGAATTAGCAATAATGTATGCAAATTGAATTTCTGAAAAGGAAATTTAATTTTTTATAACCATTCAAAAACTCAATATCAACAATCGATTTAGAAGATTTCCATCTTCGTTTCAAAAAATAATATAGTACTTTGTATTGCATAGTACTATATTTATTTTATACCTTTGTCTCGGACAAGAACAAAACTTGTTTAAAGAAAAAACAAAAAAACAGCATGAAACTGGAAAACACCAAAGCACAAATGCGAAAGGGCATTCTAGAGTATTGCATACTGACCATTTTATCGAATAAAGAGGCATACCCTTCTGAGATTATTGAAGAGTTTAAAACAGCCAAGTTAATAGTAGTAGAAGGCACACTCTACCCTCTTTTAACGCGATTAAAAAATGCAGAACTCTTGCAATATAATTGGGTTGAGTCTCAGTCTGGACCACCCAGAAAATATTATTCAATTACCCCTTTAGGAGCAGAATTTTTAAAGGAATTAGAAAATACATGGATCGAATTATCGTCCGCAGTTAAAATTATATCAAAAACCCACAACAATGAATAAAACAATCAGCATCAACCTTAGTGGTTTTGTATTTAATATTGAAGAAGAGGTTTACGATAAGCTTAAAAAGTATCTCGATAATGTTGGCGCACAATTCTCCGATGCAGATGAACGTGAGGAAATCATGGCGGATATTGAATTGAGAATAGCTGAAATTTTCCAAGACAAGACTGGACCAACAAAAGAAGTCATTATAACGGCTGACATCAATGAAATTATAGAAATATTAGGGCATCCAGAGGATTATAATGGAGGGGAAGAATCAATTAACGACACGGAGACTCAACAGCAAAAGTACAATAACAATGATCAACGTAAAAGACTCTATAGAGATACTGACAATGCCGTGCTAGGAGGTGTTTGTGCAGGACTTGGACATTATTTTGATGTCGACAAAACAATTATCCGCATATTATTTGTCTTACTTTTTGTATTCTTTGGATCAGGAATTCTGCTGTATCTAATCCTTCTTTTTGTTGTTCCCGAAGCAAAAACAACAACTGAGAAAATCGAAATGAAAGGCGACTTTGTAAATGTTGAGTCAATCAAACAACATTTCGAAAATATTAAACAAAATCTTGCAGACAGCGAAAAGCAAAAACAATTTAGATCCACTTTAAAAGCTACCGTCGACCGAGGTGCTCAGGCGGGTAAGAATTTTTTTGAAGTCGCAGCGAAAATCTTTGGAATAGGCCTAACACTTGGTGGCACATTCTTATTCGCGATGGCTTTATTTACACTTTTCGGGAATAACGAAATATTATTGCCCTTTATTGGAGAGGATCGAATTCCGGATCTACAAACATTAATTCACCTCGTATATCCTGGTGATTCGCCATCCACTTTATTTTTCATTGCCTTGTTAACCGTCATCTTTATTCCGATCATATCTATGATATTAACCGGTCTTCGATTGTTGTTTGATTATCGTCACACCATAAAACCATTTGTAATAGGACTTTCAACAATATGGTTTATCGCAGCTGGTATTTTGTTGTTCTATAGCATAGAATTGGTGAGCGACTTTAAATCAGATCAAAAAGTAATTGATCGAATAGAAAATAAAATTTTCAGTGAAGACACCTTGTATATTGACGTTGCGCATGATGATCAATTTTCTGATTTAATTGACCCTTATAATGAATGGAACTCAGCTGAACTCATTAAAACGGACGGAAAATTTATCTACATGGGTTGGAGTGAGCTATCTATTCAAACAACAACAGATACAGGAGATTTTCGCGTGAATGTGAAAAAATATTCTTTTGGATCCTCAATAGCATCTTCCATAAGGCGTATCGAACAAATTTATTATCCTGTTTCGATTAGTGACAACACACTGATTATCCCTCCGTACGTGCGTATTCCAGTAGAGGATAAAATAAGAGGACAATATGCTTCAGTTGAGATCGTTGTTCCTCAGGATAAAACCATTATTTTTGGTTCGAACATCGGAAGAATATACCGGCATGCTGAGTACGGACCAGAGCCACATGGTCATATGAATCCCGGTTCTGTTTGGATCAATAAAACAGGTGTATTAGAGCAAAACTGAAATCAATTGTTTGAAACAGAAAAAATTAAATATTGATAAAAAGGAGAAAAAAAAGATTCTCATACTGCCCCGCTGGTATCCAAATCGTTTGGATATCCAGCTGGGTATTTTCATTCAGCGTCAATTGGTATTGATGCAAGAGTTTTACAACTTTTACGTGGTATATGTGCAGGCAGATAAAGATATGACCACCAAATTTGAACACATTCAAAAGAACGAAAATGGCTTTCCTGAACATATTATATACTACAAATCGGCATCAGGTCCTCTTAAGAAAATCACCAATTTCATTCGATACAGAAAAGCGCAAAAAATAGGTCTTCAAAAGATGTCTGAGAAATTTGATGGAGTACATGTACATGTCCCCTATCGCTCAGCACAACCCGCTCTGAAATTATTAAAAATTGAAGGCACTCCATTTGCAATAACTGAGCATTGGTCGGGTCATTTAAACGGATTGTATCAAACAAAAAACATAATAGACAAATGGCTCTACAAAAAGATTTTGAAAAAGGCGAAAGTCATTAGTACTGTTAGCGAAAAGCTACAAAGTGCTTTTAAAAAGAATACTGGGTTCACATCAGTTGTTATACCAAATTATATAGAGCAAATTCAACCAAAAGATGCTTCAAAGCATTCAGATCACATAAAAATCCTATCCATCGGTGATATACATGATGAAACCAAAAACTTTTCCGGACTTTTAAATGCTTTTAAACAGGCATTGACAGAAAGAGATAACCTTCAATTAACAATTATTGGTGGCGGATCGGACAGTGACAAGATTCACAACTATGCCAAACAACTTTCAATCCCTGAATCAGACTTAATTTTTACTGGTCGATTAGATCATGAAGAGGTGCTGAAAAGGATAAACGATTGTGATTTTTATGTTTGCAATTCAAACTTTGAAACCTTCGGTATGACAGTAGCCGAAGCTTTATATGCGGGAAAACCAGTGATTTCAACGCGATGCGGAGGACCTGAAGAATTTGTTAATGATAAAAATGGCATAATGATCGATCCATCCGCGAATGCGGATATGCTTGTGCAGGCAATTCTTAGAATGGCGAATAATTATCAAAATTATAATAGCCAAGAATTGATAGGACCTATTGAATTGCGTTACGGCAAGGAAGCTGTCCAAAATGCATGGTTAGCTTTTTATGACAAGCTACTGTCTTAATGTTAACCACAAATAACGTCAGCAATTTCTGCAAACAAGGCCTCATTGCCTTCTATATATTCTAAACTATCTTGCTTTAGGTGGTGTATGTTTTTGGGTGTTATATTCTGCATATCATCAGAACCAAGAATCAAAGTTGGGTTTAGACGATAATACGGAATATTCATTTCCCCTAACACTTTTGAAACTTCCGCATCTACGGATTCGACAGCAAGTTCAATCGCATCATTTTCTCGCATTATTCCCGTACCCAAACTAATAAACAAGTGAGGGGTGTAATCAATATTTAAATGATATTCTAATGCTAGTTTGCTCGGGTTTTTGGCGTGTAAAAAACCATCTGAAAAAGGTCTTTCTCCAATATAAACGGGCGGAAACAAACCAGGAAATGCGCAACTCGCGCGTATAGCTTCATCCAGACCTGTGTTCCAATCTGCATCAATGATTACCGGAGTATTCGTTACCATATCGGTTACAACGCAATGAAAGTTAGGATAATCACATACATCAAGTCCTTTGAAGTTAGCATCAATCATTTGATTAAATGCCCTTTCCGGATGAGGTATATTACCGGGATGGATAGACGTTGCAGATCGAAATTCGTATAAATCTAAAACCTGTTGAACTGCTCTATCAAAATGAAATTCTTGCTGTATGCACAATGCACCTGAGACAATAGCTCCGGTAGAAGTCCCCCACCATTCTATAGCTTCTTCATTTAAATCTTTATTCGTGTGCTTAGATATTTCTCTGAGTAAGACCAGAGGGAGCATTCCTCTTATCCCGCCTCCATCAATAGATATGACGATCTTCTTCATTAGCGCAGTCGAATCACCTGCCCAATTTGAATAACACTCGTTTCAGTCAAGTTATTCAGTCTACAGAGATTGTCAACGGTTGTACCATACTTACGTGCAATGATCCATAAGTTTTCTCCGCTTCTCACCCGATGCGATTGTGCATTTTTATCAACTGGGGTAGAACTAGAAGCTGTGTAGCTTCTTCTAGAAGAACTCCCAGAAGGACTAAAAACACCTGAATGAACCAACAAGTTATCCTTTACTACTTTATGCTTAAAATCAAAGATCAACTCGGGATCAATAGGATTATCATAAAACCGTACCTCAAAATGCAAATGAGATCCTGTTGAACGTCCTGTATTGCCTCCAAGTCCAATTGGCTGACCAGCTACGATATCTTGATTAGGGGCAACTAATAACTTTGAACAATGCGCATAATATGTCTCTAGACCATTGTAGTGACGAATCACAATTAGATTTCCAAATCCATGATCATGATATTTCGCATAACGAATTTTACCATCGAAAGCAGCATATATAGTATCTCCAGTTTCCAAATCAATATCCACCCCATTGTGTCTTTGTCCACGGCGATAACCATAACGAGAGGTCAATAAACCATCGAAAGGAATTGCGTACGTGTCGTGCAACGAATCTAGCACGCACATCCACAATGTGTCTTTAAACTGACTAACATCATTTGTAGTACAAGTAATAACTTCATCATTATTCCAGTATGATTTATAGCCGTAAGTAGTGTCATCACAGACCATATCGTGCACATAATCATTCATTATCCCTTCGAAATCCTTTTCCTCTTGATAACACCATGTCCTGTCTGCATAAATAAGCATGGTGCCATTTGGTGTAACGATTGTATCTATTGGATCAAAAAAGGAATTCTGACCAAGAGCAGATGCTGTAGAAAAAACAATAATGAAAACTGAGATGATATTCTTCATGTAAACGTATTCTCGAAAGTCGCAAAGATAAGGAATTCAAAGGAAATATCTCATTTTCACCCATTATCAGAACAATCATTAACAGTTTTAAACAGCTAACAATCTTTATTTAAACAATTGATTACAAGCGTTTTAGACGCTGTTTACAATTTGTTTATGCCGATAATAATCAAGTAAATGGCTGTGATCGAATAAAAAAGCAGTACCTTTGCAGCAAATTTGCTACTTAAAGCAATGCTTGATAGTGGTTCGTTGTCGATAACTTTTGTGAATTTAGTTAGAGCCGGAATCAAGCCAGGAGAAACTAAATTTATTTTAAAATGAAATTCAATGAACTAGGGCTGAAAAAGTCAATACTTTCAGCTATTTCTGAATTGGGGTATGAAACACCTACACCCATTCAAGCACAAGCAATCCCTTATCTATTAGAAGAAGAAGGAGACCTGATAGGTCTAGCATCTACAGGTACTGGTAAAACAGCATCATTTGGTTTGCCATTAATCCATCAAATAGATGAACAATCGAAAAACACACAGGGGCTAATTATTTGCCCAACACGTGAATTATGTATTCAGATATCAAGAGACTTGGCCGACTATTCCAAGAACATTCCAAAGTTAAAGATAGTACCTGTATATGGGGGAACGGATATCGTTAAACAAATCAAACAAATTGAACGTGGTGCTCAGATAATCGTAGCAACACCTGGACGTTTGATAGACTTGATCAACCGAAAGAAGGTTAAACTTTGGGAGGTTCAAAGGGTCGTGCTAGATGAAGCAGATGAAATGTTAAACATGGGATTCAAAGAAGACATTGATTCCATTCTTGAACAAACACCTGAATTTAAGTGTGTATGGTTATTCTCTGCGACAATGCCAAAAGAAGTGGCGCAAATTGCCAAGAATTACATGTTCGAACCGCACGAAATTACTGTAGGCGGCAAAAACGAAACCAACAAAAATATTGAACACCATTATTATGTGGTTAAAGAACGTGATCGTTTTGATGCGTTGAAAAGTATCATTGATTACAATCCGGATATATACGGTTTAATTTTCTGTAGAACGCGACGAGATACAGGTAATGTTGCCGACCAATTGCTAGCAGCTGGATATAATGCAGAACCATTACATGGCGATTTGTCACAAGCACAAAGGGATCGTGTGATGAAAAAATTTCGTGACAAAACTTTACAGATTTTGGTAGCAACTGACGTTGCTGCACGCGGAATCGATGTTAATGATATCACTCACGTTATTCATTATCAGCTTCCAGAGGATGTTGAGAATTACACACACCGAAGTGGACGTACTGCAAGAGCAGGTAAAAAGGGAGTTTCAATTGCTTTGATTAATACCCGCGGAGGAAGAAAGATAAAGAGTATTGAAAAAATCATTAAAACGCAATTTGAGCTAAAAACTGTTCCGTCGTCAAACGATATCTGCGAGAAACAATTATCTCACTCAGTTGATACGATCCTCGACGAGGATCAGGATTTAAGCCGAATCAAAAAGTTTGCTCCAATGTTAATGGAGAAGCTGGATCACTTGTCAAAAGAAGAATTGATTCAACGTTTCCTTGCTGTTGAATTCAACAAATTCCTATCTTATTACGATAA
Organism: Crocinitomicaceae bacterium; assembly: GCA_049611865.1. Taxonomy (GTDB): domain Bacteria; phylum Bacteroidota; class Bacteroidia; order Flavobacteriales_D; family Crocinitomicaceae; genus Crocinitomix. The sequence goes on along the minus strand of JBMZAY010000005.1, from coordinate 121,978 downwards.
AGCACATGACTTAAACGCTAAAGCTTCTGATCGTAGTGACAGAGATGGAGATCGAGGAAGAGGTGGAAAAGGAAGACATAAAAGTGACCCGAATGCTCAACGCTTTTTCGTAGGACTAGGGAGAAAAGATGGCTTTAATAGTGGAGCACTATTACGTCTTATCTGTGATAATACTAGCGTTTCCAAAAAGGATATCGGTCAAATTGATATCCTAGAAAAATTCTCTTTCTTCGATGCAAACCCTAAAATAACACGTCAAATTCTGAACGGAATGCAGGATGCAAATTTTGATGGAAAATCATTCAGTATTGAGAAAACAAAAGGATCCTCTGATTCTGGCAAACGTTCAGGAGGGCGAAGATCAAGCGGCCCAGGAAAAAGAAGAAGCCAAAAAGGCAAAAGAAGATCATCGAATAGATATTAAATATTACAAGAAGTAAATAATTGCAAAAATGGAAATTAGAAACATTGCCATAATCGCTCACGTTGACCACGGTAAAACAACCCTAGTAGACCGAATGATTGAAGCTGGCGAAACGCCAATCAAAAGCGACGGTGAATTAATCATGGATAGTAACGACCTTGAGCGTGAAAGAGGTATTACCATTACTTCTAAAAATGTATCCGTTACCTTTAAAGGAACTAAAATTAACATTATAGACACTCCTGGTCACAGTGACTTTGGAGGAGAAGTAGAACGTGTTTTAAACATGGCTGATGGTGTTTGTTTACTTGTCGATGCTTTTGAAGGACCAATGCCTCAAACGCGTTTTGTACTTCAAAAAGCGCTTGAATTAGGATTAAAACCTCTGCTTGTTATAAATAAAGTAGATAAAGAAAACTGTACCCCTGAGGAGGTTCATGAGAAGGTGTTTGAGTTAATGTTCGAATTAGATGCTACAGAAGAGCAATTAGAGTTTGGAACCGTATACGGATCTGCTAAAAAAAGCTGGATGGGGGATGATTGGAAAACTCCAACTGGAAGTATTGAACCATTACTCAATAAAATTCTGGATTATTTCCCTCCTAGAAAATTTGACGAAGGTAGCACTCAAATGCTAATCACTTCTTTAGATTATTCTTCATTCGTTGGACGTATTGCAATTGGACGTCTAACGAGAGGTGAATTAAAACCGAATATGCCGGTTGTTTTGGCAAGAAGAGATGGAAGTCAGATTAAATCGCGTATCAAAGAAGTATTTGTTTTCGAAGGATTAGAAAAACGAAAAGTCGATAATGTACAAGTTGGCGATATATGCGCTGTAACAGGAATTGAAGGCTTTGAAATTGGAGATACAATCTGCGACGCTGAAAACCCAGAACCATTAAAATCAATCAAAATTGATGAGCCTACGATGAGTATGCTTTTCACGATTAATGATTCACCTTTCTTCGGAAAAGAAGGAAAGTTTGTTACTTCTCGACACATAGGTGAACGCATAGATAAAGAGCTTGAGAAGAACCTTGCATTGCGCGTTGAACAAACCAATTCAGCTGATAAGTGGAATGTTTATGGCCGTGGTGTTATGCACTTGTCAGTACTTTTAGAGACTATGCGCAGAGAAGGCTATGAAGTTCAAGTCGGACAGCCTAAAGTAATTATCAAAGAAATTGACGGTGTAAAATGTGAACCTGTAGAGGACCTAACCATTGACATCCCCGAATCATTTTCCGGTACAGCGATCGACGCTGTGACTAAAAGAAAAGGTGAAATGGTTAGTATGGAGCCAAAAGGCGAGCGCATGATTTGCCGATTTATTGTTCCATCGAGAGGATTAATTGGTTTGAGAACATTTTTATTAACTCAAACTGCTGGTGAAGCTATCATGACTCACCGCTTTATCGAATATCAACCATACAAAGGAGAAATCCCCGGACGTCAGAACGGCTCTTTGATCTCAATGGAAAAAGGCACCAGTATTCCTTATTCACTTTCAAACCTTCAAGAACGTGGTAAATTCTTTATACCTCCTAACGTAGACATATACGAAGGACAAGTAATTGGCGAAAACACAAGAGCTGGTGACCTTGTTATTAATGTGACGAAGACAAAGAAATTAACAAACATGCGTTCTTCAGGCGCGGACGATAAGGTTAAAATTGCACCTCCTGTGACATTCTCCCTAGAAGAAGCACTAGAATATATTCAGGAAGATGAATATGTTGAGCTAACTCCGGAAAGCATTCGAATCCGGAAGGTCTTGCTAACTGAAAACGAAAGAAAACGAGCAGGCAAATAATAAATTGTTTAAAAGCTTGTTAATAACATTCGAATACAATAATGTTTGCTCGTGTGTATAGTTATATTTTTGTTTAAGGCCTAAACAAAAAAATATGTTTGACGAAGAGGATAATGAGGATCATGAAGGCATGTCGGATGCACGTTTTAATTCAGAATTAAAACGTTTCGAAAAAATGATAGCTGATGATGCAGCTATCTATTTTGATGCCGAAATCCTAGAACAAATCATTGAGCATTATATTATTAATAATCAGCTCAAAAAAGGACTCAAAGCAGTAAGTATTGGGTTAGAACAACATCCAACAAACTCAACTTTTAAGTTGCGAAAAGCTCAAGTAATGTCCACTATGGGGCAATTAAAGGAGAGCTTGTTATTGCTTCAGGAACTTGAAAAAATCGAACCATACAACCCAGAGGTTTTTATTACTAAAGCCTCTGTGTTTAGCCAATTACGTGATCACCTCAAGGCGATTAAATACTATCAAAAAGCTATTGAAATTGCCACATCATTTGATTTGATTGAAGAATTAGAGGAGATTCGATTCGACTTGGCAATGGAATATGAGAGTATTCACAAATACGACAAGGCAATTGAAGTATTGGAAGAAATACTCAAATACTCTCCAGACAATGAAGCAGCGATATACGAGATTGCGTATTGTTATGAAAGAACGGGAGATTTTGACAAGTGTATAGAGTTTTACAACCGATACATTGATAATAACCCATACTCCTTTACAGCATGGTATAATCTCGGAAACATCTACTTTTTAAAAGGAAACATCGAGAAAGCAATCTGGGCTTACGACTATTCAATCATTATTAATGATGAATTTACCTCAGCGCATTTTAACTTGGGTAATGTATACATGCAAATCGAGGAATTTGAGAAAGCAAGAGATGCATACGCCAATTGTTTAAATATTGATGCAAATGACGCTTTGACACTCAGCTACCTGGCAGAAGCGTATGAGCGACTTGGTGATTTCGATGAAGCATTGGAACATTACAATAAAAGCCGTGAGCTAAATCCGGAACTTGCAGAGGCTTGGTTAGGTACAGGAATCGTTCTCGATATGCAGGGAAAAACAACCGAAGCAATCAGTTTTCTCAGTCAAGCGGTGCAGCTGCAGCCTGAGAATGCAAATTACCATCACGTTTTGGCAGAGGCATTGTACAAAATTGAACGGTACGTAGAAGCAGAAGAGACATTGGAACGAACCATGCAATTGTCTCCAAACTACAGCGAGGCTATTTTATTGTTAGCAAAAATAAAAGCACTCTTCAGTCTGGAAGAGGCGGCTGATTTTTTACTCAGCTTAGAGAACATGCAAGACCTTTCCCAAGAGGTTCGTATCTATCTCGTTACTATCCTCTGGCAGGTTAGACAATTTACAGATGCATTGTTATTGTTTAAGAAAGAGTATTTAATAGACAAAGATTCGGCAAAAACTCTATTTTTGTACTTTCCAGAAGCAGAACAAATTCCGGAATTTATACAAATAATCGAAACCCACAATGGCTAAGAATTTTGAATTACCTTATATACCAGACCGACCAGAAAAACCGAGAGAAGCTGGCGTTACTATGATGATGGATAAAGGTCTAAGCCTTCGCGAAGTTGAAAATTTCATCGAAGCGAATGGTGATTATACAGATATTGCCAAATTAGGCTTTGGTACTGCTTATGTTGTTAAAGACCTTGAAGCGAAAATAAAATTATACAAAGAGGCAAATATTCGCCCGTATTTTGGAGGCACCTTATTTGAGCTATTCTTGGCACGTAATAAATTCGATGATTTCCAAAAGTTATTGGATAAATATGACTTGGATCTCTGTGAAGTTTCTGATGGGTCGATTATACTAAAACATGAAGACAAGCTAAATTACATTAGAACTTTAGCGAAGAATCGCACAGTCATGTCCGAAGTTGGTTCGAAAGACGAGGGAATTATTATTAGTCCAGCAAAATGGATTAAAATGATGAGCACGGAGTTAGAAGCCGGTTCTTGGAAAGTTATCGCCGAAGGTAGGGAAAGTGGCACCGTTGGTGTTTTCAGACCAAACGGAACGGCACACACTTATTTGATCAACAAGATCATTGCAAAAATAGATCCGAATAGAATCTTGTGGGAAGCTCCAAAGAAAACACAGCAAGTATGGTTCATTCGACTTTTTGGCCCTAATGTCAATCTAGGAAATATTGCGCCTAATGAAATCATTCCGCTAGAATGCTTGAGATTAGGCCTAAGAGGAGATACGTTTTTCGAATTTCTTCCAGAAGAAGTTGAGCAACAACTGAAACAAAAAGCGGAATAATGCCAACTAAAGGAGGGAGAAATCCTATTGGTATTGCACTTAGGGGAATTGCCATGGGGGCAGCCGATGTTATCCCTGGTGTATCTGGCGGAACAATAGCATTTATTACTGGGATCTACGAGGAACTACTCGAAACCATAAGTAATCTCAATTTCGGATTAATCACAACCTGGCGTAAAGAGGGTTTTATGGCCATGTGGAAAGCTGGTAATTTCAGTTTTCTCTTTGCTCTATTTTCTGGAATTGTTATTAGTATCGCATCATTATCCATACTGATAAAACACTTATTAGAAACATACCCAATCCAGGTCTGGGGATTCTTCTTTGGTTTGATCATAGCGTCTGTTTGGTTAGTAGGTAAAACAGTCAAAGAATGGAATATCAAGTTGATCCTTGGTGCTCTAGGTGGCACAATCGCTGCTTATTTCATAACCGTTTTAGGTCCATCCGAGGAAAGTCAAAATCTATTTTACATTTTTATTTGTGGTGCAATTGCCGTTTGCGCAATGATACTACCAGGCATTAGCGGAAGTTTTATTCTTCTTTTGTTAGGAGCTTATGAAACTGTCCTTGGCGCCGTTAGTGAAACCGTGAAATCTTTAAAAGATGGAAACTTTGAGTTAGTGATGAGCAATGGCTTAACTTTAATCGTTTTCATAGCAGGTTGTTTAATCGGTTTGATCACATTCTCCAAATTGCTAAACTGGTTATTTAAAAAGGCACACGATTTAACGATAGCAATACTTACGGGATTCTTAATTGGATCTTTAAACAAAATATGGCCTTGGAAAAAAACGCTTGAATCTTTTACCAAGCCGAGCGGTGAAGTGGTACCATTGGTCCAGGAAAATATTAGCCCATCTGCGTACTCAGAACATATGATTAAGTTGGGTGAAAATGGAGAGGCTTTTATGTGGCAAACTACTTTACTTGCTTTACTTGGATTTGCTTTAATCATCGGTTTAGAATTTGCTGGAAGACGCTCTAAAAAATAACTACTTTAAAACGTTTTAAAAGAGGAACTCCAGACATAGAGCACTCCCCTATCAAAACCGTAGACTAATAATTTCAAATCTAAATTGAAATCTTCTTTCTTTTTGGCAACCGTTCAACCCATAAAGTCGTCTGTTTATTGCGTTCGAACGCTATACAATTGGGATTTAGATGGTATCTTTGCAAATAGGCTGGCCCAATAAGAAATTAAAAACATGAAATTTAGATTAGCTCTGATCACTTTTATACTGGCCTTCACCTGGAATAACAAGGGTAATGCGCAGGTTTGTATTCCAACATACGGTACTGTATGTTTTACCGGTGGCGGTGGAATTACCTATGATATTATCGACAGTTTCTGGACTGTTGGCGGATTATCTGACATTAGTAACCTTGACACAGATTGCTGTCTTTTACCAAATAACTACTGGTTCACTGGTCAAGCAGTAACGGTTTGTCCAGGTATGGTAATTGAAACTAATGTTCAATGTCAACCGGCAGCTTTTGATCAAGGATTCGCTATTTGGATCGATTGGAATCAAAATGATATCTTCGAAGTAGCTGAGAAAGTATACTCTTCGCCTACATTCGGCGACGAAGTTTTTACAGGCTCATTTGCCGTACCAGGCGACGTAACCTCTGGAGAGACATTTAACATGCGCGTACGAAGTGAATACGCAGTAGGTGGAGCATCTATCGATCCATGCGATTTTCAAACCTACGGAGAAACAGAAGATTATCTAGTTGTTGTTGGAACATGTGCACCAACAATTTGTGAGGGTGACACGGTCGAGCTTGAATTAGAAGACTTACCTCCTGGACCACTAACATACAGCTGGTCACCAGCAACGGATATTAGTGATCCTGCAGGTGGACCAACGGTAGAAGTATGGCCTCCGGATACAACAACATACACATGTACAATTACGTCTCCTGATAGTACTTGGGATGTCGTTCATGAAGTATTCGTTGTTTTTCCGCCAAATCCATTTGCTGGACTTGATGATACAATTTGCCATGATTTGCTAGTGCCTTATAATTTTGACGGCGCTACAATAGAAACGGATGAAGCGGATGTAGGTATTACATGGGACATCGCAGAGTTCTTTGGTTTAGGATCTCCTGCTACGATTTGGACACCAGATGACGATGTTCTAAATCCAGGATTGCAAGTGAGTGAACCAGGTGTCTATGATATTTCCTTTACTACAACTGACTTGAGTGGATATTGTCCAGAGCAAATCGACACGGTAAGAATTACATTCTCGGAAGCACGTCACACACTGGAAGCTACTGATCCACTGTGTTTTGGATCAAGCGATGGAACAATTACGGTTACCGGAACAGGTACATTACCATCTGTCGAATTTAGCATAGATGGTGGACCATGGCAAACGGATAATGCATTCTCTGATCTTCCAGCCGGAACTTATGACATAACATCAAGAGATGCTTATGGATGTGAATATACCAGCTCAATTGAATTAGTTGATCCGGATGAAGTAATCATTACAGTATCTTCTGACACATTAATTTGTCAAAACGGAACTGCAACACTCGAAGCTTCTGCGACAGGTGGTACTGACTTTTTCTATGACTGGAGTATAGATGGTGCTGATGATGGACCGATTCAAACGGTGAATCCAGTAATTTCTCCTTATGTGGTTACCGTTAGTGTCACAAATGAAAACGGTTGTACATCAACCGAAGAGACGATCGAAGTGACATTAAGAGATCCAATTACATTAGTTATTACTGAAAATGATTCGATCTGTCCAGGATTCCCCTCTTCACATACGGTTGTTGCAAACGGTGGTGACGGAGACTATGACTACACTTGGAGTGCTGAAGGAACACCAATTTTTGATACGGATAATGAAATAGATGTTAATCCGCTTGAAGATACTGAATACTGTGTCACTGTTAATGATGGTTGTGAAACAACACTTGAAACAATTTGTGTCTCAAGCATTATGCGCCCGGTTCCTGTTCCTTCATTTACATCTGATGTAACAGCTGGATGTGTGCCAACAACGGTGAATTTTGAAGCGGATCTGCTTGCGGGTGACCTAGCGGTTTGGACGATCGACGGTGCCATCTATAATGACTTTGAAACGGTTGCACATGAATTTTCGGAAATTGGATTCTATGACATCAACCTACACATAACAAATATCTATGGATGTGAAAATGAAATTACAGCCTCAGATTATATCGAAATCGTTGATATTCCTTATCCGGACTTTTATATCAACCCTAACCCAACTACGATCTTTAATACAGAAGTGCTTTTAACCCCTTCTGTTGATGGTACTGGAAACACATTCTTCTGGGAAACGCCTGGTGCTATTCTGGCTAACTCAACAGAGGAAAGTCCTCGCGTTATTTATCCTGAAGGTGTACCGGGTGATTATGAAGTAACTTTGACTGTAACGAATGAATATGGCTGCTCAAACACAGTTGATCACACTGTAAACATTTTAACGGATGTAATCATTTATGCTCCGAACATCTTTACACCAGACGGTGATGAGTTCAACGAAGGATGGCGCATCTATATTGACGGAATTGATATTTATGATTACAACCTAATAATATTCAATCGTTGGGGTGAAATCGTTTGGGAATCTTATGACGCAAATGCAACATGGTACGGAACATACGGTAACCAAAACGCAATGGATGGAACCTACGTATGGGTGGTTCAAGCAAAAGAATCGACTACAGATAAAAGATTAGAATTCAGAGGAACGGTAACAATTACCAGATAACTGAATAAATAATATTACAACCTCACAAAAAAGGACGGATGGCAAGACCATTTGTCTTTTTTTTTTGCTCTAATCACAAGGTCACGTATTTGGCAGAGTATATTTTTGCGATTTCCGCAAAACCTAACTTACACCTGCGTTTTTCAATTATAGAAAGGTAGTTTTTGGCGGTAGTTTTGAACTGTGAATTTAAAACAACCTATCATGAAAACTACATTAAAAACAACAATTCTTTTCGCTATTCTATTTATAGGAAAAGCACTTAATGCGCAGACAATCGCTGTTGCAGATTTTAACACTACAGGAGTACATGCAAGTCCAAAAATCGTGGCCAAATTGACAAGACTCGAACTAATTAAAACAAACAAATTCGTTGTCATGGACGAAATGGATATGTACGAGACCGTATCCGATTCAATGCTCGAAAATTGCTACGGTAAAAAATGTTTAATAGAATTAGGCGAAGAATTAGGCGTGCCGAACATCATCAGCGGAAGCGTTGATGGAATTGGCGATAAAATCGTCATTACAGTTAAACTCATTGACGTTCATTCAAAGACCATTAAAGCTTCGCATTTTATGGAGTTCGACAATCAAGAAGTTGAACTACAGCGCATGCTTGGAATCACAATTGGTGAAATGTTAGACATCCCTCAAGACGAGGAAATCAAAAAAAGACTGGCATACAACAACGAAGTAATCATTACCAATAATGTTGGAAAACTGAACAATTCAGGTCCTCGAATGGGAATATCATTTATACATGAAAGTGACATGTTCGAATTCTTTCAACGAGACGAAATGCAAGGTGGTCTTGGAATTTATCCAGCGATGACCAATCTAGGTTACCAATTTGAAAAGCAATACATCGGAACGGAAAACTTTTCAGCCTTAGCGGAATTCATCGTAAACGTTGGTGGAATGGAGCAAGGCCAATTCATTCCAAGCATGTCTTTATTGAATGGTTTTCGATTTGGAAATGCTGGATGGGAATTTGCTTTCGGACCTAGTTTTGGTTTCAGAAGAACATCGCTCGGTTCATTCGACGAAAATGGAAGATACTATACATCCACAGAGCAAAGAAACGCACACTACCAAGCATGGGTAAATGACCCAAACAACTATGACGAAGAAGGTTATATCATCAACCAGTATGAAGGGTTAGACAACAGCAATTTCAGCGAAACATTGGATAAGCGCGGTGATTTAAAATTAAACACAAACTGGGTTATGGCTTTTGGAAGAACATTCAAAGCTGGCGCATTGAACATTCCGTTCAACTTCTATTACTCTTACAATAGATACGGTGGTATTATCGGAGCAAGTGTTGGCTTCAACGTTACGAATAAAAAACTATCAATCAATTAATATGAGGTTATTAATAGTTATTACAATCCTAATCTCAGGCAGCGCATTCGCACAAGAAAACCCTTGGGAAACAAAAAAAACGGAAAACCCTTGGGGTAATTACGAAGCGAAGGTTACGGAAGAAGAGATTGAAGATCAAGAAAAAATAGACACCACAACAAAACAAGATTTAAACTCAAAGGACATGAAGTATCATATTCGAAATACAGCTAAAAACAATTATAAATCAGGCGCTGATTTTGGAGTTGGTTTTGCAACTGGCCTGGTCTTTAACGTGGGTGGTGTATTCCTAGACGGAATCATCAGCATTCCTGACAATAAAAGAGAAAAAACAGCAACGGTTGAAACGGTTAACGATTCTACTTACTCAGAATTAAAAATAGATCAAGTAGAAAAGGAAGCAAAAAAAGCCATAAAAGGAAAAAAATTATTTAGCACACTTGGCGGAACAATCGCAGGTTCGATGGCTCAAATCGCGCTATTAACCGGAATCCTTGTCTTTGCTTAAAAAATATTTACGACTAAAAACATTATTATGAAAACGATATTAAAATTAAAATTAATCGCATTATTCATCCTAACAAGCACCTTGTCTCACGCGGCATCAATTGGTGTGGGCCCAATTAAAACCTTTGGATTATATGCTCCTTCAGAGACAGCATCAACCATTGCACGTCTCGAACTGATCAAATTGGATAAATACCAAGTTCTCGATCGATTCGATATGCAGGAGGCTGTAACCAAAGAAGATTACGATCAATGTTATGGTAAAACTTGCTTGATAGGATACGGAAAGGAACTCAATGTGGACTACATGCTATCGGGTAACATAGATGCGTTAGGAAACAAAATTGTAATCACGCTCAAACTCATCAGCATTGGAGAAGAGAAGGTGGTTAAAACGCAAACGGCAGAATTCGACAACCAAGAGAAGGAATTGCAACGCATGATCGGCATCGTGATTCAAGAAATGCACGGTATTACACCCGATCTAATCGTGAAAAAGCAACTCAGCTACCGCAACGAAGTAATCACCTCTAACAATGTAGGAAAAGTAAAAAATTCAGGCCCTCGAATGGGTATGGCCTACACAGTTGGAACATTGAATGAGTTTGCGACAAGAGAGGAAAAATACGGCGGATTAGAAATATCACCTTTTGTTTCCAACCTTGGTTTCCAATTTGAAAGACAATATGTTGGTACAGAAAAATTCTCCGCATTATTTGAAGGGTTGATCAATTTCACTGCGCTAGAACAAGGTAAATTCATCCCGAGCTTCAGCTTAATGAACGGATTCAGATTCGGAAGCCAAGGATGGGAGTTTGCTTTCGGACCTTCGTTTGGTTTGAGCAAAACATCAGTTGGTTTCTGGACAGAAGAAGGCAAAAATCTTTTAGGTGAATCAGAAACGCGCTACTGGTCGCAATCAGAATTTGAAAATTCTACCTTTTCTGAAAATGAACTAGAATCTTACGGATATAGCTACACTAGGAACCTTGACAACAGAGGTAGATTAGATTTTAATACACGTTGGATTATGGCATTTGGGCGAACATTTAGTTCAGGTGCTCTTAATGTTCCCGTAAACGTTTTCTACTCGAGTCAAAAAGGTGGCGGTATGGTTGGATTTTCGGTGGGATTCAACGTGACACGTGAAAAATCTTAATTGAAATAGGGAAGCATTTAAATGAAATCCAGTGTAGGATTTTCATTAACCCAGGGGAAAAGTTAAGGTTGGACTTTTCCCCTTTTTGTTTGGTCTTTATTGCAATGACCTGAATATTGGCTAAATTTAAAGCATGAGAAACCAACTTAGCTACCTCTTCTTATTACTTGTAATTACTTTTCAGCTAAAAGCTCAAGATGAGCCTTTTTTGAATAACGAAACGTATACTTTTGATCAAGCTGTTAACCAATATAAAACACTAGCAGAATCATACCCAAACAATTCGAGGTACATGGAATTCGGTCGATCTGATTATGGTAAACCAGTCCCCCTATTCTTGATGAGTGCCGATGCAAGCCTAGATTCTTCCGGTATTCAAAGCAAAAATGTACTTCTCATAAATAATGCGATTCACCCCGGTGAACCTTGTGGTGTAGACGCCTGTATTTTTCTAGCTAAACAATGGCTCAAACAGAATCAAATCCCTAAAAACTTAATCATTGCTATTATCCCATTATACAACGTTGGTGGCGCGCATAATCGCGGATGTTGCTCAAGGGCCAATCAAAATGGTCCTGCTGAATACGGTTTTCGGGGCAATGCAAGAAACTTAGATTTGAATCGTGATTTTATTAAAGCGGACAGTAAAAACACACATGCATTTTATGAAATATTTAAATGGTTAAAGCCAATCGTATTTGTTGATACGCACACATCAAACGGAGCAGATTACCAACACACCATGACGCTAATAACCAGTCAACTTGACAAGATGAATCCCGTTTTAGCGCATTATACGCGAAATAATTTGAATCCATACTTATTCGATAATATGGAAAAGGAAAATTATCCGATGGTGCCTTATGTGCTTACCATCAAACAAACTCCTGATGATGGTATAAAGGATTATCTTGAAACACCTCGCTATTCGACAGGTTATACCAATATGTTTAACTGCGTGAGTTATGTAACAGAAGCTCACATGTTAAAGTCATACCAAGATCGCGTCATGTCAACTTATAAATTCATTGTACACCTAGCGAAATATCTTAGCAAAAATGATAAGGCTATTCGAGATATACGAAGAATGGCAAATGGATTTTTGGACGAGCAAGAATATTTACCCATCAATTGGCAATTGGATACTTTATCATTCGATACCATTCCTTTTAAAGGATATGAAGCAAAATATCTCACAAGTGAAGTTACTGGAAATGACCGCTTATTCTACGATCGTGAACAGCCGTGGCAAAAGTATATCCGGTATTACAATCGCTATAAAGTAACAGACAGTGTTGCTGTTCCTTATTATTACGTGATTCCACAAGCTTGGCGAAATGTAGTTGCTTTGTTGGCCAATCAGCCCTATATGGAAATCTATACTTTAAACCAAGATACCGTAATGGAGGTTGATGGCTATTATATCAATGATTACGCTACAGTTGGTAATCCTTATGAAGGGCATTACTTACATAGCAATATTGATGTTGATCGCGTTACCAAACCTATTGCTTACACGAAAGGTGACTTCATTGTATCGACGAAAACATTAGCGAAAAGATTTGTTGTGGAAACCTTGGAACCTCATGCGCCAGACAGTTATTTTGCATGGAATTATTTTGATGCGATCTTACAGCAAAAAGAATGGTTTTCGGGCTATGTTTTTGAGGATGAAGCGGCTGAAATGCTAAAAAATAACAAAGAACTCAAAAAGACATTTGAGGAGAAAAAGAAAACCGATAGTGACTTTGCCAGAAGTGACTTCGCTCAACTATATTATCTCTACAAGCATTCAAATCATTACGAGCGGTCGGCGAATTTTTACCCAATCACCCGTCTTAATAATAGAATAGATGAGCGAATGCTTACTCGGGTTGCTCGCTGATGACTTTGGGTTTAGACTTTTTGGCATAGAACATCATCAATAAAATTGGTAGAAACAATAGATCCGCCAATAATGCAAAAATGAGTGTGAAACTAATTAGTAGGCCTACATAGAAGGTTCCTAAAAAGTCCGAAAACATCAATAGCAAAAATCCAGAACACAAGATTAACGTTGTTAGAATGATCGCTCTTCCTGTTGATAAATAGGTCCTTTTGAGTGCATACATAAAGGACTTGCCTCGGTTAAGCTCTAACTTTAATTTACTCATAAAGTGTATTGTATCATCGACCGCGATACCAAATGAAATGGTAAAAATAATTGCTGTTGAAACCTTCAATTGAATTCCAACATAACCCAATATAGCGGCAAGCAACACGAGTGGTAATATATTTGGGATGATCGCTATAACGACCATCTTGATAGATCGATACAATAATCCCATAAGTAAAGCAACAATTAACACAGCCAACACTAATCCTTTTGTAAGATTCAGAGACAGACTATTCATATTTCTATCCAATAAATGACCTGTTCCCGTGAATTGGTAAGCGAGTCTATTTGTGTCTATGTGAGTATTAAAAAACTGGTCAAATCGCTCATTTTTTTCACCAATCGCGTATCGGCCAATATCTCCAATGGTACTTGAAAATCTAGCATATGATTCCGTTGAGTCGACATAAAGTTGTAATAATCCCGATCTATCAAATTTCTCTAGTCGCTCCACAAATTTGTTAGCATCTGCTTCATTAGGAAATTTGTAATAATCCTTATTACCGCCATGCTCAGTTCGGTTTGATATTTTTAAAACCTGAATTATTGAAGCCGTTTGCTTCAAACCATAGTCTGCAACTAAAAAACTATCGATTTTATTCAAATCATTTAGGACTTGATAATCATAAATGGAATGATCATCATCTTTGACATTTACTGACAATTCGAAAGGACGCAATCCCATGAATTCCTTGTCAAAATAATCATAGTCCTTGCGAAGCTCACTCGTATCTTTCAGATCCTCTAATAAGAAATAATTGCTTTCAACCTGAAACGCTCCATAGATTCCAATAGCGATAATCAGTACCGCTCCAACTCCAACTTTACGATAATTCTTTAAAACCCAAGCAAAACTTCCGTGTAAAATAGGATACCACGTATTCCGGGTAAAACCCGTATGAACAATCTTTGGTGGCTTTGTTAAAATCAACATAGCTGGTAACATGGTGTAAGCCAGAAAGAAAGCCATCATTACACCCAATGCAATGAAAATCCCAAAATCATGAACGGGCTCCATATTGACCGTCAAAAGGGTCAAGAAACCAACAGCAGTAGTTACGGAAGTCAACAAAGTTGCAAAACCAATTTCCTTGTAAGCTACCTTAACAGCGTCAAGTTGAGATTTACCCAAACGTAGTTCGTCAAAATACTTGGTAACTAAATGAATCACATCAGACATGGCTACCACAAATATAATGGACGGCAACACGGTTAAAACTAGATTGATTGGTTGTCCGATTACAGCCATGAACCCAACTATCCAAAGCATTGAAGTTGCCACTATGGCAAGCGGTACAACCAGCCCCCATACTGATCGGAACATAAAGATCAAGAATACCATTACGAGCACGAATGACAGCCCTATAAACAAAACGGTCTCATACTGCATGGTATCAATGTAAAATCCAATTCCGATTGCCCTACCCGCGTATTTATAGTCATTTATTTCGTGATCTTCTAGATATTGCGTCAAATTGGTTTTTAAGACATCACAGTTTTCTTTTGAAAGATAAGGACGATGTTTAAGGGTTATCATCAAGGCCTTAGCATCTTCTCGAATAAAAAACCCAACCAATTCTGGACGCTCGTAGATACGTGCAGAATCTTCTTTTAGCTTGTCTGGATCGTCCAAATGAATGTAGGGCTGTGAATAAACTTTTGGTGAAAATGGCGTCTTAAAGAAATCCTCCATATTGGTAAGACATTGCACGGACTCCACCAGTGAATCTCTCGCAATTGTATTTACCAGAGCATCCGTTTTCTGGAGGAACTCGTGATCAAAAATTGTCTGATCACCCCGCTCCAATGAGATAAAAACAAAATCATTATCCGTTTCGAAACGCTCACGATGCTCTGCGAGAAATTCTGTTGCCTCATCACCATCTGCAAAGAACGCCTCGAAATCATAGTCAAAACGGATATCCCAGACTTTGAACAACAAAAATGCCGAAATCGCTGATAGGCAAATTAATACAACACGGGAAATTTTTTTAAATCTTACCAACCCAAATGCCCTTTATCTCGTTAACAAATAGTAGATTTGACCTATTACCGATCAAAATTTTGACAAATTTAAAACGATTTTTATGAAAACACCTTTACTTCTTTTAGGAATTTCTGCATCAATTGTCGGCACAGCTCAGACAATTACAATTGACGATACACTGTCGACTGGAGATGCAATGACCTATTATGTATTAGATAGTAACGCAACAGCCTATGCAGATGTTCTCGGAGAGGACGTAACTTGGAATTACGACAATGTAGCTGCTTATGCAATTGCACCAAACACGAATAACTTAATAGACGGTGCAGACGCTGATTTTGCTGATGAATTCCCTATGGCTCGCTATACTGAAGATTTCGAAAACAGCGTTCAAACTTATTTTACAAATAATGACGGATCGAGCCAATGCATCGTGCATGGTTTCGTTTTTCAAGAATTGTCAAACGATTTCATTATTAAGTATGATTCAGATCCATTGATTTCTTATCAATACCCAATGAGTTTTGGGGATTCATATACTGACGATATTGCAGGAACAGCTACAGTTCCATTAGCTGGGGACATAGCGATTTCTGGAGAGGCTACAATTACTGCAGACGGAACCGGTACGCTTAAGCTTGCAGGAACAGACTACAGCAACGTCATCCGAATCCATACGACTGAAGTTTCAGAAGGTACAATCTTGGGGACTCCTGCAATCATTACACGTGAGAGCTATGTATACTATGACATTGCTTCGTTTAACATGCCAATTTTTGTTCACGCAACTATCCTTGCTGAACTCGGTGCCGGAGGAGATTTCGGATTTACTGCAGTTTATGGAAAAGATGAAATCACAGATTACGTAGGAATCGAAGAAGAAAATAACGCTCCGGTTGCTTTGAGCATCTACCCTAACCCAGTAGCGACTCCATTCGCAACTGTTTCTGTTTCTGAAGGTACTTCTAAATTGACGATTTTAAATTCTGGAGGACAAGTTGTTCAAACGATCAACAATCCTCAGACAACTGAAAAAATCAATGTTTCAGGTTTAGAGCGCGGTGTATATTTTGTTCAAGCACAAAATGGTACAGCAACTAAAACTGAAAAGTTTATCGTTAAATAAACGGATCAAACAATTTTTTGGACGTCTTGCTTCAGATGAAGCAAGACGTTTTTTTTGTTTTGAATTCACCCTCTTGAAAACTTCCTCATTCAATTGATTATTTTTGTACCGTGAAAGAAGAAGTAGAAAAAGCAGCTAAAATAATCAAGGATGGTGGCGTATTGCTCTATCCTACAGACACTATTTATGGTTTGGGTTGTGATCCTTCAAACGAGGAAGCCGTTGATCGCATTATGAAAATTAAACAGCGTTCACCCAACAAGAGTTTTATTCTCCTTGTAGATAATGAAGCAAAACTACAGCGATACGCCAAGATTATTCCTGAAGTCTGTTATGATCTTATCGATTATGCTGACCGACCGTTGACTATTGTCTATCCAGAAGGGCAACATGTTGCCAAACAAGTATTGGCTGAAGAGGGTAGCGTGGCTATCCGCATCACTGATGATCCTTTCTGCGTCGCTCTCATGCGCGCCACAAAATGCGGACTTGTTTCAACCTCTGCAAATATCTCTAATCAAGCCTACACCGGCGATTCATTAGATGATATGCCTCAAAGCATCAAAGATAGTGTTGACCTTGTTGTTGACCTTCCTTTGAGAAATCCAAATTCCAAACCTTCTCAAATCATAAAGATTGGAAAGGATAGCGAAGTAACCATAATTCGGAAATAACTTGAATCTATCAAAAGAAATAGAGCACGAAGTATTCAAAGCTGTTAGTCGGGTTGGTCATGAAAATGGAATGTCCGCTTTTGTTATTGGCGGATTTGTTAGAGATCTTATTTTAAAACGCCCCTCAAAAGACATTGACTTTGTCGTGTTGGGGAGTGGTTTAAAGATGGCGGAATGGGTTGCCAAAGAACTCGGCGTAAAAAAAGTCGCTTACTACAAGAACTTTGGCACAGCTGCATTTAAATTTAACGATCTTGAAATTGAATTTGTTGGTGCACGGAAAGAGTCATACGATCTTAATTCACGAAAGCCAATTGTAGAAGATGGGTCATTGGCTGATGATCAAAACCGAAGAGACTTTACCATCAATGCCTTGGCAATCAGTTTAAATAAAAGCTCTTATGGCGAAGTAGTCGATCCTTTTGACGGATTAGCTGACCTTGAAAATAAAATTATCAGAACGCCCTTAGAACCGGATAAAACTTATTCAGACGATCCACTTCGAATGTTGCGTGCCATTCGGTTTTCTACAAAATTGGGCTTTAAAATTGAGGACAAATCTTTCGATGCTATTCGAAAAAATGCAAAGCGCCTGGAGATTATCTCTCAAGAGCGGATTACTGATGAGTTGAATAAAATAATTCTAGCAGAGAAGCCTTCACGAGGTTTTAAGCTACTCTATGACACGAAATTACTTCATGAATTTTTCCCTGAAATGGTTGCTCTTCAAGGGGTGGATAAAAAAGATGGAAAAGCACATAAAGATAATTTTTATCACACTTTAGAGGTGTTAGACAATATTTCTCAAAATACGGATAACCTCTGGTTAAGATGGGCTGCAATTATGCACGATATAGGTAAGCCGAGAACCAAGCGCTTTCATCCACAGTCGGGCTGGACATTTCATGGACACGAGGAAGTTGGGATGCGAATGACAAAAGGAATCTTTAAGAAACTCAAATTACCACTGGATGCAAAGCTAAAATACGTTCAAAAATTGGTGCGTTTGCACCTTAGACCGATAGCGCTAGTCAACGGAAGTGTCACTGATACTGCGGTTCGAAGGCTCTTGTTTGAAGCTGGAGACGATATCGATGATCTTATGACCCTTTGCAATGCTGACATTACGTCTAAAAATGAAATGAAGGTGCAGAAATACCGTCGAAATTTTGAAAATGTTCGAAGGATGTTAAAAACAGTAGAAGAAAAAGATCACGTAAGAAATTTTCAGCCACCTATTTCTGGAGAAGAAATCATGGACATTTTTGGTTTAAAACCATGTAAAACAGTCGGAGATCTTAAGAATGATATTAAAGAAGCCATTCTTGAAGGTGTTATTAAGAATAACTACAACGATGCATACGCCTATATGCTCGAATGCGCTGAAAAATTGGATATTAGACCGAGAAAACGATAGTTCTCTCGAAGTTCCAACACAAATTATTAAAGTGCTCTTAACGCAATATTGTGGAAAACTCCACAAAACTTTATTATATCCATTTCTCATTCACCTTATCTTAGTTTAAAAAGTATTTTAACCCCCATAAATATGCTCGGAGGACTGATAAAGAAAAAACTGGACACAGATAAAATGGCTAATGTTTTCGTCAACTCATTGTTAGAAGCAACGGACAATGGATTTGACGATGTGCGCGCTATGATTAACGAAGACGCTGCATTTGTTCAATCACCTAATGTTTCAGCCAAAGCGGCCGATAAGTTTCTCTTGATAGTTGTGGTCGGCAACTTACGATTTTTAGAAGATCATTTCGAAGCAGATGAAGCAAGGGAAATTCATCAATTGATTATAGAGAAATTTGCATCAATATATGATATGGATTTTGCTGATTTTGAGCAGGTAATTAAAGATTATGACGCTTTCGTTTCTCGTGTAAATCACCCGTCGAAAAATACGTTGTACGGTATGTCAAAAGCAGTATTTCACAAATTTGATTTAAACTGCTATCAAGAGCCATACTTTAAAAACATGAAGACTCCAAATCCGCTTTTTCTAAAGCGAATGGATGAAATAATGATGAATTTCCTTTGGGATTGGGAAGCTTTTTTCAACCGCTATAAAGTCAATTTTGCCTAAAAGACTTTACAAGTTTTTATCCATTAAATAAACTATTGCGGCCATCGCAGCTGCTCCTAATTCCAGCTCCCGTTTATTCACAGACTCAAATACATCTGTTTCGGCGTGATGATAATCGAAATAACGTTGAGAGTTAACGGCCATGCCTAACTGAATCATTTCAGGGTAATATTCACGCAGCGGTCCAATATCTACACCTCCATAGCCCGGATTAAATTTTAGGAGATCATAGTGCTTTAGCAGCGGTGCAAACCCTCTCACAAACGAAACCTGTTCCTCAGAACCAACGATATCAAAACCCATTGGTAAAAATCCTCCTCTGTCGGTTTCCACGGCGCATATATGATCCTCTTTATTTTCAGATGCAAGTCTTGCATAATTCTTACCTCCAAAATTTCCGTTTTCTTCATTCATAAATAAAACGCAACGCAAAGTATGATTTGGCTGATATCCCAAAAGTTTCAAAATTCGAATGGCTTCAATACATTGCACAATTCCAGCCCCATCATCATGAGCTCCTTCTCCAACATCCCAAGAATCTAAATGCCCCCCAAAAGTTATGATTTTACTATCTTTTTTGCCATTCAACTCACCGATTACATTGTGTGAAATTTCATCCGGATAAGTTCGGCAATCCATTTCCATTTTTAAGGTCACGCTGCCTCTTTTCATCCAATCCACTAACAAATCTGCATCATTCGTACTGATTGCAGCACCCGGAACAGGGACTACGCCTTCGTCATAATGCATAGAACCGGTATGCGGATGGTCGTCTGAAGAACAAGCCATAGATCGAATAACAACACCTTTTGCACTCATTTTAGAAGCAGCATTCGTACCTCCCCATCTTTGATCAACACAAGCACCGTAGGCTTTAAATGTATTAATCATCTTTTGATCAAAAGGACGATTAAAAAAAATGATTTTATCTTTTACCTGATCTTGAGACATTTTCTCCAATTCCTCAATGGACTCAACTTTTAACACCTCTCCCTCAATCAAACCTCCAGTACCTACTGAACCGCCTAATGCGATTATGTGTAGTTTGTAGACATCGCCATTAGCATTAGTCAACCAAGCAGCTTCTTTAGTGCCACGTTCCCAATGAGGAACTTGGATCTCCTGTAAATAGACATTGTCCAGATCGTATTGTTCTAATACTGATTTACCCCATTGAACAGCCATTTTTGCTTCAGCAGAACCAGTAATTCGAGCACCAATATCTTTGCAAAGCGAACGTAAATTTTCGTATGCATGTCCTTGTACTAATGCAACGTCATAGATTTTTCGAATGAAGATAGAATCTTCACTTGCAAAGACATGAAGCGAAATTGTCAATACTCCAATGAATAAAAGTTTTCTCATGGCAAATAATTCGTTTTTTCAAAGATATCGATTTTTGTGGAGGATTTTGAGGTCCGCCGCCTATTGCGAATTGAAAGGTGGATTCCAAATATTTTGAACCCATTGTATTGTAAAATCGGTAATCGTTATCGCATGACCTGATCGGTTCCACAATTGAATAAATAATTCATCTTCTGAGTTTACCTGTGGTGGTATTTTAAAAGCAAAGAAACCTTTGTTTTGAGGGTCGAAATTTATCATGGACTCAATATCATGACCAATCCATATCGGCTTTTTCTGATGATAAATCGGTTTTCCATTGCGCTTTGCTGAAAAGGTAATCGAAAGCGCTGCATTTTCTGGAAGATCAGCCGATACTATCACTTTAAGGTAACCCTCATATTCTGGTAAATCCTTTAATTTAAACGCATATGTTGGGCCAGTTCTAACATCATCATCCAATTGGTAAAACGAGCTGCTATTATCACTTTCTTGAGTTAAGGAATCAACATAAATCCATTCACCCATTTTTGCAAACTTATTGAATGCTGCTAATGTTTCTTCAACACGATCGACACTTTTAGCCACTGATTTATGCAATAAAAAGACAGCTCCATTATTGTATTGCTCAAAATCTACAACTTTAGGATAGAAGTACCGAACAGTTTCAAAATTTTGCACCAAAGTATTACGTGAAGAAAAACCTAAGACGCAATAATTCTCAGATCTTAAAGACAAACTATCAAATAATCGATAGTTATCACCATAATCAATGATCGACCAATCAAATTTTAGAGGTTCACCGCCCCATTCATCTTTGTAAAAATTGATGTATTCAGGATTATTCAAATTGTAAATGGTATAGATACTATCCATGCCATAAAGCTCGCGCCATTCAGCCATTTTAATCCCTGGTTCTTTGAATAAAGCAAAGTGTTCGTTCTGTAAATATGACTTCTCTTGAATCGTTGATACAAGAGCAACCAATCCCAACCCCAACAATGGAAGAGGACTTGATGGAATCCGACTAATTGGTATAGAAATCAGCAACAAGAAGAATGGAAAGGCAAACAGCATGACCGGAAATTTCAAAATCGGCGTACCGATGTAAGAATAAAAATGACCAATCGCATAAATACCAAAAAACCAAATGGCTACCAATATCCATTTTCGCCATTCTATTTTGTTTTCCGCTTTACCCATGAGCCATCCCCATAACATAAAGACGATCAATACAGCAATAACAGTCAATGATTCATTGAAACCAAAAAACAAAAAATCAGGTAACCAATTGGGAGCGGGCGGGGCCAGCCATTGCAAACCTCCTACAGATAAATGATAAATGGTAATCTCAATGTGAGGAGTAAAAAGCAATGCAGCAAGAGCTGCTGAAATCAAATAAGGCTTCCAAGTTGATTTATTTAGTAGAAACAAACCTGTGAATCCAATAAACAATACAAAGAAGAAAGCGAAATAATGCGCATACATCGCTCCCGCGAAACCAATACTTAGGAACACCACACGATTCACAGAATAAGAACCTTCAATTAGCATTCGGTAAAAATGGTAAGCAGTAAAAAGGGTAAAAAAGAGTCCTACACTATATGGTCGCGCAAATTCTGTATTGATTACCGGAAAATAAAGCACAGCTAGTAATCCTGCTGCTGTCAAACCAACATTGCGACTAAACCATTTTTTTCCTAATAAATAGAGCAAATAAATAGAACCAATGCTCAGTAGAATAAACGGCAGTCGCATTGCCAACTCTGACTTACCAAATACAAGCGACCATATTTTCATGAAGACCTGGACTCCCGCAGGATGCATATCCCCTTTCATGACACCCAATTCAATCAAGTCCGAAAATGTATTATATCGCAACCGACTGACTGCGCTGAGCTCGTCATTAGAATAAGAATGAAAAACAGCGCCCAATAAGCGTAGCACAAAGCCAATAATCAGAATAAGTATGATATCCGCGTCGCGCTTTAGTTTAGACATTTTTAGTGTAATTCGCGTTGTCGTATAGCTTCATACAAGACCATGCCTGCAGCAACAGAAACATTCAAAGAGGCAATAGAACCGATCATGGGGATCTTTAGTTTCATGTCTGCATCAGCCAGTATTTTCATACTTACACCATTTTCTTCTGATCCCATTACAATAGCCAAAGGTACTGTCAAATCATTATCTGGAAGGATGGATTTTGTCTTTTCTGTAGCTGTTGCAATTTGAATTCCACTTTCCCGAAGATAGTGTATAGTAGCATTCAAATCCTGAACTTTACATACTGGTATTTTATGCAAGGCTCCTGCAGAAGTTTTTATGGCATCTGCGGTAATAGACACACTATCCTTGTGAGGAATAATAATGGCGTGTACACCTAAACATTCAGCTGTTCTGGCAATGGCTCCAAAATTTCGCACATCGGTTAATCGATCAAGTATCAGAAAAAGTGGTATTTCACCTTTATCAAATAACTGATCAACAATCGGTTCAATTTCTTGGTAAGGAACGGGTGAAACTTGAGCAATTACACCTTGATGATTTTTACGGGTCATCTTGTTCAACTTGTATATCGGAACAAATTGCAAGTGATATTTCTTATCGGCCAATGCATCCTTTAATTCGTAGAACAACTCCTTCTGCATTCCTTTCTGAATAAAGATTTTGTTGATTGGTCGTTCTGCCATCACGGCTTCAATTACTGCTCGAACACCATATATGATGTCTGAATCTTCTTCGAATTTTCTTTTTTTCTGATACATGCCGTAAAAATAATGATTCCCGCTTATAATCGAGTTAACCTAGCCCTCTCCTCGCACTTCATTCCATTTGCTTCTTCTTGTAAAAGCCAAATATATAATTCCTCCCGCGCAAAGAGCAGCTGCCCAAATAAATAGGTAAATAAAATTGGTTGGGTCATTGTTATAGATCATCTGAGAGGAAAAGGTTCCTGCAACTATTCCCAGCTCAAGTGCTATGAACATGGTGGACATTCCCCTTCCCTTGTATTTTGGATTTGCTAAATCGGCAGTCCATGCAAACAGCGCAGGAGAGCAAATACTTGCAGCAACTCCGAAAACAACGGAACTAATTAAGAATTGGGTCACCGTTGTCGAAGTACCCGTTATTATTGTACCAATTGCCATTAAAGTCAAACCTATATTCAAATTTCTTCGAGCACCATAGCGATCGTAAAATTTACCCGCTAAAAACCTTGTCACGACCATAAAGATGACATTAACCATATAAAACATCCCTTTATTCGACATTCCCAGGTGCTCGCTGATATCAGGAACAGTCATCATATAAATACCGGAAAGCATTGCTGTTATGAACATAATAATGGAGGGATGAATTACTTCAGGTGCGATAATTTCATCTATTCTGGGAATGATCTTTTGCCATAACTTCAACTTGTCTGGTGAAGATTCTTCAATAGGCTGATCGATGATCACATCATCCAACCGTTTTTTTTCTTTCTCACGTACCGCTAACAAGAGTAGTAATGATAACAATCCCAATCCTCCAGACGCAAAAAAGAGTCCGTCAAAACCAATCGTTTGTTTAATCGGACTACCTATAGCCTGTCCCCCACTAAAACCGAGACTAATCGTAACTCCAAAAAGCCCCATGGCTTCTCCTCTTTTTCCTCTTGGCACGATGTCCGCGATTAAGGCCGTAGCTCCAGTTGGGTGAAATCCTGTGCTAAAGCCATGGAAAAAACGAAGCAATAAAAAACCGACAACTGTCAAAAAGAAGGGATATAAAAAACTGATCAATATACTGACCAAAATGCCAAAATACATGACTGATTTTCGACTGATATTATCTGCGATTTTACCACTAAACGGACGTGCTATTGCCGCTGCAAATGTCCATAGCCCCAAAATCAACCACTTTTGATCTGCCCCACCTAGTCGCGTTATATAATCGTTCATCTCTGGAAGGAGCATGTTAAAACTCATCATAAAGACGAGCATATTTATGCAAAGCAGCCAAAATGATAATGGATACGAACGCAGGGAATCAAAAAAAAGCAGGGGCTTTTTCATCCCGCAAAGTTAGCTGATTTAGAATCAAATTATTGAATTCAAAATAAAAAAGGTCATTTTGCAATCCCGTATTACGGAATTTTCAAAACAACCTTTCACGCTTACTTATTTTGAATACGATTTTTATTCTCCCTCCGGTTCAGGATGACATTGTCTTTTACGCATCGCATGGCGCTTTTTGTGTTCAGCCATTTTAGCTTCATGTTTTTCACGTTGTTCATCTGTCAAAACTTCGCTTACTTTTTCATGATGAGCTTCTTTCTTTGCCTTTGCCTCAGCCTTCAAACGCTTCATCTCTTTCCGAATTTCCTCCATCTCCTTCATGTGTGAAACATTTAGAGCTTTGATTTCCTTTGTTTGCTCTTCAGATAAATTCAACTCCTTTTTCATATGTTCTGTGCGTTTCTCTGCACGTTCTTCTGGAGTCATTTTCTCAAACTCCTGAGGGTCCTTTTTTGGCTCAACATCCTGAGCAAATCCATTAGTCGCAAATCCCATCAAACCAATCAATCCTAATAATGCTACCTTTTTCATTTTTAATTATTTATTTGTTTCTGCATCCTATGACCGTTAATTTTTAAATAGGTTTAATTGATTCTGTTTTTTTCTTTTTTTGATTCAACTTTTATAGAGAATTTTGCGTCTTTAAAGAAACCGAAGAAAATGCGCATATTCCTCTTAATAAGCCTATTGGCTTCAAGCTCCGCTTGGAGTCAGACCATTTTACCTACAAATTCTTCACCTGCGGATGACAATGTGGCTCCTATTGGTTGGACCATTATTGCCGGAAGTACAGATATTTCCAATAAAGACTATTGGGCCGGTTGGGTAACATATCCTTGGTCGGAAACTGTTGTTGATCCACCAAATGGGCACACCGTTTGGGTTACTGGTTTTTATAGTGAGATTGTAGGAACTACCGTTTCGGATATGACTATTGGGGTGGAATATTCATTTAATTTTTACATGTGTGAAACGCGTTCAAACGCTGGTGGTACACCAACGGTATATGATGGGACGCTTGTGGTTACAGTTGATGGAACGGAATATTTGTATCCTTTTACCGGCGGAACTTCAACAGATTGGTCTTTAGAAACATTGACTTTCACCGCCACAGCAGAGTCAATGCCGATAAGTTTTAACTACCTAGCTCCGGCCGAGGTTAATGGTAATTTCTGGAACGTTTCATTTGGTGATGATGCCGTCGAAGAACCTTGCGAATCATTAACCACTTCGGTTTCTGCAACCGATATTTGTATCGGTGAGACGGTTACATTAGAAGCTTCATCTGAAACAGGTGGGACTGTTACTTGGGATGGTGGTGTTGAAGATGGCGTTGCTTTTGAACCTCCTGTTGGCACAACAACATACACTGCAACCAGTGACAGTGATTTAGATTGTGATTTCTCTGTCGATATCACAGTACACGAACTTCCTGATGTAACAGCAACAGCAAGTGATGATGTCATCTGCCTAGGTGAAGATGTAACTGTTACAGGTGGAGGAGCTACTGATTACACCTGGGATCCTGATGTGGATGATGGTGTTGCTTTTGTTCCTGTTGACGTTGGAACAACAACCTATACCGTTACAGGTGTGGATGATTTTGGATGTGAAAACACAGCAACGGTTGATGTAACTGTAGCCGCAGTACCAGATGCCGCTATAGAATTCATCGTAGCAGGTCTTTCGTCTGAAGACGGCGCCACTGGTGGATGTATTGCATCAGAGGTTCAATTTAATGACTTGTCAACCATTGCTGACCCTGAATCAATCGTGAGTTGGGATTGGAACTTTGGTGATGGTGCTGGTTCTACAGATGAAAATCCAACCCACCTTTATGGTGCTCCGGGTACATATACCGTCACTTTAACTGTCACCTCTGAAAACGGATGTACTGCTACTACTGAAATTGAAATCATCATGACCGAAGGTTTAAGCCTTGAGCTTTTATTCAACGATCCTACTTGTTTTGGATTTAATGACGGTTCTGTAACGGTGGATGTTTTTGGCGGTGTCGGCGAGCTCATTTTTACTATTACTGATGAAGATGGTAATGTATTGAATGAAGACAATAGTAATACGGCCAACTCCCTGCCAGAAGGATGGTATTATATCACTGTAGATGATGATTCTGAATGTTCAGGTGAAGTTTCCGTGTTCTTGGATGATCCAGACCAAATGGAAGTTGAATTAACCGTTGTAGATCCGGCTTGTTATGGTGAAGCTTCGGGTTGGGCTCGTGTTGATTCGGTATTTAATGCAACGGGATCCTATGCCGAAGTGGCTTATTTCTGGGCGCCAAATACATTTGGTGATGAAGGAATTGGTGTAGACTCGGCGTGGGCTTTAACGGCTGGGGATTATACCTTGACCATCAACGATGAAAATGGATGTTCGAAAGTCGTAGACTTCTCGGTTGATCAGCCCGATTCACTTTTCTTACCTGAATTTGGTTTTGAACCCGCACACTGTCGTTTGTATGGATATCAAAACGGTAACGGGGTTGTATACGGTGCAGCAAATGGCGGAACTCCTGATTACTCATACATCTGGACGGACCTAACAACAGGCGACACCGAAGACAACACAACTTGGGGTGGTCGAAACCCCGGCGATTATGAATTAACCGTAACGGATGAAAACGGGTGTGTTTTAACTCGTGTCATTACGCTTGATTCGATCAGCCCGATTGTCAACTTCAATGTCATCTCTGATGAGCTCAATGAAGACTTGCAAGGAACTGCTCCTGTAACAGCTGTTTTTGAAAACACTTCTAGTAACTTCTACAATGAATTTGATCCATTTGGAGACACCACATTCTTCTGGTCACTCAACCACCCAGATGAAGGTTGGGAAGTAACTCATGATTATTTCTATCAGCCAGATACCGTTTACGGTCCGAAAGGGCAATCTTACATAGTAGATGTATGTTTAGTAGCACTCAATAAAAATGGTTGTTCTGATACACTCTGCAAAGAACTGACCATATTCGAGGCATTTGATATTGTCAACATTAACATCTTTACACCAAATGGTGATGGTGCAAACGATATCTTCACCTTCGAATTTCAATCCGCTTCTATTGCCGAGTTTGAATGTGTCATCGTCAATCGCTGGGGTGTGGTGATGGCTGAACTCAATGACATCACTGATGGTTGGGACGGAAATGACATGGGCGGTAGTCCTGCTCCTGATGGAACATACTTCTATGTCTACAAAGCTACTACTGATAACAGCACAGTACTTGAAGGACAAGGGAATATACAACTTGTGAGAGGGGAGTAAAACATTTTTTACAGTGCAACTTAACAGACAAATTATGCGTCTGCCTTTTATTGACAGACAACAAAAGTTTGCATCATTAAATAGAATTGCTATGAGAATTAGCATTCCCATCCAATTCTGCTTAATTTGCCGAAATATAGACAAAGCTCCCAAATGAGAAAAGTATTATTAATTGCCTTTTTAAGCGCACAGTTTTCAGTTTTTTCACAAACCATACCAGCGACAAACACAGATGATCCTGGATTGAGCTCAGCACCTCCCGGTTGGTCATTTGTCTCAGGAAGTCCTGATATTGCTAACCCTGATGGTCCTGCACCTGACGGATCTATGCCTTTTGTGTGCGATGTAGATTTACCTCCTAATGGACATGACGATTGGATTCAAGGTGTAGCTGGTGGTGTTACCGAACAAAGCGAGGCTACGATTACAGGATTGACTCCTGGAGAAACTTACACCTTTTGTTATTACGCTGGTAACTTTCATGGTGATGGAGGTTTTTGGGGAGGTGCATCAGTAACTAAAAACGAAACGGTCAACCTATTAATAGACGGTGTCATCTCTTCAAGCGTAATTTTTACAGGCGATAGTTGTTATTGGCAAGAAGGCAGTTGCACATTCACGGCCGGAGGCACAACTGCTGTACTATCTCAAAGTGCAGTGCCGACTGACAACATATATAGTTGGTGGCATTTATCGATTGCAGCGGATGCTTTTGATGCATGCGAAGATCCATGTGCGGCGTTAACAACTTCGGTTTCTGCAACCGATATTTGTATCGGTGAGTCGGTTACATTAGAAGCTTCATCTGAAACAGGTGGGACTGTTACTTGGGATGGTGGTGTTGAAGATGGCGTTGCTTTTGAACCTCCTGTTGGCACAACAACATACACTGCAACCAGTGACAGTGATTTAGATTGTGATTTCTCTGTCGATATCACAGTACACGAACTTCCTGATGTAACAGCAACAGCAAGTGATGATGTCATCTGCCTAGGTGAAGATGTAACTGTTACAGGTGGAGGAGCTACTGATTACACCTGGGATCCTGATGTGGATGATGGTGTTGCTTTTGTTCCTGTTGACGTTGGAACAACAACCTATACCGTTACAGGTGTGGATGATTTTGGATGTGAAAACACAGCAACGGTTGATGTAACTGTAGCCGCAGTACCAGATGCCGCTATAGAATTCATCGTAGCAGGTCTTTCGTCTGAAGACGGCGCCACTGGTGGATGTATTGCATCAGAGGTTCAATTTAATGACTTGTCAACCATTGCTGACCCTGAATCAATCGTGAGTTGGGATTGGAACTTTGGTGATGGTGCTGGTTCTACAGATGAAAATCCAACCCACCTTTATGGTGCTCCGGGTACATATACCGTCACTTTAACTGTCACCTCTGAAAACGGATGTACTGCTACTACTGAAATTGAAATCATCATGACCGAAGGTTTAAGCCTTGAGCTTTTATTCAACGATCCTACTTGTTTTGGATTTAATGACGGTTCTGTAACGGTGGATGTTTTTGGCGGTGTCGGCGAGCTCATTTTTACTATTACTGATGAAGATGGTAATGTATTGAATGAAGACAATAGTAATACGGCCAACTCCCTGCCAGAAGGATGGTATTATATCACTGTAGATGATGATTCTGAATGTTCAGGTGAAGTTTCCGTGTTCTTGGATGATCCAGACCAAATGGAAGTTGAATTAACCGTTGTAGATCCGGCTTGTTATGGTGAAGCTTCGGGTTGGGCTCGTGTTGATTCGGTATTTAATGCAACGGGATCCTATGCCGAAGTGGCTTATTTCTGGGCGCCAAATACATTTGGTGATGAAGGAATTGGTGTAGACTCGGCGTGGGCTTTAACGGCTGGGGATTATACCTTGACCATCAACGATGAAAATGGATGTTCGAAAGTCGTAGACTTCTCGGTTGATCAGCCCGATTCACTTTTCTTACCTGAATTTGGTTTTGAACCCGCACACTGTCGTTTGTATGGATATCAAAACGGTAACGGGGTTGTATACGGTGCAGCAAATGGCGGAACTCCTGATTACTCATACATCTGGACGGACCTAACAACAGGCGACACCGAAGACAACACAACTTGGGGTGGTCGAAACCCCGGCGATTATGAATTAACCGTAACGGATGAAAACGGGTGTGTTTTAACTCGTGTCATTACGCTTGATTCGATCAGCCCGATTGTCAACTTCAATGTCATCTCTGATGAGCTCAATGAAGACTTGCAAGGAACTGCTCCTGTAACAGCTGTTTTTGAAAACACTTCTAGTAACTTCTACAATGAATTTGATCCATTTGGAGACACCACATTCTTCTGGTCACTCAACCACCCAGATGAAGGTTGGGAAGTAACTCATGATTATTTCTATCAGCCAGATACCGTTTACGGTCCGAAAGGGCAATCTTACATAGTAGATGTATGTTTAGTAGCACTCAATAAAAATGGTTGTTCTGATACACTCTGCAAAGAACTGACCATATTCGAGGCATTTGATATTGTCAACATTAACATCTTTACACCAAATGGTGATGGTGCAAACGATATCTTCACCTTCGAATTTCAATCCGCTTCTATTGCCGAGTTTGAATGTGTCATCGTCAATCGCTGGGGTGTGGTGATGGCTGAACTCAATGACATCACTGATGGTTGGGACGGAAATGACATGGGCGGTAGTCCTGCTCCTGATGGAACATACTTCTATGTCTACAAAGCTACTACTGATAACAGCACAGTACTTGAAGGACAAGGGAATATACAACTTGTGAGAGGGGAGTAAAATCGAATCTTGCTTGGTTTATAATAACATTGTACCTTTGCGGTCTGTAATAATTCAGAACTTAAATTATTTATAGCATGCAACTGTACAATAAATTAAGTGCTGAGGAAAGAGCGGCTCTTATTGATGAGGCTGGTGAAGACCGGTTGACTATATCTTTCTATCAGTACCATCACATTAAAAACCCACAACTCTTTAGAGACTGTTTATTTATTCACTGGGATCAATTAGATGTTCTTGGAAGAATATATGTCGCCAATGAAGGTATCAATGCACAGTTATCCGTACCGGGCAAACGATTCAATGAATTTAAAGAGCACTTGGACAGCATTTCATTTTTAAATGGGATTCGTCTGAACGTCGCTGTTGAACAGGACAACAAGTCCTTTTTAAAACTCAAAATAAAAGTCCGTAAAAAAATTGTTGCTGACGGTTTAAATGATGAGACCTTTGATGTAACGGATATAGGCGTTCATTTGAAAGCAAAAGAGTTCAATGAAATCATTGAAGACGAGAACACCATTTTGATTGACATGCGCAATCATTATGAGAGTGAAATAGGACATTTTAAAAATGCACAGACACCGGATGTTGATACTTTCAGAGACTCATTACCAATAATCTCAGAAAGCATAGCTGGACATGAAGAGGATAAGAACATTGTTATGTATTGTACAGGGGGTATCCGTTGTGAAAAGGCCAGTGCCTATTTTAAGCATCAAGGTTTCAAAAATGTTTTTCAGTTAGAAGGAGGAATCATCAACTACGCTAGACAAGTAGAAGACGAAGGGTTGGAAAACAAATTTCGGGGCAAAAACTTCGTATTCGATCACCGAAAAAGTGAGCGAATCAGTGATGAAATCATTTCAAAATGTCATCAATGCGGGGAGCTATGTGATACCCACGTCAACTGTGCTAATGAAGCTTGTCACTTATTATTTATCCAATGTCCATCTTGCGCAGAAAAGATGAACAATTGTTGTTCGCATGATTGCGTAGCTATTACAGCATTGCCAAAAGAGGAACAAAAGAAACTGAGAAGGGGAAAAGAAGTTAGTAATAAGATCTTCAAGAAAGGCCGATCGGAAGCTCTTCCTTTCAAAAAATAGGATTTGTTTGAAAAGCGTCCTAAAAACATGACCATTCTCATTTTTCATTAAGGTCTAAAACTTTATATTTGTGTGTCAACCAAAATTTAGTCTGACTGTTATACTAATAGGAGACAAATTTTGATACTAAATAGGAGAAATGGACAAATTCGAACAAGCATTTAACGAAATCATTGAAAAGGATTTAAAGGTTGAACCGCGCGATTGGATGCCGGAGCAATATCGTAAAAACTTAATCCGACAAATATCGCAGCATGCGCATTCTGAAGTTATTGGAATGCAGCCGGAGGGAAATTGGCTATTGAGAGCGCCATCTTTGCGATCAAAGCAGGTATTACTTGCAAAAATTCAAGATGAAGCTGGACATGGTTTATATCTCTATAGCGTTGCAGAGACCTTAGGAATTTCTCGACAAGAAATGATACAACAATTGCACAGCGGTGAGGCGAAGTACTCAAGTATCTTCAACTACCCTACCCTAACATGGGCAGATATCGGTGCTGTTGGGTGGTTAGTTGATGGCGCAGCTATTGTCAATCAGGTTTCATTGCAGCGTACTTCATACGGCCCATACTCGAGAGGAATGGTGCGTATTTGTAAAGAGGAAAGCTTTCACCAGCGTCAAGGTTATGAGATTATGGTACAGATGGCCAATGGTACTCCAGAACAAAAAGAAATGGCTCAGGATGCATTAAACCGATTCTGGGAACCAGCATTAATGATGTTTGGGCCTCATGATGCCGACTCTGCACATTCAAGTCAATCAATGGCATGGAAAATTAAACGTGAATCGAATGATCACTTAAGACAACGTTTCATTGATAGAACAGTTCCTCAAGCACATTTCTTAGGGTTGACAATTCCAGATGAGAATTTAAAGTTCAATGAAGAAACTGGACATTGGGAAACGAGTCCTTTTAACTGGGACGAATTTTGGAATGTAGTTAAAGGAAATGGTCCATGTAACCGAGAGCGTTTGGATCATCACAAAAAGGCACACAACGAAAATGCTTGGGTCAGAGAAGCAGCTGCGGCTTACGCTTCTAAAGTTGAAACAAGCGTTGCTTAAAAAAATATAAAATGGAATCAGGAGATAGAACTTGGGAAGTCTTCATTCAGAAGAAACCCGGACTTGCATTTAAACACGCTGGCAGCTGCCACGGTTATGACAAAAAGATGGCCATTCAAAACGCACGTGATCTGTACACTAGAAGAGGCGAAGGTAGAGCTTTATGGGTTGTGCCAACTGAGGCGATTGTTTCAGTGCCATTAGACGATGCTGATGCATTCTTTGATCCAGGAGAGGACAAAGCGTACAGACATGCCACTTTTTATAAAATTCCTGACGGAGTTAGTCACCTTTAAGATCTGTTGCTATGAAAATGGAACTACAACATGACGAATCAAAATTCTTAATTCGTCTGGCCGACACTTCTGTTATCCTCGGACAGCGTCTAGCTGAAATGTGCAGCCGCGGACCTTTTTTAGAGGAAGACATGGCACTTTCTAACATTTCTTTAGACTTGTTCGGAAGAGCTGAAGAACTCTACAAGATTATCTGTAAAATTGAGGAAGCAAATTACGCCCCAGATGACCTAGTTTATCGTCGTAACGAAAGAGAATACTACAACATAAAATTGGTCGAACAACCAAATGAAGATTTTGCCTGGGTTATAGCTCGTCAATTCTTCCATGATTTATATGCTGAAAACCTTTTCAACCAATTAACGCAATCTTCAAATGCAGAATTGGCTGGTTTAGCTGTTAAAGTCTTAAAGGAGATCAAATACAGTCATTTACACGCTACCGATTGGATGGATCGATTGGGATTGGGCACTGAAGAAAGCAATCGTCGCTTGCAAGACGCTGTAGATCATTTGCGGAAATATGTAGATGAAATATTTGATTTTGATGAATTGGATAAAAAGTTCATCCCTGATACAGCCGCTCTCGAATCGGCATGGGAAAATGCAGTTTCTGCAAAACTGCAAGCTTGCAATATCGAAGAAAAAGAAATAATTACTCCATCGATGCGCGATTATCGCGATGGATACCATAGCGAGCACATGGGCAACCTGTTGAGCATCATGCAGTATTTACCGCGTGCATATTCAGATGCTACATGGTAAAAATATTTTGCTGCTATTAATTAGCACATTATTAGAAATTAATTGTTGAATTGGTGTGCAGGTTTGTACACCAATTCTTAAATATGGACGTATGAAAACAGCAGAACACGAGGAAATATGGGAGTTTCTTAAAGAAGTTCCGGACCCAGAAATACCAGCAATTAATTTGGTAGAACTAGGTGTTGTACGCGCTGTTCAAATGAAAACAGATGGCACATTAAAAGTCACCATCACTCCGACTTATACAGGCTGTCCAGCTAAGAAGCTATTCGAGGATCTAATTCGTGAAAAATTAATAGAAAAAGGGTTTGATAAGATTGAAATCGAATCTGTATTAACACCGGCTTGGACAACAGATTGGTTATCTGAAGAGACCCGTCAGAAAATGATGGATGAAGGAATTTCGCCACCCACTGATGGAGACAAAATAATTGAATGCCCGAACTGCGGATCTCAAAGCACCAAACTTGTGAGTCAATTTGGTTCTACACCATGTCAATCCTTATACACTTGTAATGACTGTAAAGAGCCATTCAATTATTTCAAATGTCACCGATAAATTAATGCTTAGAGTATTATTTTAATGTCCTGGTCCTGATCATAGTTCTCTAACTCGAGTAATTCCTGAAGGGACATGTGAAATTTCACAGTATTACCGCTAGCCGTAGCATTACCTTTCGTTTTTATTTTGTTCACTTCTTTGTGAAAGGATATATTCAATTCATAATCGAACCCCATCATTTTCATCATTTCCATACTCTCCTGTGTTTCTTCATCCTCTCCGTTCATACTTTCCTGAAACGCTTGAAAATCGGGCATTTCAACAAAAATCTTATTGCCTTTCTGATTAAATTGCAATCCTCCTATTGCAGAGGATCCAGCGTCTTCATCTACAACGCCCAGCCCGTCAGTCATTGGGTTTTCGTCATGTAATATTACATTTAACGCTTCGATATCTGCAAAATCTAAACTCAAATAATAGATACCTTTATCAAGTTCCTCTCTTAACTTAACATTGGATATCCCTTCTTTGGCCTCCATTTCATCGAGTGAAGCTTGCATCTCACCTTCCTCATCCAATAAAGAGGTCGCATTCACTGTGTCACCTAACATGCCATACATCTCTGACATATCAAAAACATATTCCAAGCTTCCTGAAAAGTCCTATTTGAATGTTATGTTGGTTTTTATAGTACAAGATGCAATTATTGCGATAGTTGTTAAAAGGGTAAATAAGATTTTCATGCTAATATTTTTTCACAATATAATCCATTTTTACGGGTCTGACATTAATTAAAGATTAACCACAGGTTCTTAATAAAAGGAGTCGCTTGATCATTAGACCTTAATTATAGTTTCTAACTTTGATTAAAATGGATCATATCATGATTAAAAGCAATATCAATCTACAGGCTCATAACACTTTTGGATTAAACTGTAAAGCAGACAAATTTGCAAGTTTCAAAGATGTCAATCAGTTAATTGATTTACTCAAAGCAAATGCCAACAAAGATGAAATCCTCTTATTGGGTGGTGGAAGCAATATACTTTTGACAAGAGATTTCCCAGGGTTAGTTTTGAAAAATGAAATAAAAGGCATTGAAATCGTTTCTGAAAACGAACATGAAGCATACGTCAAAGCCGGAGCAGGAGAAATCTGGCATGAATTTGTAATGTACGCGATTGATAAGAATCTGGGAGGCATTGAAAACATGTCGTTGATTCCGGGTAGCGTTGGAGCGGCTCCCATGCAAAACATCGGTGCGTATGGGGTTGAAATAAAAGATGTTTTTCATGAACTCGAAGCATTAAATCGTTCTACATTTGAGATCGAAAAGTTTACGAATGACACTTGCAATTTTAGCTATCGAGAAAGTGTTTTTAAACGTAATCTCAAGAATCAATATGTCATTCTTAATGTAACTCTCAAACTTTCTAAGCAGCATAAATTAAACACAAGTTATGGCGCCATTGAAAATGAACTGTCCGACATGGGCGTTTCTAATCCAACTATCAAGGATGTGAGCGATGCAGTAATTAAAATTCGCAGAAGAAAACTCCCAGACCCTGCAGAAATTGGAAATTCAGGTTCTTTTTTCAAAAACCCAGTTATCGGAAAGACTCAATTTGATTCCTTAATCAAAAAATATCCGACTATCGCCCATTATCCAATCGATGCAGACAACTACAAAATTGCCGCTGGATGGCTAATTGATCAGGCGGGCTGGAAGGGAAAGACAATCGGCAACTACGGGGTTCATAAAAACCAAGCATTAGTCTTGGTAAATTATGGAGGTGCAGCAGGTCAGGACATCTTTCAATTATCTGAAGACATTCGTCAAGGTATCATCGCAAAGTTTGGGATCGAACTAGAAAGAGAGGTTAATATAATATAAACCGCTATAGCATTGCTTTAATGAAATAATCCATTAATGGTTTACCCGCTTCATAGGCTTTTAAAGTCACAGGCATCAAATCATCCGTTTCCACAATTTCGGGCTCAAACTCTGTAAACCAATAAAACTGTTTATTGAAAATTAAGGGCGTCTTTGCTGCAGGATCTTTAAATTCCTTTGGCAAAACTTTATTTTTATCACCTCGAACCTCGCCATAGATTTCTTTAAATTTTTTGTCGTTTACCAAGTTCATAAATTTGCTGGGCTGTTTTGCTATTGATTCACGAATATCATACAACTGATCCTTACTCGGCTGATAAACACCTCCATATACACGATAGTGTTCAGGCCCCATTTCAATATATAATCCTGGAAACGCTTTGTCCTTTCGACCTTTTGCAGAAATTATCGCAGAGCGATTTAATTTATAAGGCTCTTTATTCTTTGAAAAACGGATATCTCGATTTATCCTAAAAATGGAATCGTTATACGTCAATTGTATACTTGCATCTCTCTTTTGTACCTCTCCGATCAAGTCCGTCACAAATTGCTCGAAAGGTTCTTTTACAGACTGATGATATCGTTGACGATTTTCATCAAACCAGTCCTTGTGATTATTTGGTGCTAACTCTTTGAAAAAGTTTAGGTAATCTTCTGAAAAATATTTTGCCATAAGTATCTTGTTAATTGGGAGCTTGCTAAAGATAATGAATATCTATAGCGCTATGGCATCGCTGAACAGTTTTTACGAATACTTATTCGTCTGGTCGCGACACTTAATTAATTGCT
The DNA here is from genome assembly GCA_049611865.1 of Crocinitomicaceae bacterium. Classification (GTDB taxonomy): domain Bacteria; phylum Bacteroidota; class Bacteroidia; order Flavobacteriales_D; family Crocinitomicaceae; genus Crocinitomix. Next base: position 84,664 of record JBMZAY010000005.1, on the reverse strand, counting down.
AAATTTGCACTAAATCAAAAGGAAAACACCTGTAAACATGAGCCAGATTAAGATCGAAAACATAGAAAAGGCGGTAAACAAGATAGACAGCTTAGGAGATGATGCGCTTGATAAAAAAATAGAGACGTTCACATTAAAACAGCAACACCTCGTCAATTACATTCTTCAGGCCGGAATTGAGTATGAAAATGAAGATCTCAATGTGTTTTCCATTTATTATTTCGCCATTGCACACGAAGCATTTGATTTGGAAGGTATGCTGTTAAAAGAGATTTCTGAGGATGACATTGATGCTTTTCAAGAACCATTCGTATTGGCGTTAGATGCTATTCACAAAAATGAAGATTATTCACCCATGCAAGACCTAACTGGTCAACATCATTTAATGCAATTCTTCATGAATGAAATAGAGGCTGCTGATGAAGATGGTGAAACGTTGGACGACAATACACAAACGCAATTATTTATTGTCTTGTCGGGCATGGTCGCACTTATGAACGGTGCCATTCAGAAATAAGATGTTATCGCCGAAACAAATAGTGGATTCAATGATGTCTAAGGATGCCATGAGCCAATGGCTCGGCATTGATGTAAAAGATATCAAACCTGGGGCAGTTAAATGTGAAATGAAGGTTAGGTCAGAGATGGTTAATGGTTTTCAAATTGCTCACGGAGGAATCACCTATTCGCTCGGAGATAGCGCATTGGCATTCTCAGTTAATTCTCATGGTATTCATGCCGTTTCGGTTGAGACATCAATTTCTCACTTAAAACCAGTCAGAATAAGTGATGTACTGAGCACACGAACTACAGAAATTTCCCTTTCACGAAAAATCGGTGTTTATCAAGTTGATATTTACAATCAAGAAGAGGTAATGGTAGCGACTTTTAAGGGTACTGTTTATAGAACAGGAAAAACCTGGGAATTAAGCGAATAATTCTTTTCGACTTTTATAAACAAGGTTGATTAGTCGGACTTAAGTTCTTCTTGCTGATTCTCCTTTTTGCGCTTTACCTATCGCAAAATATAGCTATATTCATTGCGTGAAAAATTGCATTTACCGTATTCTGTTTCTAATCGGATCCTTGTTTGCAAATTTGGGATATTCCCAAAGCGAAGCATTGGTTTCACGATTAAACAACATTCTCGATCCTAGAGAACAATTTGACGCAATTCTCCAAGAAATGGGTAGCGCGGAAGAGGAATCAACATTCAATTACCTCAATCAACGCACGGAGCAAGTTCTCATTTCACTTCAAAACGACTCGCTAATTAGTTTGATCGATCACGCGAAAGGACAATACTAGATTCATAATAACGATGAAGTTAAGGGTGTGCAGTATTTTCTTGAGGCATTGCGAAAGGCAGAAGCAATAAACGACTCAATGCGTATCTCTAAATTCCAGTACAGTCTTGGTACGCATTATTTCTGGAAGGAGGAACTTGAGAAATCTTTAGAGCACCTGAAGAATAGTGTTCGCTCTTATCCCTCAAACGGAAGCCCCCAAGGAAAAGTAAATAAGCTAATGGCTATTGGCGTTGTATTACAAAATGACCCAACCAAACTCGAAGAATCATTAGATTATCAATTGAAAGCATTCGAGATTATCCGAGATAATAAGTTACACAGCTCAAAGCCGATAGCATTAAACAATCTAGCTGAGACCTACTATCAATTAGGTGATACCTTAAAGTCATATGATTTATTGAAAGAATCAGTAAAAATATCAGACAGCATCAATGATCGCCCTGCTATGATATACGCCGAATTCTTGCTTGGAGAGTTTCATTATAAAACACAAACTTATGATAAGACACTTCCACATTTCGAGCACGCCATTGCAGAATGGGAGGCACTTGATTCTAAAAAAGATCTTCCTCGTGCTTATGAATTGATAGAGGTTGTATACGAAAAACTAGGGATGTTCAAAGAGAGAGCATATACGCTGGAAAAATTGCTCAAAATCAGAGCAGAGCTATTTGATATTCAAAGAGTAAACGCTGCTGCTGAATTAGAGGAAAAGTATCAGTCAGAAAAAAATGAATTGATTATAGAGCAAGAAAAAAGCAAGAGTAAATTAGCGATTCAGGAGACCGAAATTGCAAAAAGTAAGCAACGTTCCCAAATAATTATTTTCTCGATAATAGGTTTATTTCTTATAGTCGGGGGATTGTATTTCTATTCGGCCTTCAATAAACAAAAACGTGCCAATGAAATTATTGAGATGCAACGCGAGTCATTGGCTGAAAAAAGCAAAGAAGTCGCTGATTCCATTAACTATGCGCAGCGGATTCAAAATGCAATACTCCCGCCGCTATCCCAGTTTGATTCGCACTTCGATGATGCCTTTGTATACTATTCGCCCAAGGATATCATATCCGGAGATTTCTATTGGTTTGAAAAAGTTGATAACAAAACGTTTTTTGCAGTAGCAGACTGCACTGGATATGGTGTTCCTGGCGCACTTGTGAGTATTCTTTGTCATAACGCATTAAATCGAGCCGTGAATGAGTTGGGTATATACGAACCAGGTAAGATATTAGATGTAGCAAGAGAAAATATCATAAAGAAATTCTCCATATCTGGAAATTCTTTAAAAGACGGCATGGATATTTCACTTTGTGTGTATTCTGGAAACACTTTAACCTATGCCGGAGCAAATAACCCGTTTTGGATCGTTCGCGAAGGTGAATTATTAGAAACCAAAGCAGATAAACAACCCATTGGAGAATTTGAAAATGCCAAGCCTTTCAACACGCACAGAATTGAAATGCAATCTGGAGATGCTGTTTATTTGTTCTCGGATGGTTATGCCGATCAATTTGGGGGCGAGAAAGGAAAAAAATTCAAGTCGGCTAATCTAAAGCGCTTATTGGTTAGTATAGCCGATGATAAGATGACTAATCAAAGGGATACATTGAAAAGCACGCTCGAACAATGGAAGGGAGATATGGAGCAGGTGGATGATATTTGCGTGATGGGTATTCGATTTTAGGATTCTTTATAAGAAAAAAGATGCTTATCGATTATCCAGAGGTCGAAGCAATAAACGCTTAACCCTCCGAGTATATAAGCCAGTAGATCCAGTGGATCAAACGAACTTCCTAGAATCAAATTGGAAAACCTACCTTCCCATCCCATTCTTTCTGGCAATTCGACCAATTGCAAGAATTCTATAAAAAAAGCGAAACTCAGTACACCAATCAGGATCCCTTTTTTTGTTGAATCTAGTAACGTTCTCATCGCGAAGTAGAGTAACCAAAGGATGAAAAAGTCACCCATAAAAAAGCGGATAAAACCTGTTTTAAAAAAATGCTCAATTGCAACTTCAACAAACAGCACCATTAAACTGAGAAAAGCATATTTCCAACTCCATCTGATCATATCAACGAAGTAAAATAAAAAAACCGTGATCGTTGTATCACAACAATCACGGTTTTTAACGAATTTATTAATCGTCTATTTTTACGCTTTTTTCGTTATCTGCCAAACTCCTGTTTTAAGCAAATTTTCTGCTTGTTTAAATTTGAGGGTCTTTGTTTCGCCAGTTTGCATATTTCGGATCTCAACCTTCTCATTACGACCAATTTTAGGCTGTGCGTGAACAACAGGTTTACGCTTTGGCGCTTGTCCAGGTTGTCCGGCACTTTCTCTTGCCTCTTGATATCCTTCTGAACCTCTGAATTCTTGTTCTCTCTGCTGAACTTGAGCGTTTTTAAAAGCACCTCCGTTTTCACTGAACTCAGTTTCCTTCGTTGCTTGTTGTTGCTCAGGCGCCTGCTGTGGCAAATCTGATTTTGCAAGGAAAGATACGACCTCCTTACTCATTTTACCCATCATTGTTTGGAACAATGTAAAGGACTCTTTTTTGTAGATCACCAACGGATCTTTTTGCTCAATTGACGCGTGCTGCACCGTTTGACGCAAATCATCCATCTGGCGCAAATGCTCTTTCCATTCGTTATCAATGAAACCGAGGGTAATCATCTTCTCGATTTGCTTCTTGAAGATTTTTCCTCCAGTTGCTTTACCTTCTTCAAGATTCACAATAACACGGAGTGATTTAGTACCATCACTTACGGGCAACATCATATTCTTATAACGATCACCTTCGTTTTCAAGCACTCGCTCGATCACAGGTAAGGCCATTCCATTTAATCGTTCTGCTTTTTGCTCGTATGCCGTCATAGCATCATCAAAAATACGATCAATCAATGCTCCTGGATCTGTTGATTCGAATTCATTACGCTCAACCGGAGAAGATATCTTAAGATACTTCACCAAATCAAACTCAAATGCATCGAAATTCTTTGAAGGGAAATGCTCGTTGACAATTTCTTCTGCAACGTCATAGAACATATTTGAAATATCAAGTTCTAATCGATCACCATAAAGTGCATTTCGTCGTTTCTTATAAATTGCATTTCGTTGTGCATTCATCACATCGTCATACTCCAACAAACGCTTACGAACACCAAAGGCATTTTCCTCTACCTTCTTCTGCGCGCGTTCAATTGACTTTGTGATCATTGAATGCTGAATCACTTCACCTTCTTTATAACCCATTCGGTCCATGATCTTAGCGATTCGCTCTGAACCAAACTTACGCATCAAATCATCTTCCAACGAAACAAAGAACTGAGAAGATCCTGGATCTCCCTGACGTCCGGCACGACCTCTTAACTGTCTGTCCACGCGTCGAGAGTCATGACGCTCTGTACCGATAATCGCCAAACCTCCTGCAGCAAGGACTTCAGGTGTAAGTTTGATATCCGTACCACGACCGGCCATGTTTGTCGCAATTGTCACTCTCCCTGCATGCCCTGCTTCTGCAACGATCTCAGACTCGCGTTTATGATATTTCGCGTTCAAAACATTATGCTCAATCTTACGCATTTGAAGCATACGGCTCAATATCTCTGAAATTTCAACCGTGGTCGTACCAACCAAAACGGGTCTGCCTGCTTCAACCATTTTCTGAACCTCATCAATAACAGCGTTAAACTTCTCGCGTTGTGTTCTATAGACGAGGTCTTCTTGATCCAAACGTTGAATAGGTTTATTCGTTGGAATAACAACAACGTCTAATTCATAGATATCCCAGAACTCCTGTGCTTCTGTCTCTGCTGTACCTGTCATTCCGGATAACTTATGATACATTCTAAAGAAGTTCTGTAAAGTGATTGTAGCGTAGGTTTGTGTTGCCGCTTCAATCTTTACATTCTCTTTTGCCTCAATTGCTTGGTGCAGGCCATCTGAATAGCGTCGACCATCCATGATACGTCCTGTCTGCTCATCGACAATTTTGATCTTACCATCCATTATCACATACTCTACTTCCTTTTCAAAAAGTGAATATGCTTTTAGCAATTGGTTGATCGTATGAATTCTTTCTGACTTTTCACTAAAATCATCGATCAATTTTTCTTTCTGATTTAATAATTCCTGTTTTTCCAGACCTTTTGATTCCAACTCATTTAATTGAAGACCAATATCCGGCATCACGAAATAATTTCGATCTTCTCCTTCAGAGATCAAGTCGATTCCTTTCTCGGTTAATTCGATTGTATTTTGCTTTTCGTTGATAACGAAATACAATTCCTTATCTACCTTTGGCATTTCTCGCTCACGATCTTGCATGTGGTAATTCTCCACTTTTTGCAATTGAGCTCTAATTCCGTCTTCACTCAAATATTTGATGAGTGCTTTGTTTCTCGGAAAACCGCGGTATGCACGTAATAAAGAAACACCTCCTTCAAACAAGGTTTCTTTGTCTGCATCACCCGTCTCCATTCCTTTGAGTTTCTTCTTGGCATCAATCAAAAACTCATTAACCAATTTCTTTTGAGCTGCTACCAATTTTTCAATTTTTGGTTTTAGCTCGTTAAACTCATGTTTGTCTCCACCTGTCATAGGTCCAGAGATGATCAAAGGTGTTCGTGCGTCATCAATTAATACTGAATCGACCTCATCAATAATTGCAAAGTGATGTTTTTGCTGTACAATTTCGTCTGGGTTTGAAGACATATTATCCCTCAAATAGTCAAAACCAAATTCATTATTTGTTCCAAATGTGATATCCGCTCGATATGCAGCTTTTCTTTCAGGAGAATTCGGTTTGTGGCGATCGATACAGTCAACCGTTAAACCATGGAATTCATACAATGGTCCCATCCATTCGGAGTCACGCTTTGCCAGGTAATCATTCACCGTAATAAGATGCACTCCTTTCCCAGCTAATGCATTGAGATATACTGGTAATGTTGCAACGAGTGTTTTACCTTCACCCGTCTGCATCTCAGCAATATTTCCTTTATGCAATACTGAACCACCGTATAGCTGCACATCGTAATGCACCATATTCCAAGTTACTTCTGTTCCGTACGCATTCCATTTGTTTGCCCAAAAAGCTTTATCTCCATCAATTCGAACATTCTCGCGCTCCGCTGCTAGTTCGTGATCATAATCCTTCGCAGTAACAGTCACTTCTTCGTTCTCAGCAAACCTGCGAGATGTTTCCTTAATAACCGCAAAAGCTTCTGGCAAGAGTTCCTCTAAAACCTTTTCAATTTCCTTGTCAATCTCCAATTTCAATTTATCAACCTTGGTGTAGATTGCATCTTTCTCCTGGAAATCCATTGCAGGATTATCTTCTACTTTTTTGCTTAGGGATGTGATTTCATCCTCCAAGGCTTTCGTTCGATCATGAAGCTTTGTTTTGAACTCAGCTGTTTTACCACGCAATTCATCATTGCTTAAGTTTTTAATCTGAGCCTCAACTGCCTTCACTTTATCGACGTACGGCTGATATATTTTATCGTCCTTCTTCGACTTGCTTCCTGCCAGTTTCTTTAAAATTCCAAACATGTTATTATTTAAAATTAATGAGTCGCTAAAATTAGCGAGTAATACTGATTTAACCCAATTTAAAACCAATAATATCGGGTGTGTGCAATGAATTAGTCAGAAATAATGCCATCGCTGATTATTCGGACAATCTGTCTGAGGTTAACTATTGGAACTGCCAAAACATTCTAAATTGGTCAAAGAAACCGGATTGTGAGCGAAACCTAATGCCTAATTGATAGCGAAGTGCACATTGTAAATCATCATAATCTCATTCGTAGAGATAGAAAAAGACCCGTTAGAAATGCTAACGGGTCTTTTGTTTAATATTCATCTTCATTGAAGAAAAAGTCGTCCTTGGTCGGATAGTCGGGCCAAATTTCCTCGATACTCTCGTAAGTTTCTCCTTCGTCTTCTATTTCTTGTAAATTCTCAACAACCTCAAGCGGCGCTCCAGTACGCATGGCAAAATCGATTAACTCATCTTTAGCTGCCGGCCATGGTGCATCTTCAAGGTATGAAGCTAGTTCCAACGTCCAATACATAATTGTTTGATTTTCATTATTGCGCAAAAGTAATTTTTTTAATTTTCCACACAAGTTTTTTTAATTTATTTTTTTAAACAGCTTCCCTAAACCCGAGGTTTCCAAGGAATTTCTTCAGCTCCAAGCTTTTTACTTATTAGTCGACCATACACAAACAAATAATCGCCTAATCTGTTCAGATATGCCAATATTACGGGATCAATTCCTGCGCCGTCCGTTTGTTCGTAAAGTGCTGAAACCAATCTTTCTGCTCGACGACAAACACATCTCGCAATGTGACAAAATGAAACTGTTTCATGTCCGCCGGGAAGAATAAAACTCTTCATGGGTTCTAACTCTTCATCCATTTTGTCCATTTCCGTTTCCAGCAATTCTACGTCTTTTGAAGTGATTTCGGGAAGTTTCATTCCTCCTTTACCCGGATCAGTTGCCAACCAAGAACCAATTGTAAATAGTCGATCTTGAATCTCGATAAGCATTTCTTTATGAGTAGTTTCTACTGCACGATCACGCAACAATCCGAGATGAGAATTGAGCTCATCAACGGTTCCGTACGCGTCAATTCTAACATCATGTTTAACCACTCGCGTTCCGCCAATTAGCCCGGTTGTTCCCGTATCGCCCTTTTTCGTATATATCTTCATATTAGTATTTTAATATAAAATTTTGTTTCTCTTGTTCTTCTCGTTTGGACAAAATCCCAAATCGGAAGAAATCCATGCTCACATGAATACGCTCATCGGCCTTAATTTGCCTCCAAGCTTGTTTCATTTCATCGCTCCAATTGATATCGTCCAACACAATAAATCCAGTCGGAGCAATATGGTTTAATGCCCATTCAAAATAAGCTAGCGTTGGGGCCAACCGATGATTTCCATCAATGTATATCAAATCAAAAACTTGATCTTCTATGGATGGCAACACATCAACAAATGACCCCACTTTCTGAACAACGTTTTTTATTCCCATTTGTTCGAAGTTCTTTGCGGCAATTTTCGCAGTTTGGGGACAACCCTCGATCGTAACCACTTCTACCCCATTTCTTGCTGTGGCAAAATACGACGTACCAATTCCTAGTGATGTCCCTAATTCTAAAACACGATTAATGTCATAAACCTGGATCAATCTGCTCAGTATTTCGGCTTGTCTTGTAGATATGGCGGCATTTTTAGCAACCTCTGAAATACTCCTTTCGCTTGAACTTGTTTTTCGAGATCCTGCTCCAAGATCCGTTATATTGAATCGAGTTTTGTTCTTGCAAAGTCGATTTCGTAAACCTTCGACCTTTTGATTTCTAGCCTTTTTCCGATCTCGAATTACATCTAGATATAATCGATACATAAAGGGTGAATGCAAACCATATTGATTCACACGAGCACGTCGATATTTTAAATAATCTGAGATCATTCGAAGCAAAAATAAGAGGTTAATTGATTCAGAAAGTGGTATTTTTTTTCAATTTATCAAAACTTCTATCTTTAGCTCCCGTATTTATTGTAAAGGAACACCTTGACAGGTGAATTTTATATGAAAGCAACATCGGATAATATAAAGACGCAAAAAGAAAAAATCAAAAAAGGGAATCCGAAAATTGAACTCTTGGGGTCATGTCGGATTGACAATGGCATTGGCATACTCTCCGAGAGCGAGTTGCGCAAGGCTATTAAGGATTTTGAAAACAGCCGTCCGAATCTGGATATCAGCTTTTTTATTCCTTCAAGCGGATCGGGGTCAAGAATGTTCGGTGCGGCATACGCGTTTCTCAACCAAGAGAGTCCGGATGATGCATCCATTGAGTTTATCGAACACCTCATCAACAGTATCGAGTCGTTTGCATTTTACAATAAGTTATCCCAAGATCTCAAAGATGACCTCAAAAGAGGAACGATTGAAATAGAACCATTTTTAAAGCATTTGCTTCAGCCAGATGGATTCAATTTTGGCAACCGTCCAAAAGGTTTAATTCCATTTCATCGCTATGGTAATTTTATTATCAATCCTTTTCAAGAACACATCTTGCAAGGGGCCGAAGTTGGTGGAGAAAAATCTCATTTTCACTTTACGATCAACGAGCGGTTTAAAGAAGATATTCAGCACAGCATTAAAATCTTAAGAGAATTTACGGGTATTGATTTCTATTTCGATTTCTCGATTCAAGATGAAAAGAGCAATTCACTTGCGTTTGATGAAAAGGGTGAACCTGTATATGGGGGAAATGGCGAAATTGTCAGTCGCCCTGCCGGACACGGTGCATTGATTGATAATTTGAATGCGATTGATTCGGATCTTATTTTTATCCGCAACATTGATAACGTTCAACATCAAGATCATGCAGACAACTCCGCCGATTACAGAAAAATGTTGGCTGGAATCCTGTTAGATTTTCAAGCGAGAGTATTTGCAATTTTAAAGAAGATTGACAATAAAGGAGATTATTCAGTTGCACTTCAAGAGTTGAATACAATGTATGACCTTCGTTTAACCCCGAGCGATATGGAGTCGCCACAGCGCATTTTTGATCTGCTCAATCGACCAATTCGTATTTGTGGGATGGTGAAAAATGAGGGTCAGCCGGGTGGTGGTCCATTTTGGGTGATGGATGACCATGGAAGGCCGCGTAGACAAATTGTTGAGAAATCGCAAATCTCGGGTAAAAATGCTCAGTTGAATATGCTAATTAAATCGACGCATTTCAACCCAGTTGAAATTATTTGTGCTCCAAAAAATTACAAAGGGGAAAAATTTGATCTTAAATCTTTCCGCAACAATGATCAGTACTTCATTGTGAAAAAAGATCATAAGGGCACGCCAGTGCAATTCATCGAACAACCAGGCTTATGGAACGGAGGGATGTACCATTGGAACACGCTGTTTTATGAAATCGGAAGTGAATGTTTCAGTCCGGTTAAAACGGTTTTAGATTTGCTTAAATCCTTACATCGACCAAGCAAAGGGTAATATTAACCATTCATTGAAATCAAGAACTCTTCATTTGAAAGGGTACCTTGCATGCGCTCTTTAATGAATTCCATTGCTTCGACAGGGTTCATATCAGCCAAGTATTTTCTTAAAATCCATACACGCTGTAAGGCTTCTTTTGTCATCAATAAATCCTCACGACGGGTACCAGAACCTGTAATGTCAATAGCTGGATAAATACGACGGTTAGCAATCTTACGATCCAATTGCAACTCCATGTTACCCGTTCCTTTAAACTCTTCAAAGATAACCTCATCCATTTTAGATCCAGTTTCTGTTAACGCCGTAGAAAGAATAGTTAATGATCCACCATTTTCAATTTTACGAGCTGCACCGAAGAATCGTTTTGGTTTATGTAAAGCATTTGCATCCACACCACCGGACAATACTTTACCTGATGCAGGTTGAACGGTATTGTATGCGCGAGCCAAACGCGTAATTGAATCCAATAGAATAACCACATCGTGACCGCACTCAACCATTCGTTTTGCTTTATCTAAAACGATATTTGCTAATTTCACGTGCTTGTCAGCTGGCTCATCAAATGTTGACGCAACCACCTCTGCATTTACAGAACGTGCCATATCCGTTACTTCCTCTGGACGTTCATCAATTAACAGAACAATTAAATATACTTCTGGATGATTCGCTGCAATTGCATTTGCAACATCCTTTAATAATACTGTTTTACCTGTTTTAGGCTGTGCCACAATCATTCCCCTCTGTCCTTTCCCAATCGGAGCAAATAAATCCATGATTCTCGTAGACATCGACTCTTTAGGATGTCCCGTAATTTTAAACTTATCTTTCGGAAATAACGGTGTTAAATATTCAAATGGAACACGATCACGCACATAATTCGGCTCACGTCCATTGACACTTTGCACATTGATTAATGGAAAATATTTTTCTCCACTTTTTGGTGGACGTATCGCCCCTTTTACCGTATCCCCCTTTTTCAACCCATGTCTTTTCACCTGGCTTTGGGACACATAAATATCATCTGGAGAAGGCAAATAATTATAATCTGATGAACGTAAGAATCCATATCCGTCCGGCATCATATCCAAGACACCTTCGCTTATAATTAATCCGTCAAAATTGTAACCGTAAAACTCTTCTATGCTTTTGCGGTTATTCTGACTGCGTTTATTGCGATTGTTATTATTACCCTGGTTGTTTTGGCTATTGTTATTGTTATTGCCTTTGTTGGAATTCTGACGTTGATTGTCGTTTCCTCTGTCAGCATTACGAGTTTGTTGCGTTTTATTGCGCTGGTTATTCGCTTCTTTTTCGGCTTCTTTCGGTGCTTCTTTCTCGACTTTTTCTTCAGCTTTTTCAACACCAGCTTTTATTTCATTCGAAAAGAGATCATCTCCGTCATCGCCATTCGATTTTCTTCGACGTCTTTTGCGTTTTGGTTGCTCGCCACCTTCATTTTCTGAGGTGCCATTACTTTCATTCGAAGGATTACCCTGATTAGCAATCGCATCGACCAAGTCTTTTTTCTTGAGCATTTTCGCATCAGATATACCCAATTGTGTAGCAATTTCTCTTAATTCCGCTACTTTTTTAGCGTTTAGTGCTGAAATATCAGTCATAAAATATTTTTCTTTCGATTTCTTTCTTGAATGAAAATCCGTGGTTGAAAAACTAAGATATGGGCGAAACTGCCCTTCAGATTTAATGCAATAATACGAATATAATTCCTAACAATCTATGCCCGAAAAAAAATAATTCCAGTGAGTTACCAACGATAAGTTGTTGGTTGCGAAATCACACCTACTTATTTCCGATGAATCAAATCACATATATTTGAACATCTAAAAATCTAAGCGCTGTGACATTAATTAAATCAATTTCAGGAATCAGAGGAACAATTGGCGGAAAACCAGGACAAGGTTTAACCCCGATTGACGCAACAAAATTTGCCGCGGCTTATGGCATGTGGATTCAATCACGGAATAAAGGTCAGGAAGTAACGGTTGTGATAGGTCGTGATGCCAGAATCTCAGGGGAAATGATTTCTGAATTGGTGATTCGCACATTGCAAGGATTAGGTATACATGTGGTAAACCTTGGTTTATCTACAACCCCTACTGTTGAAATTGCAGTTCCCATGGAAGAGGCTCAAGGTGGCATCATTATTACTGCTAGTCACAACCCGAAACAGTGGAATGCCCTTAAATTATTGAACGAGAAAGGGGAGTTCATTTCAGACAAAGATGGAAAGGAAGTATTAACCATCGCAGAGGAGGAAGATTTTTCTTTTGCTCCAGTGGATGATCTCGGAGCATTAAAAATTGACAATAGTTATATGAGCAAGCACATTCGGGCCGTGCTTGATTTACCTTTGGTTGACCCAGAAGCTATTAAATCAGCTAACCTAAACGTAGCGGTAGACGCCGTTAACTCCAGCGGAGGTTTGTTTATCCCAGCTTTATTGGAAGCTTTAGGGGTAGCAAAAATACATAAACTGTATTGCGAACCTACGGGGCATTTTCCGCATAACCCAGAGCCATTGCCAGAAAACCTGACTGAAATAGCTAATGTTATCAAAGAAAATCAAGTTGATCTTGGGATTGTTGTCGATCCCGATGTGGATCGTTTAGCATTTGTTTGTGAAGACGGCAGTATGTTTGGGGAAGAATACACATTGGTCTCTGTTGCGGATTATGTCTTAGCCAATACACCTGGAAACACAGTTTCTAACCTTTCTTCAACCATTTCACTGAGAGAGGTGACCGAAAAAAGGTCCGGCTGTGAATACCACGCAGCAGCAGTTGGAGAAGTGAATGTTGTAACAAAAATGAAAGCTGTAAAAGCAATCATTGGTGGTGAAGGAAACGGTGGGATTATTTACCCTGAAAGTCACTACGGACGTGACGCACTTGTTGGAGTTGGCTTATTCTTAACCCACTTGGCGAAATCCGGTTTAAAAACTTCAGAACTAAGGGCAACTTACCCTTCATATTATATCTCTAAAAACAAGATTGAATTGGAACCGTCAATGGATGTGGATGCCATCCTTGAAAAAGTTGCTGCATTTTATAAAGAACAAGAAATGGATACGACAGATGGTGTTAAAATCTATTTTGGCTCTGAATGGGTGCACCTCAGAAAAAGTAATACGGAACCCATTATTCGAATTTACTCTGAGAGCGAATCAAAAACTAAAGCCAACGAATTAGCCGGACAAATCATGGATAAAATCCGGTCATTTTCCTAGTGGTTCTGAATACACGAACCGATAAAAGGTCTATTTCACTATCATAATTGAGTTTGGAATCCAAACTGAATCTATAATTTAGTTGTCAATCATCTTTTGATTCTAACTGATTTTGTTAATTTTATTGAGCTAATTAAAACCATGAAAAGGTTCCGTGCTTACCAACCTTTTGAAGGTGGCACGATTATTTCATAAACCGAAGGGTACTACAACAGATCAATAAATTTTTGACAAAATGAAAAAAATTGCCTTATCATTATTTTTCGCTGTCACTGGTTTTATGGGATTCTCTCAAGTTGAAGAATTAACTCCAGAAGAACAGTTCTACCGCGATTCAATTATGCATTTGAATGAAGAAAATGCAGCTATTCAGCTCTCGCAAAACGCATATAACGAAGGTATCGCGGCATTTAAAAAGCAAAGCTATAAAACAGCCATTCGACTGTTTTCAGAATCAATCAATAACGATCCGAAATTCACCCCTGCATACTTTAATAAAGCTGTTGCGCAAAACAGTATGAAGGATTATAAAGGGGCAATAAAAACTGTTGAATCTTTATTGGAGATAAAACCAGAATACGCGAAGGCATTTTTTCAACGTGCATTAGCTTACCAAGGTCTAAATGACTATTTAAATGCCGAAAAAGATTACCTAAAAGCAATTGAATTAGAGCCTAAGAATAAGAAGGTATACTACAACTATGGGACGATGAAATTCATGCAAAAAGACTACTACGAAGCTATTGCGCAGTTTACGAAAGTAGTGATGCTTGATCCCGAAGATGCTTATGCTTTTAATGATCGTGGATCGTGCTACCGTATGTTGGAAAAATACAAACTAGCTGTTCAGGATTATCAAGAAGCAGCAAGAAAAAATCCAAATTTGGCTTTTGTTTTAAATAACATGGGCACAACGCAAACAAGATTAAAAATGTACTCAGATGCATTAACCGCTTTTAATCAAGCGCTCTTGGTAGATCCAAATTTTTACTTGGCTTACAATAACCGTGGGGTAACGCACATGGAAATGGGGCGTGTTGATGATGCTATTAATGATTTCACTAAAGCCATTCAAATAAACGGTGAGTATGCTCCTGCATACAGCAACCGTGCAGGTGCTTATTTCAAAGAAGAGAAATATGAACTTGCCAAGAAGGATGCTGACAAGGCAATTCAATTGAACCCTAACCTGGCCGACGCATACGTTAATAGAGGAATGGCGCTAGAAATGTTGCGAGACATGAATGGTGCTTGTAAGGACTGGCAAAAAGCGCGTGAGCTTGGGTCAGAATTGGCTAAAGCCTATCACTCAGGAAACTGTTCAAATTAATCTATCAACCGTTTAGAAAGAGAAAAGACATGAAAAAGTATATTCTAATAGCTTTCTTTGGGATCGTATCGTTGACATTTGGGCAGGATGTAGAATTTAAAGGAAGTAATTTTAAAGATGATAAAGACGGTTTCAAAACCGCAAAAGAAGAATTGGATTTAGGTACAGAACAGTGGATTCTTGGTAATGAGCAAGTATTCGTCGTGAAAAGTCCGGAAATGTATTACAAAAAGGCTTTAGAGCATTTCGAAAAAGCCTATGCTTTTAATCCAAACAGTGCGGAACTTAATTTTAAAATTGGTGTCTGTCACGCACACTCGACTCACAAAGAGAAGTGCATTAGCTTCATAAAAGACGCGCACAAACGTAATCCTGAAGTTGATCCGTTCATTGACTATTACATGGGACTTGCACTGCACCTTGAGGGTCAGTTTGAAAAAGCCTTGGAGTTTTATACAACATTCGAAACCGAATATCGAAAAGCAGACGATTTCGGAAAGTTCGTAAAACAACGTAAAAACGAATGTAAGGCGGGGATGAAATTGATGCCAAATCCAATTCGAGCGTGGATTGACCATGTTCCTGAATTGTCATCTGCATTTGATGATTATGCGCCTTCTGTTACGATGGACGGTGAGGAAATCATCTTAACTTCTAATCGTCCAAACGCTAATCAACCGAATGAAGTTGGCGTTTATGATGACGAAATCTACTCATCTGTTTTTGTAGACGGTAAATGGCAAAAACCAACAGTCCTAAAAGGAAAGATTAATAGTAAAGCCAATGATGTTTCTAACAACCTTTCATATAACGGGACAAAAATGTTATTGAGTCGTGTAAATGAGCAAGGCAATATGGACATATACGAATCTTTCTTAAAAGGTGACACCTGGTCTGAACCAGTGAGTTTTTCGATAGATATCAATTTTAAATCAAATGAACGTTTCGCATCGTATAACTTCAATGACCGTTCCATCTACTTTGCTAAAGACAAGGAAAATGGTAAAAATGGATACGACATCATGGTTTCGGGAGTTAAGGTAAAACGTGAGCGTAGTTACGGACTTCCTGTTCAGGTTTTAGATGTAAGTTCTCAATTTAATGATGGACCGATTTATTTGCACCCTGATGGAAAAACAATGTATTTCGCTTCAGAGGGCTTTGACTCTATGGGTGGTTACGACATCTTTGTTTCAAAAAAAATCAAAGGTGGTGGATGGAGCAAACCTCAAAACATGGGGTATCCTATTAACACGCCTTATGATGACTATTTCTTTGCTGCAACTGCAAATGGTAAATATGCCTATATCGCTTCAAACAGAGCTGGTGGAAAAGGCGGATTCGACATCTACAAGGTGACGTTCTGGGGTGAACCAAAAACACCACTTTTTGCCACGGAAGATTATTTATTAGCTTCGGTTGCCAAACTAATCCAAGATCCAGAATTAGTTGGTGAAGTAAAAGTGAACAGTCAGGCTAACCTTACCGTATTCAAAGGAAAAACTATTGATACAATTACCAAAAAAGCGGTAGAAGCTGTTATCGATATTACAGATAACCGTACGGGTAAAGTAGTCGAATCGTTTACCACTAACAGTGCAACTGGTAAGTTTTTACTCTCGTTAGAATCAGGAGGGAATTACGGAATCGCTGTGAAAGCAGATGGATACCTTTTCCATTCCGAAAACTTTGACATACTAGACGGAAGTGCTTATAACTTAGTAAACAAAACAATTGAATTAAAGAATATTAAAATAGGAAGTAAAATTGCACTTCGTAACGTATTCTTTGATACCGGTAAATCGGAAATTCGTTCAGAGTCATTTGCCGAGCTTGACCGCCTCGTGAAGCTATTGAAAGATGTTCCTGCATTAAAAATTGAGCTTTCCGGACATACGGATAATACGGGTTCTGTTCAAAGTAACAATCAACTCTCACAGGACAGAGCCGAAGCAGTAGTGAATTATCTTGTTTCAAAAGGTATCGCTAAAAATCGATTGGTAGCAAAAGGTTACGGATCAAGCAGACCAGTTGATACAAATGATACTGCAAGCGGTCGTCAAAATAACCGTAGAACTGAGTTTGAAATTACTGGAAACTAAGAAAATTATAATCATTTATATTAAAAGGCCTCCTCTTGATACAAGTGGAGATCTTTTAGGATATCCCTCAGAATTATGAAGTTACTTCGTGTTGCATTGATGCTTTTGTTGCAGATGAATGTTTTCGTTTTTTTTGCCCAAACAAGCGTTTATTCATCAAAACAAAATGGTGGCAAAACTTTAGTTGAAACAAAAAGCGGTTCATCTGATATTCTCTGGTATTTCCCAGAAAATCACCTTGAAGCTGAACAATATCGCAGATTGGAGTTGGCTATTGATTTACCCCCAACGATCATGGAAAAAATTGATTATTTCCTAGAGTCTGATGATACAATAAAAGGCATTAATCCATTTCTCGAATGGCAATTAGACATCGACGCTACCTTTACGCATGATCTAACAAAAATTGAACGCTATAAGGACGCGTTCTACTACAATAATTTTTCCAGAGATACCAGCGATGCGGATTTTAGAAATTGGAAATGGGTGAAGGAAGAAACCCAACACCCTTTAAGAATTCGTTTTGCACCCCCAAAAGGAGGGAAGTGGAATTGTACAATAAGCGTCAGCACAAAAGATACTAGCTACCAGTTAAAACCTTTTCAATTCGAAGTGAAACGAACCAATGAACCCGGTTATGTTGAAATTGGACCAAGCCGAAAGTATTTCACGCTCGGTGGTCAAACCTACTTCCCTTCCGGTCAAAACTTAGTTTCGCCAAGATGCGAGTTTTGTTACACCAATAGCAATGGTGACATACCTGATCCTGAGAAAGGAACAGTTGCGGCGCAGTCTCTAGAAAGTTGGATGTTGGAGCCCACCGCAATGAAAGGTTTCCTCATGTTTCAAAATCATATGAAAAGTTTAGCTGCCAACGGTGGTGATTATTTCAGAGAGCTTTTAATGCCACAAAACCAAGACATCGAGTGGGAAAAATTGGGAAATTATTACGGAAGACAAAACCGTGCTTGGGAACTAGACGAACAGTTTTTCTTAGCAGAATCACTCGGGCTCCGCATTCAATTAAATATTCAAATTCAATTTGCCTTGGAGACTAATCACAAACGTGTGTTTTGGAATTGGTCAAGAGATCCACAAGATAAACGGCATATCAGCGAGAACAACCCGTGTGCGAATCCCTATAATTTGCAAATTAAATCCACTAAAAATGACGACGGGAACACATTCTATTCAGATACGACGGCCCGTAAATTCTACAAGCAAAAACTACGTTACTTAATTGCTCGATGGGGATACTCGACGAGCTGGGCAGTTTTAGGTATGTCGAGCGAAATTCAAACCCCATGCACAGATCCTCCGACATGTGTCAATTGGATGGAAGAAATGGGAAACTATTTAAAAAACGAACTTGAATTAAACCAGCTTTTAAGTCCAAGTTTCTTAGGGATTTATCATGATCCTGAGAATTATGAAAATAAGATTTTAGAGCAGGACGTATACGATATGAGCACCCTAAATTGGTATTCTGCCAGTCCTACCAAGTATGAAGGTTTGGCAAGAACAATCAACGGATTGGTAGAGAAATTTGATAAGCCATTCTTCTTTGGGGAGATTGGTAATGCCGATCTTTACCCATGCGACACAGCAAGAATTGAATGGGGTCGTGATGCTTGGATGACTGCTTTCTGCGGGAATGCCGGTGTGGGAATGAATTGGGATGATCCTTTCGACAATGAGTTGAGAAAACACTTGGGTAATATTCAGCAATTCACAGGGGGTATCGATTTCGATAATAACGGAGAACCGTGGCAAACAAGACGTGTGATTTCAGATAATCGAATGGTTGAATCTGTCTTTTTGATTAATCCTGAAGGCACTGCTGCTGTTGGCGTTTTATCCAATCGCTATTACAATTGGTATATGTATGGAGATACGGTTAGCGAAAAGTGTACTGGTCGGGTGCCAATCGACCCGGGATTTGACCCGAGTAAACCTGCCGCAGATAAAGGTGTTTGGGAGAGGGTGTACAAAGAACAACCTGAGAACTACATTGACAAGGCCAGAGGATCAAGTATGATGAATAACGCTGTGAAATTTGCTCCATTCGAACCTGTTGCATACACTGATGGTTTTTATCACCGCATTAAATTTAGAGATTTTGAACCCGGTTATTATACCATTCAGTTCTACAATGCATTTACAATGGAGCTGATTGACGAGCGAAACAACTGGGGCCCAAATGTAAGGTTGGAATATCCAGAAATGAACGAAGCAAGTGGACTAATTGCTTTTAAAATTTTCAAAAACAACTTGAAACAATTCCCTGAAGTGACGACGCAGGAGAAAATTGAAATTGATTATGCCTCAGCCGAAGTTAAAGCGGAAAAGAGCAGTTATTATACAAAGAACAACCGCTATGAATTTGAAATTAATCGAAGATACAAGACATTCACTTTTACGCTACTTGATGAACCTAAAGAACAAGCCTTTGAAATCGTTTTAATCGATCAACGGAAACAAGAAGAGGTGTATAGGGAAACTTTTGATGAACTCGCATTCACAGGAAATATTACAGGGCTAAAAAAGAGTGTTTATTTAGTTCGGCTGACCATCAATGGTGTCACCTACACCGAAGAATTTCAATTGCGCTAATTCTTTATTTGATCATCGATTCGCATTCCCATTACGAGGACATCGTCAATTTGCTCGGTATCTCCTCGCCACTCAACAAAGACTTTGTCAAGTGCCAATTTTTCTTCCTCCGGAGATAAAGCATAAGTTTCTAACAAGAGCTCTCTGAATCGTTTATAACGGAATTTCTTTCCGTCCGGACCTCCAAATTGATCGGCATAGCCGTCCGAGAAAATAAAGAACTTGTCCCCTACTTCAAGGTCAATCTGATGATTTTGATAACCTTGGTCTTTTTCTACAGTTAAATCACTCCCAATCGATGTGCGATCTCCTTTTATTTCAAACAGTTTTAACGCTTCCGTTTCTTCTCTTAAAATGACATCATCAGGCATCGGTTTATCACACAGAACGGATTTTTTGCGTATGAAATACAATAGATTCTTTGCACCCGAAAAAACGAGTTCGGAAAAATCATTTTTTATCGCACACATCGCGATATCCATACCATCTTTGATCGTCGCACCGTCCACGTTTTTGCGCTGTAAATTTTTTATAACGCCTTCATTTAAGTAGTCTAGGGCAGCACCAGGAGAGTTCACATATTTCTCTCCCAAAGATTGTTTAAACAGGTTATTTCCAACGATGCTCATAAACACTCCTGGGACTCCGTGACCGGTGCAATCAACAGCAGCAATAATAGAATAACCAGTTGCATTAGTATCTGAAGTTTTTGTCTGCTCAACAAAATAAAAATCACCGCTGACCACATCTTTCGGACTGTAGTAAACAAATAAATTTGGTGCGATATCCTTTATCTGCTCGTCTGACGGTAGTATTGCCAATTGTATCCTTTTGGCGTATTTAATGCTGCTGAGAATTTCGTTTTTACTTTTTTCTAATGCCTGGTTTTGCAATGCAATTTTCTCTGTTCTTTGTTTTACTTGCTTCTCTAGGCGCGTATTCACCTCACGTATGCACAAATTGATGGTCATTAATCATTATAGGATCTGCTTTTTGATCAACTTCTGCCAGTAGATGTCTACCTAAATTTTCCGCTTCTTCTAAGCGACCTTCTGCATTTCTTAATTCAACTAAAAGACGTTGTAAACGCAATTGATTTTCGATTGGTAAAGATTTTGACAATCCTATCGATTTTTTGATCGCAACGTCTGCCAATTCATATTCTTCACTGTGATAATAACGTACAAAATTTGTCTCATAGAAATAAGTCATTATCGAACGATACTCGTCTTCTGAAAGTTCGGCTTTTAATTTTAGATAAAATGATTCTGCAGTATTCATATAAGTCTGAGACTGCTCATGATTGCCCATTGTGGCCTCAAAAATGGCGAGATTCCGATAGAGAGAAGCCATATCATAGTTATTCTGCGCATCCCAAATCCCCGTCTTATTGATTCGCTCCTTTGTAAAAGCAATCGACTGCATAAAAAATGTACGTGCTTTCTGATTTTCACCAATACCTTGATATGCAACGGCGATATCATTACAAATGATGGATTTTAGATCTAATGTATCGGGATGCCGACTTGCACCAAGATTGTGCAATTCTCTTTTTAAAGAGTCAACATCCTTTGCACTGAGATTTCCAATGCAAGTTATAAAAATGATAAGGAGTTATGTTTGTATATTTTTGGGCATGAAGCCACAAAAATAAGTGATCCTCACGGCGAATCAAAAAAAATCCCCATCCATCTGAGATGAATGGGGATGAGATTTGGTATTCTTTTGCTATTGATTATGCTCCATCACATAATCTAATACTTTCTGCATCAAGTGAACACGATCTTTTCCTCCAACATTATGTTTGTGCATTGGATAAGGGAAGAAATCCATTTGAACTCCAGCTTCTATAAAAGACTGTACCAAGGACAAATTGTGTTGCATTACAACCACGTCATCGATCGTTCCATGAATTAACAGTAAATCACCTTTCAAATTCTCTACGTAATTATGTAATCTGTTCGCATCGTATCCTTCCACATTCTCTTCTGGACGATCCATATAACGCTCGCCGTACATCACCTCATAATATTTCCAATCCGTTACTGGACCACCGGCAACACCTACATTAAATACACCTGATTCACGCAACATCAACGAAGTAGTCATGAAACCGCCAAAGCTCCATCCATGAACCGCCAAGCGATTCGCATCCACAAATTTCATCGATTTCAAATGTTCAACCCCTGCTAGTTGATCTTCCATTTCAGCTGTTCCCAATTGACGGTGGATCACACTCTCGAACTCAAATCCTCTATTCGCTGACCCTCTGTTGTCAACTGTATAAACAAGGTAACCTTGCTCAGCCATCCAGTACATCCACAAACTTGCTCCACCCAGCCACGAGTTAGTGATTAATTGAGCATGTGGACCACCATAAACATAAACCAAAACTGGGTGTTTTTTGGAAGGATCAAAATCACTTGGTTTGATGAGACGGTAGTTCAAATCCGTTTTACCGTCACCAGCCTTAATTGTGCCGTATTCAGCTTCTCCCATCACCACGTTTTGATATGGATTAGGCGCATTGATTACTTCGCGGCTCACCTTGCCGTTTTTTACAGAAACTATAACTTCCTTGTTCGGTATTTCAAAAGAAGACATGGCGTCATGCATATAAGTGTATGTATCATTAAATGATACGCTATGAGTCCCCGCTCCTTCCGTTAACTGTTCTTGTTTACCTGATTTTAAGTTAACACGGAAAGCATGTGTTTCCATTGCATTTGGCCCAGTCCCTTGGAAATAAACATTCCCCAGCTCATCATGACCTAAAATTTCTTGCGCCACCCATTTATTCTTGGTTAATTGTTTTACCAGCGCTCCTTGATCATCATAAAGATAAAGGTTCATAAAACCATCTCTTTCGCTCATCCATATAAACTCTTTATCATTAACGAAATATACAGGATGCTCTGGCTCTACCCAGCGATCATTCTTTTCCTCAAACAAAGTTTTAACCAATTTCCCAGTAGCCGCTTCATACTTGTTTAACTTCATGTGGTTTTGTCCTCTGTTCACCTCAGCGATATAGAAAAATTCATCCTTTGGTCCCCATCCGAAATTCGTTAAATAATCATCTGCTGCTCCCGTTGGTTTGACACTCACAACCCCTTGTGGATTAGAAGGCGGATTGTTCAAATCCAAAATACTTACTTGTGGCTTCTCACTCAATTGACCTGCCATTGGGTATTTGATTGAATTTAAAGTACCTGTTGGTGTTGTAATGTCTAATAATGGATAGTCAGCAACCTGTGATTCATCTTTTTGATAGATCCCCAATTTTGTTCCGTTATTTGACCAAAAAGTTCCTTTCGTAATCCCGAACTCACTTCTCGCAATCGCTTGACCTGACACAAGTGTCCCTTTCTCGTCACGCCCGATTGGAAATGAAAGCGATGTAACCATGACATCGTTATCCATGGTGAAGGCAATGTTTCCAGATGCTATTGACAGATCAATGTTCTCTGCTTGCGGTGTGATCACTGCTAAAGATTGAGCTGTTTTATCTTCGATGTTTACCAAGAAACACTCACCCTCTTCAGCTGTGTAGAAATGCGTTTCATCTTTCCAAGACATCACATTCACATAACGAAATGACTTTCCAGTCGCCTTATTCAATTCAGCTGTTGTAATGATGTTCTTTGTTTTATCATTTTTTACATTCCCTTCAAGTAAAGTCTGATAATCCGCTGATAAAAAAGAATAATTTTCAGTTCCAGGAATCCAACTAAAAAGAGTTGTATGCGCTGGGTAATACTTGCGGTATTGGTTCATTACCGCATCCTCTAACATCAATTTGTCCTGAGCAATGAGTTGACCTGATACGGCACCAAGCAACAAGAATAAAATAAGTTTTTTCATTTTTTTCAATTTGAATTCAAGCAAAAATAGGAAATATAAGGTCAACCGAATGAATTACTACACAAAAGGAAGATTTCCTGTTTAAATACAAAAGCAAAAACCAGACCGTCATGCGGTCTGGTTTCGAGGTTGACTACCAGAAAAACAGATTTACATCTGCCAAAACCTAGATTTTAAGTGTAAAACCTAGTTTTGCCCAACCTAAAGCGTTTCGACCACCTTCTAAAAATGCTCCTAAATTATTATTGAAATAATATCTTGCTCCCAAATAATATCCCCATTGCCATGATGAGCTAAATGTCTTGCGTTCATGATCTTGAGAGAATAAGCCATCATTCCAACGCTCTTTCACCTCAACTACACCGATTCCGCTTGCTATACCTGCATACAGATCTAAATCCAGCTGATGGAAACCAAATAGATTATCGTCCACAGCGTCCTTTAACCAATCTAAGTAATGAACGTTTGCTCGGAAACGCAGCGCTTTATAGGTGTAATCATATTCATAAGAGCTTGTCGTGAAAAATAAATCGCGATAACGTCGAAAACCATAGTCAGCTTCAACTCCAAAGCTAAAATAATTGGAAGTAGCAAGTTCTATACTCGCACCAACAGGAGGAAAGATATTTACGACGTCCAAACTATACCCGTAATCATACCACCCCAAAGTCACATATGGGTTTATTCTAAAATCTCCTTTTTCAACGGTCTTGATTTTTTCTTGAGCATAGCCAGCTCCAACAAATAGTCCTAATGCTAGGATAAATAAGACGACTTTTTTCATTTTCATTTTTACTTTTTTGACCTTAAGTGATGTGAGATTTAAATAGGTAACCAACCCGTCAAAAAATTAATTACACTTTTCTCCACTTATTATGTTACCGATCGAATACTTGGTTATATCTACCCAAAAATCCTCGATAAATATGTGGTTTTCTGGTAGTGAAACCATGTCATTCTAGCCTAAATTTTGTAAATTGCGCCCACATCAACTATAGCATATAACCATGTCGGAAACAGTGACGAGAAAAAAAGTGAAGAAAGCGAAAACAAGTAAAAAGGACATACTAGAGGGATATCGACTCATGTGTATTGCCAAAACAATGGCGGAGAAATATGAGGCTAATGCAAAAGTGACTTCTAAATATGTTCATGCTACTTCACGTGGTCACGAAGCCATTCAATTGGCGCTGGGTATGCAATTAAAACCGCAAGACTGGGTAGCTCCATATTACCGCGATGATTCAATTTTACTGGGCATCGGAATGGAACCTTGGGAAATTATGCTACAAGTTTTTGCAAAAAAAGATGACCCTTTTTCAGGTGGACGAACATACTATTCTCATCCAAGCTTGAATCGTGAGGATATGCCAAAAATTCCGCACCAAAGTTCTGCAACGGGAATGCAAGCCATTCCGACAACAGGAGTAGCAATGGGGATTCAATACAAGGAAAACCAAGGATTAGCAGAGGATTATATGGGAGAGGATCCAGTTGTAGTTTGTTCTTTGGGGGATGCATCCTGTACAGAAGGTGAAGTCTCTGAAGCTTTTCAAATGGCGGCTCTAAAGCAATTTCCTATTTTATATCTAGTACAAGATAACGAATGGGATATTTCTGCGAATGCAGAAGAGATTAGAGCACAAGACATCAGTTATTATGCACAGGGATTTAAAGGATTAGAGGTCGTTACAATTGACGGAACAGATTTCGACCTCTGCTACCAAACGATTAAAAAAGTATTGGGTAAAATAAGAAAGGAAAGACGCCCATTTTTAATCCACGCTAAAGTACCATTATTGAATCACCATACTTCAGGTGTTCGAAAGGAATGGTATCGCGATGATTTAGAGGAGGCAGCAAAAGATGACCCGTATCCAAAAATCATTGACCTTGCCAAAAGTATTGGTGTTAAAAGCGAAGAGCTCGAAGCAATTGAAAAAGAGGTAAAGGAAAAAGTGGATGAAGATTATGAAAAAGCATTCAATTCGCCTGACCCTGATCCTGAAAGCTTAACAGATTTTTATTTTGCTCCGACCCCAATCACCGAAGAAAGTGGTGAACGCGAGCCCGCAGGAAAAAAACCTACTGTAATGGTGGATAGTGCGTTATTTGGAATTCGAGAGTTATTAGCGAAACATCCAGAGGCTTTATTATACGGTCAAGATGTTGGTGGGCGTTTAGGAGGTGTTTTCAGAGAAGCTGCTACCCTCGCACAACAGTTCGGGGATGATCGTGTATTTAACACTCCAATTCAAGAAGCTTATATCATTGGAAGTACAGTTGGTATGTCAGCAGTTGGACTGAAACCAATCGTAGAAGTGCAATTCGCAGATTATATTTGGCCAGGACTCAATCAGTTATTTACTGAGGTGAGCCGTTCCTATTATCTATCAAACGGAAAGTGGCCGGTAAGCGCGATTATTCGTGTACCTATTGGCGCATACGGAAGTGGTGGTCCTTATCACTCTTCGAGTGTGGAGTCAGTCGTCACAAATATTAGAGGAATAAAAGTAGCTTATCCTTCAACCGGGGCAGACTTGAAAGGACTCATGAAGTCTGCGTTCTATGATCCTAACCCAATTGTCATGTTAGAGCACAAAGGTTTATACTGGAGTAAAATAAAAGGCACTGAGGGAGCCATGACGATTGAACCTGCTGAGGATTATGTCATTCCTTTTGGAAAAGGTCTACAAGTCCTTGCAGCTGATGATATGAAAATAGCATCAGGTGAATCATGTGTTGTCGTCACCTACGGAAGAGGCGTTTATTGGGCTATGGAAGCTGCTCAAGGTTTCCAAGGACAAGTTGAAATCATTGACTTACGAACGTTAAGTCCTTGGGACGAAGAAATGGTCTATGAAGCGGTCAATAAACATAACAAATGTATTGTGGTTACGGAGGAGTCGATTGAAGCAACATTTAGTTTGAGTATCGCTGCTAAAATTCAAAAGAATTGCTTTACACAATTAGATGCACCGGTAGAGATTATTGGTTCTGTTGACACACCTGCAATTCCTTTGAATTCTACTTTAGAAGCAACGCTTTTGATCAACGCTGAGAAGGTGGCAGCTGGTATTCGTAAGACACTCGAGTTCTAAAAAAAAATTTTTTCTAGTATTTTGTAACCTGTTATTTGTTTCTTGTGACTAAGTAGTGTAACACAAAAAACAAATTTATGTCACATATAGCTGGAATTATTATCGCAGTTGCAGGTTGTGCAATGATTTTTGGAATTGTTTATATCGCGGTTACCGCTGATAACAGAGAAAACATGGCCATGATCGAAGCAGGGATGAACCCAAAGGCTGACAAAAAATCAAGTTATTCACGACTTCGAACAGGAATGCTCTTTTTCTTTGTACCTGTTGGAATTCTCATTGGAAATTTCGTTCATGATTTCTTTGGAATGAGACCAGCTACAGCTGCTACTGTATTCGCGTTTCTATTCGGTGGACTAGCCATGTTGGGAACATATTTTACAGTTTGGGCTCTTGGCATCGACGATAAAAATGAAGATGGACAGATCTAAACTGTGGAACTCTTCTCGGACGAACATATCATAAACCGTGTCAATAACGGTGACCAAGAGGCTTTTCGGCACTTGATCGATAAACATAAGGATTTTGTTTATTCACTTTCCTTAAAAATCGCTCATAACGGTAAAGACGCAGAAGAAATTGCACAGGACACCTTTTTGAAAGCCTTTAAGCAATTATGAACGTTCAAGGGGAAATCGAAGTTTACCACTTGGTTGTATCGGATCACCTATTTTACGGCGTTGAACCATATCCGAAAACATACGATTAAGACAAAAACAATCGAAGATTGGGATCATCCGCAATCTGACTCGAGTGCTCTAGCAATAGTTCATTCAGAAGATCGCGAAAAAGTCATAGATCTAGCACTTAAGCGTTTAAAGCCCCAAGAAAGAGCGATCATAACACTTTTCTATTTGGAGGAACAATCCATTGAAGAAATTGCGGCAATTACTAAATTGTCGATAAGCAATACAAAGGTCAAGATTCATCGCACACGAAAAAAACTAAAAAGTGTTTTGAGTGAGCAATTGAAAGACGAAGAACTTGACTTACTTTACAATTAACATGACAACACCATGCACGATCCAGAAAAACATATCAAATCATACTTACAAAATGAATTCAAAAAAGCGGAAGCTTCTGATAAATTCACTGACACGGTAATGGAACGAATTGGTTCTGAACAGCGAGTCAAAGCAACTCCTTTGATCCCTAAACTATATTTATGGCTTGGATTTTCAGCATTTATTGGAATTGGACTATTTAGTTTGATTCTTTTTGACAACACGCTCATTAACAATAACCTATTCCAAAATGCTTGGGAAGATTTTCAACAAATAGCTCCGGTATTGTTGGCTTGCTTGTCCTCGATGACCTTCTTTTTGATTATTGATCGTATCGTCAGAAAACGAAAAGGATTGATTTAAATGCAAATTTCAAAAGGAAAAACGGATGAAGTCAATGTAATTTTCAAACTGCTACAGGCATGTGCAAAAGACATGCGAGAAAAAGGGATAATGCAATGGAATGAGCATTATCCCCTCATTGAAAATGTGGTGAAAGACATTGAAAACGAAGCGCTTTACACAGTCCATATCGATGGTGGAATTGCGGGAGTGATTGTATTTGATGATCAACAATCTCCCGAATATCAGGAAGTTTCCTGGACCCTAAATGAAGGTAAAGTAGGAGTTGTACATCGACTAGCGGTAGACCCTACTTATCAAGGTAAAGGTATTGCTCGAAAACTGATGGATTTTATTGAGAATATGGCAAGCCAAAGTGGATATAAAACAATCCGTTTGGACGCCTATAGTTTGAACCCAAGGACATTACGATTCTATCAAAATAGAGGGTACACGAAATGTGGGCAGATTTTTTTTCCTTATCGAGAAGATCCTTTTTATTGTTTTGAACGACGCTTGGAGTAGGTGTAATCTTATTCTTTGAAACTTTCGGACCTCTCAAAAGGAATCCAATCCTCTTCTTTGAATATAGCAGCGTCTAGTCTTAATTGATTCGGTGAAAACAAAATATTTAATCGATCGAGGCTGACAAGATATTCGTATACATATCTTGCTTCCCCCCAATTGTCGCATTCACCCAATTTGAGCTCAAAAAAAGATCCCGTAAATTCCATCTCATAATTGCAAGTTGATGATTTTAAATATTCGATCCAATTGAAATAAAAAACATACAAAGTATCCTTAGCAAGCATCAAGTACATGTCTTCATATTCCTCTTTAAAGGAAGTGTCTTCCACTGACCAAATTGAACCGATTAGTGTGTCTTGAATCAATGTTTCCGTTAATTCAACAGGATCGTCTTGGCAATAAAATGAGCTAAAACCAACAATAGAGAGTATGAGAACGAATGTCTTCAAGATTACAGCGAGTTAATTTTCCTCATCCATCCAACTAAATAAAAGTTCCGGCAGATTTCAGACGTGGTTTCCAATAGGTAGACTTTTCAATTTCAGTGATGATCACACCTTTACTTGTTGATGCATGAACCATCACCAAATCCTCTCCTTTATTACTGATAACCAGACCAACATGAGAAATTCCTGAACCTGAAGAGAAAAACAATAAATCTCCTAAAAAAGCCTCCTTGGTTTTCACCTTTTTAGCTCCTTTCATTTGTGCAGAAGCGGTTCTTGGAATCACTAGCCCATACTTTCGATGAACATAACCAACGAAACCGGAACAATCGAACCCATTTGGATCAGAACCAGCCCAAACATATTTAACTCCCACTAGTGATTTCGCATATACCACCATCTTTTGTCGAAACGACAATTGTTTCGCCTCTGATTCAGACAAATTTTCGGCTACAACTTCTGTCTCTGAATCGTCATCTTTATTCGGTTTAAAATCTGGCCTCGGCTTTATACCCTTTAACTGATTCATTCGAAAATCCTGAATCAACTCTGCTTCTTTATTCAATTGTTTGCCTGAAAATTTTGTCTCAAGGTCAACAAGATACGTTTTGATGCTCGCAATCTCGTGATAATGTGCCGCTAAATAATGCTCTCTATTTTCATTTTCTAGAAAATCGTCATAAGCTTTGATGGCCACTTCAATCGTATTTCTTCTTCTACGAAACCAGCGCTCATCACTTGCCATTCTCAAAAGCGATAATGCTCTGTAGAAAGAAGGCAAACCACTGTAATCATATTCTGGTTTTGCCAATAGTTTTTCTGCCTTTCGCAATACTTTATGATAATAGCCTTGATCATATAAAATTTCTAATTGATCAATTTTTTTATCCTGACTGTAGGCAGCGATACTCACAAAAGCAAACAAGATAAAAACAAGCTTCTTCATACTACAAATTTAAGTGCTGGATACAGAATTTCCGGCTATTTGCTATTTCATGTATCCACAGCCTCCTGTTAATTCAAATATGGATTTTAAAACACAAGGTCTCAATTTCTCGTAATTTTGTGTATTTGGGTGAGACACAATTATAACCTTCATTTTAACGGGGGTTACGAGAAACGCAAATGTTTCAAACTAAAACAGGTCAAAAAGTGAGATACTATATCATTGCCGGTGAAGCTTCTGGAGATTTACACGGAAGCAATTTAATGCGAGCCTTGCAATTTCAGGATTCGGATGCTTCATTCCGATTTTGGGGTGGTGATTTAATGCGCCAATATGGGGGAGAACCTGTGAAACATATCAAAGAATTAGCGTTCATGGGATTTGTCGAGGTGGTTGCAAATCTTAGGACCATTCTTGGAAATATCAAATTGTGTAAACAAGATATTCTAGATTATAAACCGGATGCAATTATTCTTATTGATTATCCCGGGTTTAATATGCGTATTGCCGCTTTCGCTAAGGAAAACAACATTCCTGTTCACTACTACATTTCACCACAAGTTTGGGCATGGAAACAGAATCGGGTTCACAAGCTGAAAAAGACGGTCGACTACATGTATTGTATTCTACCGTTTGAGAAAGACTTTTACAAAAAGTTCGATATGGAGGTCGATTATGTTGGGCACCCATTGGTGGATGTGGTGCAAAACTTTCAAACCAAAGCGGTCTCTGAAAAAGACTTTCGTCAAAAACACAACCTCAGTGACCGCCCAATTTTAGCCCTTCTACCCGGTAGTCGATTGCAAGAAATTCGTAAAAAATTACCCATTATGCTCAATGCCGCTGAGCAATTTCCTGAAATGGAAATCTTGATTGCCGGTGCGCCAAATATCGAAACAAGCGTCTATATGGACATCGCAAAGAGCATTCCGATTCATGTTATTCTCAACGAAACCTATGATATTCTTAACAATGCGCATGCCGCAATGGTGACCTCTGGCACAGCAACCTTAGAAACAGCCTTATTCAAAGTTCCACAAGTAGTTTGCTACAAGGGTAATCCTATTTCAGTTGCGATTGCACGGCGACTTGTAAAGATTGATTATATATCACTCATGAACCTCATCATGAATAAAGAGGTGGTGAAAGAACTGATTCAATCCGATTTAACGACTAAGAATATTTTAAAACATCTAGAACCGTTGCTTGAAGCAAACGAAAACAGGTCAGCACTGCTAAAATCCTATGATGAATTGGAAATCCTACTTGAAGGAGGCGGTGCATCTGAAAAAGTAGCTGGTTTGATTTTTGACAGAACTAAGGTATAGAACGTATGCGCTCGATAGTTTTATCCATATTGCTCTTCTTGACTTGCTCTGCTCAAGGGCAGGAATTAGCTATTGGTATCATGCGCGACTACACAGTTTCTACCTTAGAAATTGATCACCACGAGGGAAATTATGCCATTTATGGCGATAGTACATTGATCACAAACCTCTGGAAAGACCAGAAGATTCTATTCAAACGTAATGGTGAAAAAATAAAGGTCGTTAAGTCTGATAAAACACTCGGTTTTTTCGAACGAATTGAAATCAGAGAAATGCAAGCTGGCAATGCTTTGCGAATTCAATGCTTGCTCCAGGTGTCTAAAAAATCAAGAAAATACAGAAATGACTTTGTGCTAATACCAGAGGGAGATAAAGGTATAAAAGTTGTCAATCACGTTGAGATGGAAAATTATTTGGGCGGAGTGATAGAAAGCGAAGGTGGCGGAGGTAAACATCTCGAGTATTACAAGGTACAAGCCATTCTAAGTCGGACGTATGCACTCGGTCATCTCAGAAAACATCGCAAAGAAGGGTTTCAATTATGCGATCGGGTTCACTGTCAAGCTTATCACAATATGCTTATCCACACTTCCACTATAAAAGATGCTGTAGAAGCAACTAAAGGTGTTGTGATGTTAGATCGCCATTTAAAACTTGCCCAAGGGTATTTCTTTGCGAATTGCGGCGGACAAACAAGCGAAGCTGATTTTGTATGGAATACTCCTGTCTCGCATTGTAAAAGTGTCGTTGATCCATTTTGCACAGACTCATGGCAGGCCAATTGGACCAAACGGATAGACGTCAATAAATGGAAAAATTATTTAGTGGAGCAATTTGGCTACCCTGTTAATGACTCCATTTACGGACCATTGATTTACCATTTTAAACAACCCATGCGTCACGCATTTTATCTCTATCCTCAGCTAGGTATACCTTTACGTGATTTGCGTATGCATTTTAAACTGAAGTCAACTTGGTTTTCGATTCATAAAGAAGGTAACGAAGTTGTTCTAACTGGTAAAGGTTTTGGACATGGCGTTGGACTTTGTCAAGAGGGAGCAATGGGAATGGCCAGAAAAAATTATACCGCTAAACAAATACTTAATTTCTATTTTACAGAAATTCTCCTCATGAATTATTTCGACTGGAATTTCTTTCGCCAAAATGACAATTTAGAAGCCCTCGACCTCTAGATAACATTGTCCATAATGGACTGAACAACCTCAGGGTTTAGCAGTGTTGAAGTGTCACCGATATTACTCGTATCACCACTGGCTATCTTTCTGAGAATACGTCGCATGATCTTTCCCGACCTTGTTTTTGGTAAACCAATTGTAAACTGCACTTTATCCAACTTAGCGATTGGACCAACGTGTTCACTGATCAATTGATTAATTTCTTTTCGCAGACTTTCGGGATCTCTATCAGCACCAATCGCTTTTAAGGTTACAAATCCATAAAGTGCGTTACCCTTTATGTCATGCGGAAATCCAACAATTGCCGATTCTGCAATGGCAGGATGTTCATTGATTGCATCCTCAATTGGGGCTGTGCCTAAATTGTGGCCAGAAACAATAATGACGTCATCTACCCTACCTGTAATTCGATAATAACCTGCAGCATCTTTTCGTGCACCATCCCCGGTAAAGTAAGCATTTTTAAAGGCACTAAAATAGGTTTCCTTATAACGTTCGTGATTACCCCAAATCGTTCTAGCCATGGACGGCCAAGGAAATTTAATACACAATCGACCTTCAACTTGATTTCCATTAATTTCCTCTCCTTTCTCGTTCATTAAGGCCGGTTGAATTCCAGGCAACGGCAGCGTTGCAAAGGTCGGAATCGTAGGTGTGGTATAAGGAATAGGAGATATCATTATTCCACCCGTCTCAGTTTGCCACCACGTATCTACTATAGGACTTTGTTTACTTCCAACATTGTCATTATACCAATGCCAAGCCTCCTCATTAATTGGCTCTCCGACAGTGCCTAAAACTTTTAGACTTGATAAATCATACTTTTCTACAAAACCAATATCTTCTTTGGCCAAGGCCCTAATAGCAGTTGGTGCCGTGTAAAATTGATTAACCTTGTATTTTTCGACAATTTGCCAAAAGCGTCCAAAATCAGGATAAGAAGGAATCCCTTCGAACATCACTGTTGTTGCACCATTTGCCAGAGGGCCATAAACAATATATGAGTGTCCAGTAATCCAACCAATATCTGCAGTACACCAATAAACATCCCCTTCTCGATATTGAAAAACATTTTTAAAAGTGTATGCACTGTAAACCATATAGCCTCCACTTGAATGCACCATTCCCTTGGGCTTACCTGTTGATCCTGATGTATACAGAATAAATAATGGGTCTTCTGCGTCCATTATTTCCGCCTTACATTCAGTTGAAGCCGCTTCTATAAGTGGTGCTAGCCATAAATCCCGGTTCTTTTCCATGTTAACCTCAGAATTAATCCTTTTAGCGACAAGAACGCTGTTCACATTTGGGCAGGTTTTAAGCGCTTCATCTACAATCCCTTTTAGATCAATCGTTTTCCCTCCTCTGAAAGCTCCATCTGATGTTACCACAATCTTGCAGTCACAATCAAGAATTCTGGTGGCTAATGCGGCGGATGAAAATCCCGCAAAAACAACAGAGTGCACCGCTCCTATTCTAGCACAAGCTAAAACTGCATAAGCCAATTCTGGAATCATCGGTAAATATAAACAGACACGATCTCCTTTTTTCACACCTTGAGCCTTAAAAACATTTGCCATTCGATTAACTTCTTCGGACAATTGACCATAAGAAATCATCAACGCTTCTTGATCAGGATCATTTGGTTCAAAAATAATAGCGGTTTGGTCTTTTCTTGTGAGTAAGTGGCGATCGATACAGTTTTCTGTGATATTTAACTTTGCATTTTCAAACCATTTCACCTCTGGTTTATCAAAGTCCCAGCTGAGCACATTATCCCATCTCCTACGCCATAAAAAATGTTCCTCTGCTATCTCTTCCCAAAACCCTTTCGGATCTTTTACTGATCTGTCGTAAACATTGAAATATTCCTTTAATCCCTTGATGTGATAGTTACTCATAAAATGTAATTTTTAAATCCGTCGACTGATGCACTAATATAATGATCTCCTATCACATATTAAGAGAAAGTTTTTATGACATTTATTCTCCATCATTCCATGAGGAAAATATGATCCAAGTCTTCAAAATCAAAACTGAAAAACCAAAATTAAATTTGCTCAGTTCCATAAAGAAAGGGAAAACTTCTAGAAGAAACTAATCTTAAAATCTGTGAATCGAAGAGGTGCAGTCAGGAAAAAGTTAGTAACCAATATTTGAATAACTAAAGGGATAATAAGTTGGACTGAGTTTATGTGTAAAAAAGAAGGGCTCTCAGATTGCTAACCAACTTATATAACTATGAAAAAAATTTACAATTTTAATTCTTACCGAGAACCCTATGTCTTAAATCCGTATCAAACTTACTGCAGAGATATCGATACCTGTGCGGTTTTTTATTAAACGGTACGCTTTACTTATAATTCGGTTTTTCACCCTGACAAAAATGCGGTTTAACGCGGTTTTTATACGAATCACAATATTTCTTAAATCCTTAACGTGCCGCTTTTTCCGTAATGAATAAAGAAGAAAACGCAATGCTGCCTAATATATTATCATCAATGAAATTTCATCACAGACACTGAATTGAAAAAGTATTGCGACAGATTTGAATGTCATTTATTTTGGATAAAAATGGAAAAAACGGCTCTTACGTTGTTTATAATGCTACCTTTACAGCGAACAATTATTATTAGAATGAAAAATGGAACAGTAAAGTTCTTCAATGATTCCAAAGGTTTTGGATTTATTATTGAAGACGATTCAAACGAAGAGCACTTCGTACACGTCACAGGATTAATCGACGATATCAACGAAGGAGACAAAGTTGAGTTTGAATTAAAAGAAGGAAGAAAAGGATTAAACGCAGTAAACGTTAAAGTATTATAGCATATAATTTCGAGTATTCAAAAGGGGTTTTTCTTTGAAAAGCCCCTTTTTTTTTGCCTCATAATTAATTTTAAATAGGGGTAAATCATACGATTTTCGATATATTGATGTAAACCAATTAACTATAAAAGCTTCTGCATTATTCATTTTACTTTTATTCCAATTAACCATTTTTGCTCAATCGCCAAAAGGTGATCGAACCATAGCTTGGATTCCAGAATCCGTCGAGGGCGAGGACTACATTGATGCACTAAATTATGCATTAGACGGTTTCATGGAGTCAGCTCATCATTTCTTTAAATGGAATGATCTAGAATCTGAGCCGGGGATTTTTGATAGCACGTTCATTGCGCATAACCTAGGGGCTGTGAATTGGGTTTATCCTTATTACGATCTTAGGGTTGAAATGACAATTGCGATTACGAACACGGTTGAAAAAGAAACGCCCTCAGATTTAATCGACACGCCTTATGATGACCCGCTGTTGATCGAACGTTTCAAGATTATGCTTGACACATTATTCGCGCATATACCTGATGTTGACCTTATGGTTTTGAATATTGGTAACGAAACAGATATTCTTTTTGGTACAAATGAAGATGAATATGCAGCCTTTGGTGTCTTTTTGGACAGCATCGTTCCTTATGCAAAATCTCGCTATGCAGATCTATACGATAAGGAATTGACTATTGGAGCAATAATGACATTGCACGGGTTAATTTCAGATGACAGAGGACCACTTTGCGCTGCATTAAACGAGCGTACCGATGTTATTTCAACAACATATTATCCGTTGGACTTTGATTTTACCATGCAAGACCCCGAAGTCGTATTTGAAGACTTTGATGCCTTGATTGAAGCATACTCCGATTCAGAACAGCTCATTTATTTTTCAGAGTGCGGTTATGCTTCTTCTGAAACTTGTAATAGTAGTGAAGAACAGCAAGCACATTTCTTCTCAAATGTGTTTGAAGCCTGGGATTTACATATGGATCGAATCAAGTACTTGACCATATTTAAACTAACGGATTGGACAGAAGCGGATGTGATTGCTTTTGGCGAATATTATGACATAGACGACCCGATATTCCTCGAGTATTTAAGGACATTAGGCGTTCGTGATGAGTTTGGGGATTTCAAATTAGCTTATGATTTTATCTTGTGCGAACTAGCTGCCCGTGACTGGTGCGCTGTTGAATGTGATTTAACAACCACTGTTTCGGAAGAACAGGAAACCATCCAATTTTATCCGCAACCAGCAATTAATCAATTATCTGTTAGTTTAAACGCCAATGAAATAAAAGAATTTACGTTATTCGATCAAACCGGACGAATCGTGAGAACATCAAGTTCATCAAGTATGATGCTTAATCAAATACCGACTGGAATCTATATTGCGAATGTCCTTACACCCGATGGGGAAATTTATCGGGAAAAAGTGATCATTCAGTAAGTTTGAATAAGATTAAAAGGGCTGTTTTCCCATTTTTTTTGAACCTTTGAGTTATCAAAGCCATATCAATCCTTATAAAAGCAACATATCACTACTCTGGCGAATCATCTACCATTCGTTTTAATGAGTATTGCGAGCGACATGTGAAAGAAATCATCAGTCGTAAAGGTGTGAAAAAGGCCATTAAAAGAGGTGAACTAAGACTAAATGGTGAAGTGATACAGGGTGGGGCATGGTTAGAACCAGGGGATACCATTACATGGGTGGACCCAGAAAACAAACCTCCAAAAGCATATCCTTTAAAATTGACTGTTGTTTTTGAAGATGACTTTATCGCTGTGATTGAGAAGCCAGCGGGGATAAGTGTTAGCGGCAATCATTTTAAGACTATTTACAATGCCTTGGGTGATAATTTAAAACCATCATCAGAGCTTGATGCTTTGCCGTGGCCTCTCCCAACCCACCGGTTGGATAACCAAACGCGCGGATTATTAATCATTGCAAAAACAGCCAAGGCGCGTATTCAAATTGGAAAAGATTTTGAAGAGAAAATAATCAAAAAGTCCTACCATGCACTCGTTGTAGGCAAACCACATAAAGAAGGAGAAGTTAACACGCCTATTGCTGGAAAAGTTGCCAATTCATCCTATAATCTAATCGAATTCACCCCGGCCTGCAAAGGGGATTATTTGAGTCTTTTACAATTATTCCCACATACAGGAAGGACTCATCAGTTGCGTATTCATTGTGCTGCATTAGGCACCCCAATACTTGGTGACGCATTGTATGGCTCCGAGGGGACTATTTTAAAAAATAAAGGGCTGTTTCTAGCAGCAACTGGCTTGGAATTTCGACATCCAGCAACAAAAGAGATCATATCTTTCAAATTGGAGATTCCTGAAAAATTCAAAAGTAGAATGGCCTACGAAAAGCGCCGATTTCTTCACCAAGGCAAAGCATCCTTCTAAGGCGACAATTGTCAATAATTCCTGCATTCAAATACTATATATTCGTCACACATACCCTTGAAATGAAATTTAAGCTCACTGTTGTCTTCATTGTTGGTATAGTCGGTATTCTTTTTGCAATCGATTATAACCGAACAAATGGATTGTTCAAATCATATTCTCAGGATAGAGAATATCACGCCGGATTCCCACTACCTGTAGGATCAAACACACTTTTTTACGGAGCTGGTGCTTGTGAAATGTGCCACGGCGAGGGCGAATTAGGTCCTAATCCGGATGCTAATAAAAATCCGGACGGCGAAGACATATCTATGGTTACTACCTGGCAGTCTACCATGATGGCTAACTCTGCAAAAGACCCTTTTTGGCAAGCCAAGGTCAGTCACGAAAAACCTGAAAACCCTGCCATAGCAGAAGATATTGAAGCAACATGTTTAAAATGTCATGCACCACTCGGCACATTCAATGCAATGCATCATGGCATCCATTATTCCTTCGACAGCTTAAAAACAGATCCAATAGGATTAGACGGAGTATCTTGTCTTGCATGTCATGCGATGGCTCCGGATGGACTTGGCAACGTTTTCTCGGCAAATATGTCTTATGATACTACAGGCAATGTATTTGGACAATACACTGATCCACTTACCATGCCAATGAATATGGAACTCGGACTTGAGCCAACTTTTGGAGCACATGTTTCAGAATCTGAAGCCTGTGGCGCCTGTCATACACTTATCACCCATCCTGTATATGAATTGAGTGAAAGTTTGGATACTTTTTACGTCGAACAGGCCATATATCATGAGTGGCTTAATTCAGCCTATTCAGTTGAAAATGAATCATGCCAAGATTGTCACTTACCGGTAATGCCTTTTGATGTGACTATTTCTAATCGTCCACCTTGGTTGGATAGTCGTGATAATTATGCCTGTCATGATCTTGTTGGAGGAAATGCTTTGATGTTACGCATGTTCGCAAATAACGGAGATACATTAGGACTGACTGCATCTACAACTGACTTCGAAAACACACTCGAAAAAACAATGCAGTTATTACAGAATGAGAGTTTAGCTTCAACTTTAGAAATCGAAAGTACAGATGATGATTCTGTAACCTATGCTTTTAAACTCGAAAATCTGGCCGGTCATAAATTATCAGGTGGATATCCGAGTAGAAGGCTTGTGGTAGAATGGCTTGTTCAAAAACAAAATGGCGATACCGTTTTCCATTCTGGAAAGTTTAATGAAATTTTCGGGCTAGATGAAGAAAACGAACCATACGAACCGCACTATGACTTAATTAGAAACGAGGACGAAGTGCAGATTTACGAAGTAGTAATGAGCGATTACCTCGGTGAAGAAACAACAGTATTGGAATACGCCCATCATAATCTAAAAGATAACCGTTTAGTGCCAAGAGGTTTCTCACTTGAGCATAGCGCTTACGACACAGTTCGAATTGTTGGTGATGCACTAGATGATATGAACTTTAATGAAGATAATGCCGGAACTGACGTTATCAAGTTACGTATTCCAATCGAGGATGGCTGGGAACAATGGGTCGTTACAGGTCGTGTGCATTACCAAACCGTCAGTCCAAATTGGTTAGAGGAAATGTTTTCATATTCCAGCTCTGAAATAGATTTATTTCGATACTTATATGACAATGCGGATCTTACCCCGATCTTACTTACCGAATCTCGGATTAACGGATTTAGCAATGTCCAGAGACAAGACGTAGCATTTACAATTTACCCTAACCCGGCAAGTTCTGCTTTCAGAGTTGAATCTTCATTAATGATGGATAAAATAGAACTCTATGATCTTAGCGGAAAACTAATTGACTCTGCTGTCGTTAATGATCGTCAATTTTCAGTGTCAGCGGTTAAAACGGGAAGATATTTGGTGCGTGTTATCTTTAGCAATCAACAAACCAATTCGAGAATAGTCATCGTTGAATAGTTCAGAACAGCTGAACATTTTACTACTTTTTTTGTTACTTTATGTGTTATGACACGTAAAATAGAAAAACTTATTGCGCTGTGTTGGCTGATGGTTTTTACTGTGTTGCCTTCTTTTGCGCAGCGCCCGCGAGAAATTCAGGTAGATAATCCTCCACCTGACATGACCGATACAGCAACGCTTATTTTTATCGTCGGAATTCCAATTATCCTTGTGATTGGTTACGTTTTTTTAAGAAATAGAAAAGCATAATCGTCCATTCCTTAATCAAATTGATCCGTTATTCAATTCAATATTGATTAGTAAAGGATTTTTGTCTTAATTAGCTGAAAGCGCGGTAAACCGAACGCTCCACCTAATTAGAGAAATCATTAAAGCCCTTGCGATTCAAGATTTGTCACAAGGGCTTTTTTGTACCTTTATTTTTGATTCATCAAAACATTTGTTCGTTTCGATTTGTTTCTATGACAGAAGCAATAATTATGAAAAATGTTTTAATAATAGGAGGTTCATCAGGCATAGGACTGGAGCTTTCAAAACAACTGGTGGAGCAAGGGCATAACGTCTACTCAACTTATAATACCAATAAAAAAACCGAGACTGCCTTAAGTGAAAAAACCATTCATTTTGACGTTTTGAATGATGAGTTGGATGATGATTTTCTTCCAGAAACTATCGATGCTATGGTATATTGCCCCGGATCAATAAACCTTTTGCCTTTTGCACGAATTAAACCGGCGGATTTTGTTAAGGATTTTGAATTGCAAGTGAATGGCGGTATAAAGGTGTTACAATCAATTTTACCAAAATTGAAAAAAGGAAACAATCCGAGTGTTGTTTTCTTTTCGACCGTTGCAGTTCAAACGGGATTCAATTTCCATTCGCAGGTAGCTACTTCCAAAGGCGCAATAGAAGGTTTAACCAGAGCTTTAGCTGCCGAGCTTTCTCCAACGATTCGAGTCAATGCAATTGCACCTTCCTTGACCGATACGCCGCTAGCATCAAAACTTTTAAATACCGATACAAAAAGGGAGGTTAATGCAGATCGTCATCCGCTAAAACGTATTGGAGAACCAGAAGATGTTGCAGCAATGGCCTCATTTCTTATATCTGATGAATCGAAATGGATCACCGGTCAAATTATGCACGTCGATGGGGGTTCATCTGCAATCAAAAAATAGAATATTATGTTTAAACTATTCAAGAAAAAATCACCCTTAGACAAATTATACGATGATTACGAAAAGAAGATGAAAGAAGCACATCAACTTTCAACTTCAAATCGTAGTGCAAGCGACGCCAAGGTTGCCGAAGCAAATGAAATTCTAAAAAAAATTGATCAACTAAAAGCAGAAGCATAAATGGCCTTTTATCAAAAATTTCAAGAACAGAAAATTCCGGCTACACTAGAAGAAGTCTGGGATTTTATGTCTTCACCGGCAAACTTAAAAGAAATCACACCTGATTATATGGGGTTTGATATTACATCAAAAGATTTGCCCGAGAAAATGTATCCAGGTATGATCATTAGTTATAAAGTTTCTCCATTGCTAGGAATCAAAACAACATGGGTTACAGAAATAACGCATGTAAAGGATCATCATTTTTTTGTCGATGAACAGCGTGTTGGCCCATATACTATTTGGCATCACCAGCACATACTTGAGCCGATTGATAATGGGGTTTTAATGAAAGACATTATTTCTTATGTCCCGCCTTTCGGTTTTCTTGGTGCGATTGCTAATAGCATTGTGATAAAGAAAAAGCTTAATGAGATTTTTGATTACAGACACAAAGCAGTGATAGAGCGATTTGGTAAGTATGAATAACGCGTTAACAGCACAGGAAATAGATCGGATTATTGAGATGGCTTGGGAGGATAGAACACCTTTCGCTGCAATTGAGTTTCAGTTTGGACTGTCTGAAAAAAAAGTGATTGAATTGATGCGATCTGAATTAAAGCGCTCCAGTTTCAATCGCTGGCGAAAGCGAGTTAATAGCGGTGTTAGTTCTAAACATTTTGCAAAAAGAAATTCGGATATCAAACGCTTTAAATGCACGAGACAACGTGCCATAACTGGAAACAAAATCTCAAAGAGATGATCTTCCCTACAGATTATGGAGCGATCCTCGATAGGATACAAAAAATTGATCCAATCGGCTATGGTAATACACGAAATTACGTAGATGGAGATGTCACTTATTTATCTCCTTATATCTCGAGAGGTGTAATCTCAACCAAAGAAATTTTGGGGTCCACTTTGAACCGTGGTTTTTCTCCTAAATCAATCGAAAAATTCATTCAAGAATTGGTCTGGCGAGAATATTGGCAGGAAGTATGGTGGGCAAAAGGAACACTCATCAATCACGACCTGAAAAGCAAACAAGACAACGTCCGTTTTTCCGGAATTCCAAATGCAATAAATGATGGAAAAACAAATATAAAAGCCATTGATGAAGGTCTTCATAACCTCTACGAAACAGGTTATATTCACAATCATATCCGGATGTATACAGCGAGTGTTACATGTAACATCGGTCAATATCATTGGCTGACACCAGCAAAGTGGATGTATTATCATTTGTTAGATGGAGACTGGGCGAGCAACGCTTTAAGTTGGCAGTGGGTAGCTGGAACTAACAGCAATAAAAAGTACATTGCCAATCAGGAAAATGTAAATCGTTTTTGTAACACCAATCAGCAAAAGACATTCTTAGATGTAGACTACAAAACACTTGGGAATATGGAGTGTCCTATCGTATTACAAGAATCAATTGAACCCGTCCTAAAGACCAATCTGCCAAAGACCAGCCCATTAAAAATTGACAGCACATTACCAACCCTAATCTACACCAGCTACAATTTGGATCCTAATTGGCTGAATGATGTTACTGCGAATAGAATTCTACTGCTCGAACCTTCACATTTTGATCAATACCCGATATCAGATAAAGTACTTGTATTTGTGTTGAATTTGAGCAAAAACATACCCAACATACAAATCCATGTTGGAGAGTTTAACGAGCTCATTGAAGCCAATAATATAGAAAACGTACACTTTAAGAGGCATCCTTTCTCAACACATTTCAAAGGAACCGCTTACAATTATGATAAAATCTTTAATGTCAGCGGATATCACTCGTCTTTCTTTCGCTATTGGAACAAAGGGAAGAAAACTGTTCAATGGTAATGAAAAAGGAGATCAATATTGTTTGGTTAAAAAGGGATTTGCGATCACAAGATCATCATCCTTTCCAGTTGGCTGAGACAAGTTCTCTGCCTTACCTGAGTATTTTTTTGTTTGAGCCGAATTTATATCAGCATCCTGATACTTCTGATCGACATCTTCAATTCCAATATCATTCTGCAAAATCGCTGCAATTGGCGTTGCAACCTTATAATAAATCCCCTATTCTATTTCATGCCGATGCCGAGGACGTATTCAAATGGTTAATTGATGAATTCAATATAAACACCGTATTTAGCTATAAAGAGAGTGGAGTATCCTTAACATGGA
Organism: Crocinitomicaceae bacterium; assembly: GCA_049611865.1. Classification (GTDB taxonomy): domain Bacteria; phylum Bacteroidota; class Bacteroidia; order Flavobacteriales_D; family Crocinitomicaceae; genus Crocinitomix. The sequence goes on along the minus strand of JBMZAY010000005.1, from coordinate 41,531 downwards.
AACGAGATAAACGAATTGCAACTCTTTTAACAGACAATGATATTGAATGGGTGGAGGCGCAACGCGATGGAATACTGCGCGGCATAAAAAACCGTGTAGGTTGGGATCAAGAGTGGTACAAAAACATTAAATCCCCCGTGATCAAAAACTATTTCGAAGTTCAGGAAGAAATTAAAATAAATTCACCTTTTCCACTCGAAGAAGATTTCATCAAAAGGATGAAAAACTATCCAGCCATTATGCAAAAGGCAGGTGAAGAACAGGCATGGAAGTACCTTCAGTCATTCGTTATGGATCGAGGACGTAATTATGCTAAACACATTTCAAAACCTGCGGAAAGTACAAAGTCTTGCGGTCGAATTTCTCCTTACCTTGCATGGGGAAATCTATCTATAAAACAGGCTTTTCATTTCATTCGCGGCCACAAAAACTATGATTTTAATAAGCGTGCTTTTAATGGAATTTTGACACGACTCAAATGGCATTGTCATTTTATTCAAAAGTTTGAGATGGAGGTTGATTACGAAAGTCGCTGCGTAAATCGAGGTTATGAATCAATGGATCGGAGCAATAATCCAGACTTCATTCGTGCATGGAAACTTGGGAAAACGGGATATCCGCTGGTAGATGCCTGCATGCGATGTGTAATATCTACAGGATGGCTCAATTTTAGAATGCGAGCCATGGTCGTCTCTTTTCTATGCCACCATTTGGATTGCGATTGGAGAACAGGTGTTTATCATCTAGCACAGCAATTTTTAGATTATGAGCCTGGTATCCATTATCCTCAATTTCAGATGCAAGCGGGAACAACGGGTATCAATACGGTTAGAATATATAACCCCGTCAAACAATCACAAGAACATGACCCAAAGGGATTGTTCATAAAAAAATGGGTGCCAGAACTAAGGGATTTGCCAGAAGCTTTTATTCACGAACCGTGGAAAATGACAGGAATAGACGAAGTATTTTGTGGGGTCGAAATCGGCAAAACATACCCTACCCCACTTGTCGATTTGAAAGAAAGTGGAAAACTTGCCCGTCAAAAAATTTGGGGTCATCGAAGACTTAAGAAAGTAAAAACAGAAAAAGAAAGAATTTTAGAAAAACATACCCGGCCAAGCCGACCAAAATCAAACTAAAATGTATTTATCGAAAGAAGAAATTGGCGCTACGAACCGCATTAAACGATTGAATATTATCAATTCTATTACCGGAATTAAAGCTGGAAATTTAATCGGAACGGCCTCGGAACACAACGGGACTAATTTGGCTATTTTCAGCTCTGTTATTCACCTTGGAAGTAACCCTGCTTTGCTAGGTTTCATCCTAAGACCAGAAGGAGAAGTACCTAGAAACACCTTTGAAAACATTATAAAAACTGAGCGATATACGATCAATCACATTCATCCAGCATTTATTAAAAATGCTCACTACACCTCCGCAAAATTCGATCGCCATATTTCAGAATTTGATACTTGCAAATTGACGGAGGAATATCTCAATGACTTCCCAGCTCCATACGTAAAAGAAAGTCATGTAAAAATGGGTATGCGCTTCATTGAAAGTATACCGATTAAAGCGAACAACACAAAAATGGTGATAGGTCAAATTGAACATCTCTATTTTCCAGACGAAGCTATGAGTGAAGAGGGATATGTTGATCTTGCTGTGACAAATTCAGTTGGAATTGGCGGATTAAATAGTTACTACCGTTTGGAAAAACTCAATACATTTCCTTTTGCGCGACCTAACGAAGTTCCCGAATTTAAGTAAGATGGAAATTAGCATCGTTTTTCCACATCAATTATTCAAAAACCACCCTGCATTAAAGATTGGTCGTACTGTCTATTTGATAGAAGAGTTTCTATTCTTTCGGCAATACCCTTTTCATAAGCAAAAGATTGCCTTCCATCGTGCAAGCATGAGAACGTATGCCACCTATATCGAGAATATTGGTTATGATGTGCGCTATATAGATGCCATTGACGAACTGGCAGATATCCGAAAATTAATTCATCATCTTGGAACGCAAGGTGTGAAAACTGTTTTTGTTTCTGACCCTAGTGATATTTGGCTGGACAAGCACCTCAAAAGTGCATGTCAAAAAAATAATGTCTCGATAGCTTATTGCAAAAACCCATTATTCATTAATGATAAAGAATCTTTAAATCATTTTTTTAAACCTGAAAAGAAAACATTTTTTCAAACCACTTTCTACAAACAAGAGCGAAAAAAACTTCAACTCTTAATCGATAGCAATGGTAATCCATCTGGAGGTTCATGGACGTATGACAAAGAGAATAGAAAAAAATACCCGAAGGGAAAAACACCACCTCCGATCCAATATCCAAACGCGGACGAATACTTTCAAGAAGCAGTTGATTATGTCGATCAACACTTTGGTGATCATTATGGTGAGCTCACAAAACAACCTTTGTACCCCTATAATTTTGATGGATCAGAGCATTGGCTAAACGATTTTTTTACCTATCGTTTTCATGAGTTTGGACCTTATGAAGATGCTATAGTTAAAGAAGAAAATATACTTCATCATAGCGTCTTGACACCAATGCTCAATGTAGGGTTATTAGAACCGCTCGATATCGTTAACAAGGCCATCGAATATGCAGAAAAGAATGGCGTTCCTATTCAATCGACAGAGGGTTTTGTCCGGCAGATTATTGGTTGGCGCGAATTTATGAGGGGCATGTACAATTCCAAACATGTTCAGCAACGCACCCGAAACTTTTGGAATTTTAAAAATCCAATGCCAGCTGCTCTCTATACTGGTGAAACAGGGATTTTGCCAATCGACATCACCATTAAAAAAGTACTAAAGGGTGGTTATTGCCATCACATCGAGCGTTTAATGGTCTTGGGTAATTTTATGCTTTTATGCGAGATTGATCCAGATGCCGTTTATCAATGGTTTATGGAACTATTTATCGATGCTTATGATTGGGTTATGGTGCCGAATGTATATGGCATGAGTCAATTTGCTGATGGCGGTCTATTCGCAACCAAACCATACATTAGCGGAAGTAATTATCTGCGCAAAATGAGCAATTTTCCTAAAGGAGATTGGCAAGAAATCTGGGATGGATTATTTTGGCGATTTATGTTCACTCAACGTGATTTTTTTAATTCAAACCCCAGGTTATCAATGCTCATACGAAACTTAGATCGAATGGATCAAAGTGTTTTGGAAAATCATTTAGAAAACGCCAACAAATTCCTCAAAAAACTGCACGATCAATAAGGCATCCCCTAAAAACAAATTAGTATCTTGTAGTTCTGAAAACCGAACCAACACATGAGGCTATTTTTACTGGCTATTTCTCTTTTTCAAATCACGCTTTCTGCGAGATCTGCAGATTACGATGACTTAAATCAATGGAAAGATACAACCCTTTCAAACACGGAAAGAATCAGCGCATTGAATAAGTACATTTGGGGGTCACTCATTTTTTCTAAACCAGATAGCGCTTTATATTACACATACGATCTCGAAAAATTAACCATCGATAATGGCGATAGCAGTTTAATTGCTGTGATCTACAATACTATCGGAACCTCCTATTATTTTTTGGGGGATCTATAGATGGCGCGTATATATTATGAACAGTTAAAACCGCTAACGCATTATTTTCCAAACGGGAATGGTGAAGCCGTTTATAATGGTAATATGGCCAACATCTATTACTACGAAGAAAATTATGATAAATCACTCGAACATTATAAACGCGTACTGTCAATCTTTATTGACAAAGATGATGGAAAAAACACAGCTACTACTTACCACAATATCGCAAACGTCTATGAGAATCTAAATCAATTAGACAGCGCTGAAATAAATTATCTAAAAGCCATAGAAATTAGAGAAACGAAGATCAATGACTCTCTTGGTTTGGCTAAGATTTATGGTGATTATGCCTCCATACTTATGACTTATGAGAAGATGGAAGATGCAGCTTTCTATTTTCAAAAAGCCTTAGACTATTCAGAAAATGTAAATTGCCATGAGTGTGTAGCAAATGCCTAAAGCGGATTAAGCAAGTTTCATAACAAAAAAGGGCAGCTAAAAGAGACTATTGTTTATGCTCGAAAAGCTTACAACCTAAATGATGATAACAATTTGAGATTACAATTCATTGAGTCCGCAAAACAGCTATATGAAGTACTCAAAGAGTCCAAAAAATTCGAAGAAGCACTGGTCGTTCATGAAAGATATTTGGCTACAAAAGACAGTATTTCCAGCGATGAAGACAAGGAAGCTTTGTTGCGTATCGAAATGCGTTACGAATATCAGAAAAAAGCGCAAGCTGACAGCATTAAAGCTGCGGATGCTGCAAGAATCAAAGACGCACAATTGGCAGCTGAGCAATCTGAAAATAAAAGACGTCAGCAACAAACGTATTATCTAGGCGGGGGATTATTTCTTGTCACACTCCTAAGCCTTTTCCTTTTCAATCGCTTTCGTGTTACACGACGGCAAAATGCAATTATTGAAGCACAGAAAATTGAGGTGGACGGAGCAAATGCGATCTTAGGAGAAAAAAACAAGGAAGTTCTAGACTCTATTAACTATGCAAGGCGAATTCAATCAGCTCTTCTTCTACCCGATCGGGAAAGAATGAATCAGCTCCTAAAGAAGTATTTCGTCTTGTATCTTCCAAAGGATATTGTCGCCGGCGACTTCTATTGGTTAGAGGAAAAAGATGATACGGTTCTGTTTGCTGTGGCCGATTGCACTGCCCATGGCGTTCCTGGAGCAATGGTGAGCGTTGTTTGCCATAATGCATTAAACAAGGCTGTAAACGAATTTGGTTTAACAAACCCTGGTGATAATTTAGAAAAAACACGTGAAATTGTCTTGAAAGAATTCGGCAGTAAATCGAACGAAGTAAGAGATGGTATGGACATTGCGTTGTGCCGATTAAAAGGTCGTGAATTGACCTATTCTGGTGCCTATAATCCTTTATGGATCATAAGAAACGGAGGTGGTGAAATCGAAGAGATAAAGGCTGATAAACAACCCATTGGACACTTTGAAAGATCGGGTAATTTTACGACCCATTGCATTACACTGGATGAAGGTGACCAAATTTATCTCTTTTCGGATGGTTACCCAGATCAATTTGGCGGAGAGAAGGGAAAGAAATTAAAAACTAAAAATTTCAAAAACCTCATTCATTCATACAGCAGTTTCCCTGTTGAACAACAAGAAAAAATGCTGAAAGAAGCATTCTTTAAATGGTCTGGTGATTTTGGGCAAATTGATGATGTTTGCGTTTTTGGAATGAAAATCAGTTAAATTTCACGAACGATTCCGTGTCAAAATTGTTAAATTACATACGACATGGCAACACAAAAAAAGAAGACGCAAACGGGTTTTGTTTTCTCGGAATTTAATGCTCCGGAAAAAGAAGGGTTTGACAAGTTCTTCGAGATATTCAAGGAGATAATTACTTATACATCTGGAGATGTAGATGAAGCTTTAGATTGGTTGGCGCATCTCGACAAAGAGTACAAATTGAGTACAGATGAATATACCTTAGAAGACTTTATCGAAGACCTTAAAAAAAGAGGATACTTAAAAGAAGATGATCCTGATGGTAAAGGTGGTTTATCAATTACTGCTAAAACCGAACGAGCAATCCGCAAGAATGCCTTAGAGCAAATCTTTGGAAAACTGAAAAAATCAGGAAGAGGAAATCACAGAACAAAGCATTTGGGTGCTGGAAATGAGCAAAGCGGCGAGTTCCGCGATTATATGTTTGGCGACAGTCTCTCTCAAATTGCCATGACAGAGAGCATTAAAAATGCCCAAGTGAATAACGGAATGGATCAATTTCAATTACATGAAAAAGACCTGATCGTTAATGAAACGCACCACAAAGCACAAATGAGTACTGTTCTGATGATTGACATCAGCCATTCCATGATCCTCTATGGCGAAGACAGAATTACTCCGGCAAAAAAAGTGGCCATGGCACTGGTTGAATTGATACGAACGCGATATCCAAAAGACACATTGGACATTCTCGTTTTTGGAAATGACGCCTGGCCAATTAAAGTCAAAGACCTGCCTTACCTTCAAGTTGGACCCTATCATACGAATACCGTCGCCGGACTTGAACTAGCAATGGACATGCTCAGAAGAAAAAAGAATACCAACAAACAAATATTCATGATTACCGATGGCAAACCAAGCTGCCTCCGTTTGCCCAACGGTGAGTATTATAAAAACAGTTTTGGTCTCGATCCGCGTGTTACGGAAAAGTGCTATACGATGGCGCGTCAAGCACGAAAATTACAGATACCAATCACAACTTTTATGATTGCCCGTGATGAATACCTCATGGAATTTATTCAAGAATTTACAGCTGCCAACAGAGGGAAGGCATTTTATACAGGTCTCAAAGGTTTAGGCGAAATGATTTTTGAAGACTACGAGCAGAACAGAAAAAAACGCATTAGAGGTTAATATCCAAAAAGAAATAAAGAATGGAAAAACCAGCAATATCAACACTAGGTGAATTAAAAGCATCTGGTTATCAGAGTAAAAGTATTAAAGAAGAATTACGCCAAAACCTGATGGCTAAATTGAGCAAAGGTGAAAAAAGCTTTGAAGGTATCATTGGTTATGACGCTACCGTTTTACCGCAGCTTGAAAGAGCGATCCTTTCAAAGCACAATATAAACTTGCTCGGCTTGAGAGGTCAAGCAAAAACGAGGCTTGCCAGAGGTATGGTACGATTACTAGACGAATGGATTCCGGTGGTTGAGGGTTCTGAAATTAATGATGATCCTTTAAGCCCCCTATCTCATTATTCCCAAACATTGATCAAAGAAAAGGGTGATGACACACCAATCAATTGGTTGAATCGTGAGGATCGCTTCTATGAGAAATTGGCAACACCAGATGTAACAGTAGCTGATCTAATTGGTGACGTTGACCCTATCAAAGCAGCGAACCTGAAGCTATCTTATGCTGATGAAAGAGTTATACACTACGGCATGATACCGCGCGCAAATCGCTGCATTTTCGTGATCAACGAATTGCCTGATTTGCAAGCAAGAATCCAAGTTGCATTATTCAACATCCTGCAAGAAGGGGATATCCAAATCCGGGGTTTTCAAATTCGTTTGTCACTGGATATTCACTTTGTTTTCACCGCCAATCCAGAGGATTATACAAACCGTGGAAGCATTGTGACACCACTCAAAGACCGTATTGGGTCGCAAATTTTGACGCATTATCCTGTTAATCGTGACATCGCGCGTGCCATCACCAATCAAGAGGCGAAAGTGGCTCCTGAACTATCAGCCAAAATTCATGTTCCTGAACTTGCTAAAGAGCTTTTAGAACAAATTGGTTTTGAAGCACGCAAAAGCGAGTATATTGATGTGAAAAGTGGGATTTCAGCTCGTATGTCAATCACTGCGTTTGAAAACCTCATCAGTACTGCTGAATTACGACTTTTAAAATCCGGTAAGGATAAAACCTCCATTCGCATGAATGATTTAATGGGGATCATTCCTGCGCTGACAGGAAAAGTGGAATTGGTCTATGAAGGAGAGCAGGAAGGTTCAGAAAAGGTTGCCGAAATGCTCATAGGAAATGCAATTAAAGCATTGTTCGACGAATACTTTATCACGATTAAAAAGCTTTCTAAAGATGGTGAGTATGGTGTTTTTGACGAATTGACTGAATGGTTTATAAACAATCCTGGATTTGAACTGCTCAATGAAGCAAAAGATGCTGAATATCACAAAGCTATAGAAAGCGTTTCCCCGCTTAATGCTATTCTTGAAAAGTATCAACCTAATGTTACGAAAAAAGACATTCCTTTTGTTAAAGAGTTTATCCTATGGGCATTGGTTGAATACAAAAGACTTTCGAAGAAAAGCTTTGCGGAAGGTTTTGAACTTGAGGATAATTTATTGGGAAGGATCTGAGCGTAAAGCACAATATCTAGAAAGATATTGCGTAAGTATATCTGTCTTATTAAAAGAAAGGTTACCTCAAGAAGTTTATTACATCATTCTATAGATAACTGCTTATTTTTGCACCATTCATGCTCAGACGATATTTAGTTTTACTCACATTTGTTTTAGGAACACTTTTTAGTTTTGGACAAACCCCAGCGGATATTATCGATCCTGGACATGTGAACATCAAGTATCTCGAACACCTGATCAAAATAAAGATTGACAGTGTTCGTAATGATTATGATTGCGCCCCACTCGTCAACGACTCCATTTTATATATGGCAGCCCGTCACCATGCTAATTATATGCAACAGAATGGAAGGCTGACTCATTACGAAGACAATAATGAAGATTATAAAACTCCTCAACACAGAGTCAGTTTTTATGGTGCTCCACATTATTTAGTTGGCGAAAATGTTTTAAAAACGAGAGCGAACGATAATGTAAAAAGTAAGGTCAAGAAGAATGTTTCAAGAAAAGGATACATCTACTTTAACACGAATAGTTATGGTGGGCTAGCAGATAACATTGTCTCTGGCTGGGTTAATTCAGAAGGACATTTTAAGAACATCATTAATCCAAATTACCAGGTTACAGGTCTCGCAGTTGGATATAAAGATGGACAAATTTATGCTTGCCAAAAGTTCGCACAAGTCCCTTATGTTTTTGATTTCAAAGAATCCAAAACGCTTTTTACTTATTCAAAGTACAAACCAGAAACTAAGGTCGCTAGCTTTACTGGGATTCGCAGAGATTTATTGAAAAACTATAAATATGAATGGGGTCTACAGCACGATCAACTTGAAAAATGTGACGAGTGCTTAGAAATGGTCAGAGAAAAACCGTTTATTACATTACGATTTGAACCTGGAAGAAATGTTTTTATTCTCCGGGTAGAAAACGCAACTTATGTTGATCAAATGATCCAAGATAAGAAGGACGGATTTGCTGTTGAAATTGCGGAATATAAAGATTACGCTTGTGGCAATTCTGAATATTATGAAAAACCGGGTCGACGAAATGGTCAGCTAAAAACAAACGGAAAAATACTAAAGCCATTGTTTCGGGATGATCTAATTAAAGGTTATAAAAAAAGAAAAAAGCAAAAAGAAGTAAAATTCTTATCCTATTTGTTTGGTGCAGACTCTGTAAAGATTAAAAATCGTTTTGCTAAATATAAAAGCGCTCAATACACCAGTGAGTATTATGAAATCAACCTTGGTCGCTTACCAAAAGATGTCAACGGACTATGGGCACACAACTTGCTCTATATTCAAGACGGACAGATTTGTCATGTTGATTATTTTACCAATTATTGCGGTGGATTGTTTAATGACACAGTTGCTATTCATTTTATGCCGTTACCTCCGGAATCCGAACCGGCATCATTTAAACCAAAGGCCTCAGAACAGCATTTTTCAATTCCGTTTTAGCAAGGCAAATCGAATTATAAAATTGAGGACATTACACCATTTGTTAAGGCCTTAAAAGACATTGACTATATCGTAGATTCGGTCTGGATCAAAGCCTATGCTTCCGTGGAGGGAGATTCTATCGCCAACTTAAATTTAGCAGATAAAAGAGCGAACAACATCTTGAATGTATGGCAGAAAAATCAGCAACAACGGATTAACGCATCTGTCGAAACAGCCATAAGCTGGGACAGTTTTTACGCTACTATGCTAGGTCATCCAAAATATCTTAATTTGGCTAAACTGAGTCATCCCGAACTAATTAAAGCTTTGGAGGATGACATAGTGCGATCAGAATTAGAGCGCTTTTTGCAAGCTGAAAGAAAAGCTGAAATTGCGCTCTACATTCGTGTCCCAGCAAATGACCAAAACACACCCTACCTTGTCATTGATCAAATCAATGAATATAAGCGGAAATTGCAGGCGCCTCTTCAAAACAATTTATCAATTCAAACCTATTTGGACAGTATCAACCGATACTATACCTGGGCACATCAACTAGTCGTTGATCAGAAGCTAGACACGTCTGTTTTCGCTGCCGTAACGATGCCGGAGGTTTTCAAAACTAATCTCGACCTAGCTCAGAAATATTTGCTATTTGGTTATGAAATGTATCATTCATTTACAAATAACTCCCAATGGATGAACATCCGAGAAGAGTTAATGGAAGGGCTAGCTCTCCTCCCATTAAAGAAGCCTTCTCCTATTTTTTGGTATAATTTGGCCTATTTTAAAACCCGGAAAATCATTGAGAATAAAAACTTCAAATTAGATCCTATTCAGGATGTTCTTGATATTCTCCAACCGTTGCGCAACTTCTATTACGATGATTCAATTGCAAGAGCAAATATTGAGTCTCTCAATTTTAATCTAAACATGCTTTTACTCAACTATGTATTCCCAGAAAATCCCGAGGCTTTCTCAAAGAATGCAGAAGTAGCATTGAACCAAGTCGGCCTATATTATTCAAATAATGATTCAGTAAGTGTAGATCTAATAATAAATATGTGTCGTATGGCTGTATCTTATAATAACATTTTCCAAGCTCAAACATTAGCCATTCCTTATTTAGACAAACCTGAAGTGCTGCAATACATTGTGCCTCTTAGTTATCAGCATCCATCCAGTGAAGGCGCGTCTATTTATTATACAAACCTAGTACAACTCGCGCAGAACATCTCGCCTGAAACTTGGTGTAACATGTTCATGCATGAATGCGGCATACCCTTCCAGGCTTTTGATCATGAAAAATTGAGAAACACATTTTGCGAGACTTGTCAAGGAAAAAACGATTATCTCGAGCAGTTAAAAAAAGGACAGTTATAATTACTCTATTTCAACGTCAACTATTTCTTTTTCCACTACTACTCCTGTTTTCTTTCTACGGTTACCATATTTAACTGCTTGAACCAATAACACAATACAGAAGGCCAGATTGATGACGCCCCAAATAATATAGACGGGACCTACTTCATGAAAAGAAATTCCTCTTGGAGACATGAGCATTAGCACATCCCACAAAAGCATGATAAAGGTCAATGAAATACCGATAATCGTCAATACTTTCGTCGTGGTTGTTTTCACTTTTACAATATTAGAAATGTAAAGTGCCGAATAAAATAAAATGAATAACATCATGAACAACCCTGCTTCAAATGTTAAATCTCCGGGGCTTCTGCCGTAGTCATAGAAACCATAGTCAGAGCCATAATCCAAAGAGCTGAAAAAGCTGTCCCAATAAGCAGAACTAACTTCATCGATATAATAAGCTGTAACAACTCCAAGTACCACTGTTAAAACGATTCCAATTATATTCATTGCTTTCATAGGTCCAGATTTTAGAATTTCAATATAATGATTTTTTAGAAGATTGTATTTCTATCATTCTGTAACGTTAGATCATATCGTTCTATTATTTTTAGCGCATGATTTTCGAAACTGAGCGCCTAACGGTACGATTACTGACACCAGAAGATTTAATACCTTTCCATGAAATGCAAGGAAACAAGAACGTGATGCGTTATACCGACTCGCCTGCAAAATCATTTGAAGAAGACAAAAAGGATCTGGAAGAAGTTCTTGCTTTATATTCAACAAGAGATAATGATTTTTGGGTTTGGGCGATTGAACGTAAATCAGATCAGGCATTTATTGGCACTTGTGCCTTCGTTAAATCTGAACCAGATGAGACGGGAAATATGGAGGATGAGATAGGTTTTCGATTCCTAGAAAAATATTGGCGCAATGGCTACGGCAAAGAAATCCTTCCTGCTCTTCTGTATCATGGCTTTTCAGCAATGGGTATAAAGGAAATAATTGCCGAAGTGGACGAACGTAATATCGGCTCAATTAAAATTATTGAGCGCTGTATGAAATTTGAACGATCTTATTTTAATGAAAAGGATCAATGCACCGATCGTTTATATCGTATCAAAAGGTCCGAATTTAAAAACCTACAAAGGTAATCCTTCTAAAATCGGATAAAAATTGCTTGCCGAGGTCATTTCGAGCCTGCCGTGGTCATTTCGAGCCTGCCGTGGTCATTTCGAGCTTACCGAGAAATGGCCGCCTCCTTTAAGCACACCAAAGACATGCAATACTTCCGGAAAAACAGCATCCATACTTTCTCTTGCACCGTTCGTTGAACCCGGTAAAGCCATCACCAATGTACCATTTTTTTCTCCTACTATGCTGCGTGATAACATCGCGTAAGGCATACGTTCTTGACCATAACGTCTAATGGTTTCCTCAATACCTGGAATTCTTCTGTCAAGCAATGGCTCTAGGGTATCAGGCGTTACATCGCGAATCGAAAGTCCTGTACCACCTGTGTAAATTATCATATTTATACCGGCATCTACATGTTTCGAGAATACCTTTTCTATGGCTTCTTTTTCATCCGGGATAACAGAATAATCCATCACTTCCACTCCGTATCCTTCTAATTTCTCTTGAATAACCTTACCTGCTTTGTCTTCTTTTTGACCCGCAGAAATGGTATCCGAGCAAACAATGACAGCTGCCTTTAAGTTCTTTTTAGATAAAAACTTGCTTTTGAAATCGGTCTTTCCACCTTTCTTGCGTAGTAATTTTATTGTACCAATCTCAATACCTTTATCAATTGGCTTAAGCATGTCATACATATTCAAGGCAACAACGCTTACACCATGCATTGCTTCAACCTCTACACCCGTTTTATAGATCGTGTGAACTTCCATCTCGACATGAATTTCTAATCCTTCAATTCGATAAGAAATAGATGTATATTCAATAGGTAGAGGATGACAATCCGGCAATAGATCTGGCGTCTTTTTAACAGCTAATAAACCAGCGGCTTTAGACATTTCAAAAACATCTCCCTTAGGAACCGTTCGGTTTTGTATTGTCTCTATTGTTTCAGACTTACTCACTTTAACGACAGCCGTCGCAATAGCTACCCTAAGCGTATTTGATTTTTCTGTGATATTAACCATAAGAATAAGTTAGCTGTTTACTTTCCATTGATGAGAGGAATCCTCAAAAATCTCCTTTCCAAAAATAGGAACCTTTGCTTTAATCTCTTCCACTAAATATCGACAGGCATCCATCGCCATTTTGCGGTGTTTAGAGGATGTAAAAACAAAAAGACATAGCTCTCCAGTATTCACTTTACCAAGACTGTGATATATGTGCATACAAGTCAAATCAAACTTTTCAAATGCTGACTCACGGATCTCATGAAACACTTGCTCTGCCATTTCAACATGTGCTGAATAATCTATTGCAGTAACTGTTTTACCATCGATCTCATCTGCACGCACTTGTCCCAAAAAAATATCATGCGCGCCTATGTTGGTCTTAACTTGATGATTCGCGATTGAGGTTGCAATCTTCTCTGGACTAATTGGTCCCTCAATGAATACGCTTTTCGGCTTTCTTACTTTATTTGTCATATCTATTTGTTTAAAGCGTCTATACCGCCTCTTAATTCCTTTAAGTTTGATATCCCATGTTTTGATGCTAAAAAATCCATTACTTGGGCGGATCTAATTCCCGTTTGGCAAACCAAAACAACATGCTTCTCGGTATCAAACACCGCTAAATTATGCTTTATTTCATCGACTGGCAAGCGAATAACATTATCCCCTCCTAATTCAGGAGTCTCCCATAATTCTCTAACATCAATAATCAAAAATGTCTCATCATTAATGAGTTGTTCAAAAGCTGACTTACTAATTTGACCTTCAGAAACTTCGTGATTAACACCGCAAAACAGGTCATAATCATAGGTTTCAAAGCCATCACGATTAGCAATCACATTTTTTACAATTTCATCGTTCCGCTCAATTTTCAAAATTGTTGCAGAAGCATTTAGCGCATCGTAAATCATTAGTTTACCCGAAAGTGGTTTACCTATACCTAAAATAATTTTAATAGCTTCATTCGCTTGCTGAGCACCAATAATCCCTGGCAAAACACCTATGACTCCAATTTCTGAGCAATTTTTTATTGAATCAGGCTTTGGTGGTTCTGGAAAAAGGCAACGATAGGAGGGGCCATTATCATAGTTAAAGACGCTGACCTGACCTTGAAACTTGTATATAGAGCCATACACAAGAGGCTTATTCGTTATAAGAATCGCATCATTTACCAGATATCGAGTGGAAAAATTATCAGTACCATCTATGATTAGGTCATAATCCCTAAAAAGATTTAATGCATTTTTTGTCGTCAACCTCTCTGGAACAACATGGAAATCTACTAAAGGGTTTAGCGCTTTCAGGTGTGCCGCTGCAGCAATTGCTTTGTTTTGCCCAATATCATCGTTGCGAAATAGCACTTGACGTTGCAAATTTGATTCATCCACCTTATCAAAATCAACAATCCCAATCTTGCCCACCCCTGCAGCGGTTAGATAAGATAAAATAGGACAACCTAACCCACCTGCTCCAATGACCAAAACTTTGGCGCTCATTAATTTTTCCTGACCTTCGGGCCCGACTTGATCTAAGATCAAATGCCGATTATATCTTCTTTTCGCGTCTATGTTCATCACTATCCTCCAGCAAACGGCGGCAATACTGCTATCTCCGCATTTTCATGTATATGATCATCAAGGTCGATCAGTTTTTGATTAACCGCTAGTTGAAATGTTTCATTTTTTAATGATGGGTATTTTGAGATCAGTTCCATTTTAAAGTCAGCCAATTTGGCATCTTGATCAATTATCCATGACTCCTTATCCATTCCTGTGATCTCAATTATTTTTCCAAAGTATCTAACATTTATAGTCATGAAATATCTTTTTTAGTGTTGATGTTCTTAACCAATTGAACTGGCCACTTCTTCGCTAAATGATAATTAATCTTCAATCCTTCAATAGCCGTTGTCATCTTTAAATTATCTAAAGCTAACTGTTCTTTGAGGTGATTCAAAGCTGATTGATTGTATACTGCTATAAGTGGATGAATTCGATCATCCTTTATTGTTAATGTTACATCATAATCTTTGGCAGCCAAGACAAGTTCATTTAAGTAGTCTCTTTCAATGTGCGGCACATCACATGACAATATAATGTATTCATCTGCTTTAATTTTATCCATCACCGATACAATTCCGCCTAGTGGCCCTTTATCCGGGTTATCATCTGAAATGAGTTTATAGCCAAACTTCTTATAGTCTGCGTTGCTGGTTGAAATATAAATCGCATCAACGCTCTCTTTGACAGCTTCGATTATGTGCAAGATCATCGATTTACCATGATAACGCATTAGGCCTTTATCTTGCCCCATACGACTACTTTTCCCTCCAGCTAAAATAATGGCGATTATAGACATGTTCTATCTCGGAATATGGTAAAATTCTACATCTTCTCCTGCTTCGACACTTGATTTATTTGATGGGATATGGATTATTGCGTTTGACAAAGCAAAGGATTGCAACATTGCAGAGCTTTGACCATCTAGTGGTTGAATTTCTCCATCCTTTAATTTTGCTTTCAGCAGATACGCTCGATCCCCCTTTTTTATGTATGCATTACTCATCTTTGCTTTGCCCGTTTCCAATTCTTCAAATCCCTTACCAGAAAGTTTATTTAGCATTGGTAAAACATAGACGTAAAAACATGTCAAAGCAGCTGCTGGGTTACCTGGCAATGCCGCTATTATTTTATTTTCTTTTTGACCGAAAAATAATGGCTTACCTGGTTTCTGATTAACCTTATAAAACAATTGTTCAACTTTGTTATCAACGAGTGCCTGATGGACAAAATCATAATCACCCACTGATATTCCTCCTGATAAGATTAAAAAATCGTATGATTCCAACGCATTTTTAACCAAAGCAACGGTTTGTTCATAATTATCCGGCACTGTAGCTATGTCTACCTGATTATAATTAAAACTTCTTAGAGCCGCCTCAAGCATGGCCGAATTACTCTCATATATTTGACCCGCTTTTAATGGGTTTCCTGGAGGGATAAGTTCATTTCCTGTTGTCAGGATTTGAATTTTCGGGTTCATAAAAACAGCGACTTCAGTCAAACCTAATCCTGCAAGAAAACCAATGCTTGCTGCATTAATCAAATGACCTTTTGCTAAAGCAATATTCCCACTTTTTATCTGCTCGCCTTGTGGTCGAATATTTTTACCCAATTGAATATCACGATCAAACTGTATTCGATTTCCATCGACGATGGCCCATTCTTGTTGAACAACCGTATTTGCGGTAACTGGTACTTTTGCTCCCGTAAATATACGAACACATTGCCCTGGTGACAATTTTGGCTCATCGGGAGATCCCGCTTCCACTTCTCCAATAATTTCATAAGACTCAACTCCTTCCTTCAGACAAACTGCATAACCGTCCATTGCTGATTGATTGAATCCGGGCAAGTCTATTGGTGCAAGAATATCTTTACTCAACACATGCCCAAGTGAGTTCTTCAGCGAAATAATCGTTTCATTAGGGATTTGATTAGAACTTCTCAGGATATCGAGGGCTTCCTTTATTTGAATCATTGACAAAGCGATTTATGCTATAAAGATACAAAGAACCAATCGCAGATCGAAATGTCTGAAATAAAAAAAGCCCGTCAATCTGAGACTGACGGGCTTTGTATGTTTTGTTTCTTGGTAACTTATTTTACAACATTTTTAAAAGCTGCATTTTCAGCGAACTTAAGGAATTCACGATCCTTCGCTGCTTTTTCTTTCAATCCAGGATCTTTTGCGAAAGCACTCTTAAGGTTATTCACAACCATATCCAAGTTGTCTTGTCTTGCACCGATAATTGCTTTTAAGTAGTATCCGATTGCAGACTCAGCATCCATAGAAGCATCCAATGTTGACAATGCAGCACTGTAATCTTCATTTAATGTTTGAGCTAATGCTTTGTTGAATGTGTTTTCACCACCGAAGTTTCCAATTGCTTGAGCGTAATCACCATTTTGGACATCGATGATTCCAAGGTTATACTTCACTTCAGGACCAGCGCTTACAGCCGAGTTTAATAACTCAGTAGCACGATCACGGTCACCTTCGATACGAGCAATCATACCAAGGTTGTTCAAAGTAACTGGGTTTTCATTCAAATCATTTGCTTTTTGGAAGTGAGATTTTGCGTTAGCAAGATCGTTTTGCATGTAATAAACATACCCAACGTTGTTGTGACCTCTCCAATCTTCTGGATAGTTCTTCTTAGCCAACTCGTAAACTCTCATTTTCTCAGAAAGATCTTCATACAATGTAGCTGTGAATAACAATTCTTCGATTGTTAATGTATCTACTTTTGTTTTCGAAAGATTCTTTAACTCATCATCAGACCAACCAATTTTGTCATATACAACTTGTAACCGAGTACGACGTAAAGAAGGAAGGATTTCTTTCTCCAACTCTTTGTAAGTCTTCGCCATGTTGATGATCTCCTGCTCTCTTTTATTCAAGTCTGGAGTCATTTCTAAAACACGGATGATTAAGTTCTTATCCTCAAGATCAGATTTTCTAACAGCTTTTTCAAATCCTGACCAGTCCTCACCTTTAGGCATTTGATTGTAGAAAGTTCCAGTTGCTTCGAAATCTGATTTTTCAATGATCTTCATTGCTGCTTCTTGACCAGAGTTAGCACGATCTCTAGCTAATTGATCGTTATCTCCAGTTTCCCCTTCTGGTGAAGCGTATGAAATCAAGTTCATTTTCTTAGGTGCAATTTTAGGATTAGCTGCTGCCGCAGATAACCAAGCTTGCAATTCCTTGATATCATCTTCTTTTAATTCTGAAGAACGAACATTGTATTTTCCTTTCAAATAATTGATTTGTGCTGTGTAAGTTTCTTCAGTCGTACGAACGAAGTTATCAGCACCAATCAATGCTTTGTCATCATTTTGAACCCATAACGGCGTAACAATTGTTCCGTCAGCAATTTTCATTGGCTCTAATTCTTCTTCTTTTTTTCCTTTGCTTACTTTTCCAGTAATCATTAAATCCGCAACCTCTAAATCAGGCGAATAAGCAACAACGTCAGTGTAGTTAAAAGTTGATCCCGCTTTAAAGTTGATCGTTTGACCATTACCAGTAGCTTTTTCTCCTTTGATAGTAATCGTTTTAAACGCTTTATTACCAAGTTTTGGAGTGATTTCAGCTGTAGCTTTCTTGTTTAATCCTTTCTCAGGAACCTTTACCGTTACATTCACTCGAACACTATCACCATGCATTTCTACAGGATCCTGCTGTACAGTGTACTCGATTGGTCCAATAAGCTTACAACCGGTGAGCATAGCCGCTGCTACTGCGACCGCTGCCAATCCTTTATAACTTTGCTTTTTCATTTGTCTGATTTTAAAATCTTGTATTTACTTTAAATTACCTAAAAACAGTGCAATAATAAGTATTTTTTTTGACCTAGTGAAAACTTGATGAGTATTTCAATCTAAATGTACTAATCCTATGAAGCAACACCTATATTTTCTCGATATTAGAAGTGTTACCCAGTGCTTTTAACATGTCAGAAATCTCAGAATTAGTTCGTGGGTGTTTCCATTTCTCAGCTATCTCATTCAATGGAACCAAAACAAAGTCTCTATCCGCTAGATGCGCTTGCGGTACCGTAATATTAGGATCATCAATAACTTCCCCATTAAAGTCAATTATATCTAAATCAATCAATCGATCCTGATATCCATCAGATGCACAACGCTGTTTACGCCCCATTTCGCTCTCAATTCGTTTTAACTCCTTTAACAGATCATCCGGGGTTAATTCACATTCCACGAGTATAACTTGATTAATAAAATCTTCAGTTGAATCAAAACCCCAAGGTGGAGTTCGATAATAGGACGACTCTCTTAGAACAGGCCCTATACGATCTTTAATCAGATCCACGGCTCGAGTGAGGTTCAAAATCTTCTCTCCTAAATTAGTGCCAAGGCCAATAAATACTTTTTTCATCTGCAACGGATTAACAAATTGGTGCCTAATCCATGGTAAAATTAGTACTTTTGCATAAACGAAATACTTTCAACATGAAGCGTATTCTTCTGGCTGAAGACGAAGAGAGTCTTATAAATGTCTTAACCCTGAACCTCGAGATGGAAGGTTATGATGTACTTGTTGCTAAAAACGGTCAAGAAGCGCTAGATAATTTTGATACTCATTTTGATTTAGTAATATTGGATGTCATGTTGCCGATGATAAATGGGTTTGATGTTTGCACAAAATTGCGTGCTAAGAGTAAAACCCCTATCCTGATGATTTCAGCGAAAGGCACCCCAAACGATAGGATAACTGGGCTCAAAGCAGGAGCTGATGACTACCTTGTGAAACCTTTTAATTTAGAGGAGTTACTTCTCAGAATCGGAATTCTTATCGATCGAAATCAAAGTAGTACAGACATAGACCGTATAGAATTTGGTGGTAATGAAATTGACTTTCGCACCTATGAGGCAAACACTGTTCATGGAGAGAAAATGACCATCTCAAAAAGAGAGGCCGCATTACTTAAACTTTTGATTTCTCGCAAAAACGAAGTGATTTCGAGGGACTTTATACTTGATGAGATTTGGGGAAAAGATAAGTTCCCCACCAGCAGAACTATCGATAACTATATTTTAAATTTTAGAAAATACTTCGAAAAAGAACCTAGTAACCCACTGTTTTTCAAAAATTTAAGAGGAGTAGGATATAAGTTTGAGTCTAAAGATTAAGAATAAAGACAACCCTTTTACAAAACTGTACGTCTATTTAATCAGAAAGCAATTTATTTTGCTTCTGGTTTTAATTTCCTTGCACGGTAACCTGAAAAGAGAAATGCTACCAAGACTATCAGTAAGCTCTTTTCAGGTTTTTTTTATTCAAAAAAAAAACGCCATCTCAAAGAATGGCGTTTATTATCATTTCTAAGTTGCACGATTAAATCGTCATAATGTCCTTTTCCTTAACAGCGACAAGTTCATCAATTCTAACAATTGCCTTGTCTGTTATTTCTTGAACTTCGTCTTCTAGCCCACGAACACGGTCTTCGGCAAGACCATCATTCTTCAGCTTCTTTAGTCCATCATTGGCTTCTTTACGGTTATTACGAATACTTACTTTTGCATTTTCTCCTTCGCTTTTTGCCTTTTTGACCAAATCCTTTCTTCGCTCTTCAGTTAGAACGGGAACATTAATTATAATGCTTTCCCCATTGTTTTGAGGATTTAGACCCAGGTTTGCATTAATAATTCCAGTTGCGATAGCATCTAAATTGGATTTATCCCAAGGCTGAACAGTTAAAGTTTTCGCATCAAGTGTGTTTACTGTTGCCACCTGGTTAAGTGGTGTTTGAGCTCCATAAGCTTCAACTGCCACACTATCCAGCATTGACGGTGTAGCTTTACCAGCTCTAATCTTTTCCAAATTTGCCACGAGGTGTTCAATAGATTTTTGATTTCCTTCCTTTGCTCCCTCGAGTATGAATTCAATTTCTTCTTCCATAATACGACCTTTATACAGTTACTAAAGTACCAATTTTTTCTCCTGATACTACCTTTCTCAAGTTTCCTTCTTTATTCATATCGAAAACGATGATAGGCACATCATTTTCCTTACACAAAGTAAAAGCCGTCATATCCATGACGTTCAATCCTTTATTGTATGCATCATCAAATGTTAAACTGCCATATTTTTCCGCGTCTGGATTTTTTTCAGGGTCGGAAGTGTAAATACCGTCAACCCGTGTACCTTTTAAAATCACATCAGCTTCCATTTCTATCGCTCTCAGCGCTGCGGCAGAATCAGTTGTGAAGTATGGGTTTCCTGTTCCGGCTCCAAAAATAACAACACGACCTTTTTCCAAATGACGAACGGCTCTTCTTTTAATGAACGGCTCAGCAATTTCTTTCATTTCAATAGCTGATTGCAAACGTGTATAAAGCCCCTGCTTTTCAAGTGCTGTCTGCAAAGCCATACTATTAATCATTGTGGCTAACATGCCCATATAATCTCCTTGGGTTCGGTCCATCCCTCCGTCTTCTGCTTGTACTCCCCTAAAAATATTTCCTCCGCCTATCACAATTGCAATTTCAACACCTTCATCATGCAATTGCTTTATTTCAGTTGCATAATCATCCAAGCGGTTATTATCAATGCCAAACTGCTTGTCACCCATTAAAGCCTCTCCACTTAGTTTCAGAAGTATTCTTTTGTATTTCATGTTGTTAGCATTAATTTGGCTGGCGATTCAGTATAACTCAACCTGTTTTTCGCCAGAAAATTACTGGTTATTAAAAATAAAATCAAAAAAAAGAGAGTTAAAAAACTCTCTTTTTTCAATATTGATAATTTACTTTAAAGCAACCCGTTTAAAATCTTGGACGGTTAAACCAGCTTCAGACTCATTTAAGAACTGCTCAACTGATTTCTTATTATCCTTGATGAAAGGTTGACTTAATAATGTATTCTCTTTAAAGAATTTGTTCAAACGACCTTGCGCAATTTTGTCAGCCATTTCTACTGGCTTTCCTTCTTGGATAGCCAATTCTTTACCAACTTCCAATTCGCGATCGATTGTTTCTTGATCTACTTGATCCTTATTCAATGCAATTGGTGCCATTGCAGCAATCTGCATTGCCACTTGTCTACCTGCATCAGCTGCAGTATCCCCTTCTTTTGTCAAACCAACGATAGACGCGATTTGATTTCCAGGGTGGTTGTATGCTACTACTGATTCAGCTTCAATTACATTTAAGTTAGTCAATTCTAACTTTTCACCGATTACACCGATTTGTTCAGTCAACTTCTCTTCAACAGTCAATTTATCATCAAAGTTCGAAGTTTTGAACTCATCCACTGAAGTAACGTTATTAGCAATAGCAGCATCAACTAGACTGTCTACAAGCGCATAGTAATCACTATTCTTTGCAACGAAGTCTGTTTCACATGCCAATGAAAGAATAACACCTTTCTTATTACCTTCAATTGTTTTAGCGATAACCAAACCTTCTTTAGTTTCATTATCTCCTCTTTTCGCAGCTACCTTTTGTCCCTTTTTACGCAACAAATCGATGGCTGTCTCCATATCTCCATCTGCTTCCACAAGTGCCTTTTTGCAGTCCATCATTCCTGCACCTGTTTTTTTTCTAAGCTCGTTTACGAGTGAAGCTGTAATTTTCATTTCTTTGTCTATTTAACGTTTTCGTTATTTTTTTTCTTCAACTGCCTCTTCTTTTTCTTCTTTAGCAGCTTTAGAAGCTTTCGCTTTATCTTTAGAGTTTTTACGCTCTTCTAGTCCTTCATTGATTGCTCCTGCAATCTTTGACAAAATAATGCTGATTGACTGTGTAGCGTCATCGTTAGCAGGAATCACGAAATCGATATTTCTAGGATCAGAGTTTGTATCAACCATTGCAAAAGTTGGAATATTCAATTTATTCGCTTCTTTCACGGCGATGTGCTCTTTCAATACATCGATAACAAAAACCGCTGCTGGAATACGCGTCATATCAGCGATAGTTCCGTAGTTTTTATCCAATTTAGCACGTGTTCTTGACAATTGAAGACGCTCTCTTTTAGACAATGTGTCCATAGTTCCATCTTCTCCCATTTTGTCAATCGATGTCATCTTACGGATAGCCTTTCGGATTGTACCAAAGTTAGTTAACATTCCTCCTGACCAACGCTCAACCACGTATGGCATACGAGTTGGCTTGATGTGCTCTTCAAGAATATCTTTAGCTTGTTTCTTCGTTGCTACGAAAAGAATTTTCTTTCCTGATTTTGCGATTTGCTTCATCGCCGCACATGCTTGGTCTAACTGCGCGATCGTTTTATTCAAATCAATAATGTGGATACCTTTTTTCTCAGTAAAGATATATGGAGCCATGTATGGGTTCCATTTTCTTCTCAAATGTCCGAAATGAACTCCGGCTTCTAATAATTCTTCAAATGTTGCTCTTGCCATTTTTTTTGTTTTTACTTCCCGATAATGGGAGTGTTTACATTCTTTTTACTTTCCTAATTCCAAATTTTCGGAACACTTTTTTCAAAGCAACCGACAAGTAGCACACGTTTCTTTTATACGAATCACGTAATCTTGCCGATTTAGATACTAAACGGTGATTCCAAATTGGAATCGGTTGGGTGCGAGTATTAACGTTTCGAGAATTGGAATTTCTTTCTCGCTTTTTTCTGCCCTGGTTTCTTTCTTTCAACCATTCTAGAATCTCTAGTCATGAGACCCTCAGCTTTAAGAAGAGGTTTGTTATCTTCAGAAACTTCAACCAATGCACGAGAAATACCCAAACGTAATGCTTCCGCTTGACCATTTACTCCACCACCATCAACATTTGCAACAACATCGTATTTACCCAATGTTTCAGTCAATGCAAATGGCTGGTTGATTTTTTCTAATAGAACAGGAGTTTTGAAGTAGTTAGATGCTTCTCTCTTGTTCACTGTAACTTTCCCCGTACCTTCTGAAAGGTAAACTCTGGCAACTGCAGTTTTTCTTCTACCCAATGTGTTAATTACAGTCATATGCTTATTTAATTGAATCCAATTTAATTGCTTCAGGCTTTTGTGCATCATGATTATGCTCAGAACCTACATAAACTTTTAGGTTTCTGTACAAAGCACTGCCTAGCTTGTTTTTCGGTAACATACCTTTAACCGCCTTTTCAACAAGACGTTCAGGATGTCTCTCCATAATTTGACGCGCTGTTAAGATGCGCTGTCCGCCTGGATAGCCCGTGTGACGGATGTATTGTTTTGTATCCATTTTTTGACCAGACAAAACAATTTTTTCTGCATTAACAACAATTACGTTGTCACCGCAATCCGCATGTGGGGTAAAATTTGGCTTGTGTTTTCCTCTGATAAGGAAAGCCACTTTACTAGCCAAACGACCAAGCGTTTCTCCTTCAGCATCTACCAACAACCACTTCTTATTCGCGGTTTCTTTGTTGCCAGAAACTGTTTTGTAGCTTAATGTATCCACTTTAATTGTATTTTTCGTTTATATACTATTCCCCCAAAAAGGGGCTGCAAATGTACAATGTTTAATTTTATTAACAAAGATTCTGTTGAAAAAAATAAAATCTAATTCCTTTAGTCTTCTATTCAGATAGTCTTTCGTATTTTTGCAGTGCAAATTTAATCGTTTATCGCTTCATGAGTGACGCTATCAAACACGAATGTGGTATTGCCCTTCTCAGGCTAAAGAAACCACTTGAATTTTACCTTCAGAAATATGGAACTGCATTTTATGGCCTAAATAAAATGTACTTGCTAATGGAAAAACAGCATAATCGGGGTCAAGACGGTGCTGGATTAGCAAATATCAAATTGGACATGGAGCCTGGTCAGCGATATATCAGTCGCGTTCGATCAATTGACCCAAAACCAATTCAGGACATATTTAAACGCGTTAATAGCCGTTTCACTGAGATCGAAGAAAAAGACCCCGCTCTATTAAAAGATATCAATTACCTTAAGGAGAATGCAGGATTTACTGGGGAGATTTTCTTAGGCCATTTAAGATATGGTACTTTTGGACGAAATTCAATTGAAAGTTGCCATCCATTTTTACGCCAGAACAACTGGCAAACCAGAAGTTTAATTGTTGCCGGAAACTTCAATCTCACAAATAATGACGAATTGTTTAAACTGCTTTTAAAGTTGGGACAGCATCCAAAAGCGCAAGCAGATACGGTAACAGTGCTTGAAAAAATCGGTCATTTCTTAGACGAAGAAAATTCTAAACTATACAGTGAGTACAAACC
Source organism: Crocinitomicaceae bacterium (assembly GCA_049611865.1). Lineage (GTDB taxonomy): Bacteria > Bacteroidota > Bacteroidia > Flavobacteriales_D > Crocinitomicaceae > Crocinitomix. The sequence goes on along the minus strand of JBMZAY010000005.1, from coordinate 16,832 downwards.
GAAAGGATATTCAAATCGCGATGTATATAATCTGATTGGTCAAAACATGAGCATCGGAGGTATATTAAAGAAAGCTTCAGAAGTTTGGGATGGAGGATACGCGATGTGTGGATTGATGGGGCATGGAGACGCCTTTGTTCTGAGAGACCCTTCTGGTATACGACCAGCTTTCTGGTATGAGGATGACGAAATTTGTGTAGTAACATCAGAAAGACCTGTTATTCAAACTGCATTTAACGTCAAGATTGACGATGTAAAAGAACTAACACCTGGTCATGCGCTTATCATCAAAAAGGACGGAACCGTAACTGAAGAAAAGATCAATGAGCCGAGGGAATTAAAGCAATGTTCATTTGAGCGAATATATTTCTCTCGCCCCGGAGATAAAGACATCTATCATGAACGTAAGGAATTAGGAAAGTTAATAGTTGACGCCACAATTGAGGCTATTGACGGTGATGTGGATGGGTCTGTTTTTTCTTACATCCCTAATTCTGCAGAAACGGCTTTCTTTGGCCTGGTTAAAGGACTCGAGAAATATCAAAACAAAGTAAAATTTGATTTAATCAGGGCTGCTGGAGATCAACTCAGTGATGACGAACTTCAGAAGATACTTGCGAAAAGAACGCGTGTAGAAAAAATTGCAATCAAAGACACGAAGTTGAGAACATTTATAACACAAGATGATGGACGCGATGACCTAGTTGCTCACGTTTACGACATTACATACGGAACAGTTTATGAGCAAAAGGATAATCTGGTTGTAGTTGACGATTCCATTGTAAGAGGCACAACTTTAAAGAAGAGTATTTTGCGCATCTTGGATCGATTAGACCCCAAGCGAATAGTTGTAGTATCGAGTGCACCTCAAATTAGATACCCAGATTGTTATGGCATTGACATGGCTAAAATGGCTAACTTTATCGCTTTTGTCGCGGCAATCGAACTTCTAAAAGAAACGGGTAAAGAACACATCATAAACGAAACATACGAAAAGTGCAAAGCTCAAGAAGGAATGAAGAAAGAGGATATTCAAAATCATGTTCGGGATATATACGCTCCTTTTTCTCCTCAAGAGATTTCTGCCAAAATAGCTGAACTACTTACTCCTCCAGACATAAAAGCTGAAGTAAAAATTGTTTATCAAAGTATCGAGAATTTGCACCAAGCATGTCCGAATCACCTTGGCGATTGGTATTTTACTGGAAATTATCCGACTCCAGGAGGAAACAAAGTAGTTAATAAAGCATTTATCAATTACGTGGAAGGGAATAATGAGCGAGCATACTAGGTAAAGTTCTCCTAGGTAGTTTTTTGTATTCTTTTCGTCAAAACTTGATGCGATAAGAGATCAAAGCCTATTTTCAAGACGACGAAGATAATCAGCAACCAGGTATCATTCAATTTAAACTGGATCGTAATTAGAGCAACGATAATTGTTAGAGCCAAAATCAGGGTATTCTGCAAGAGGTTAAGAAAACCATATTGCTTTCCTGTGTAATTAAGATAGCGACGCGGTGCGTAAAAACTAAACTGATCCATTACGTGATATGCAAAGAGCATCACTGGAAGAAGCAACCACAATTCTTCAGCTGAAAAGGTTAAAAATTGATCGACAATTGCCGACCACTCAACATTCTTTACAGCAGCCATAACACCTTGGAAAGCATAGACCTCAACCCCGAGAATCACTATGAAATAAGGGATTAAAATAGTGTAAAAAATTATTGGAATATGTTTGACCTTGCCCCTATTTGATACCCATAGATACCGTCGGTAAAAGAGAATTTGTCCAACAATTTGATCAATCAAGTAATAAAACCCGATAAACATAATAGACCAATCAAAAAAGAAATAACCCGCAAAAGGCAATACCAATTCAATCAGGTATTGTTGGACAATTGGATTCCGAATCTTTTTTCGCTGTTGTTTTATCACTAACGTAAACTGTTCAAATTATCCTTTGCCAGTTGAAAATCTGGGTTGGCATCGATGGCTTTTTGATAGTATTTCTTGGCATTTGGAATATCACCTTTTAACTCATAAGCCAACCCAAGGTTGTTGAATGCCTGGAAGTAGAGCGGATCGCGTTCCGTTGCTAATGTAAGATAATAGATTGCACTGTCTAGTTCTTCAGTTTTAACCAAGTGTATATAACCTTGATTATAGTATGGGTCAGCCCAAGTAGAATCAATTCCGTTAATTGTTTTGTATGCCGCTAAAGCTTCGTTTATATTACCTCTCGTTTGATGGTACATACCAATATTATACCATGCCTCTTGACTTTCCGGAAAAATATCCAAGGCAGAATTATAATACTCCAATGCGAGATCAGATTGTTTTTGATCATACATCACCCCCATTTCTATATACGCTGAGTAATAATCAGGGTCTTGTTCGACTGCTGTTTGAAAGGACGATACAGCTCTCTCCCAGCTCTCTTCTCGTCCTGTATCGTAAAAATCAGTTCGATAAATAATTCCTCTCATAAAATAAGCCTCCGCCATATTGGGGTCAATCTGCAGTGCTGTACTCAAATGAGCATTAGCGGCAGCTGGGTTATCCAACAAAGCATACAGCTTGCTTAAACCAATTAAAGCACCAGTATTTGCGGTGTCCTTTTGAAGGATGTACTCATAATGATACTTACTGGTATCTAGATTTGTCATTGAGAGGTGCAAGTTAGCGTACAACAGACGAGCATCCAGGTTTATTGAATCCAGTCTCAAAGCTTGTTCTAAATCCGCCTTTGATTGTGGCACATCGCCTTTAGCAAGCAAAAACACGGCACGTTGATATCGCCAATCTGAACTTTTAGGGTTTTCTTCAACTTTTTTATTAAAAAATGCCATGGAATCAATTGTGACGGTCGTGTCTATCAGGTTATCATTTTCTATAGCCTCCTGCTCACTTCCACTGCTGCAAGAAACGAGAAAAAAAATAAATACGAATAGCGCCGAGAATTGCTTCATGTTCAAATGTTTTTGGATGTAAAAATAAGACATTATCTTCATCTCTCCGTAGATATTTATTGAATGGTATTAAACAAGAATTGAATGGAATTGTTAAAAACACTGTAAAGCGCAAATATTTAGATCTAAAAGCGATATAGTTAATCTGAATTAAGCGTAAATTTGCGCACTTAAATTTGACAATGGAATACATCAGTGTTTTTGATATGCTTAAAGTGGGAGTCGGACCGTCAAGTTCCCACACGCTTGGTCCTTGGAGAGCAGCAGAAGGTTGGTTGCAGACACTTGAAGAAGCTGATCTTATTGATAAAGTCGAAAGGGTTCAGGTTGATCTTTATGGTTCGCTCTCGTTGACTGGAAAAGGACATGCCACTGACATGGCTGTTCAACTCGGTTTGAGCGGACAAGATCCAGTGGCAATTCCTGTTGATCAAATTGGAGCAATTACGCTTGAAATCAGACAAACCAAAACGCTAATTCTTGCAGACAAAAACCCGATAGTCTTTGACCCGGAATGTGATATCATTTTCAACAAAGATTTCCTTCCATTCCATTCAAACGGGATGAAATTTACTGCAAAAGGATTAGGTGGAAAAACACTTTCAGAAGAGATCTATTATTCCATTGGTGGTGGTTTTATCGTTCAAGAAAAAAACGATGACAAGGCTATTGAAGTCTTAAACGATAGACAATACCCTTTTCCTGTTCAAAACGCCAACCAGCTCGCCAATCATTGCAATGATACAGGTCTGAGCATCTCGCAAATCGTTTTCGAAAATGAGAAGAAATTGCGTAATGAGGAGTCAATTGACGAAGAATTGGAACTCGTGTGGGACACGATGTTAAATTGCATGTATCAAGGCTGTCATACCCAAGGTGTTTTGCCTGGAGGATTGAATGTAAAAAGACGTGCTTTTGATATCCATAAAAACCTGATTAGCGAGCACCAATACAATAACGCAAACGAGTGGATAGGAGCGATACGAAAGACAGAAGTGAAATTTCGACAAATCCTGAAATGGGTAAGCTGTTTTGCTCTGGCAGTTAATGAAGTGAATGCCAGTCTGGGTCGGGTAGTTACAGCTCCAACCAACGGAAGTGCTGGAGTTATTCCGGCAGTGTTAATGTACTACCTCGTAATTGACAACCATGAAGCATCTTTAAAAGAGGTGAAACAATTTTTGCTAGTAGCTGGAGAAATTGGCAGCATCTTCAAGAAAGGTGCCACCATATCTGCAGCAATGGGTGGTTGTCAGGCAGAAATTGGGGTATCTTCTGCCATGGCTGCAGGAGCCCTGACCGAACTATTAGGCGGTACTCCTGAACAAGTAATGATGGCTGCTGAAATTGCAATGGAACATCATCTAGGGCTTACTTGCGATCCGATAGCAGGACTTGTGCAAGTGCCTTGTATAGAACGAAACGCGATGGGAGCTATTAAAGCGATCAATGCCGCTGAAATGGCAATTGATTCTGACCCAAAAGATGCTAAAGTACCTTTGGATAAAGTAGTGAGAACCATGCGTGAAACGGCCGAAGATATGCACACCAAATACAAGGAAACCTCAACCGGTGGCTTAGCAATTGACGTTGGACTGGCAGACTGCTAAGACCTTAAATGAGTCATTTTGTTACTGCTCAGTCTTTATTCTGATTAAATCCTTAACATTTTTTAACAGCGAGAAAACTCTTGCTAAATAAAGGGTTCGGTAACTTTGGGAATTGGTTTATTACAGAGATTTATGGAAGAATTACAGACAAGCGGAACGACTAATCCTATTGAAGCAATTAATGCGAAAATTCAGCAAGGAAGCCAATTTCTTGATCTAATCAATCATGAAATTAGCAAAGTTATTGTCGGGCAACAATACATGGTAGACCGTCTATTGATTGGTCTTTTGGCTAATGGGCATATCCTTCTAGAGGGTGTTCCGGGACTTGCAAAAACATTAGCTATTAAAACATTATCCGATACGATTGGAGGTAGTTTTAACCGTGTTCAGTTTACACCAGATTTACTTCCTGCGGATATTATCGGGACCATGATTTATAATCAGAAAAAAGAAGAGTTTACAGTAAAACAAGGGCCCGTTTTTGCAAACTTCATCCTTGCTGATGAAATAAACCGTGCTCCCGCTAAGGTGCAAAGTGCATTACTAGAAGCAATGCAAGAAAGTCAAGTAACACTCGGACAAACTACCTATAATCTGCCTCAGCCCTTCTTAGTTATGGCAACTCAAAACCCAGTTGAACAAGAAGGAACATACCCTTTGCCAGAAGCACAAGTTGACCGATTTATGCTTAAAGTATATCTGGATTATCCATCGAAAGAAGAGGAACAACTTATTGTTCGCCAAAATATTTCTGCATCTGGCTTCCCAAAAGCAAATCCTGTGGTGAGCCTAGAGCAGATATTGAAAGCCAAAGAACTCGTGAAGGAAATATACCTCGATGAAAAAATTGAAAAATACATTGTTGATTTAGTATACGCTACTAGAACACCTGGTGATTATCAATTGAGTGAATTGGAACCTTATATTGGATTTGGCGCATCTCCTCGTGCGTCAATCAACATGGCATTAGCAGCCAAAGCATACGCATTCCTGAATAAAAGAGGTTTTGTAATCCCTGAAGATGTAAGGGCCGTTTGCCCTGACGTTTTGCGTCACCGAATTGGACTAACATACGAGGCAGAAGCAGAAGACATTACTCAAACGGATATCGTAAGAAAGATCATGGATGTGGTGGAAGTACCATAAACTCCTCATTCAAAATCGTTTTAATTCAAACGTTGTCAATCCCACCACAACAATCATCTATTGGAAACAAAAGAGCTCATAAAGAAGGTTAGAAAGATTGAGATTAAGACCAAAAGGCTGTCTAATCAAATCTTTTCAGGAGAATACCACTCGGCATTCAAAGGTCGTGGTATGGCTTTTAGTGAGGTTAGAGATTATGCAGTTGGAGATGAAATAAGAACGATCGATTGGAATGTAACCGCTCGTTTTAATGAACCTTTCGTTAAGGTTTTTGAGGAGGAGAGACAACTTACCGTTATGCTCTTAGTTGATATTTCCGCATCCGGAATGTTCGGAACGCGTCAACAATTAAAACGGGAAGCAATTACAGAATTATGCGCTGTTTTAGCTTTCTCGGCAGTATCGAATAACGATCAAATTGGATTGATTTTATTCTCAGATAAAATTGAAAAATTCATCCCTCCCAAAAAAGGGAAATCTCATATTCTTCGAATTATTCGTGAACTTATCAATTTTGAACCAACAGGAACAGGCACAGACATTGAATTGGGCTTAAAGTACTTTACCCAAATGATCAAGAAAAAAAGTATTGCCTTTGTATTGAGTGACTTCATGGATCAGGGGTTTGAAGACTCCTTGAAAATCGCATCACGAAAGCATGATGTTGTAGCCTTAAAAGTCACTGATAAAGCTGAAAAAGAATTACCCAATATGGGTGTCGCTCGATTTAAAGATTTGGAAACTGGAGCTTCAAGGTGGGTAAACACTTCTTCCTCAAAAGTAAGAGCTCAGTATAAGGAAAAATCAGAAGCTAGAGATGAAGCAGTTAGAAAATTGTTTTTGAAAACCAAAACTGACTTTGCCGAAATTCATACTGATGAAGGATACATTAAGCCACTGATGAATTTGTTTAAGAAAAGAGGATGAGGAGTTGGTTAACCATAGCAGTTTTATTCTACTTCGGGGCGAGTTATGGTCAACGGGCCTACGTCGAATTGGACACGCATAAAATGCGCATTGGTGAGCAAACTATTTTGCACCTCTATCTTGAGTATCAAAACCCAAACGGCAATGCGTTGATAAATTGGCCTCAGTTCGATGGCGCCATAACAAATGATATTGAAGTCGTGCGTCAATCTGTTGATCGAGATAAATTGATTGATAGCATATCCCATACCTATCTGAGAGAGCAAGAATTATTAATTACCATATTCGAAGCAGGTGAATACATTATTCCTCCACAAGCGATCGGATATAACGACACTTCCTTGGTATCAAATGAGGCGTTTATTTCGGTTGAAACAGTTGAAGTAGACACTTCAAAAGGTATCGCCGACATTAAACCTATTTACACTGTCAACTATCCATTTGCTGAGAGAAGTAGAGATTGGCTGAAAGAAAATTGGATTTGGATCGCCATAATCGCAATATTGATTATTGCCTTCTTCATTTGGCGTTATTGGATGAAAAAACGTCAAAATAAACCAGTCCAAGAACCTGTTAAAGAAGTCATTCCGGCACATATCATGGCATTAACCATCCTAAACCGCCTTAAAGAAAAGGAAGAATGGAAATCGCCTCAAAAGAAAAAATATTACTCAGAGCTCACCGACACAGTTCGTTTATACCTTGAAAACCGCTTCAGTATTCGAGCTATGGAACAGACAACAAGAGAAATTTTGTTGCATTTGAACCATGCAAACATTAGTGAAGAAGACAAACTTTATTTGCGAAAAATACTCCAGGAAGCGGACATGGTAAAGTTCGCCAAATTCACTCCCGACGATATTGACGCATTTAATTACTTGCAAAAATCCATAGACTTTGTAAATCGAACCAAACGCAATGAAGATTGATCTGTTTGACATATCATTGTTTGAATATACCTACACGCACAAATTAGCGTTTTGGCTCTTTTTGATTTTTCCAATTGTGATTTTCTGGCACATTCGTAAAGAATATCGCTCTGGCCAGTTTAAAGACATAAAATTGTCTACACTCAAATCATTCGGCACTGAAAAATTCAATTGGATTGCTTTGTTCAGACATCTCAATTTCTTTTTCTCTTTAATCGGTTTATCAATGCTAATTCTGGCACTTGCCCGACCACATGATGATAAAGATATTGAAGAATTTAAACGAAAAAACATTGAAGGTATAGATATCATACTTACCATGGACGTTTCAGGCAGCATGATGGCTGAAGATTTTAAACCAAATCGATTAGAAGCCGCAAAAAATGTAGCTCGATCATTCATTGAAGAACGTCCTAGCGATCGAATAGGACTTGTTCTTTATGAGGGAGAAGCATATACGAAGGTACCTTTAACAACTGATCATAATCTTTTGCTGGACGCTTTTAGTGACGTAGAATCTGGAAAAGTTCTACAGGGCACTGCGATCGGAGTTGGACTTGTTACCGCAATTAATCGTTTACAAAATAGCGACGCGAAAAGTAAAGTAATTATTCTACTTACTGATGGTGTGAACAACTCTGGGGATGTTGATCCGATTACCGCTGCTCAAATTGCTAAAGAATATGGTATTCGAGTCTACACCATCGGAATTGGTAAAGAGGGACTTGCCCCTTTTCCGGTGCAAACCCCATTCGGCGTTACTATGCAAAATCTACCCGTCGAGATTGACGAAGAATTATTGACAGAAATCGCAGAAATTACTGGAACTGAATACTTCCGTGCAAAAGACAAAAAAGAATTAGAGGCAATCTATGAAAAAATTGATCAACTTGAAAAATCAAAAGTTCGAGTCCTTGAGTTTAAAACTGATCCGCCAGAAAAATACTATGCGATATTATTTTGGGGACTTATTCTCATTGTTTCTTCCAAACTTATTACGAACACTTTATTAAAGAGTATTCCTTAAATGGAGCAAAATCACCACACATATAACCTTCGTGTCATTTTGATCTCAGTGATCATTTGGGAAGTGATATTCTGGTCGATATACTTTGGCTTGTATTTTTTCTTAATTGATCAGGTGGATGCTTTTCGTTTTGAGTGGAAAACCGTTCTTTGGGGACTTATAGGTATACCGATCCTGATATTAGGATACTTTCTGTTACTAAAATGGAAAAACAAAGTGCTAGGAAATTTGGCCGATAATCGCTTGATTCCTTTCTTAACAAAACCTATTTCTTCTATTAAGTCATTCTGGAAGTTTTTCTTCTTTAGAAATACCCTTGCATTTCTAATCATCGCATTGGCTAATCCTCAATTTGGAAAAGGCACAACAAAAGCAGTTTCTGAAGGAATAGAAATAATGGTGGCTTTAGATATTTCAAATTCCATGCGCGCTTTGGACCTCGACCCCAAAAGAGATCGACTTCAGGTTGCAAAAATGGCTATAGAGCAACTCTTGAATAATCTGCATGGTGATAAAGTTGGTCTCGTTCTCTTTGCCGGTGATGCATTTGTTCAACTTCCATTAACCACTGATTATGGCGCCGCTAAAATCTTTTTGAATTCAGTTTCTCCTGAAATGATTAGTAATCAAGGAACCGCCATAGGAGAAGCGATTAACGAATGTTTATCATCATTTGATTTTGAAAACGGCGTAAATAAATCGATCATCATTTTATCAGATGGTGAAGATCATGAAGGAAGTGCTATTATGATGGCTGAAGCAGCATACGCTGAAAATGTTATTGTGAGCACAGTTGGGATGGGAACACCCATGGGAACACCCATTCCCGACATACGCAACGGACAATACGTGGGCATGAAAAAAGATAGTGAAGGAAATACTGTTACAACTCGTTTAAATGAGCAAATGCTCATGGATGTTGCCAATGCAGGTGGCGGTGCTTATACCGTCGCTCAAGGTACCTATGTTAATTTATCGGGATTGCTCGATTCAATCCGATCAATAGATAAAACTGAAATGGAATCTAAATTGTACACTGATTATAAAGACTACTTTCAATGGTTTTTAGGGTTAGGAATACTTTGTTTTATCATAGAGCTGTTCATTAGTGAAAAACGCTCGGGAATCATTCACAAATTGCAGGAACTATGATAAAATATACTTGGCTTGTCATATTATTTACGGTAGCAACTGGTTTCGGACAGAATGATCTGAAGAAAAACTGGTACAAGGGAAATGTTGCCTATGAAAATAGTCATTATGAAGATGCTGTTTATTATTATCAGAAAGCAGTAGATGCAGCCCCTTTGAATTTTAAGGCGAATTTCAATTTGGGTAACGCTTATTTCAGACAAGAAGATTTTGAAAAAGCGATAGAACAATTTGAAAAAATTACCGCGGTTGCACCGGAGAAAATTGACGAATCTTGGGTATGGCATAATTTAGGAAATGCCTATTTCGTAAGTCAACAACTTGACGAAGCAATATCAGCTTACAAAGAAGCCTTAAGAATAAACCCAGGCGCAGAGGATACACGATACAACTTGGCTTATGCCCAATTATTAAAGCAACAGCAAGAGCAGCAACAGCAAAATCAGAATAACTCCAATGATCAGAACAACGACCAAAATGAGTCGGAGGACAATGAAAATCAGGAGGGTGATAAAAACAATGACGAGAATCAAAATAGTGAAGGAGATCAGAACGAGAAGGAAAATGGGGATGATCAGAATAATGATGGAGAAAATGACCCTTCAGAACAGGACAAACAAGATCAAAACAAAAATGGCAATGATGGCCAGGACAAAGACGAAAAACAAGATCAGTCTGACGGCAACAAACCTAAGCGCACTCCTATTTCCAAAGAACAAGCGAAAAGGATTTTAGAAGCTGCTGGAAGAAAAGAAAAGCAGGTTCAAGAAGAATTAGACAAAGAAAAAGTAGTCGGTACTGGTATCGGAGGTGATATTGACTGGTAATGAAAAAAACGATTTTATTCATATTATTCATTGGGGTTGTGACTGGATTTTCACAACGAACGATTCAGTCAACCGTTAGCAGTAGTTCTGTCACGACTTATGAGCGTTTTAATTATGAAATAACCGTTAACAATAACGATTGTAATTTAAATCCACCAGACTTTGGAGGGTTAAAAGTTGTAGGCGGACCATACACCTCACAATCCAGCTCATTTTCTTCAATCAACGGACAGCGTACTCAAAGCTTCGAGACGAAATGGACTTATACCCTTCAAGCCAATGAGAAAGGAACATATATTATTTCTCCAGCAAAAATGATTTGTGGTAGTGATCAACAGGAATCAGAATCGATCACAATTAAAGTAGGTGGGCAATCAGAGCAGCCAGCAGTTGACAAAGATTTCTTTATGCGCTTATCAAGTAATAAATCGAGCGTTTATGAAGGCGAGCCTTTTATTGCCTCTTTGAAATATTATTCAAGACTTCAACCTCAGTCATTCGAGACATTAGAGTTGGGAGATGCTACTGGGATCTATCGCAAAGATTTAAACCCAGATCGTACGAACTTCAAAACTGGAACCGAAATCCGTAATGGCGTTCGCTATTATACGATTGAATTGCGAGAAGAACTATGCTTTGCTCAGCGACACGGAAAAGTGAGGTTAGAGCCCTACTTCACAAGCTTAATCGTCTCGCGTGATTTCTTTAATCGCTACCGGAAAGAAACCTATTCGAATGCGCTGGAAATGACCATTAAAAATATTCCAGGCAGTGACCGTTCGGATTTTAACGGGCTGGTAGGATCATTCGAAGTTAAAGGTGAATTAAGTCACGATCAAGTAAAAATGGGAGACGCAGTGGATATCACCATTACCATTGAAGGGAATGGAAACATGCATGATCTCGGTAATATTGAATTAGACATCCCATCAGAATTTGATCAGTTCGACCCAGACGTTGAAGAATCTACCAAAGCCACTCGCAAAGGAATCGGTGGTAAGGTCACCTATAACTTTGTAGTTATTCCTAAGCATTATGGAACATATACAATACCTGGCTACTCTTTTACTTATTTTGATTTGGCGAGTGAGAAAATGCGCACTGTGAAAACAGAAGACTTCACGATAGAAGTGGCGAAAAGACCTGGAGTCGATATTGATCGATTGCAAGAAGTACCAACTGAAGAAAATTCAATTCGATACATCGATGAGGAGAGTGACCAACTGTTTACAATTGAGCATTTATTCTTTGGTACATGGCTTTATTGGTTCTTAATTCTAGGACCGATTGGAAGTGTAATCATCCTTGTTTTCATAAAAAGAAGAAAAGATAACCGCTCTGCCAGTGAAATTTTGGAGATGGATAAACGCCAAATACTTAAAAAATCAAAATTAAAACTGAAAGAGGCAGAAAGATTGCTCGGTGAAGGTAAACAAGAACCTGCGCAGCGCTCATTGACCAATGCGATGGAGGAGTTCTTTATGACAAAATTGACCTTAAATCGATCTGATTTATCGCAAAAAAGTATAGAAAACGCCTTGATTCAGAACGGAATTGACAAGACCTTGATTGAGCAATACCGCAATATCAGTATGACTTTAGAAATGGCACAATATGCGCCAATCACCAATAAGAACTTATCCCAAACGATTGGGGATGCTGAAAAACTAATGTATGAACTGGACAAAAACTTATAGTATCCTTTGCCTATCCGCTGTCCTTTTTATATCGACAGTTGCTTTCGGACAATCAGAAGCATTAGCTGAGGGAAATGCAGCGTATGCTGCTGGAGATTACGCTGCGGCTAAAGATCATTATTCCCGACTGGTTGGTGATGAACAAATGAGCGCTTCACTCTATTACAATTTAGGGAATGCCTATTATCAATTAGAAGAGTTAGGTGAAGCCATTTGGGCCTACGAGCGTGCGCTAAAATTTGATCCAGGACATGAGAACGCGCTTTTTAATCTTGAGTTTTCAAGAAAGCAAACGTATGACAATTTAACACCTGATTCCTCAGATGTTTTGCGTTGGTTTTGGGGGAACTTCTTTATTCTAGGAATTAATTTTTGGGCATGGATCAGCATTATTTGTTGCGCACTATTCGCTGTTTTTGTTTACCTCTTTTTTACAACTAAAAATGGGCGAATTAAGAGCTATGCATTAACGTTTGGTTTTGTATTTTTTGCATTGTTAAATGTGACTGGATTTCTGGCGACTTATCACAAACAATATCTTTTAAATCGCGTTTCGGCCATTATCACATCAGATAGCGTTGTTGTTCGTACAAGTCCTTCTGATACGGCGAAAGAAGCGTTTAATTTACACGAAGGTACCAAAGTTGACCTCGAACGCTCAAACGAAAACTGGGTGGAAATAAGCGTCAATGGTAATACTGGATGGATTGAAAAATCTACAATTTTAGAGATATAGTCTGCTTAGACTATGCCCCAATAAAAAAGACCGAAGTCATTACAAATGATCTTCGGTCTATGCTTTTTTGAGTCTTTACTTGACTATCGATCGATACTCCCGGTTACCCTTTTCATGAAAGCATTTAAAGCCTCCTTCTCTGGCGTACCAGCAGCAATTTCCTTGTGAACTTCGATTGCACCGTAAAGATTTGATATCATCTCACCCAGTACGTCCAATTCTTCATCCTTTAATGAAGGAATATCCGCTAGCATTTCCAATGTTTCAATGGTTTCAAGTACGTAATCTTCGTCGTACTCAGCAATGAACTCATTGACCTTTTTAATTATTGGTAACCTCATCTATAAACGATTTAAGTACTTCGGCTTTGTTTGTCTGTACCTGACCAACCAATTTACCTCCTTTAAAGGCTGCAAACGTCGGTAGGTTAGAAACATCAGCCAATTTTCTTGACTCCGGTAATTTCTCCGCATCAACCAAAACAAATGTATCCGCTTCTTGCTCAGATGCATGACGCTTAAACTTTGGTTTCATGATACGGCAGTTTCCGCACCATCCAGCAGAGTATTGCACAAAAACAGTATCGTTCTCCGCAACTACTTGTGCCAGATTATCTTCTTTTAACTCTACAAACATGGCAGTTATATTTTTAGTGTGATGCTAAATAAGAAGCAACTCCGTCTCTATTTGCGTTCATTGCGTCTTTACCTTCTTCCCAGTTTGCAGGACAAACTTCACCGTGATTTTGAACGTGCGAATAGGCATCAATTAAACGAATGAATTCACTTACGTTTCTTCCTAATGGCATATGGTTTACACTTTCGTGGAATACAGTACCATCCTCTTCAATTAAGTAAGTCGCACGGTATGTTACGTCATCACCCTCGATTAAACCACCTTCTTCTGGTTCGATACTATCCAAAATTCCTAATTCGTGAGAAAGGTTACGGTTTGTATCCGCCAAAAGTGGGTAAGTAACACCTTCGATACCACCTTGATCTTTTGGTGTGTTCAACCATGCAAAGTGAACCTCTGCAGTATCAACTGAAGCACCGATTACCATTGTATTTCTCTTTTCGAATTCACCTAGTGCTTCTTGGAAAGCGTGCAATTCTGTTGGACATACGAATGTAAAATCCTTAGGGTACCAAAATAAAAGTACCTTCTTGTTATTTTTTACAGCTTCATCTAAAACATTAAGTTTTTTAGTTTCGCCCATTTCATCCATGGCATTCACTGTAATGTTCGGAAATTTTCTACCTACTATTGACATATTTATTCGTTTTTAATCGTTAGTTATCTCTTACAAAAATAATACAGATTTATTCATTTCGCATGACAATTGTCATTCTATATATTTATATCTGTATAGATTTTAATTATACTAAGAATATTTCTATAAACATTGACAATCCGTCTATTATGAGAGATGTCAAAGAAATAGACTGTGGATTAATAATGAAATCCATATCTTTATATGCAGTGATGTTTGATCGTATTATAAATATACTGTTGATCGAGTCTGAGATAGAGGCTTCAAAGGCATTGGGAGATATTCTTCAGCAGCCGGGACATAATGTATTCATCGCCGAAAATGAACAAACAGCCATTCGTTTAGTAAATCAAAAACGCTTTGTGCTCATCTTTTTAAATCTTGATCTTCCTTTTGTAAATGAAGGATTTATTAGGCAAATCACTTCCGGTTTATCCGATTCAAATATCGCTGGTAACACCACCATCATAGTCAGCTCTGAGAATAAATCAAAAGCTTATAAAACGGTAAGTAAAAATGCAGGCCTCACTACTTTTGATTATTTCATGCGTCCTTTCGATCCTGATTTGGTGCATGTTAAAACTGAGATATACAAGAGACTCTATTTCAAACATCAGCGTGTTAGTCAATTATTAGAAACGATTTTACCGAGTCAGACTTTGCGCGAATTTCAGCGCTCAGGGAAATCTAGCCCAAAAAAGAAGTCAAATTGTGCCATTATGTTCACAGACTTTGTTGACTTTTCTGTAAAAACAAGAAATAAAGATCCTCAGGAGATTGTCAAAACCCTTGACCGTTATTTCACACAATTTGATAGGATTATTCTGAAATACAAATTGGAAAAGATTAAAACCATTGGTGATGCATATATGGTTGTTGGTGGCGTTACTGAAGATGATCCACACCCTGCTGTTCGCATGGCTTTAGCGGCTATTGAAATACGGAATTATGTTGAAACGAAAATACTAACTCAGAAAGCTTTTCAAAAAGATTACTGGGAAGTTAGGATTGGACTACACCTAGGTGATCTCGTTGCTGGTGTTGTCGGTCAGCATAAATTCAGTTTTGATGTTTGGGGACATGAAGTTAATATTGCCGCGCGCTGTGAACAACATTCAAAGCCCAATAAAATAAGCGTAACAGAAGCGTTTGCTGAGGTAATTGCGCCATATTTCGATACGACTTATCGCGGAAAAATCCAGTTAAAAAATCAGGGAGAAACCGATTTATTGTTCTTGAACAAGATTAAAGAAGAGCATTCGTTGTACGGAGAAGGACGCACACCTAATGTCGCACTAAGGAAAAGCTTAAAGCTTCCAACAGCCGATTTCCTGGGTATACGCAGTTACATCCTCACTCGATTAAAGGCTGAACTTGATGACAAACTAATCTATCATTCGCATAAGCATACTGAAAAAGTAGAAGAGGCTGTAATCAAGTATGCTGAGCTTGAGCAGATCAATGCACACGATTTAATCTTAGTCCGCACCGCAGCATTATTTCACGACGCAGGATTCCTTTTTCGATACCATGACAATGAAGAGCTCGCTGTAGAACTTTTCAAAGAGGCAGCGTCTGATTTTGGGTATACTCAAGAAGAGATTGATATCATCGAATCCATTATTATGTGCACTGTTTATGAAAACCGTCCACAGAATTTGTTGGAATCTATTATGTGTGATGCTGATTTAGACTATTTGGGAAGAATAGACTATCACGTAACTGCAAAGTTACTCTTTGATGAAATGGCGCTGTTTGGCCTTGAATTATCCGAAAAGGAACGAGTTAAAAAACAAATACATTATTTAGAGGATGTTCATGAATACTACACTGTATCTGCTAAAAATATTCGAGGTCCTGGAAAAGCAAAAAGACTGGCCGAATTGAAAGAAAAACTTCAACAACTAAAAAACCCTACCGCCAAATAACGATAGGGTTTTCTTTTGTTATTATCGAAATTTCTTATTTCTCTAACTTCACTACCGTTTCAGTGTCTCCATCAACTTCTTTAAGCTCTAAATAAGAACCAGTCATGTCAACGATTTCCATTGAGTGAATTGTAGTCGCAGAAAGATCATCTTTTGTTTCTAAAGTTGTTCCGTCATTTGTTACACGATAAACATCAGCTTCTGTATCATCACCAAAGTCTGTGTTAATAGCCGTAGTAACATTACAGAACTCATCATCTTTCAATTTACAAGCATCAAAAGTCATTGTTAGGCTGTTAATAAAGCCTTCAGCCAACCAATCTACTGTCACCCCATCCTCAGAAACTTTGAATTCAGTTGCAGTCCAAGTTCCGTCCAACTTCTTAACAACGCGTTGGTTTTTGTTACATGCAACAGCTAATAGTGCTACTGCAGCAATCATTAAGATTTTTTTCATTTTAATAAATGTTTAAAGTTTGTCCCAAATATACAAAAAGCATACCAGATTTATTCTCAAAAAATAAAAATAAAAAAAAGCCTATAACTCTCTGTTAAAGTGAGTTATAGGCTCCATTTTTTGAAATGGTTAAAATCTATTGTTTAAC